>CACZBM010000006.1:79387-113498 GCA_902779445.1 uncultured Lachnospiraceae bacterium
TCATGAATATTCACAAAAGACCCGTTCTTAATATCAGTTTTCTTTTCCTATGAGATTCAGAAGTCTACTTCTGTATCATAGTAGCAGCAGAGGAGAAGCTTCTCCATCTCTTCCTGGGAAGGCTGACGGGGATTGGATCCTGTACATGCATCGAGGATAGCATTTGCTGCGATGTCATGAAGCCTCTCTTTGAATACTTCTTCAGGTACAAATCCCTGCTCTGTCGGGAAGCTGTCTGCTCCATAGTTCTTAATGCAGTGAGGGATGTTAAGGTCGTCATTCATCTTGCGGAGATAGTTGATAAGGTTCTTAACCTTCTCATCATCATTATTTCCGCCAAGTCCCATATAATCAGCGATCACGCCATAGCGCTTTTTAGCTGTAGCATCCTTTGCATTGAATGCGATAACCTTGGGAAGGTACATAGCATTTGCTGCACCGTGGATTATGTGTGCGCCGTGATCGTCGAAAGCAGCTCCTGTCTTATGAGCCATTGAGTGAACGATTCCGAGAAGTGCATTTGAGAATGCCATACCTGCGAGACACTGAGCATCATGCATTGTATCTCTTGCAGCCATATCCTCATTGTAGCTCTTTACGAGGTTATCCTGGATCAGCTCGATAGCGTGAATAGCAAGAGAATCAGCATAAGGGCTGTTAGCCGTTGATACATAAGCCTCAATAGCGTGTGTGATAGCATCCATACCTGTGTGAGCAACAAGCTTCTTCGGCATTGTGTGTGCAAGCTCGGGATCAACGATAGCGATATCAGGAGTGATCTCAAAATCAGCTATAGGATACTTGATACCCTTTGTGTAGTCTGTGATGATCGAGAAAGCAGTAACTTCTGTTGCTGTTCCGGATGTGGAAGAAATAGCGCAGAAGTGAGCCTTTTTACGAAGCTCGGGAATACCGAATACCTTACACATATCTTCGAATGTGCAGTCCGGATACTCATACTTGATCCACATTGCCTTAGCAGCATCTATAGGAGAACCTCCACCGATAGCAACTATCCAGTCAGGCCCGAATTCCTGCATTGCGGCAGCGCCCTTCATAACAGTATCAACGGAAGGATCGGGCTCGATGCCTTCGAATATCTTAACTTCCATTCCGGCTTCCTTAAGATAGCTCTCTGCCTTGTCAAGAAAACCGAACTTTTTCATGGATCCGCCTCCAACGCAGATCATGGCTTTCTTTCCCTTAAGAGTCTTAAGAGTTTCAAGAGCGCCCTTTCCGTGATAAATGTCTCTGGGTAAAGTAAAACGTGCCATTAAATTGTTCCTCCTTCATACATGTTAATAATTTAACAAAACCTCGTTTATTATACATGAGGAGGGGTCAATAATCAATATAAATCTGTTAAAAAAATAACAACTTTTGAGAAATTTTCCAGACGTCACTGTGTCATCCTGAGCGTTCTTAGTGTCATTCTGAGCGAAGCGAAGAATCTCATATAGCTGCTGTACAGATCCTTCGCTAACGCTCAGGATGACAAACAGTTTAATTGATCAGCATGACAGGGAATTTGGCTTATTGACATTGATTCATATGCTTCATAAATTGGGAATGACCACATATCTGATGATGTAATATATAAGAACGACCACGCAGTAGATAATGAGGAACCTGAACCTCTTTACTATATAGGAAAGGGAGTTTTTGTCTTCCTCTTTCTCCTTCTCTTTCAGTTTCTCTTCAACCAGCTCTTTATTTGTCTTTTCTTCCATATCCTCTATATCCGCCCTTCCTTAAAGGCTCTCATAAGGGCATTTGTAAGACTCATATCCGTAGGCTGCAGCTCAGTCTCTTCTCTTGAAAACCAGTCAGCAAGCTTCAGTTCTTCCTTGTCCCTGTGGATCGTGTTATCCCCATCCAGATCGCAAAAAAACCCCACCATAAGGTCATCCACTATTCCCCAGGGCTGTGAGCCAAAGTAATGTATATTCTTCACCCTGAGCCCCGTTTCTTCCATAACCTCACGTTCCACAGTCTGTTCCAGCGTTTCTCCTATCTCTGTAAAACCGGCCACAAGGGCATAGAAGGGAATATCCCGTCCGGCGTACTTTGTAAGAAGTATCTTATTTCTTTCCCTGTCGATAACAGCCACTGTCACTGCCGGAACTATTCTCGGATACTCAGTATGACCACATTCCGGACAGTGAAGGGCTCTTTCCGTTCCGCTCCTTTCGAGCCTTTGACCGCAATGTCCGCAGAAAACATTATTGTCGTACCAGTTATGGAGCTGGAAAGCTGTCATGGAAAGGAAATATTCGTATGTCTCTATCTCCTGAACCTGCCTGATATCCCTGAATTTCTTGTATACAAAGCCATCCTGTCCGGCGAATGTATATTTAGAACTTTCCTTTAACAGAAAACAGGTTTTACCGTCGATATCAAAAAGAAACTCAAGATCATCTTCCGAAAGCCTACCCATGAAATCCTTAAATGAAGGTATGTGATGATCACGGATGAGCACAGCTCCGCCGCCGAATGCAGGCTCGTTTTTCCCCGCAAACACAAAGACCAGGCTCTCATCGCTTAATTCCGGATCATTCTTAAACTGGTTATGGAAAACATGTGGTGCTATTTCGTGGATCATATAGATTCCTCCTGATCAAACGTCAACGAATTTCCGGGCAGAACGATGTCATTCTGAGTAAAGCGAAGAATCTAAGAGATCCTGCCAGCTTCAAGTATCTTCATTATCTCCGGTCTGTCCGTATCATAATCATTAAAGCAATAATAATTCATCCCGATGGAAGCTGCCCCCTCGCAGTTATCCTGCCTGTCGTCGATAAAAAGGCACCTCTCCGGATCCAGAGAGTATCTTTCCTCGATCAGTCTGAATATAGCTCTGTCAGGCTTAATGAGCTTTACATCACAGAAAGATCCCCCCATCCATAACTGGCAGGAAATCAAGTGCTTCAGGTTTTGCGGCCATCACGTGTTTTGAGTAATTTGATAAAAACAGCACCTTATATCCAAGCTTTTTAACGTCTTTAAGCCATGGGATGGCATAATCGCATCTCTGAACCGCTTTTGAAATATTATAAAAGCTCCAGTCAATATATTCCCTCGGTATCTCCGGATCGGCATCATAAAAAGTCTGAAGTATCTCACTGATCCTCATTACCCCGCGGTCAAGCTCCGGCCACCTGCCTTCACCGTAGAGAGCATTTGCGATCCTGAGTCCCATATCATCACCGTATTTTTCCCGGATAAAATCGAGACTCGTGAATTTAATAAGAACATTTCCTATGTCAAATATAACTGTATTAAGAGTTTTTTTTATTTGATTCATTACCTACTCCTGCTGCTCATTATGAGGGCTTCAGATTCTTCGCTTCGCTCAGAATGACATCTTTTTTGTCATCCTGAGCGCCCGGTGTCATCCTGAGCGCCCGGTGTCATCCTGAGCGAAGCGAAGGATCTCTCCTCATCCAAAAAGATCCCCCGGGCACGAAGCCTGAGGGATCTCCAAGTGCTGGAACGCAGAATCGAACTGCGGACCTCATCACTACCAATGATGCGCTCTACCGCCTGAGCCATTCCAGCATCCATATTGAAATACGCCTAAGACAATCTCCTTAACGCGCTTTGCTATCATATCAAAGGAATGAAAAAATGTCAACGGATGGTTTTGGGCATGTTATTGGCAATTATGACCATTTACCATTAGATGAGGATATCTTAAAGGCTCTTGGAGAGCTGTCCATAAATTATGTTTTTCAATCCATATTTCAAGCAGATGGAAAAACAATCTATGCCAGAGAAGCACTTATGCGTCCAACCGAGATGGATGTAATGGAGCTGATTGACAAGTATACGAAGGAAGACAAGCTTCATGTTCTGGAAATTGCCACCTTTTTTGGTGCTATACAGGAGTTTCAACTAAGGGGATACACAGAGCATATATGTCTTAATTCATTTCCGTCAGAATGGTTCACTCCGGCGGAAACAAAAGCCTTTGCGGATTACTATGGGGATCCGAAAGGTTTGGGCATAATAGAGATTCTTGAATACCCATATTTCTCTGACTTTGCGTGTAAAATGAAGCCTGCAGATACATCCGGTCAGAATCTTCTGATTGCAATAGATGATTTCGGAGCAGGTGTCAATGATATGAATGTTGTGGAGAAGTATTCACCACAGATCGTAAAGCTGGACAGATCTTTGATATCGGGAATAGATCATATACCGGAGAAACAGGAGAATGTCAGGAATCTTGTACTTGAGTTTCATTCAAGAGGCATCCTGGTTGTGGCAGAAGGTGTTGAGGATAAAGAGGAGTTTGATTGTCTCGTTGGACTGGGCGTGGATCTCTATCAGGGATACTATCTTGCCCGTCCGGCGTGATAACATTAGCTTTCAGAATTACTTTCTAAGTGGGAAGCAAATAACTATTGATTTACTACCTAAATAATGATAATTTTTAGGTAGTAAATCAAATGCGAGGTAGTAAATATGAGAAGGTATGATTATACATTTCTTATAAATCAAATCCCAGGGAATATAGTTGGATTGACAGATATCATTGCCGACCTAAAGTCTAAGGAAGAATTTCGTAAGTTGCAATACAGTGAGACGTTTGAAAGACTAAGGCAAAAGGCAATCATCGAGTCAGTAAAAGGAAGTAATGCTATTGAGGGAATTGTCACAACCGATGACAGAATCAGGGATATCATTAACGGATCGACTCCTGTTACTCATGATGAGCTGGAAATATCCGGATATAAAGATGCACTTAATACTATTCATATGAATCATGAAAATATGGACATCGATGAAGATGTAATTCGAATGTTTCATCGGATGATAGAAGAGAGTGTAAATGCATCTACTGCCGGTGAGTATAAGAAGACGCCAAACTTTATCATGGAGTATGGACCGGATGGAAGCAGACGTGTAAGATTTAAACCGATTTCGCCTGCAAATGTATCTGAAAATATGGAGCAACTTATTTTAGCCTATTATGATGCAAGACAGAATTCGGAAATTTCGCCACTGCTTCTTATTCCGTGCTTTATATTAGATTTTCTATGCATTCATCCTTTTACAGATGGAAATGGAAGAGTGTCCAGATTGCTTACGGTTCTTCTTCTTTATCTTTCTGGATATGATATTGTTAGATATGTTTCTTATGAAGGACAGGTAAATAAATATAAAGCAAGTTATTATGAATCACTGGAACAATCATCAAGCGGATGGCATGAAAACATAAATGATTATGTGCCTGTTATAATTAATTTCTTACAGATAATATACAGATGTTTTAAGGATTTGGATGAATCATTTACGGATATTTCTCTTAAAAAAGCAAAAAAATCCGAAAGAGTTGAGAGTATTCTGCTTGGAGCAATTGTTCCAATTTCGAAGCAGGATATTTTAGAGAAAGTTCCTGATATCAGTGTGAAGACTATTGAACTGGTTTTGAGTAAAATGCTTAAGGATAATAAGATTAAAAAGATAGGAACCTATAAAGATGCAAGATACATGAGAAATAATATGACATAAGCTTGAAGATTAAATGATCGATTGAACTAAGTCGCTGCGCGACGGCCTGCCAAGGCTGAGGCGCAGCGTTTTACTTTTTTCAAAAGGCAGTAGATAGTGACTCTGAAATAGAGTATTGTTTAAGTTACCACGCCCAAACACACTATTACTGCCATGAAAAGATTAACACTTATCAATGCTTCATACAAGCACTTTCGTTGTGCATAAGGTTGAGCATCAAAACATTTTTTAGTATACTGATGAGCAGAGCTATTGCATAGATGACTGGAATTTTGAGAGATATTAACTATGTTGTTCAAATATGATAAAAAGAAAAATCATGTTATAAGCATGTAAAAGGTCAATCTCGAGGCTGGGCAAAAACAAGGAGAATAAGGTATGAAAATTGGTATTATCGGCAGTACGGGTATGAAAATTGATCTTTTCACGGATCGCAGCCAGTTCGAAACAATGGCCGTCGGCGAAAAAACCTTTCGATACTATCATGGATATGCAGACGATCATGAAATCTTCATGACAGCCAGAAACCAGTATAACGGCTCCGTTCCTCCGCACGCAGTGGACTATAAATTAATTATGAAGGGGATGAAACTACTGCAATTGGATGCCATCGTCGGCACGGCTGTGGTAGGCAGTCTCTCTTTGCAGATCACACCCGGGAGTTATTTGGTTTTGGATCAGTTTCTGGATTTTACCAAAAAAACGCCACACACCGTATATGACGATGGAGAATTCGCATTTGTAGATTTCTCGGAACCATTCTGCCCTGTTATCAGACAAAGCCTGATTCAGGCGTGTGAGGCGGCTGGGGTTTCCTTTCTGCCTCACGGATGTTATGTTGGCGTCGACGGTCCCCGTTATGAAACCAACGCCGAAGTAAAAATGTTCGCCATGCTTGGCGGAGATGTGGTGGGCATGACTAATGTAACAGAAGCCATTTTTGCCAGAGAGCTTGGTATGTGCTACGCGACGCTGTGTGTGGTTTCCAACTACGCCGCCGGGATAGGGTCGGCTAAGGAAATTTCGCGACAGGACATCTTCGATCAAAACATCAAGAGTCAGGACAATACTGTAGAGATCCTAAAGCGTTTTCTTTCCGTCTATACCGGGAATGAGCCCTGTGACTGTCGGAAGAAAAACAGCGATATGCTCAAAAGTGATATTACATTTAATGCACAACATCCTTCAGATTAAGCCAGAGAATCAGGTTGTTGCTGTTAATGGCATTGAAGTAGCGGATGTCCTCAGCAAGAGCCATAACCATGCGAATACCGAGGCCTTCACCGGGATCGTTGTTCTGGTTGGTCTGATACCACATGGTCGGATCAAACGCCTGATTATAATCTCTTAGGGTCAGGCATATCCGACCCTCGTTGATAAACAGACGGTATTCCGCACCGTACATCTTCCGTGCGTCCGGGTTGCCGTGCTGCAAGATATTATTCGCCATTTCTTCCATAAACAGAGCCATTCGTCCGGCGGCCTTCACACTGGCACCATTCTGGAGGCAGAACTCCTCTATCTTCTGCTGTTCTTGCGCCACATCCTGAAATGTGGTGACACTTCCGTAGAGATTATCCTTGCTGCTCCCTCCAAAACTTTCCGGTATCAGCATGTATTGCTGTATCGTTCGTGGAACCTGCCGGTTGATGATGCAGATGACGAGGAATACGACCGCTGCAAGCAGTGCCTTTCCAAGAGCGATAGAAGCAAGCAGACCCTTTGATCCGAAGAAAATGACGAGTAACGCGGCACATCCGACGGGCAGAATAAAACGATCCAACACGTTCAGCAGGATCACTGTCCGGTGTCTGTGAATGCTCTGCAAAAAGCTGATGTATACGCAGGTCACAATGTCTGCTAGCATCGAGATCGCCATGCAGCGGATTCCGAAAACACTGAGAGCGGCGGTCTGCTGATCCGCGGTATAGAAACCGGCGATCTGTAGTGCCAGCAGGAACACTGCGGTAGATACTCCCAGAGCAAAGCGCAGGGAAAGGCGCATGCCATAGGTAAAGACACTCGTAAGTCCCTCCCGGTCGCTGACACTGTGATAGATACCCGCTATAGAGACCATGGTATTCCCGATACCGACGCCGATACAGAAGAGTAACATATTAAACTCATACTGGATGCCTCTGGCAACAATAGCCACTGTGGAAACAGCAAACAACAGGTTGAGCCAGTTGATGCTAAGATCCCGCAGAGTGACCGCAAGGCTCTGCACCAGGGATGGCAGACCGGCTTTTATGAGTTCTGCATATTCCCACGGACGATAAACACTCAGAGAAAACCGGAAGAGACCGTTCTTTCGCAGAAGGAATGCAGTCATCATTACCAACTGGATCGTCAGGGCAATTGAGGTGGCAATTCCCATCCCGAAGGTTCCGCCGTGCAAATACAGAGCGTTGATCATATCCCCAGCGATGTCAGTCACACACATGACAATAGCGGAAATGATGAAAAACAGATTGCCGTTATCCATAACAACTATAGGTCCCATGATCTGCACTAATATCAGGGCGGGAATCCCATACAAATATCCTCGCAGATAGGAGAGCATGTGCCCGTACAGTTCGGGCTTGCCGGCCTTTGTCACACCGCAGCAAGCCATCAAAGGATCCGGAAGCAGGATACACAGCAGAATGATCAATCCGGAAATCAGCAACCCGACGATGAGGCAGAAAGAAAAAATGTGATTTGCTTCATTCCGTTTTCCTTGACCGAGGTGCCCGGAAAAGATGATCTGATTACCGGTGGCCAGTAGAGAGGCGAACATCAGAAAGGTTCCGTTCATCGGCCCGAACAGGGCGATGGCGGAATAAGCGTTGTTTCCCAAAAAGCGGCTGGTTATAATTCCATCGACAAACTGCGCCGCCATGCCGACAAAAAGAGTGAAGATCATCGCAACCGCAGCAGAGAAGAACATTTTGGGAATCACATTTTTCTGTTGGTTTTTTTTGAAAACGTCCATAGCATCCATAATCCCGAATTATTGACAGGGCAGAAAATGCTTGATGTAGCTATAATCAATGTTAACAACCTGATAGTGTCAGGCTCATAATAATTAGAACATCTTGTCAGTCCACGCTTTCGGAGTTAGTTCATTTACTATTTCAAGAGGTAAATGGTAAGAGAACGGTCTCGGCCCCTTCTTCTCAATATAGGCAATCATTTCAGACAAGCCTTGTTCAAGTGTATATTTTGTCTGATAGCCAAGAAGCCTTCTTGCCTTATCAGCAGAGCACGTGGCTAGCTTAACTTCCTGCGGGCGATCCTTCAGATATATCGGGTTCAGCTTAAATCCAATTAACTTTGCGATAGTATCCGCAAGATGGTTAATCGTGACGAATTCTTCATCCGGCCCTATATTAATAACCTCTCCTACTACATCGTTTTGAAACGCCAGTTTATTCAGGCAGTCAATATCATCCTGAACAAATGAGAAGCACCTTTTTTGCTCTCCGCTGCCATAAATAATAGGCTGCCTACCCTGCAGCATCAAATTGATCATAATAGACGCAACGTTACGGAACGGATCGTCAAATTTCTGACGCGGGCCGATGATATTATGAGGCACCGCAATAACAAGTTCCATGCCATGGACATCGCATAAATTTCGCAGTATCAGTTCTGCTGAATATTTAGAAATCCCATACGGGTCCTGCGGCTTGCAAATCATGTCCTCGGTAAAAGGGACTATCTCCTGCGTGCCATACCTGGCCATAGAAGAACAATGAACAAAACGCCTGACATTGTTTTTTATTGCCGCACTTGCCAAAGAAACAGAATTCAAGTACGTATTCTCAGAAACCAATTTAGGTGAGAACACGGATAATCCCTCATAAGCAGTACACGCAGTGTGGTATACAACATCCACACCCCTTAACAGCTTTTGCATTCTTTCAAGGTCATTGCAGTCATCCTCATAGAATTCCGCGTCGTCCGGAACATTATCCTTCTCTCCGCCTATTAAATTGTCACAGCCAATAACCTCATGCCCCTTGGCAAGCATGGCATCGGCAATATGGCTACCAAGGAAACCGGCAATTCCACTGATAAAAATTTTCATATCTACTTCGTCCTTGCCTCAAGTTTTGTCTGACAGCATTTCTCCTTCTTAAGGAACGGTAAAAGGTAACATGAGCTTGCCTTTGAAACTGCGGCACAAATAAATGCCGGATCATGTGATAAAAAAAACCGTTTTCTTTTCGATGTGCCTGTTGTGACTCAGATAAAAATTCCTTGCCGCCCTTTTGTCAATGCGGCTTCCTATCTCATCCTCAAGAGCCATTCCGGGATGGAAAAGGATTTCAATATCCCTTCCGTCCTTCTCCGCCCTCTTAATAAATGAGGGCATGAGGCTTTTTATCCTCCTTAGGTCCATTTTCCCGCTCATCACTATCCCCCATAGATACATCTTCCTTAAACCGTGGCTGTCTATGTATTTTTCAATCTTAAATGACAGTGCGTTAAGGATCAGGTTCTTGATGATATTTACGGGATTATAGGAAGGAACCAGTTCTTTTTTTGACAGAAAGACCGTCAGCGGCTCACGGACGCACCGGATATATTCAACCCTGCAGCCCTGCTCTTCAAGAATTGACATGAGGGCCTCCCACACTATGGGAAGATGATGGGTATGCTGGTGGCTGTCAAGGCGCATACCCTGCCGGGAATGCTTTATATCATTGTCCTCCGCTATCCTGATGCATTTACTTATTGCGGCGTCACACCGCCCTATCTGCCACTCAAGCTCTTCCTTTACCGCTTTTTCCATATAACCGCTGCATTTAATAAATGAATACAGAAAAAGCTTCCCCCAGGAGAGCCTTTTTAAGAATCCCTTTCCTTCAACGATGTTAAGGTGGATATTCATGCGGGGCAGAAACGGCAGAGAGGGGATTTCTTCATAAAGCATTCCCATGCATTTGTCAAAGCACGGGCTGTTCGGAACGATGCTTATACTGTCAAGTGCTCCCTTCCTCATGCAGTCAAGTATATCCCGGGAAGTATTTACAGTAAGAGCATAATCATCTGCATGGATATTAATCTTCATCTTCCGGGTCCCCGCAGATAACGCTGTCAATTATATATTTCGGCCTCTTTTTTGCTTCCGTATATATTTTCCCTACATATTCACCTATCACGCCAAGGGACAGAAGTATGGTCCCAGAGGAAAACAGCTGCACGAGGATAAGGGTGGTATATCCCCTCACATTCCTGCCAAGCATCCACTCTATAAAGCTCCAGACAGTTAAGCATGCACTTAAGAATACTATCAGAAACCCTATAAATGAGATTATCCGTAAGGGCCTTATGGAAAAGGAGGTGATACCGTCAGTAGCGAGTCTTATCATCTTGGCAAGGGTGTATTTGCTGCCTCCTCCCGTGCGTTTTTTTACGTCACAGCAGACTATATCCGAAGTAAAACCCATGGTGGGGATAAGTCCCCTTAAGAACAGGTTCGTCTCATCATAAAGTGACAGGGCATCGATCACCTTCCGGGATATCAGCCGGTAATCCGCATGATTCCGTATCACATCGCTTCCCATCATGTGCATTAAGGTGTAATAGCCGGAAGCGGTCATCCTCTTAAAAAAACCGTCGGCATCCCTGTTCCTACGAACTCCGTACACAACCTCCGCACCGTTTTTATAGCACCTTAAGAAATCATCTATGGCCTCCACATCCTGCTGCAGGTCAGCGTCAATGGTTATGGCTGCGTCAGCCCTTTTTGCGGTCATAAGCCCTGCAAGGATCGCATTCTGCTGTCCCCTGTTTCCTATAAGGCTCACTACCGAAAAGATATGATCCCCATGGGCTAAATCCGTAAGGATGGAAAGCGTTTCATCCCTGCTGCCATCGTCCACGAACATTATCCTGCTGTTTTTTTTAATATCCCCGGAGGAGATAAGGCTCATCATTTTTTCCTTAAGTATGGCTGCCGAGTTCCGTATTATCTCCTCTTCATTGTAGCAGGGAACTATTAAATACAGGCACGGACAGCCTCTTTTATCATTATCATTCATATCAAAACTCCCGTTAAAAGCTTTAGAAACATTTTAAGGATCAGTTCACTTGAAAGCAACCTTTATTTATAATGAAAGGCAAAATACCGCTTTTCGTTTTTTATGTTATAATTCAGAAAATTGAGAGATATAAGTTAAAGGAGCTCAGGAATGAAAAAACCCATTAAAATAGCCGTAATTATTGCAGTATGTTTAGCTGCTGCTCTGGCTGGATTATTTTATTATATGTCGCCAGAAAACCTGGATGTGGTACTGCCGGAAAGGGGTGATGTTGCGCCTTTCCTACGGGGAGTCGGAAAAGTCGAGGGAGAAAGTACTGTAACCGTTTATTCGGATGTTGCCGGATTTATAGCAGAGAGACATGTAGAACGGGGAGACCGGGTAAAAAAAGGCGACAGGCTTCTCTCATACGAGGGAGAAGCACAGCGTGACAGCGTTGACCACGCAGCAACGGATCTTAAATACAGCGAAAGGATCCTTACGGCTGCGTCTGAAAACAGGGCTAAATATCTGGGAATCTATAATAAAGCTTTAGGGGAAATAGAAAACTGCAAAAATGTCTACGCCCTCCTTGAGGCAAATATCCTTTCTCTCAATATAAAGGATCACGAGAAGGCCTATATCATAAGGGAGCAGCAAAAGGCCTGCCAAAGTGACGTTTATAAAATGGAGGGAGAGATTGCCGAGAAACAGGCAAAGCTTGCAAAGATTGATATAGATATTAAGGAAATGGAGCTTTTGGAAGAAGCCGATGAAGATGAGCTTGATGACCTCATAGATGATTCGGAAGATTTACAACGGGAAATAGGGGAGCTTAATAAGAAAATCGCTGATGCGCAGAGAGCTGCCCTCTGCCTTCCCGAAGAATCCATGGATCCTGAAACCTATCGCCAGTATGCAACCTATCAGAATAACCTGGAGACTGTCACAAGGATGTGGTCTGATGCCAGAAGCGACAGGGATACAGCCCAGTCCATGCTGACAGCACTTTCTGAAATATATGCGGATGAAGAAACCGCAGAGCATAATAAGCTGTATCTTATTAAAGCCGAAAAGGAGTTAAATGCAGCGGAAAACGGGTGTATATCCCCTGTTGACGGTATTATTACGGAATGTCTTGCGGATGCGGGTGCCTACGTGGAAAAAGGTGTGCCGGTTATAGAGATGCAGAACGATAACGGTTACAAGATCAGAATGATGGTCTCAAAGTATGATATATCGGCCATCAAAGAGGGTCAGAGCGCAGACATAAGCATAGGAAATCTGAAATATACCGGAAGCGTGATAAGGATAGACCAGGCCGCCGAAAATGATTCTGCAGGTAAGTCAAAGGCTGCCGTGGAGATATCCGTAGACACGGAGGATGATCTGATAGTAGGACTTGAAGCGGATGTAACGCTTAAGCTTGATGAAGCAAGGGATGTGCTTAAGGTTCCGTCTGAGACCATATACAGCGATGATGACGGTTCCTTTATCTACGTTTCGGAGAGTGGTACGGTAAACAAGAAGTATATAACCGCTGGAGTAAAGGATAACGCCTATACCGAAATATCGGGCATTGATGAGAATACACATATCATTATGGATCCTTCTGCTTCCATGTATCTGGGAGAAAAGATCGAAGAAAGCATAATAAACATTTCTGACGACGATAACGGATGACAAATATCTTAAGAAAAAAAATGCTGAGGGACTTACGGTCGAATTTTGTCCAGTTTCTCGCCATATTTATTATGTGCTTTTTTGCCATGTTCATTCTCCAGGGCTTTGACGCCAGTACCGAGGGTTACGGCAGAAGCATTGATAAGTACTACCTCGAAACCGATTTTTCCGATCTCGTGCTGACCTCCGATGGCTTTACCCAGGATGATCTCATAAGAGTAAAATCCGACCCGAGGGTGAAAACTGCCGAGCTCCGGGCATCAATCGTTGGCAGGGTACGCCTTTCGGAAGAAAAAAAGATCGAATTAAATTTTATAAATGAGAATAATATATCCCGTATGTACCTTTATGAAGGAGTACCTTATGAAACAGGAATGAACGGGATATGGATAGACAGAGACTTTTCTTCAAAGCAGAATATCTCCGTGGGAGATAATCTTTCGCTCACCGTTGACGGCGTGGAATTTACCGAAACCGTCAGGGGAATAATGGATAATCCGGATCATGTTTACTATATTGTAGATGATACCTTTTCTGATGTATCCAGAGGAGCTTACGGATACGCCTTTCTGGATTCAGGTGAATATCCCGGCAAAAAGCTCACATACAGCAATATATATGTAAAGCTTAAGGACATAAAAAACCAGTTTTACATGACTGAAAACGATGAAGATCTGATAAAGAGTGTCGGAGCCGATCTTTCGTCGTTCTTTTCAAAGAACAGGATAACCTTCACTACGAAGATGAAGGAGGGAGGTTATCAGTCCGTTTCCGGCGATCTGGATTCCAACATGACGCTGGAAAAGTTCTTTCCGGTGTTATTCATAGTGATCGCCATTCTCGGTATCATTACCACCATGACAAGGCTTGTCATGAAGCAGAGAACCATAATAGGTGCTCTCAAGGCCTTTGGGTTTTCGAGGCTTACGGTGACTCTTCATTATATGTCCTATTCTGTTGTTGTTTCACTTCTCGGAGGGATTACCGGGGCAATAGCCGGCTGGTACATCCTTGGGGTCACACTTGACAGGTACATGAAGGATTACTACATTATCCCGGGAGCCGGTATGATGATCTCTTCACGCATAGTCCTTGTTATGATCCTTCTCGTTCTCCTGTCGGGTCTTACCTGTTTCTTATCCTGCAGAAAGCTCCTTATGAAAAGAGCATCGGAGATCCTTCGCCCTGAACCTCCAAAAGAAAGCGGGGCCGGAGCACTTGAAAAAAGCCCGTTCTGGAATCACTTAAGCTTTGCGACAAAATGGAATATAAGAGAAATATACCGGAACCGCATAAGGACCGCTGCCGGAATACTTGGTATAACGCTTACATCCGGGCTTATGCTCACTGCCTTCGGCGCAAATGATCTCGTAAAAAAGGGGGAAACCTGGCAATTCCATGAACTTATTGCTGCGTCATACTTAATCTCCTTTTCTGCTGACGCAGATTATGGCACCGTGTATGACTACTCAAGGGAATTTAAGGGACAGATGATAGAGGAGAATGAGGCGGAGCTTTTTTGTGGGAATAAATCCATTGTATGGAATCTGACGGTTATGGATCAGGGAAATCTCTTCCGTTTTCAGGACGGCAGCGGGAGATATGTAACACTTCCGGAAAAGGGTATCGCAATAAGCAGAAAAGCCGCTGAGCAGCTTGATGCAGAGATAGGAGATCTTGTTTCCTTCCGTTTATCTGACGGAAGCGGGAGCGGGAGCGGAAGGATAGAGCTTATATATACATCTCCCGGAACACAGGGTATAACCATGAGAAGATCCTTTTACGAAAGCCTTGGCTTAAGCTTTGCCCCGAATTCCCTATATACCTGTATGACGGTTCCTCTCTCCTATGCTACTGACAGGGAGGAGATTGCATCCGTGATATCGAAAGACAGCCTGATCCGTTCTCTTCACAGAAGAAACCGGGGCACCGCTGACGAAACCCTCTATACCATGACGATCGCAATAATAATAGGTATCGTTGTCATGTATAACCTCGGGGTTCTCTCATTTATCGAAAAGATAAGGGAAATAGCCACACTTAAAGTTCTCGGCTTTGAAACGGCAAAGATCAGATGGATACTTCAGCAGCAGAATATTTTTATTACCGGTACAGGCACCGCCCTGGGGCTTTCCTTGGGACTTAAGATGCTTACCGCCATGATGTCATCACTCTCCATAGACGAGGACCATATATACATGATCAAACCGCAGTCCTATCTGCTTGCATTTTTACTTTCCTTTGTGCTTTCACTTATAGTAAACTCCCTGATCTCAGCGAAGGTCAAGGACATCGACATGGTGGAAGCCCTTAAGGGTGTTGAGTGATCATCCCCTTAAGCCCATCCAAGAAAATGTCAATGAAGCTCTCCACAGTTGACATCAGATAAAGTCCGGCATCATAATCAATGCTTATGCGCATCCCTTCGCTTTCATCATCATCGATGATCACTCCAAAGGGATCGATAGCCGGTATCCCGCCGACATCTATGCCGTCCGCATCTATGACAAGATCACTGTCCAAATCGCTGTAAAGTGCTCCACGGTAATTGAAAACCATCATTTTTTCATCTTTGTTATGGCAGTAAGAACCCGGGGTTCCTCCTTTAATTGCTGTCATAACCTGAACGGATACATCAGAAATGACGCTTCTTAAGGGTTTTTTCCCTCCAAAGAAAAAAAGGACAGGACATGTCCCAAGGAACATGCCTGCTGACCTGATCCCTGCGACACTATCCCTTCCGCTCCATATCCATGACATCAGAACCGTGTCCGTACTGTTTATTTTTGAAAGAGCCAAAGCAGCAGCCGTCATAAAGACTGTGCCTACTGAGGTTCCGAATTTTACTGCGGCCTTTATAAGGCTTTTTTTGTCAAATCCGATCTCTCTTGTAATATTTTCAAGAATACTTATTTCCCCGGGTTTATCAGGACGGGGGAGTCGCATAAGCAAATCCGATGCCTTCATTTCAGACATATTATTCTCCCGGTATATGTGACGGTCCTCCTCATGCTTCAGAATATCCTGTATGATCTCATAATAAGGGTCAGGCTCGATATCTGCTCCGTTATATATTGAGATTATATCCTCCGTCAGATTTCTGAGTGACGTCCCGTCACATATCAGGTGGCTGATATCGGTTAAAAGCATAAGCTTTCCAGGTGATTTTACTATACTGAACCTGCACATCGGCGTCCCGTCAAAAGAGGGCGGCTTCAGAAAGGAAGCGATCTCCTTTTTAAGCTCTTTCCCGGAAATCTCTGTGACGGGACATACATCTTCAGCTGGAGGACACATATACTGACGCCATTCGCATCCTTTTTTCATGATGGTGACTGCGAGACCCGGATGTGCCTTGAAAGCTTTGTTTACCGAATCCTTTAACTTTATTACATCAGTATCCGGCTTAAAATCCAGGAAAAATCCAAAATTAAACAGTAAAGAACCGGGATATTTTAACTGCAGCTCAAGATAATTCTTCTGCATATCTGTTAAGGGAAGGCCTTCCGGCGGAAAGGAATGGCCTGATACCGGAGCTTTCAGCTTTTTCAGGGCATTATCGATGTTTCTTACAGTCCGGTTTTCATATAACATCCTGAAGGTAAGAGACGGAATAGCTGCATCCATAAGGAGCTTCATGGCAAGGAGCGAGCTTCCCCCAAGGAGGAAAAAGCTGTCATCTATTCCGATCTTACGGTCATTTATCTCAAGTATCTCTTCAAATAAAGCGCAGAGCTTCCTCTGAAGATCATTTTCAGGTTCTGCGTAAACTGCGAAAATATCTTTGATATCCGGGTCAGGAAGTGCGTTTCTGTCTACTTTTCCGTTTGTATTCTTCGGAAGGTCCTTTATACCCACAAAGCAGGACGGCAGCATGAATTCCGGAAGGATATGTTTTAGTTTCTTTAATGCTCCTTCCCTGTCAATGCCGGAGTCCTCCGGAACATAAACGCAAAGGTACTTTACGCCGGAGCGGATTAAAGCTTTACAAACCGCAAAATCAACTCCTGTAACCTTTTTTACCGCTTGTTCTATTTCCGAAGGGTCTATCCTGTTTCCATTAAGCTTTATCATTTGATCATCACGTCCGAGAATGGTCAACACTCCATTGTCGCACGAAACAAAATCATTTGACCTGAAATATCTGATCCCGTCTTTTATAAAAAAGCATTTGTCATCATCACTGTTTAAGTATCCCCTGAAATAAGGAAGACTGATGCAAAAGACGCCCTCTTTTTCGTTTATCTGTCCATCGCCATCCACAAGTATCCATTTTATGCCCTCTAATGGCCTCCCGACCGGCGTGTTGTCATAGGAACGGTCAATCTTAAATATACAGGTGGGATATCCGAATTCAGTGGCACCATATATATTCTTTATATCAAAGTTCTCTGTATATACATCCGATGCCATCTCCCCTCCCACGTAAATAACAGAAAGCCTAAGAAATCCTGTTGAAAGTAGAGCTTTGGCAAGGGTCGGAGGCATGAAGGTTACATTTATAGCATGTTTATCAAAATATGACAAAAGCGCCTTTTGGTTCCTTACAAGGTATAGGGGCAATTCGTGAAGGACAGCCCCTACAGCCAGGACCCCCACAGTAATATAGATCCCTACCACATATGACTCCGGAATTATATTCCCGAAAGCAGCCGGGAGATAACCTTCGGCCATCTGACGGGTACCCTTTATGATACTGTCATATATTCCGTATTCCTGAGCGGATCCCTTGGGGTTGCCGGTGCTTCCGGAGGTATATACGATAAAAGCAAGATCATGTTCCGCCGCATCCACCCACCTTTCAAAGCTTAAGGGAGGAATCTCCATTGCCCGGTCAAAATGTGAACGGTCAAAAATAAGGACTGCTTTACAGTCCTTATAAATATAATCTATTCTTTCCTGTCCCAGCATATCCTCAACGCTTACAAAAGCCGCCCCGGCCTTCATAATGCCAAGCCGGGCTGCAATAGGCTCCATTCCCCTGCCGCAATTTATCACCACCACACTTTCTCTCCCTATCCCAAGCTTCAGGAGATATGATGCGATCCTTCCCGATATGGTGTCCAGATCTCCATAGGATGTGGTACGTTTCCCTTCCATATCAATGACTGCGGCCGCAGCCGGGTTTTTAAGGGATATGTCATGAAAGATATGTAAAAATGAGATCATTCTACCTTCAGCCCTTTGCCTTCATTTGCTCGTTAATAAGTCTTTTATAGGGAATAACAAAGCTTGTCCTGTTGTATCCTGAGGTTTTCTGGTATTTCCTCTCCTCGAAATCCGTAAGAAGTGAGGAAACTAAATATGAGCGGATACTGGAAGGAACCATATCGGTATCCGACATGTCTATGGGCTTTCCGTCATTCCAGAGAACAAGTCTGGCGTTCTCCGTGTCACAGCTCACGAAGGCATCAATATGAACATATTCCTTTTCGGGATTAGCTTCCTTTATCAGCATGCTCATATCCTCGATGAGCAGCATACAGAAATTGACAGCACGCCTCGGAGCTTTTTTTTCAACTAAGAAGCTTTCCACCCTGTCACGCATATCAATAATCTCATCAACATTTGTCTGGTAGCTATAATTAAGCGAGGAACCTGAGCCTTTCTCTATCAGGAAAGGAAACATATCTATCCCATACATCTTTATGGCAATAAATGATAATACAAAAAGACAGATGTACGGACAGAGGGCTTCCCCGATCCATAAACCTACAGGACCGATGGAAAAGCCGAGAATAAACACAACGGGAAGTCTGGCAATGATCGTGTCCAGAAGATCCCCCACAAGCTGTAGCCGATATTTTCCGATATTACCATAATAATCCAGGAAAAGTCCGTAAAATATGTAAGCTACGGATGCAAACGAAGTGATCCTGCAGGCTGTGACAGTAAATGAGCTTAATGCTGCCGAATCAATGCCGTACAAACGAGGAAGAAACGGGGACAGAATCCATACGATCGCTATGTATAAGATGCCGATATTTAAGGTCAGCCTGACACCAAAAAGAAGGAGGCTTTTCATTGCTTCCTTATTCCGGTCCCCCCAGTAGGAAATGAGCATGGTTTTCATGGAATCATTGACACCGCCGCCGATCGCCATCATATCATATACCAGTCCGGTTACTGCGATAACAGCAAGATATTCACTACCCAGAATCTTTATTACAAAGATTTCGATAATGAAAACATAGAGGCAGCTAGCGGCACCGTCCAATGCATCTACCCCACCTATCAGAAACATCTCTTTAAAGACATCCGGATCAAATGACAGGATCGGACGTATGCGGTATTTCTCGCTGAAAAAGTGGGAGAAAGAAATAAGGAATGCAAGCAGAATTCCTATGGCACTTCCAAGGGAAGCTCCCATTATCCCAAGGTGAGGTATGAGTAAGATTGAAACAAGCGCATTACAGACAACAAGGGAAATACTTGAAATGATAACCCTTATCTCATCCCCGTCCACATACAGTATCTCGTTCAAAACCGAATGCAGCGGGGAAATAATGAATGTGAAACGTAAGAAATAAAGGTACTGTATTCCATATTCCAGAACTCTTCCCTCCGCACCCATAATCATAAGGATACTATTCCCCCAGGCAAACGAGGCTGCTGACAGAAGCATCCCGATGACAAGGGATATAATTCCGGTCATTCCCAGTATTCTGCGGCTTTTTTCGGTATCATAATTCCCGACCGCACGGGTATAGAGTACGGAGGTCCCGGTGGATATCAGTGTCCCAAAGATCAATGAAAACATAATGACGGGTGCTACCAGCATTGTTGCGGATATTGCATCTGATCCTATCATATTTCCAAGTATCACCTTGTCTGTTGCCGTCATTATGATGCTGTCGACAGCATCTATCATTGAGGCGAACATGAGACTCCTGACCTTAGCTTTGGCAAGGTATCCGACGGATCCGGATGTATGATTTATTTTGTTCAATTTTTTATCGTAAAACATATTCAGTATATTATAATACTTTATTTTTTTTGTCCATTGACAGATTATGTGTGATATCATTCTGCTTATGAACAGAACTTCCAAAAGAATGCTTTTGCAAGAAATCAGAAGGAGTCTTAAAGGCTATCCGGAACACGCCGGTACAGTCGCTGTATTTGCGTCATTTGCTGCTTTCGTTTATTTTAAGAACAGGCTGACCCCCAGATATGCCGATGATTATCCTTATTCTTTTATATGGGACGGTGATAATAACGGAAATCTCCTGTACGGAAACCAGAAATACAGGAGAGTAAAAAGTTTTAAGGATTTGTTAAGGTCGCAGATTTCCCACTATAAAACCTGGGGAGGTAGGACCCTTGCGCACTCCCTTGCGCAGGCGTTTCTCGCCTTTGATGACAAGAAGCACTTTGACAGAGCGAATACCCTTGCAATCTTAACCCAGTTATTCATATGCGCATCACTCGGGTCGGGGAAAATCGCGGATTTAAGATCCGTTTCCCCCGAAAAAGCTCTGCTCCTCACAGCCGGTTTTTTCTTTTCGGCGCCCCATATTTTCGCATCCTGTTTCTGGCTTACGGGCGCTATGAATTATCTCTGGATGGGGATACTTCAGTCAGCCTTCGTACTTCCATATTCCCTTAAATACCATGGAACGCTTCAAAAATTCCCGGAAAGCCTTGCCTTCCTTTCAGGGCTTCTGTCAGGCTGGTCTTCGGAGGCCGGTGCCGGGGCAGCAATGATGCTTGCCGGCATGGAAACGCTATTTTCACTTATTCATAAAGAGTATTCCTCCTGGATGGGCTTCGGACTCTTGGGCGGGTTTATTGGAATGCTGCTTTTACTTCTCTCTCCCGGAAACAGGACGAGATATGCTCTTACACCCGAGCTTGAAGAATGCGAACCGGATTCTCCTGAGGATCATGCTGTCAACACCAAAGAATTTCTCTATTCACCCGCAATGTTTAAGAAATGGTTTAAGGAAGGATTCCTGTATACTCTTTATAAGGAACTTCCGCTGCAGATACCGGTTATACTGTACTTCCTGCAGGAAAAGTGCAGGGACAGGAAAACAGATCTTTTTATCCTTGCTCTGGAGTCGGCGGTTCTTGCGGTGCCGTCTGTTATGATGCTTTCACCGGAGTATCCGCAGCGAGCAACGTATTCTTCCGTTTTATATCTGCTCTCCGCCGCTGTCCGTGTCTTTGATCACCTAGACATACCGGATTTTAATTCCTTAAATCCGTTGCAAAAGAGTATCGCTTTAGCCGCAGCATTTTATCTGTCCGTAAAAGCCCTCTCAGGCCTCATAGTTGATGCGGACAACTCCGTCCAGTTTGACAGGCAGATAAAATTCATCAAAAATAACATGCATGATCCCATTGTTTACGTGGAGGATACGGATATCCCTTCCCCCTATATTTTTCTTGCCGGGGACAGATCCATAACGGCTGATGCCTGCATGGGTATATGTAATGAATATGAGGAGAATTACTATAACAAAGCTGTTTCAGCCTACTATGGGGCTCATAAGGTAAAATGCGGTCCTTACGATGAACATGTTTACGAGCAGAATGATCCTTCCTCAATTCTTTTTTCCATAACAAATCCGGTTAAAAGCCTTGTCATGAAAACAAAGGAGATAATAAGAGGTTCAAAAGAGTATGACCCAATAGATACCGTGTTCTATCCGCTTAAAAAATGCGGGCATCCCGGAACGGAATACTATGTATATGATAAACCGCTGAAGGGAAATAAAAAGCCAATCGTCTATTCCCTTGGAGCGAGGTCCGGGTCCGCAGCCGGGCTTTCAAGACTGGAGAAGATCACGGAGAAGCTCGGTCACGACCATATCGACCTCCTGAAGTTGCACATCAGCGGTTCGGTATCCGATGTATTAAGATCCCTTAAGGAAAGCAATGTGCCTATTAGACAGATCTGCCTTGAGATTCATGGAATAATTTTTAATAAAAACAGGGAAATATTCAAGCATGTTGTTGATGAGATGCATAAAATGGGTTACATAGTAATATACTGGGATAAGAAAATATCCAGATTTACATTCCTTAAAAGGGCCAATCCAAGACATTTATGAACAGAACGATCAAAAGAAAGATTATACGGGAAATTAGCAGGAAATTAATGGTTTCTCCGGAGTTACTCAAATCATCCGCCATCTTTATTTCCTTTGCTTCCCTCATGTATTTCAAGAGCAGACTCACTCCTCTGTATGCGGATGATTACCCCTATTCCTTTATCTGGGACGGTGAAAATAACGGGAATCTGGCATACGGAAACCAGAAATACAGAAGGGTGAAGAATTTTAAGGATCTATTAAAATCCCAGATATCCCACTATAAAACCTGGGACGGAAGGACTCTTGCGGAGTCCCTTGTGCAGATCTTTCTTGCCTTTGACGACAAAAAACACTTTGACAGGGCAAATACCCTTGTCATATTAACCCAGCTGCTTTTATGCGCAGCTATAGGTTCAGGGAATATAGCGGACTTAAAATCAATTAAGCCCGAAAAGGCTCTGCTCCTCACAGCCGGCTTTTTCCTTTCTGCACCGCATCTCATCGCTACCTGTTTCTGGCTTACAGGCTCCATGAACTACCTCTGGATGGGAATACTTCAGTCGGCCTTTGTACTTCCCTATTCCCTTAAGCATCACGGATCGCTTGATAAGCTCCCGAAAAGCCTTGCATTTCTTTCAGGACTGCTGTCAGGCTGGTCTACGGAAACCGGTGCCGGAGCTTCGATGATGCTTGCGGCCTTGGAGACGATATATTCCATTAAGCATAAAGAATACGCTTCCTGGATGGGCTATGGGATTTTAGGATGTTTCATCGGTATACTGCTATTACTTATTTCACCCGGAAACGGGAAAAAAATAAGGCTGTGGAAAGAAGAGGCCAATGAAATCATGCAATCTTTGGAGGATTCACTTCCCGGCTATGTTCCAAATAAGGATCTCTACACATCCACCATGTTTAAGAAGTGGTTTATGGAAGGCTTCCTTCCCACGGTTATAAGGGAACTTCCGCTGCAGATACCTGTTATAATGTATTTTCTTCAGGGAAAGAAAAGGGACAGAAAAACAGATCTCTTTATCCTTGCCTTAGAGTCAGCGGTTTTCGCCATTCCGTCAGTTATGATGCTTTCACCGCAGTATCCTAGACGCTCAACATACTCTTCCGTTTTATTCCTTCTTTCTGCAGCTACCCGGGCATCAGATCACCTTGATATGCCGGACTTCAGTACCTGGAACCCGGCGCAAAAACTCATTGCGGCAGCTGTAACCCTGGGTTTGTCCGTAAACGCTCTTTCAAGCCTCATAGTTGATGCGGACAATTCCCTTCAATTTGACAGACAGATAAGATTCATTAAAGAAAACAAAAATGAGCCGCTTATCCATGTGGAAGATACTGACGTCCCTTCGCCCTATGCTTTCCTTGCCGGGGACAGATCCATAACAGATGATATCTGCATGGGAGTATGCGTAAACGATGAGAATGATTACTACAATAAGGCTGCCGCAGCGTATTACGGGGTCCAAAAGATAAAATGCGGTCCCTACGAAGGACATGTTTACGAGCAGAATGACCCTTCCTCGATATTGTTTTCCATAGTGAATCCGCTTAAAAGCCTTGCAATAAAGACCGGTGAGATAATATTCGGAAAGAAGAGCTTCGATGCGCTGGATACCGTGTATTATCCGCTTAAGAAATGCGGACGCCCCGGAATGGAATACTATGTATATGAGAAACCCCTGAAGGACGGCGGTAAACCTGTCGTTTACTCCCTTGGAGGAGATGGTTCTTCCCCGGCGACAAGAATCCGGCATCTAAAAGCAATTGCGGAAAAAAGGGGACATGACCACATCGACCTATTGAAGATTAATATTACCGGATCTGTTTTTAATATAATCAGGTCACTTAAGGAATCCACTGTTCCGATAGGACAGATATGCCTGGAGGTTCATGAGCGTCTATTTTACAAGGACACGGGAAAGATAATGCGGTTAGTCCGTATGATACATAGGATGGGCTACGTTGTCATATACTGGGATAAAAGAAGATCAAGATTTACATTCCTTAAACGGGAAGTGACTTAATTATAGCAGGGATATATAAGCCTATTACTTGGTTGTATTTGGTGAAAATGCTATAATGGATTTATAAATCTATATTTTGATTCGGACGCCAAAAGTATTGAAGAACGCAAAAATAATGGGATTAGGGTTTCTTTGTAAAGATGCTTGGAATAGAAGGGGGTAAAACTGATGATACCTTTTTTGGAAAGGTTTTTAGAGCACGTAACCGATACGCCGGAGAAAACCGCCGTTGTGGATCAGGGCGGAGAACGCAAAACAAGCTACGGGGAGCTGGATAACATTTCGGGAAGTATAGCTTCCTGGCTGAAAAAACAGGGTATCGGTAAAGAGGACATAGTTGCAATCTGTGTCCCCCGAGGGCTTGAGTTCGTGGCAGTGCGCCTTGCTGTGATGAAAGCGGGCGCTGCCTGGGTCGGAACCGAGGCCATGATGGGGAGTGAACGCATCTCTTACATCATCAAAGACAGTAATGCAGCATTTGTAATGGACGAGCGGAAATATGAAGAAGCAGTTAAAGAGAAACCGCTTGCTCCCGATGAATGGGCTGATCCTGATCCCCACGATCTCGCCTTTATATACTATACATCCGGCTCCACCGGTCTTCCTAAAGGAGTAGCTCAGGAATACGGAGTGTACAGATATATCATGTCATCTACCGACCGTGCCATTGGCAGATGGATACCCCTGGATTACGCAAATGTGGCACCGGAAACCTTTATAGGCGGTCTCTATCTCATGATGGGTGTGCTTCAGGCAGGCAGTACGCTTCATCTCATTCCTCTTACACTCGTGAGGGATCCCATAGGGCTTCTTGATTATTTTAAAAAACAAAATGTCACCGCTTCATGTATGCCTCCGACCCTGGTCAAGGCACTTGAATCCGCCGGAGGTATTGATGTCAAGGTACTCCATATCACGGGCGAAATAGCAACAGATCTTTACATAGACAGATTCCCGGTTCTAAATGCTTATGGTCCCACTGAGTTCTCCTATCTGCCCTTTTTCTTCGATATTGACAGACCCTACAGCAACACTCCTATCGGAACACCGGATGAATATACAAAGGCTGTGCTGATTGACAAGAATAATCGGGTTAATGATAAAGAGGGAATGTTATGCATTCAACTCCCCTTCTTCAGAGGGTATCTGCATGAAAGTGACAGAACAGAGCTTATTTCCATAAACGGAGAAACATATTATAAGAGTGGGGATTACATGAGTGTTGATGATAAGGGCAACTACACTCTTCTCGGAAGAGTTGACGATATGTTAAATATCAACGGCAACCGTATTGAGCCCTTTGAAGTGGAAACTGCCCTTAGAAAGGTTCTTAATGTCAGATTTGCGGCAGTAAAGCAGTGCTTCAGGGGCGGTATTTCCTTCCTCGCAGCATATATCCCAAAGGAAAGCATACCGGTTCCGGAGAATATCAGAGAGTCCCTGATGGCATATTTGCCTGAATTCATGCTGCCGTCCTGTTACATAGGGATAGATAAGCTCCCTATAAATGAAAACGGTAAGACCGTGCGGAAGGATCTCCCGAACCCTTCCGAAGAAGCCCTGTTTGCAGATTATGCTGCTCCGCGTAGTGACATTGAAAAGACCCTTTGCACTGCATTTGCGGAGGTTTTGAATATCAGTCCTGAAAAGGTTGGTATTGACGACAATTTCTTTCTTCTGGGAGGGGATTCTCTTTCTGCCATGCGTCTCATTATAAAGGCGAATCTTAAATGTCTGGATTTCCGGCTTGTTTACCGGGAAAAGAACGTCAGGGGTATTGCAGCGGCTCTTATGGAAGATTCTTTGGAGGACGCTGAAACGGAGTCTTTCCCCCCTGAAGGTCTTCCTCTTACTGATGAAGAGCTATGGTTCCTTAACAGGCAGCTTGAACTGCCTGACAGGATGGTCTGCAATCAGCCTATTGCGATAAGCCTTAAAGCCGATGTTGATATCGAAAAGCTTAAGAAAGCGATCCTTTCAGCTGTTGATGCGCATCCGGTTCTTCGCACCACTATCAAGAGGAAAGATAATGAATGGCGGCAGTATTATGATCCCGAAATCCTTAAATGTATCGAGGTAGTAACTCCTCCGGAAGAAGTGAACAAAGACTATTTCATGGGTTTTCCCGTGATAGCGGCTTTTGATGGCAGCCCCTTAAATTATATTACTATATTTCGCCTAAAGGACAGAGTACTGCTTCTTATGGATCTATGCCATGTTATATGTGACGGCACATCCTTCAGGATCATAGTCGAGGACATAATGACCCTGTATATGGGTGGAAGTATACCAAAGAATGATGGATTTATGCATTTCTGTAAAAAACGTCTCGATCTACGTCAGGATGACGATTGGAAAGACAAACTGGATTATTTCAAAGAACGTTACCGGAATCTCCATGGGATGCTTCCTGAATATGATATGTCAGGCAATAACCCCGGCCTCGGAGAATACGAAAGGTCTTTTAAATTCCCGTTCGATGAAGTTTTGCGGGCTGCAGGGGCGCTTAATATTACCTCCAATACATTCTTTCTCTTAGTCTCTGCTGTTACTCTTATGGCCGTAAATAAGCGGAATGACTGTTTACTCACCTGGACCTGGAATGGAAGGAGTGATACCGGATCTCTGCGGACAGCCGGACTTCTGACAATGGATCTTCCCGTAGAACTTCGGATAAATAAGAACACAAAAATCAGTGAACTGGCTTTTGAGACTGCTGAACAGTTCAATTCAGGAATCACGAACGGCAGTGTATCACCCTTTATGGAAAAGAACTCACCCGGAATTCCCTGCTTTATTTATGAAGGGGATATGTGGAAAAATCCGGGAAATGATATCATCACCGATATAGATATCCTATTTTCCGACAGATGGGCGGCTCTGGAGCCCTTGGAAATAAGTATATGGGAGGACGAAGAAGGCTCCCGTCTGGAGCTCTCCTATGACAGCAGCCTCTACTCTGAGGAAAAGATGGCGTATTTAGCAGACACCTATATTGCTGTCTGTGAAGAACTTCTTAAGGAAGACTCAGGTAATATACGTGTGGAGGATTTGATCGGCAAATGCCGCCTTCACTAAATCCGGAATTTCCCCGGGAAGAATAATTTGAAAAGGTTTCGAATAGGTCTCATTATCTGTAGCCTCTTGCTTTTTTTATCTTTCTTCGCATACGGATGGTTAAGAGGCACTCTGACTTTGACCTTTTTTACGCCGTAGTAAGCTGCCGCAGCCTTGTTGTAGGGGTCGTCCGGATCCTCTTCATATCTTATGACCGACTTTATATATTCGTCAGTGGAACGGTCTTTAGCCAGCCGTGACCAGAAGGGTGATATCATTACATCCGGCACAGTGACTGTTTCATCCTTCTTCCCGTTTTGCATGATGGAATTCTGCTCTTTACACTGAACAAAAAAATCGGAATTATTGACAAGTGCCGATATATAGCTTATAGCTGCTTCTAATCCAAATATCGTGTAAAGAGTGCGGAATAAGGGACTAAAGCGAGACCTTTTCTCTGATGTATTAAGATATGCTGTGGCTGCCGCTGTCAGCATCAGGGGACCTGAAAAGTACGCCGCTCTTTTGGGAAACTGCGGTGAAAGCATCAGGATCGAAGGTACGCTTAAAGCTGCGGCTTCAAGGACCCCAAGGTATTTCTTTATCACGGGATCCTTTTTACCATCCTGCAGAAGATACTCCGCCACGGGAAGCTGAAGCGGAAGAAGTCTTAAAAAAGTAGATGTAAAGCCATTCCTTAAGTGATGAATGAACATTTGTAGGCTATAGTCGTATTTCGGAGGAAGGCTTCCCGGGTCAAGAGGATCCGGAGTATAGGAGTCATAGAACTCCTCTTCGGCTTTCAGACGCTTAAAATTCCCGGGGGCAAGCATGAGTAAAGCATAACCTGCCGCACAGCCAATCAGTCCTGCCATTTTCCAGTCGGAAGCTTCTTTTTTCATTACCGAAAAAAAAGCGGAGGCACCGGATAATAAAAGCGACATTCCGCCCCCTGCTTCATTGGACCATCCGGCAAGAATTCCCAAGAATGCCATCATAGCCTTGCTTATCCTTACTTTTTCACCTCTTATTTCCTTTGAATAAGGAAGGAGAAATGCGGACTGGAAAAGTCCCGGCCAGGAGTAGTTCATGGCTCCCGTGGTCCAGAATGAAGTCACCACGATATGCGGGGTACAAAGGTAATACCCTCCGCAAAGTAATGCGGCAAGGCAGGGAGTTAATTCTTTTCCTTGTTTCTTTATGTTTCCTCCTGCAGCCAAAAAACACAAAAAAATCTGCGCCATAATGGCGGCAGTATTCAGGACATCATATAACCTCTTGTCATCACGCATGAGGATTAGCTGGTTCATGGTCTCCCCGATTGTCCTGCCGCTCCAGGTCAAATAGTGGGAAACCTGGGATCTTATAAGATCCTTTATCCTCCGTACTCTTTTTAATTTAAGCGGGCCGTATGCAAAGTTGCCCCCCCTTTTTCCATCCCAGATAAAAGAAAAAATGTAGTCGTCAGCCACCTTTGGTACGCTCCGGTTCATTGCGTACATCGCTCCGGCAAAGGCAGCAATGATAGCGGCAGTCTTTAATTTATTCCTGTTCATATCATTCTTCCGTAGTTACCAGCTAAGTTCATCCGCTTCTTTGGGATGGTCATTTATCACGATGTTTTCGATGGTTCCGTTCTTTACCGTGACAACCTTGTCGGCCAGCTCCTGAAAAAGAGCATTATGTGTAACCATCACGACTGTCCGGTGGTATACGCTGCTCTGCTCCTTTAGGATTTTCAAGACTTCCTTTCCTGTATTGGTATCGAGAGCTCCCGTAGGCTCATCGCAAAGAAGGAGTCTTGGTTTTTTCGCAATGGCTCTCGCAATCGACACCCTCTGCTGCTGGCCTCCGGACAGCTGGGAAGGAAATTTATCCTTCTGGTCGGCAAGTCCCACCATATCGAGGGCTTCAAGGGGATCCATTATATCAAGCCCAAGATCCTGCATAAGCGACACGTTTTCAATAGCCGTGAGTGTAGGTACCAGATTGTAGAACTGAAATACAATACCCACATCCCCGGCCCGGAATTTCCCGAGGCGCTTATCATCAAAGGCAGTGATCTCGTCTTCACCGAAAAAAATCCTCCCCTTTGTGGCACCGTCCAAACCGCCGACGAGATTAAGAAGCGTACTCTTGCCCGCCCCACTGGGGCCTAAGATTACCACCATCTCTCCCTCGTCTATTGTCAGGTTCACGTCATGGAGAGCCTCGTATGTCACGGACCCTGTAATATATGTTTTTCCAACGTTTTCGAACCGTATAAGCTCGTTTGCCAACCGTTTACGCCCTTCCTATCCTTAAAATCAGTAAAATTATACTATATACATATCCAGGTTTTCAATGATTTCCGGTTCTTCTGACGGCGTAAATCCTACAGTAAATTTACGCCGTCGATTTTTAATTCCATGATTGTAATTTTTTTGTACTGATACTATAATTATCCTACATTTGGGACGCCTGATGAAGAGTCAGGAGTTATATGAAAAAAATAATAATATGTTTAGCCGCAGTTTTTCTGGTATTGTCTTTTACCGCCTGTTCCGGTGACGAAGAAGTCGTGATAGAGAGCCGGATCCCGGAAGAGGAGGCAGCTTCCTCGGATGGTTACAGCGAAGAAGCAGTTCCTTCCGGTGCCTATGTATATGTTACCGGAGCTGTTCAAAAGCCCGGTATTTATGAGGTCCCTTCAGGTACCCGGATATTTCAGGTAATAGATAAGGCCGGAGGTTTTACCGGAGACGCTGATGCGGAGGCCCTGAACCTTGCTTCCCCGGTTCAGGACGGATCGGTGATAAGAGTACCCGGCATTTCCCGGAAGACAGATAATGAAGCCGGAGATGGTGCCTCCGATGAAGGTGTTACCGGCATCGGACTTATAAATATCAACACTGCTTCTCTTACGGATCTCACAAGGATCAACGGGATCGGCGAGAGCCGTGCGCAGGCTATTATTAGTTACCGGGAAGAAAACGGATCATTCTCGTGTATCGAAGATATTAAAAAGGTATCGGGGATAAAGGATGGTCTCTTTAATAAGATCAAGGATCAGATAACAGTATAGATGAGCAGAAAAGTTCTTGTTGTAGATGATGAAAAAAGCATAGTTAAGGGCATTACTTTCAGTCTTCGTCAGGACGATATGGAAGTCGATACCGCATTTGACGGCGAAGAAGCTCTGGACAAGGCCAGAAGCGGTAATTATGACATCATCCTTTTGGATGTGATGCTTCCCAGGCTTTCAGGCTTTGAAGTGTGCCAGGCTATCAGGGAGTTCTCTGATGTTCCCATCATTATGCTCACAGCCAAGGGCGATGATATGGATAAGATCCTCGGTCTTGAATACGGTGCCGATGACTATATCACAAAGCCTTTTAATATCCTCGAAGTTAAGGCGAGGATCAAGGCCATCATGCGCCGCGCCGAGAAGAATCAGGATCGCGGTCCGGACCAGAAGGTACTGGTAAAGGGCGCGTTAAAGCTGGACCTGGACAGCCGCCGCGTCTATATTAATGATCACGAGATCAATCTTACCAGCAGGGAATTTGACGTGCTGGAACTCCTTGTGAGAAATCCCAATAAGATATACTCCAGGGTGGATCTCCTAAACCTCATTTGGGGCGAGGATTATCCCGGAGATGAACGAACCGTGGATGTGCATATCAGACGTTTAAGAGAAAAGATCGAAGAGAGCCCCAGTAACCCCCAGTACGTACACACAAAGTGGGGAGTCGGCTATTACTTCGCGGGATAAAAAATAATCCCCCCTGTCATCCTGAGCAAAGCGAAGAATCTCCAATAACGCTGAGAGAGATCCTTCTCTATCGCTCAGGATGACAGTGGGGGTGCTTTTATTCAAAGCATGCTTTTACGGTTTCTATTATCCTGTCCTGTTCCTCGGGGGTCATCTTATTGTCACTCGGGAGGCAGAGTCCTCTTTCAAAGATGTCCATCCCCACATCAATGGGTTGTCCGTCTTCACCCAGAAATCCTCCGGCGATATAGGCATTTGTCCGCCCTCTTCCGTTTCCCTCTCTCGTGATAAAGGGGTGATTCCTGTACATAGGCTGGGCATGCATTGGCTTCCATATGGGACGTCCTTCTGCATTTAAAGCGCTTATAGCTTCCAGTATCTCTGTAGGGCAGCTCTTCCCTTCTTCCGGCCTGTAAAGAGCTTCGTGATCGCTACGCACCTGTCTGCACATGGCATCTCTGTCAATTAAGAGACAGCTCAGCCAGTAATTGGGCTCAATTGGGCTCGCTGTTTTCACTGTCAAAGGGATTCATCTTCACGGGCAGATCCTTAAATCCCTCCCTGTATCTTTCGTAGATCGCCTTCTTCTGTTTGATATGCTCTTCAAGATAAGGCATCTGTCCCCTGATAACGCCGGCTATCACATTGCTCATCCGGTAATTGTAGCCAATCTCTTCATGCTGGTACCAGGGTGCGCTTTCTCTTGACTGCGTGGACCATTTCCTGACCTTATCCGCGTCTTCCTTCGAATCGCTAAGGAACATACCTCCTGAAGAGCCGGTTATTATCTTATTCCCGTTGAAAGATATTATGCCGTAGTCTCCAAAGGTACCTGTCTGCCTGCCCTTGTAGGAGGCGCCATAGGATTCCGCCGCATCCTCCACTATGAGTGCCCCGTGTTTAGCCGCCACCTCCCTTATCCCGTCTATTTTTCCGGGAGTACCGTAAAGGTGGGCAACTACTATGAGTTTAACCTCGGGATAGATTTCAAAGGCTTTTTCAAGAGCTGCGGGATCCATATTCCAGGTGTCATATTCCTCATCAATGAAAACGGCTTCACCGCCTTCATATGCCACCGGATTTATGGTGGCGTCAAAGGTCATATCCGAGCAGAATACCCTTCTGCCTTTCAGACTGCCGTCCATTACCCCGTGGGTTCCGTACAGTCTTTCCCCGGCGAGTCTCGTGGCAAGGTGAAGCGCAGCAGTACCGGATGAAAGTGCTACTGCATACTTACATCCGGTTTTCGCTGCTGCCATAGCCTCTGTTTCATCCAGGTTTTTTCCCACTGTTGACATCCAGTTGGTGTCGTAGGCTTCCTGTATGTATCTGAGCTCGTCCCCGTGCATGGTGGGGCTGGAGAGCCAGATCTTATTATCGAATGGTTTGGGGTTAGTCCGTAGCATTATACCCTCATCTGTCCTCACTTCGTTCGGCCACCTTCTCCCAGAGGGAGAAGGCTTATGCTATGATCTAGAATTCTATGCTCATCAGGCACTGGTTCACGATGGATTCCAGCTCTTCCTGTCTGCCGCTTACGTTTGTGGTTACTTCGCCCATCTTCTGTACATAGGAGTAAAGTGATTCCAGAGACTCGTTTCCGTCGATGATACTCTTTCCTATGCCGCTCTTCCAGCTCGCATATCTCTCATCAACGAACTTGTCGATCCTGCCGTCCTCGATCATCCTGTCTGCAAGGAGCAGTCCGAGTGCGAATCCGTCCATTCCGGCGATGTGCGCAAGAGCTGTATCCTCAAGAGTGAAGGATCCTCTTCTCTGCTTACTGTCGAAGTTCAGACCACCTGTGGTGAATCCGCCTGCCTTCAGTATTTCATACATTGCATATCCTGCTCCGTATACGTCTGTCGGGAACTGGTCTGTATCCCATCCGAGGAGCATGTCGCCCTGGTTCGCGTCAACTGAGCCGAATACGCCGTTCACTCTTGCCACACGAAGCTCATGCTGCATTGTGTGTCCTGCAAGGGTCGCATGGTTGGTCTCGATATTGAGCCTGAAGCGATCCATAAGGCCATATGCGCGAAGGAAGTTTACACAGGTAGCTGCGTCAAAGTCATACTGGTGCTTTGTAGGCTCCTTCGGCTTGGGCTCGATATAGAAAGGTCCTGTAAATCCGATCTTGTCTGCGTGGGCGATGAGCATCTTGAAGAGTCTTGCGATGTTATCAAGCTCCAGACCCATATCTGTGTTAAGAAGTGTCTCATATCCTTCACGTCCGCCCCAGCATGTATATCCGGCGCCGTCCAGCTCCTTTGTAGCCTCAAGCGCTGCCTTTAACTGAGCTGCCGCATAAGCGAAAGCATCCGCATTGGGAGCTGTTCCCGCACCATGCATGTAACGGGGATTATTAAAGAGATTTGCAGTACCCCAAAGGAGCTTTTTGCCGCTCTCTTTCTGCTTTTTCTTTAAAACATCCACCATCACATCGAGGTTTTCGGTACTCTCGTCGATATTTCTTCCTTCGGGAGCGAGATCCCTGTCGTGGAAGCAGTAGTAATCTATACCGAGCTTATCCATGAACTCGAATCCTGCATCAGCCTTTGCCTTTGCAAGGTCCATTGCCTCTTTATTTCCGAAAGATTTATCCATCGTGGGTGAACCGAACATATCAAGTCCGTTTGCACAGAGGGTGTGCCACCATGCCATACCGAACTTCAGCTGTTCCCGCATGGTCTTTCCTGCTACAACCCTGTCAGGATCATAATACTTGAATGCGAAGGGATTGGTGCTCTTGGGTCCTTCGTATTTAACCCTTGGAACATTCTTAAAATAATCGCTCAATTTTTTGTACCTCCTGATTATAATAATTGATAACAAAGGGAAAAAGCTTTAAATATAATACGCTAATTACTTCAATTTGTCATCAGCGGAAAGAAACCTTATAATCTATTGTATGATCGCATTCAGGATAAAAAATATCAAGCAATTCATGAACCTTCTTTTTACCACTGATGTCTTTGATGGATTCACATTGGAAGACGGTGTGATAAA
>CACZBM010000007.1 GCA_902779445.1 uncultured Lachnospiraceae bacterium
GCTGGTATATACCTGGCAGAGTCTTAAGTTCGCACTTGGTCTCTTTACAGATATCGAGAATCTCTTTCAGCTGCTTTCTGGAAGCCGCCGGCATAGCTATTATGATCTCATCGATATTATATCTTGCGGCATTCTCGATGATATCGTCTCTTCCTCCGACGACCTTCACTCCCTGGATAAAATTACCCACCTTGGAACGGTCATCATCTATAACGCACATCACGCTTTTCTGGATGAACCTGGAGGAATTCATTTCTCTTATAAGGGAATTTCCGGCTTCTCCGGCGCCGATTATCATTACGTTTATGCTGTTAGCCTGCTCTGTCCTTTTCTGGATAAAGGTCCTGAAAAGCCGGTAAGCAAACCTGGATATTAGTACCAGTATATTTAAGACTATTGCATAGAGAAAGAAATAGCTCCTTGGCATCTGAAGTCCAAGGACCATCATTCCCACTGCCTGACAGACACTGGAAAGCAGACAGGCAGTAACCGTGGCTGTCATCTCGGGTATTCCCGCATATGTCCATAAACTGGAGTAAAGATGGAATAAATAGAATATAACGATTGTTATGATGACATTGACAGGCAGGTATCTCCAAAGATTTTCCTGCCATGCATAACCTCCCACCGTATGGAGCAGTTCATAATAGGAAAGATCGAACCTCAAAAGGAGGCCTATTGCAGAGCTGGCAAGTACAGCCAGGATATCATAAATGATGAGTCCTGCCCTTCGTACGAGAAGCTGTTTATTATTAAAAGGATTGACCATTGATACTACACACTTTCAACAGATTATAGTAAAACACATAATCCATTAGATTATACCAAACAGCCATGTTATCGTCAAAAAAGGAGTCAATGAGAACCGTCCCCATTGACTCCAACGTTTTATTTATCTTTATTTCCTCCCCAGGAACCTCATTTTGTCGCCGGTATGAGTAACCTTGGGTCTCTCTGCCACAGGCTTATCCATTGATCTCATGATCTCTCCGGCAGCTCTGGACATTGCCTGCCGGCATTCAGCACATATAGTACCGGACTGGATCTGCTTTCCGCATTTTTCACATGTAAGTCCGGTTTCTCCGGAACCCGAGAATTCCAGTCTCTCTTCCTTAAGCCATGCTCTTATACGTTCCTTCGGCACTTCACAGTCTTCGGCTGTCTGCGCCAGTGTCCTTCCCGGATTATCCCTTAAATAGGTCTTCACCTTCGTAAACATTTCTTCATCTTCCTGCCTACAGGTAGGGCAGAGCTCCGGACCATATCCCGGATACTGGAAAATACGTCTGCATCCTCTGCATTTTTTCACATTATCAAGTCCCATATATTATCTCCTTACTGATTATATTGATCAACTAAACAGGTGTATAACCCCGTTAATCCCTCATATCTCCTAATCTGCGTCCGAAAATGATTCTATCATCAAAGCATTCAGCTTTCAATGGAAAACGGCAAAAACCGCTTTAAGAAACACAGATCAGCATCAATACCAAAAACACACAGCTGTATGGGGTTACTATAAAACCGTTCTCAAAGAATGATGCAAAAAGGAGTGTACATATCCCCGAAAAAGCAAGCCTCTTATCCGGGCAGAATAAAAGATCTCTTGAAAACAGTCTGTTCAAAGCCATCACCAGCAATGCGGCAATGCATATGAAAACAGGGAGTCCGTGAACAACAAGGATATCTAAAAGTCCGTTATGTACTTCAAAAATAAAGAAACTCTTCATCTCATAGGAAGATCCTATGCCGGTTAAGGGTCTTTTTATAAATTCCTGCCAGAGTTCACTCCAGATAAGTTCCCTTCCGGAAAGAACATCTTTATAGAGAAGCCTCACATTCCATCCCGTGGTACTCAAAAATACATATAATCCGGTAAATATGAGACTTCCGGCTGTGAAGAGAAAGATCCACGCATTGTAAAACGCTCGTTTTTTAATTATCAGGGGCACTGCAAAATAGCTTATTCCGAATACCACCATAGAAAGTGCCGCAGACCGGGCCTGATAGCAGACAGCCAGAAGTATGGAAGTAAAGAAAAACAGGATCTGGACATATTTCAGATACTGAAGATCCATATCGTTTTTAAGGTATTCCATAAAGATCTCGCCAAATATCATCAGGATAATGAATATGAGCCCTACCATATTAAATCCGTAATCCCATCGTACCACCGGATACCAGACGAGCATCAGGGCAGCGCCGGTAAAAGTGAGAACCCGCTTCATCCGTCCGGACATCCCGGTTCCCCTGATTATAAGGAACAGGCTGAGTACCAGATCGAAAATGATCAGCACGGCCCCCATCCCCGAATGAAGGATGATCAGATTTAACGGCGCAATTACCGCAGCTATCACGCATAGAACAGCTGCCCGGTCGATCCGGAGATATTTCTCCCTGTCTTTAATGGTTAACATAACACAAACAACAACCAGCGCCGCGAACATTATCAATGTCCCATAAACAGATACGACTGCATATATCTTCTGGGTGATAAAGGATCCCAGCATCAGGACGAGAAACAGAGCCCCAAGCACATATTCATATTTTTCCGTTGTCTTATTTTCCGGCATTACCGAGCCCTTCTTTTGATCATTTCTGTGCCTTTTATAAAGATATTCCTGATCTCATTAAGATAGAGACAGATAAGGATAAACACTATCCCGGCATTCCAGTAAAAGAAATTTCCTGTATTCCTTATCACCAGAACTGATTCCGCGATAAGAAGACCATAGGCGATCACATCTCTTAAAATAAATACCTTAAGCTTCACATGTCTCCTTACAAAAATAAAAGCAAGGGCGAACATTATAAAATAGGACACAAATGTGGCGCATGCCGCTCCAAAGCTGCCCATATCGCGTATCCATATATAATTAAGTATTATATTAAATCCTGCTCCCACTCCCGTTGCTATGCCCATGCTGCGTCCATCCTTGAAAGCAAGAGCTATGGATCCGAGGAATCCCTCAAGTGCTCCGAAGACCACCGATATAAGGAGCGGCGGTACCAGGATCCAGGCATTGAAAAAGTCTTTCCTGAACATGATCGTTGCTATTATCTTAAGAAACAGTATTATAACAGCGCATCCCGTCACCAGCACGGTCTGATAGGATCTGTACATTTTAGAGAAGAATTCCTCCCTGTCATCCCCCTTATACTCTTTTACCGCAGACATCTGCCATGCCATGGCAAATATCCTCTGCACCGTAGTGAGGATCGCAGGGATCTTATACGCCACTCCGTACAGCCCGTTCTGGACACTCCCCAGAAGAAACAGTATAAAATACCTGTCTATCGCGTTATTTACCCAGCTCGCAGTGGAATAAAGGAGCATAGACTTTCCGTAGACACCCATTTCCCTGTTAAGATCAGAAGAACTCTTTTCTACTGCACTTCTGATCTTCTCTTTTCCTCCGGTCAGAACAAACATCAGCACAGCAGAAAGGCTGAATGCGATCATCTGTGAGAAAAGATATCCGTATATTCCCATCCGTAATACCAACAGGAAGAAAAGATTCGATACTATCACAAAAAAGGTGCATGTATTCAAAGAAAGCATCTGCCGTATAGAGAACTATGAAGAATAGGAAATATATACGATAGTCCGGGAAAAGAAGGGAGAGCGCTCCGCTTAAGATGATAACCGGGATTATAGAAAATGATACCCTTTTTATCCCGTACAGGAAGATGATATCCCGGTCATCCGTATATTCGAGGCCGTACCGCAGTGCAGCTTCACCGGCATTAATGGATAACAGGGGCACGAGCAGCAGTAAAGAACTCTGCATTACATCAGCTATACCGTACTCAGACTCTGTCAGGATAGAAGTATAGAAAGGTACCAGAAAGAAAACCAGCAGCTTTGAAACAAAACTGCCTATGGTAAAAATAGCCATATTCGTAAATAGATACTTCAGTTTACCGGTTTTCTTCATTTTTCCCCGTTACTGCTTTATTATCAAAAACTGTCACAAGTAATATGAGTAAAACAGGCGAATAATCAGCCCACATAAGATCCATATCGATAAAGGATTCGATAAATATGGCAAAAATAGCAGCTATCGCACACATTTTCCCGGGATCCCGTGTGTCAAGCCTCTCTCCCGCCATCTTCAGCCTGTTCCAGATAATGGCGATAGATCCCGCAAAAACAATGACACCGTGCACTGCTAGAATGTCATACATGGCATTATGTATATTGTACTCGAAAAATGACCTTAATTCCCTGCCTGATCCTATTCCGGTAAGGAGCTGGTCCTTAAGTATCTCCCATACTTCATACCAGATCTGCTCTCTTCCCGAAAAGATATTCTTGTAGAAAAAAGGCAGCTTTATATTAAATCCGGTAGAACCGAGGAACACATATATCCCTACAAAGGCAAGAGACCCGAGGGTTGAAAATACGATCAGAGAACGGTAGGATACGGCGGACTTCCACCATGTTTTCGGCACAATGTAATAAAATAATATGAAAAGAGCCAACGCAAAGAAAGCTCCCCTTGCCAGATGCCAAAAAACAAGCGTTATTACTCTTATAAATGCGATGACCAGGAAGAACCCGAATATCTCTTTTTTCCCTGCAAGCTCCTGCAGCAGTATAAAACCCCCGAAAAATGTAAACACCGTGACTGTGGCACCGGTATTTGAGTTATATGAAAATGCCCTGTCGTATATGAACCAGGAAACGAACATTATAAGGAAAAATACCTTAAGGATAGTTCTCTGCCTCTCTGTGAACTTAAGTTCCGGAGCCAGATATAAAAGCATCAGAAAATCAGCGATTATCAGGATGCAGCCCTTATTGGAACCAATGATAAACAGATTGATAACAGCTATTATCAATGTGGCTGCAAGAACGATGAACATAGGTTCCTTTTTCCTGATCTTTTCCACAATATCGATGTTCGCAAAGAAAAGTATCACCAGGGCTGTAAAAACTATCAGCGAATTATAGATCTCGGTCACATGATAAAACCCCGGAAAAGTCCAGGTCCCTGCATAGAATACCATAAGTATCGCCAGCGCAGCATAATTCAGTATATTTCTTATTTTTTCATTTCCGACAGTATCTGACAAAGCTCTTCAGCCCTTCTTTCCCAGCAGGTCTCTTCTAAATTGAGAGTACTTAAGATCCTCTCATTATTTCCCTCTTTCAGGATCTTCTTTATTTTATCCGCGATCTCCTCCGGTGAATCCGGATCCCTGATGATATCATCATCCTTAAGGCCGCCTAATATCTCACGGACACCACAGGCACCGGAAAGGATTATATCACAGCCGGCAAGCAACGCTTCCACCGGTGCGAGTCCAAAGGTCTCGAAAACACTGTTCTGTATAAAGATCTCACTCTCTTCATAAAGCTTTCTCATATCATCTTTATTCAGGATGCCGTGATCCTTCACAAAGTCATATGAATCTATCTCATCAGAATCAGCGCCGGCCACTCCGGCCACATGAACTATTATATCAAGACCATCCTTTTCTCTTAACAGTTTAACCGCTTCACAGATCTTATTTATCCTCTTTCGGGGCATGCCTCCTCCGACAGAGAGAAGATCGATCGGCTTGTTTACATAACTCGGAACACCCGCCTCGTCCCCTGAAGACTTAGCTGAAAGAATACCTGCCCTATAGTTTACATAAAATCTATCAAGATCCACGCCGTTTGTAAGATGTCCGATCTTCCACGCATACTCGGGATAGTTTTCTTTAAGCCATGCTTCAAAGGTTGGAGATACCGCCAGTATCCTGTTGGCAAGTTTCATCATCTCTCTCTCGTCACGGGCCATCCCTTCATCCGGAACCCGGTTGATCCTGTTCTCATATTCAACAGCCCCGTGCATTATGTAAACCGATGGTATGCCATGTTTTGCTGCTGTCTTCATTCCCAGGATATTCTGTCTGGAATGTCCGGAGAAAACAAGCGCATCTGCCCTTCCGGATTTCAGCATGATCTCCAGCGCTCTTAAAGCCTTTCCCTTCCTTTTCTGTATGAGGGTATTATATGGCATGGCTTTTATAAGGGAATATGTAGCATTGGCAGGCCCGGTACCTGTCAGATGATCTCCGACTATAAAATACCTCTTCTCTCTTAAATACTCTCTCCTGCCCTTCATCATAGCTGAAACAGCCTTTGAAAAGCTTATGGAATCCCGGTATAGCCCTCTCTTTCTCACAGCGAACTGAAGACATAGAGGCAGGAAGTAAAAGTGCGACATCCTGTAGTATCCTGCTCCCCGGTTCCTGAAAAACTCCTCCGTATATCCCTTAAACCATGTGGATTCATTCTCCACTGTCCCCGCTACTCTCTCCGGAACATATATGATCTTAAGCCCCCGGGCCAGAGCATCAAAGAGAAATATATTTTCTTCACCCATTCCGTATTTGGCACCGGCTCCGAAGAGTTCATCCATTTTTAAGCCGATTCTCCTGACAGAGCGCAGCCGGAAAGCGATTTCCGGAGAAAAGATCTTCATGGCGTGCAGATGATCAAGGGGTCTCTCACTCTCAAATACCGGCTTATGTCTTTCCGGTCTTTCGATAAAAAATACAATGATATCAGCGTCGGGATTTCTGTCAAAGGCATCTTTTATCACCTTCTCATAGTCGTCCCGGTATACCACGTCGTTATCGCAGAAAATACAGATGTCCGCTCCCAAAGTCACAGCCCTTCTCATAGCCATGTTCCTGCTCTTTGAAAGGCCCCGTTCCCTGGTCTTTACAAATAAACAGTTTCTTTCCGTCACCCACTCGTCCGACTCTTCATCGCACTGATCGATGATAACGGAACTTCCGCTGATATTCAGTTTGTTCAGTATGGAAATATCGGACAGATCCATGGCCGATAATAGAACGGTAACCCTGGAAGATTCCATCAGATCCTCCTCATCACCGCATGAAAAGCATAGAAAACAAAGCACCAGCAGCTTCTCAAAAGACTTAAGTGTTCAACGTTTCTGTAGAGATTCCAAATACGCTTTATAGCAGTCATCTTATTGGAAGAAAGCGTACCTCCGCTGCGCCTGTATATGGTAAGAGGCCTGTTCAGTCCCCAGGCCGGTATGCCGGTCTTCATGACTTTCCACCAGCAGGCGGTGTCTTCACTCGGAACATCCGGCATGTGCATGGTTTCTTTGGATAGCTTCTCTGCGTCAAATATGACTGTGCTGGTAAATATAGTGGTATTCTTAAGCGCTGCGCTGTAGTCCATCCTGAAAGGGACTCTCACGATCTTATCAACGGAAACTCCGCTCTCATCAGCAAATTCATAACCGGTAAAAGTGAATTCCGCGCCTATCTTCTCCTGAAAATCTATCTGCTCCTTAAGTTTCTCAGGTTCCCACATATCATCAGCGTCAAGAAAAGCGATATATCTGCCTTCCGCCGCATCTATTCCCGCATTCCTGGTATTGGCTGCCCCTCTTAACTCACCCACGGAAAGGAGCCTGACCTTCTGCCCCGCTCCTTTTTCTTCCCTTATGGAAATAAAATCCTTTATGATCTTTACACTGTCATCCTCGGAATGATCGTCAATTAAGATCATTTCCCAGTCTGTATATTCCTGGGATGCCACGGACATCATGGTATCGAATATGAATCTTCCGGCATTATGGACCGGTATGATAACAGAAACCTTGGCCATGTCTTCACATCTTTCCGGCGGTAATATCCGATTCTGCGCCCTCTGTGCTTTCCTTTGTAAACAGTATCTTAAGAGTCAGTATCATGAGCTTGATATCAAGCCATATGGAATACTGCTCTATATAGTAAAGATCAAATTTCAGCTTATCATACGGAAGGGTATTATACTTGCCGTAAAGCTGTGCATAGCCGGTAATACCCGCTCTGACCTTCATCCTGAATGCGAATTCCGGCATGGTCTCTTTGAACTTCTCGATAAATTCAGGTCTTTCCGGCCTGGGACCAACGAAAGACATATCACCCTTAAGCACATTAAACAGCTGTGGAAGCTCATCTATCCTGCATTTTCTGATGAAACGTCCGATGGGTGTTATCCTGGGATCATTCTCTTTTGCAAGTACTGCAACCCCCCGGGATTCAGCATTTACTATCATGCTCCGGAATTTGATTATCTTAAATTCCCTGGAATTCTTCGTGCATCTGATCTGCTTATAGAAAACAGGTCCTCTGTCATACAGCTTAATGATAATGGCTGTTATTAACATTATGGGTGAGGTCAGTATGATAAGCACCAGCGACAGAATTATGTCAACCAATCTCTTTATCACCCTCTCCTCATATTCCAGTGGATTACCCTCTGTAAGCAGGAGCGGTGTGTCAAAAAGATGGACCGGAGTGGAACCGTTCAGGATTATATCCGATATCTTCGGCATTACATACATCCTCTTTGATTCCTCATAACAGTACTTGAATATATTATTTCTCTGCTCTGCAGGTATATCCCAGAGCATTACGGTATTGTACCTGTTGATATACTCCTTCAGGCTTTCTTCCCCGCAGTCCACGCTGACCACCTCAGAAATATTGAACTGATCCTTTCTTTCATTCAGCTTTTTCCGGAAGTTTTCTATGGATTCACCCTTATAGATAAGCAGAACATCAAAGGGCTTGAAATTTTTAGCGTACAGATTTCCGAATATGGATATCCAGCTAAAAGAAAAGACAAGCTGCAGCAGCAGCACGAGAAGCAGGGGCCCCGGATCCGGAAATTTATATGACAGGAGCATCACGATAAAATAAAAGAAAATGTCCGTAAGGATCGCAGTGAAAAGGAGGGAAAACATCACTTCTCCAACCTTCCGTATACCCACCAGAAGTCCTCCGAACACCTGACCCAGGAAAAGAAAGACACCTATATAAAGAGCCATTACGAAAATATGACCCCTAAGATATAACTGTGTCCTGAATTCCAGATTATATATCCTGTTAAGTATATAGAGTATCATCCCCGAACATGCAAGGATCATAACTGCACATACTACAAGCATATAAAGACGCCTGAGTGCGTCCGCCGATTTAAAATTCCTCATCTTGTCATCTTTTTCCCATGAGAATAAGGATCAATGCCCCCGGCATTCCTATAAGGGATGTAAGCAGGGGCAGCTTATTTTCCCTCTTTATACTCCGATCAGCCACCGGATAGAATCTCAGATAGTGGCTTATATATTTTATCTTTAAGAGCGAGAGACCCGTGTTTCTGGACCGGTTTACATAATATATGTACCATCCAGTGGGATTCTTCTCCCTGAGTTCTGCTGCCCTATCTGTCAGCCCCTCGTCTGTAAGTACGCACACTGTCAATATCCTGTTCAGGACCGACAGTCTGTATTCCCTGTCTATCTGGTCATACACCACATCCTCGGGAACGTACTTCTCACCCGGGATCTCTGGAAACAGATATCGCATAAGGACTTCTGTCCTGTAAACAAGGGTTGTCTCTCCGTTAAATCCCTTCCTGTAAAGCCCCGAAAGGGTATCTTCCGAAACATCCGGGAAAACCGAGTCATAGAGAATATGCTCTTCATCCCGTCCTTTATGGGCTACAATGCCGGCAATCCGCGGATCTGACGACACCTTTTCCCACTGTCTCAATATATCAGAAACCGTATTCTTTGTAAAACGATCATCGGAATCCAGACAGACGAAAAGTTCTGTTTTTGCATGCTTCACCCCGGTGTTATGAGCCCTCATCTTCCCGCCGTTCTCCTGACGGATAAGCTCCATTTCGAGCTTACCTTCTCCCTTAAAGGAATTAAGTACTTCCCAGGTATCATCTGAAGAGCCGTCGTCCACAACCAGCCAGACAAAATCTGTATCTGTCTGGCTTAGAAGGCTTTCATATACTGTATGCAGCATATCAGCCCTGTTATATGCAGGTGTGAACACTGTAAGTTTTTTCATACTTTACATCCTAAAGATCCTTCGCTCCGCTCAGGATGGAAAAACGTCCAGTGGACGTTTTTCGGGCATGTTCACGAGCACTGGGTGCGAGTATGCCCCGCAAGACTAGTCTGCTCAATATGACAATATATTGCGGCAGCCGGTGTCATTCTGAGGGCTTTAGCCCGAACCTTCGCTCCGCTCAGGATGACAATGCATTGCGGCAGCTGGTGTCATTCTGAGGGCTTTAGCCCGAAGAATCTCTTAAGTTTTATGACAATGCGTTATAATCCGCGAGGTCATAATATATGGGATCATCAAGTTCAAATCTGAATACCACTCTCGTCCCGGTAGTCCCGACAGCTTCAAGGCCTGCGTCGTTGAGAAAGCGCAGAACCGGTGCTGTCTTCGGTACTACCACAAACTGGGTATTGGTCTTATTGAGTGCTTCCGTAAAGCTGTCCTTATCTATCTTTTCATACTTTCCCACCACCGTAAGAAGTCTGTTCACGTATTCATTTTTTTCCGCCATGAGCGCATCCTCATATGCGTCACCGAGAAAATCGAGATACTGTGTCCTGTCGCAGGCCAATAATATAGTGGCATCATACTGCCTGATCTCCATCTGCATATCCCTGTCACAGATAGCGACCGGATATTTCATATCTGTATTCTTCCGTATCATCCTGGAAACAGCTATTACCTCATTGGGTATCTTATAGATATTCTCTGCTTTTGTGTAACCGTTTCCGTATACGAAATTACCGGCACCGATCACAAGGCACACGATCCCTATAAAAGCAGGGATGATAAAACCTGTGCTGTGCTCTTCCCTGATAAGATAATATGCTGCAGCTGCGGCGATAAGTATGCAAACAGGCGTTATCCACATAAATCTGTAGTACTCTTTGTTTATATCAAAAACCTTATTAATGATATGCGGCAGCAGAGGATTATATACCGTAAGCAGTATTACTATTGAAGGATACAAAAATATCCTCTTCATTTCCCTGCTCCCTTTTACAGCAATAAGTATCACCAGTGCAGCATAGATCAGCAGGAAAAATGAACTTCCGTTATAAAGAGCCACACACTTAAAAAGATATTGAATTCCGTCACTTGCTACAGACAGGTTCTGCATTATATACTCCTACGTCATTATCTTGTCATCCTGAGCGTTAGCGAAGGATCTTCCCCAGATTCTTCGCTTCACTCAGAATGACACTAAATCATCATATCGTACGTATCACAAAATACCCCTTCACATACATAACATACATAAATACAGATATCAGGCAGGGGATCACTACCGCAAAAGACTTGATCAGTATCCTGAAATCCTTCTTTATAAAGAAAAGCGGGATCATAAAAATAAAAAGCGCCGCAGGAAAGATCATGCTGGCGGAGTTCGAAAGCACCACTGACGCAAAGGAAACTATCAAAAGCTCGATCCACAATGATCTGTCTCTGTGATCTTCCAATAATTTTATGTAAACCAAAAATACCAGTGGTATCACAACCGATCCCACAATGGTCTTCCCCTCAAATGTTCTGGTCACGAAAAACTCCTGCGCCGTATATATAGTGCTGTAGAAAAAGCATAATAAGGCAGAGAAGAACAGGAATACCCCGGTCCTCTTCAGGTCATACTTAAACATTGCTCTTCCAAGCCGGTATAAGACCAGATTTGAGAGGATGATGACTACAGCCTCCATAATGATCTTCGTCCAGATAAGGGGATGCATCTTAAAAAGGAAGCACATGACAGCATCGTTAATGGCATAATTCGAGAAAAAATACCTCATCTCAAAATGATCCTGCCACATCCCGGTATAGGGATTATAAATATTGATCATGTCCGTTGTAAGGGAGGTTGAAGCGGTCCCCACATAGTAGGCCGCATCCAGTGTAAACTGGTAACAGTAAATAATGACCACACATTCGATCAATATTATAGCAGTTGATATAATGCAAAATACCACATGTTCTTTAGCAAAGCCCTTAATTCCCCTGAAGCATTCAATCCACCGTTTTCTGCAGCATGCAAAAGAAACAACCGTTACTATAACGACCACTCCTGCCCATATCCAGGCTAAAAGGTGGAGGGGCTTCTTCATCACCATAACCGGAATGCATACTGCTTCAAACATTACATAGTAGAGGAAAAACCCCATAATAACAGAAAGGGTCGCTGAAAACCGGTGGCTCCTTAGATTTCCTGTGATCAGCGATCCGAATATGAAATATAATATAAAGTTGAAGATTACTGCCAGACTGCAGAGACTCAGTATTATCATGGCTGCTCCATGCTGTCCAATTTTTCTTCCATTGTCTGTATACTGTTATAAAGTGTATTTATCTTATTATTCAGGGTGAATACGGAGATAAGCGAAAAAACAGCAACAACCCCGAATACTATATATCCTATAAGGATCATCCTCCACTTTGTCTTATTATCCAAAATATCATCTTCCTCTGTAATATAATGCTCTTTTTCCGATGCAGGAAACAGATTCCCTATAATGCTGTCCAATGCCGGTGCTATCTTTCCGGAAAGTGCCATAAGCAGGATCCCGAAAAACAGGCACGTTAATCTCACGACCATCAAAGCTTCAGATCCTTTTCATCCTGTGCTAAAAACCATTCGTATTCCAGCCTTATGCCCTCAGGGAGATCCACCTTTTCCTTCCAGCCGATATCATGAAGCTTGGTAACATCACAGAGTTTTCTGGGTGTCCCGTTGGGCATATCGGTATTCCATCTGATCTCACCCTTAAATCCCACGATATCTCTCACCATTTCCGCCAGAGCTTTTATGGTGATCTCCTTGCCGGTACCGATATTCACGTGTTCTTCCCCGCTGTAATTCTCGAGAAGATAGATGCAGGCATCCGCCATATCATCCACATAAAGGAATTCCCTTAAGGGAGACCCGTCTCCCCAGAGCTCAACCTCATCTTTACCGGACACCTTTGCCTCGTGGAACTTCCTTATCATGGCCGGAAGAACATGGCTGTTTTCGAGATCGAAATTGTCATTCGGTCCGTAAAGGTTGGTGGGCATACAGCTTATAAAGTCATCTCCGTACTGCCTCTTAAAGAACTTACACATCTCCATGCCGGAGATCTTTGCGATCGCATAACCTTCATTGGTTTCTTCCAGCGGTCCGGTTAACAGGTAGCTCTCCTTTATGGGCTGAGGCGCCATTTTGGGATATATGCAGCTGCTTCCGAGGAATAACAGCTTCTTTACTTTATTATCGTGGGATGCCTTTATCACATTACACTGGATGATGGAATTAATGTATATAAAGTCTGCGGGATAAGTCTGATTGGCATTTATCCCTCCCACATGAGCTGCTGCCAGGACAACATACTCCGGCTTTTCTTTTTCAAAAAATGAGAATACCGCAGCCTGATCTGTAAGATCCAGTTCCTTATGCGCCCTTGTAATGATATTAGTATAGCCTTTTTCCTCAAGGCCTCTGACAATAGCCGATCCCACAAGTCCTCTGTGTCCGGCCACAAAAACTTTCCCGTTCTTATCGATCATCTTATTTCATATCTCCCAGATATTCTTCTATCGCCTGTTCCCAGTCAGCAAACTTGTAACCGCCTGTCAGCCTGAGCATATAGTTATCCAGTATCGAATAGGCAGGCCTGTCCGTACTCTGGGGATTCATTTCCTTATATTCCGCTGTTGTAACGTGGTTAACACGTGTTTTTTTATTCGCGGTCTTAAATATCTTCTCTGTAAAATCAGCCCAGTTCGTATCTCCCTCACAGGTACCGTGGAATAATCCGTAATTATCCGTGGGAAGGAGATAATGAAGCGCCTTTGCCAGCTCTTTTGCACTTGTGGGGCTTCCCAGCTGGTCACACACAACACTCACCTCATCATGATCTTCAGAAAGCCTGAGCATGGTCTTAACGAAATTCTTCCCGTCCCCGTAGAGCCATGCAGTCCTCACGATAAAATAGTCCTCTGCAAATTCACGTACAAAATTCTCTCCCTGAAGCTTTGTACGTCCGTATGTGCTCACAGGCCCTGTCTTATCGAACTCTATATAAGGTCTGTCATTATCCCCGCTGAATACATAGTCGGTAGATATGTGCAGAAGCTTTGCTCCGGCTTCTCTTGCCGCAATGGCCAGGTTCCTCGGTCCTATGGCATTTATCTTATAGGACATGTCCACATCCTTTTCCTGGGCATCAACAGCTGTATAGGCAGCGCAGTTAACGATGGCATAAGGACGTACTTCCTTTACGAGACCCAGCACTTCATCCACATTGGTGATGTCCAGAGGATGTATATTTTCCCCTTTGGCAATATCGGTATTGAAAAGCTCATATTCTGTGCCGGCAAGCTCTATGTTCATAGCTCTTCCCAGTTGTCCGTTTGATCCGGTAATAAGTATCTTCTTCATATTCATTGTCCCCCATTATATCAGATTCTTCACTGATCTACATCTTTCCGCCCTTGTTTCCTCCGAAACTGGCAGAATTAAGGATATTCGTGTCAAAGGTAAATGTAAGGTTTTTTTCCGTCCGGTTTCTCTTCAGGGCAAGTTCCACCATTCTGGTCAAAAGCTCTTTATAGGGTACTCCGAGAGGCTCCCAGAGATAGAAAGAAAGTGATCCGGGAATAGTGTTGATCTCATTAAAATAGAGTTTATCGCTTTCCTCATCTATCATAAAGTCGATCCTGGATACTCCGTTACATCCAAGAGCCTTAAAGGATCTGACTGCCAGCTCCCTGACTTCTTCTCTTCGTTCATCCGGGATCTCTGCAGGTATCTTACGCGCCACGCTGGCCATACCCTTCTGTCCGCTGCCCTTGGCATTACTTACATATTTATCCTCATAACTCAGGATATCCTCGGTATGCATGGGTTCTTCGCATTCAGAAGCTTCAGCCTCATTTTCATCCCCGAGAACCGAACAGTTGATCTCTCTTAACCTGGTAATGGCATGTTCCACCAGTACTTTTGTCGCGTATTTAAAAGCATCATCGATGGCATTTGAGAGTTCCGCTCTGTCCTTTGCAACCGCGATGCCCACGCTGGATCCGAGATTAACAGGCTTCACTATCACAGGATAACCAAAAACCTTTTCCACATCATTTAAGAGCGTATCTGTCTCGGCATAGTCGGAAAGAGTGTACTGCCTTGCATCCAGCACCGGAACTCCGGCATCCTTTAATATGGACTTCATTATAAACTTATCCATTCCGACAGCTGAAGCAGTCACGTCACAGCCCACAAAAGGGATCCCGATAGTCTTTAAATATCCCTGAAATGCTCCGTCTTCCACGTTAGTCCCATGTACAACCGGGAACGCCACATCTATTTCATACTCCGGATTCTTACCGAATCTCTTTGCAGGGAAACGAACGAGCTTTACCTGACCGCCGGTCCCAATCATTATTACCCTTTCGGATCTCTTGATGAGAGCATCGATATCCTTATAGGACTCGATCTTTCCGATATCATCTCCGACATACATTTCATTACTCTTAGTCATATATACGGGAATAACATCATAGCGGTCCGTATCCATATTCATAAAAGCCTGAATGCCGGAGATCACCGACACCTCATGTTCTACGCTCTTTCCTCCGAAGATAAGTGCTACCTTTGTTTTCATAATATTTCATCTCCTAATAATTATCTGGCAGATCATTTTCCAAAAGGATGTATTTATGTCCTTCATCCTTTATGCTGCAAGCATAGGAATAAGCTTCCTCCAGTTTATCAAATGACCTTAATCTCTTCATATCGAAACCGGCACTCTCTGCTCCTTCTTTTATGGGTTCTGTACGTTTTTTACCGACGAGAAGTATATAGTCGCAGTTTTTAGCTGCATAAGTGCCGAATTTCCTGTTATATTCCTCTTCTTTATCACCCAGCTCCACCATTCCCGGTGTTATCAAGATCCTTAGCCCCTCAAACATGGAAAGTGTCTCAACCGCAGCCTTGGAACCCACAGGATTGGAATTATAGGCATCATCGATTATCGTAACCTGTCCCTGGTCTTTTATCTGCATTCTGTGTTCCACCGGCTCGATCCTGCGGACCGGGATACGAAGGTCTTTTAAGGGTATCCCGAGCTTATTTGCCACAGCTATGGCTCCCACAACGTTTATTATATTATGGGCTCCTATCAGCCGCATCCTGAATTCTCCGGTCTCACCCTCAGGTGTCACTACCGTAAATTCCGTTCCGAGATTTGAAACCCTTATATCCCTTGCGTGATAACCGTTTCCTGCCTGATCATCCGAATAGTACATGATCCCTGAAGGGTAATCGGAGGACATCTCACGTATATATTCGTTATCTCCGTTTAAGAAGATCATGCCCTTATCTGACACCGCATCCGCAAGCTCAAACTTGGTTTTCTTTATATTATCGATCGAAAAAAAGGTTTCCAGATGCTGAGGGCCGACTGCGGTTATTATACCGTGATCCGGGTGCACAAGGTCGCACAGCTCCTTTATCTCACCTACTCTCCTCGCTCCCATTTCACAGATAAATATCTCGTGGGAGGGTTTCAGGTTCTCCCTTATGGTCCTCGTTACTCCGAGAGGAGTGTTGAAATTCCCCGGTGTGACAAGTACATCAAACCTGCTCTGGAGAAGGGTCTTAAGATAATACTTTACACTGGTCTTTCCATAGCTTCCGGTCACTCCGATGATCTTCATATCAGGTTTTTCCCGGAGCATGTGCTTCGCATCATTTATGTAATAACCGGAGATCGCTGCTTCCACCGGATGATTTATGATGTTCGATACGATATTCATAAACAGCTGCATGAATATCAGCACCATGCATAGTCCGGCAGCCGGACTTATCCCGGTTTTATAAACAGCACCGCCGGCTATAAGCACAGTCAGGATGACTATGGTAAATATCATCCGCTTAACTCTGGGTGTATATACCAGCTTCTTTTTATTATTGAGTCTCCTTATTGCCCGATACACCAGGATATCCATAATCAGTGTGAGCCAAATGATTATGTCCAGCGGAAGCGCAGGTATAAAGATCCTTATGATCCCAAGGAATAGTCCGAAGAACAACAGCCACTGCTGCCGGAGATTCTTCCTGATCCAGCGGATATGCTCGTCGTTTTTGTATCCGTTGAGCTGAAACATATGCATGTTATGTCTCATCACCAGATACATGGTATATATCGAAAGTATGACTGTTATTACTGTCCTGGCCGTCATGATGCGTCCCCGATCCGGAAAAATGATCTCATGATGTTTTTAAATTCCAGCGGCTTTTCCAGAAAAGAATAATGACCTGCTCCTTCAAATACGACAAGTCCGGCATTCGGTATCTTTTCTTCCATTATCCTGGCATCCCTCAAAGGAGTCGCAGTATCCTTGTCTCCCCATATAAGCAGAGTATCCTGTTTGATAAGAGGGAGAAGATCCGTCAGATCCTCATTAACAGCCTTTACAAGGCACTGCCTCATTACGGGAGTCGCATTTCTGTAATCAGCTGATCCCTGTCTGCTTCTCCAGTCATCCACAAGCTCCGGAAAAAGTGCATAAAAAAGCTTTGTGTCGAAGAGCTTCTTTATCATCTTATACTGCTTTATCTTCATCTTCTGGGTGAAAGTCCTGACCGGGAGTACACCTGCGCTGTCTATAAGTACTATCCTGTCGATGGTAAAGGGAAGGTTCTCTCTCGCAGCAAGTTTGATGATTATCCGTCCTCCGTAGGAATGTCCGATAAGGGTTGCTTTATTTATTTCCAGCTTGCGTACAAGTTCACAAAAAAAATCAGCGTAGCCGTCCACGTCCCACGGTTCTTCCGGCTCATCACTTCGCCCGAATCCCGGCAGGTCAAACTGAACCACCCTGTATCTTATCTTTAATGTATCAGCCAGGGAATCGTAAACACTTAATCCTGTTCCCCATCCCTGAAGGATGATAACCGTATCATCACCCTCGCCGCTGATCCTGACATTTATATTTAGGCCATTGATCTCCATACAAATAAACGACTCCAAAAGTCACGAAACATTCGGTGATATTATAGTAAATAACGTGCGCTATCTGCAAGTTATGGTTACTTTTTTCTATTGACGGTCACTATGTCTCAAGTTATCCTTTTTACCATGAAAACGATCGCAAAAAAAGCAGCAGTCTTTATTCTCGTGCTGATACTGATGGTCCTTCAGTCCACAACTGTTTTTGCCGTGGAGAAGAAAAAAATATACAAGATCCCCGAATACAATGGATTTAAATCCTATGAGCGCGGTATCCTGGAAAACGGCAAAACCATATTTCATAAAGGCACGAAACAGTTTGAACTGCAGAAAAGAGCAAAGACCCGAAACGGTTTCAGGAAGGTAAAAGGACGGTATCTGGTAGCCATCGGTTCACGTTTTACAAAGAATATCGGACAATATGTGACACTCATCCTGGAGAACGGATATAAGATACCCTGCATAGTGGGGGATCAGAAAGCAGATCAGGACACGGATGCCAGCCACACTTTCACCGAAAACGAATGCTGTTCGGAGTTCATTGTGGATATGCGCACCCTTGATGAAGATATAAAGGAAAAAGGAGATGTTTCCAATTTCAGAAAAGCCTGGGACTCACCTGTTTCCGCAATAATAGTATATGAAAAGAACGTCTTTGACTGAAACAATAGTTTCAGTCAATTTATTTCATCATTCCTTTTCTTGTCTCGAAATAATGGCTTATCTGTTCCAGGAGTTTTTCTCTCCCGGCAGTTTTCAGGATATATCCGTCAGGCTTTAATCTCAGCACCTTGGTGATACTCTGTTTATCGCCCTTACCCGTAAGGAAGATTACAGGTATATTGGATGTGGACATTTCACTCCTTATCATTTCCAGTACCTGCGGTCCTGTCGTAACCGGCATCTCATAATCCAAAAGGATAAGGTCCGGTGTATTCTTTGCAATATAAGTGATCGCCTGCATTCCCGAAGACACAATGGTGACCTTGTATTTGGAGGAGAGCCACTCTTTCACCATTTTTAAGAAAGCGGGATCATCATCAACTAGAAGGATATTCTTCTTTTTAAAGTCGTCGGTATTCTTCTCGGCAGCATTATTCATTACCTCCACCATATGCTTGATATCAAGCGGTCTGGGGAAGACATTGTCCCAGTGTTCTTCTGAGATCACACGGCCGAGCATGCTAAGCTCAGCGTCGTCACCTATAACGTTGAGACTCTTCTCATGTTCGATTATCAGATCCTTCAGGTATACCAGGGTATCTGTGACCGAGTCCAGGTAATCTCCAAGATAAAAGAGATACATGTCTGTCTCATCCACATGGAGCTTCAGTTCTTTGATGTTAGGCGGACTGGTGGTCACCGTAAATCCGGCAGCTTTTAAATTTGAGCACACGGCATCCACCATAAACGTGGAGCCCTTACTTATCACCAGCACGCTTTTCCTGACCGGTACAAGCATATTCAATTGTTCGTCTAAGCTTTGTTCGTCAAAGCCCAGTCCATCATCCGTATCCCAAAACATTGTTTATCTCATCCCAATCTGCGTCTCTGAATGCTTTTTTAAGAGTTTCATATTTTTCTTTTTCGCTGTCGGGAATACGGTATTTATCCAGCATTCCCATAACCATCGACATACTGTCATAGTCAAACATCTGGGCGGTCTCCCTGATGGCGGAATAGGCTTCGTTGAGTTTGTCGGGTGTGATCTCCTCCTTATCCCCGTCATCTTCCTCATCAAGGCTGTAGTACTCTGTCACCGCTGCATCAAGTATGTCGGTAAGTTCTTTATATAATTTCAAAAGTTCCGGCGTATTCTCAGCTATATAAGGAATATCCTTTTCATTTCCCGCCTTTTCAAGTTTCTCCGCCAGATCCCCGAGGCTCTTTACTCCGATTATTCTGGAAGAACTCTTTAATGCATGAACCTTTGTAGTATAATCCGGTATATTACCCTTTTCAAAGTACTTTTCTATTTTTTCCCGGTTATCCGGGGCGGAATCCAGATAGATCCTGACTGTCTCCATATAATACTCAGGAGATCCGCAATTCTGTATCCCCATCTCCACATTGATCATTGGAGATTCTCTCATGATCTTCGGTACTTCACCGTCTTCAACCCAGTCCTCTTCTTCGACAAAGTCCTCTTCTTTATTAACCTTTTCTTCTGGAAGATAATGAAGAAGAGCGGACTCCAGTATCCCCGGATTGACCGGTTTTGATATATAGTCCTCAAATCCCATATTGAGGTACATATCCCTGGAGTTTGTAAAGATATTGGCGGTAAGCGCTATAACCGGAGTATCCCGGTTCAGGTTTTCCTTATCCTTCCTGATCCTCTTAAAGGTCTGTACACCGTCCATCTCCGGCATACGGTGGTCCATAAGGATCAGATCATATTTATTCTTTAATGTGACTTCCAGGCACTCCCGTCCGCTGGTCACTGTATCTATATGGATCTTCGTCCTTCTTAAAAGATTCCTTACGACAGTGAGGTTCATCTGCGTATCATCCACTACCAGAATGTTCGCATCCGGTGCCGTAAACCTGTCCTTATTCTTCTTTCTGGATTTTAGAAGTTCATCCCGGGCAGTCTCATAATCTCCTATTATATCGGAATCTACAACCCTCTGCACAATATCAAATGAAAAAGTGGATCCCTTACCGTACTCACTTTCCACATTGAGCCTGCTGCCCATAAGTCTCAGCAATTTCCCTGTGATAGGCAGCCCGAGGCCTGTTCCCGCTATTCCCTTTGTTTCCTTCTCACCCGATCTTTCATGTACGATAAAGAGCTTATTGATATTCTCTTTTTTGATCCCGAGGCCGGTATCCTTTACACACACGGAAAGAATGATACTGTTTTCCGGCTCAATTTCTTTTTCTATAGGATCACATTCCCTGCAGTTAAAGCTTACGCTGATACTTCCTTTCTCTGTATACTTAACGGCATTGGAAAGAAGATTCAGGATCACCTGTCTGATCCTTACATCATCTCCATAGAGAACTCTCGGAAGGACCGGATCCACTTCCAGATTCAGTACTATCCCCTTATCTGCCGCCGCTTTCTTCACGGTGCCTATAAGATCACTTATCAGTATGATAGTCTCATATTCACCGGGAACGATATTCAGTTTCCCGTCTTCTATCTTGGAAGAATCCAGAACATCATTTACTATTCCGAGAAGGCAGTTACCTGCACTCTTTACATCCTCTGCAAATCCCAGGACTTTCTCGTCGCTGCTTTCCCGGATGATCATCTCATCCATTCCGAGGATCGCATTCAGCTGTGTCCTTATCTCGTGGGACATATTTGCGAGGAACAGTGATTTATACTTGCTGGCCTTTTCTGCAGCTATCAGAGCGTTCTCAAGTTCCTGGGCAGAAGAATTAATAAAGGTGAGCAGTTTCTCGTATGTAGGTATCTTGCCTGTGGTATTCTGTCTATCGGGATGGAATTCTATCGTATCCTGAGGAGAATGGTCATCTCCCTCCTTTAAGCCCACGGCAATAAGAGCTGAATTAAATACTCCTCCGGCTCCGAGATACCTTAAGATCTCATATCCGCCGTAATAGAAGACCATATTTTCAAAATACCGCTGGAAGCTTTCCACTTCCTTTTTATTCTTATCTTTAAGGAAAAGGAACCGGTTAAAGCATACAGTCATAAAAACTGCTTCAGCATCAAATTCCTTCATCTCCTCTGACAATAGATCCGCTATCCTTAAAAGTTCCCCGGAATATGCAAAGGACAGCTTCAGGTCATCACCTCTGTCCAGATCTCCCGCGAAAAAGAGCTCCCCGTTTTCACCCGGCATAGCAGGAACACGTCCTATGATAGTACCGTGTTTCTTTGCCACTATCGGAAATTCACAGATATTGTCAAGAAAGTACTCATCCGGCTCTACCTTAAGGTATTTCCTGTAAATATCCACCGCCGGTCTGCCGTCTATCTCGGTAACGCAGGTCCCGGAACCGGCCATTTTCTTTGCTCCCGTGACCTTCATCTTCTTACCGAAGGGCCGCCATCCCAGTACATACCTCGCCCTGACTTTCATGCTGTCTCCGCTTATCAGCACACAGACAAGACCATCATTTATTATTCCGTCACCTACGGAATGGTCGGGTTCATGGAATTCAACCCCGCCCCCGGTATCAATGGGCGCTGATGTTGCTCCGTGTCCTCCGAAAAAAGCGGTATTCTTATTTTCCTTTGAAACCCGCTTTAATATGTTTGCAAAATCATAACTGATACCGCAGGGGAATGTCATAACCGCTTTAACATTACCGGCTTCTGAAATCTTCCTCCCGATATCCTTTATGACATCTTCTTCCGGGATCTTATCGGCAGGATAGGTAAGGACCTGTACCTTCGATTCCCTGAAGAAACAGAATGAGACTGTCACGCCGCTCACGTTGAATGTATAGGTACTTGTGATAACGGAGACTCCGGCAATATAGATCCCCGGAAGTTTCTCTCTGATGATATCCGTAAATTTAAGAACCTCTGCTTTCGTGACCTGATTTGTCAATAAAACAGCAAGTACCGATTCAGCCTGCCGGTACTCCTGTAATTCCGCTACGATACTCAGAGCGGAATTCAATTCTTTCTCATTACTGACAAAATAAGACCTTTGAAGCATTCTTTACCCTCTTTAATGCACCGTAAGATCACCTTTTCAGACGTTCCGGATGTACTGCAAATTTCTCTGCCGTTTCCCTGGAAATTATGCCGTTCTTTAGGAGTCTGCTTATACTCTCATCCATTGAGATCATATTCTCATCGGGACTTGAATAGATAACTCCATCTATCTGATGAACCTTGCCGTCCCTGATCATATTCCTTATAGCAGGAGTCATGGTCATTATCTCAAAGGCAGGGACAACTCCGCCGTTTACCGTAGGCAGGAGCTGCTGGGAAACAACAGCGTGTAATACTGATGAAAGCTGCACCGTTACCTGCCTCTGTTGGTTAGCGGGGAATACATCTATGATCCTGTTTATGGTATTCGAAGCACCCATTGTATGCAGGGTTGAAAGCAATAGATGCCCTGTCTCTGCAGCAGTCATGGCAACCGAAATGGTTTCAAAATCACGCATCTCACCAAGCAGTATAACATGGGGACACTGCCTCAATGCCGCCCTGAGTCCGGTAACGTAACTCACCGTATCCACTCCGATCTCCCTCTGGCTCACAATACTCTGCTCATGTCTGTGGAGATACTCTATGGGATCTTCCAGGGTTATGACATGTGATTCCCTTGTCTTATTTATGTGGTCTATTATGCAGGCAAGGGTAGAAGACTTACCGGATCCTGCAGGCCCCGTGATAAGTACCATACCGTTTGACTGATTTCCAAGTTCCACAATGTTCTCCGGAATACTGTATTCAACGGGATCCGGAAGAGTAAAGGAAATAACCCTGAGTACCGCTGATGCCGTGCCTCTCTGCTTATAAGCGCTGACCCTGAATCGTGAAAGGCCCGGAACCGACAATGAGAAATCATCATCGCCACGTCCTACCAGCATTGTATATTCTCTCTCGGCAATGTCATAAATTTCCTTAATGCCTTCCTCTACTTCATCGGGAGTGAGGCTTTCACTGTCCTGTTTTACGATCACGCCGTTTTTATAGAATGAGACCGGACGTCCCGGTATCAGAAATATATCCGATACCTTCCGACTAACTGCTTCCTTTAGAATTTCCTGTATCATAATGCCTCTCCTTTATCACTCCGGAGCCTGAGGTCCCACCGGTCCTCCTCCATTATTTCCATTGTTCTCCGGTGCCTCCCAGCTCGAACTGTCTGAAATGATCCACCCTGTTATCTCATAGCTCTTTCCATCCGCATCGGGACAGATCGTCACCTGCAGCTCCTCCATATTTGTTCCGAAAGGAAATGTGTATGTTGTCTCACTTCCGGGTATCTCCTCTAATGAAGAAAGCAGAATCTCCGCCTCATTACAGGCCTCGTAGTAATCCTTTGTCCTCTTTACCACGCCTTCGCTTTTCTCAAAACTGCTTCTTGCAGTGGAATAAGCTATTCCTGCAAAAGAAACCAGACAGAGGCTCATAAAGATCACTATCAGCATTGGCAGTCCTATACTTCTCGGTGTACCGTCTCCCATATTACCGATCTCCCTTTACTGCGTGCTTGATGCTGATCTCATACAGGGGTTCAGCAGTATCGGCCCGGTCTTCATTGTCAAGGCATGAAATATCGGCCGTTATCAGATTACCTTCCTTGCTCAGGATAAGTTCCATATTGTATCTGCCGTCGCCGTATTCCTTCTCATATTTTCCTTCTTCAGGATTTGAAAAACCATTCCCGGTAAGGATATTCCGGATCTCTTCCGACCTATCCACGGATCTTATGATCTCTATCGCTGAATTCGACTGAGCAAGGGCCATATCTATTCCCGCCGCGTCCTTTGACATCTCATAAGCCCGTCCAAAGACCGACATTGTAGCTGCCATAGTTAAACTGAAAAATACAAGCGCGAGGATGAGCTCCAGTAAAAGGAGGTTTCCGGCTGAAAGTCTCTGTCTCAGATTCATTGACCCCCACCTCCTGACTGTACGGAGAGATAGGTGTCTCTCACATTTCCTTTAACGTCCGTAAATCTTAAATACATCAGTCTGCCGGAAATATTCTCCACGCTCAGATCATCCATTTCCAGAATGGGATTCCCGCTGTCCTCGCTGCATCCGTCGAGAAGGTCCTTTTCGGTAAAGAGTTCTCTTAAGTACCCGTCAGAAGTATAGATACAGGTAACGTAGTCCGTATCAACAACCCGGTCTTCAAGAATGACCGCTTCATGTCCACAGAAAACACCGGTATCAATATCTCCATCCCGGTCATGGCTCCTCACCTTCTCTGTCATGTATGCAACCGCAGTCTCTGTTTCGAAGTCCTCGTTTGCATACCTGATGATACGCTGGTATATCTGAACCGATGCCAGCACTATACCCAATGCGGACAACGTAAATATCATGAATAACAGGATAGGAAAAATATCGCTTATCTTGCTTTTCTTCATAGCGTTCATCTTCCTTCCCTGATCACTGTCACCGTAATCTCCGGAGGGATCTTACTGCCTGTCACCCTGTAATCCACCTGAAAGAGCTCCTTGTCATATGTGAGCCCGTATACTCTCTCAATATAATCCAGAGTCTTCGGATATCTGCCCGTGGTGGCATAACAGTATGTCACATCCCTTTGGATGGCTTCGGTAAGGCTCTGTTTCTGTCTGCCTATATTACCCTTTGCGGTGTAATATACCGAGAAAAGAAAGATCGCCATTATAACAGCAAATATAACGAGTGTTACTGCTGTTTTTCTGCTATCGTCACGGTTAAAATTCATATGGAATATACAATACTGAGAAGCGGGAACAATACGGAAATGAGTATCGCTCCGATTATCAGTGACAGTAAAACCACAAGTACGGGTTCAATAGATCCGAGTGCACTGCTGATACTGGTATCTATTTTTTTCTGGCTCATGTCAGATATCTGCTCCATAACAGTATCCGCAGAACCCGTACGGTTTCCGATGGTCATCATCCTGGCAGGAAGGCCGGAGAGGATACCTGACTTTTTAAGGGCATCGTCAAAAGAAGCTCCCTCCGTCAGTATTCTCTTGCATTCCATTACTTTTTTTGAATAATCCTTGTCCTCGATGATCTCATAGACCATATCTATTCCGAATTCAGGAGAAAAGCCCGATTTTAACGCTAACGCCATCCCCCCGGTAAAACGGCTTGTGGAAATATCATCACGAAGTTTCCTGAAGAAACTGAACCTGTTTAAGAATGCGACTCCAGTCTTTCTGCCTCCCTCTGTACGCACACAGATAAATGCACCCAAAAGGATCAGAGCGAATAGGATAACGAATGCTACCGAATATTTTCTGATAAGATCCCCCGCATCGAAAAGAAAACCTGCAAAGCCTGTCATTTCAGACCCCAACTGTCTGAAGACCTGCCTGAAAATGGGCATTACCTGAAGAAGGAGTACCAGTATGACTACCAGTATCATAACTGCCATAACGATAGGATAAGTGACCGCCTGTTTAATGGACTGTCTGATATCCTCTTCTCTGGCATAGTGTTTTCTCAGGGCTTCCATAACATTGTCCAGTGTGCCTGTTTCTTCCCCGATCCTGGACATATTTACCATGTAGGCAGGAAACACCCCTGTGCTCTCCAACGCATTATAGAAATATCCGCCTTCCTCAAGCCTGGTCTTGATGTCCCTGTAAAGTTCCTTCTCTTCCTCAGTGGCTTCCGGATCATCTCCCATCATATACAGACCCTCTATTGTGGAGATTCCCGCCCTGATTATCATGGACATCTGTCCGCAGAAATAGGACAGTTCGGTATTATCCAGCGTTTTCATTGATAAGAGATACCCTCCTCCGATACTTATTCATTCATTTTACCACTTTAATGCCATATTTGAAACACTACGGTTACCATTCAGCTTATACTGAGAAACTGTCTGGTTCTTTCGTTCTTTGGAGCACTGAAGATCTCACCTGCTGTTCCTTCTTCAACCACAGTTCCGTTTTCCATGAATACCACTCTGGAAGCCACTTCTTTTGCGAATCCCATCTCATGGGTCACCACTACCATTGTGGTTCCCTCTTTAGCCAGAGTCTTCATTACGTCCAGCACCTCTCCGGTAAGTTCAGGATCCAGAGCGCTTGTTGGTTCGTCAAAAAGGATTATCTCGGGATCCGGAGCAATGGACCTCGCTATTGCTACTCTCTGCTGCTGTCCTCCGGACAGTTCACCGGGATAAAACTCAGCCCTGTTTATCATTCCAACTTTTTCCAGAACTTCTGTGGCTTTCTTCCGCGCCTTTTCCTTATCCATTCCCCTTGCCGTAACCAGTCCCTCCATTACATTCTGAAAGACCGTCATGTTACTGAAGAGATTGAAGCTCTGGAACACAAATCCCATGTGCATCCTGAGCTCCCGTATTTCTTTTTTGGAAACGGCAGTCATGTCACATGAGCAGTTGTCAAAGATCATATATCCGCTGTCAGCCCTTTCCAGAAAGCTCATACAGCGCAGGAGCGTGGTCTTTCCCGAACCGGACTGTCCGATAACTGCCACCACTTCTCCTTTATCTACTCTGAAATCTATCCCCTTTAATACCCCTGTGTTTGCAAATGACTTATGCAGTCCTTTGATTTCCAGCATCTTCCGATCCTCCGCTCTTCCATTTGAGCTTTCTTTCTATCCAGTCCTGAAGCCACGTAAGAGCTGTGGAAAAGATCAGATAGATCAAAGCCGCCTCACAGTACAGCGCAAAGGGTTCATATGTTCTGGCCGCTATCTGCTGCGCTGTAGTAAAAAGCTCTATAACGGTGATACTGGATGCAAGGGATGTATCTTTTAAAAGCCCGATCAGGTTATTAAAAAGCGACGGAAACGCTATCGGAAATGACTGGGGCAGGACCACCCTCATCATCGTCATGGGGTAATTAAGCCCGATCATATATGCCGCCTCCATCTGTCCCTTTGGGATAGCCAGTATAGCTGCCCTGAATACCTCTGCATTATAGGCCCCGAGGTTCATCCCGAAAGCCATTACCGCTGAGGGAAAAGCTTCCAGCGTGATCCCCAGGCTCGGAAGTCCGAAAAAAATGATAAAAAGCTGTACGATAAGGGGTGTCCCCCTGAATATCCAGATATAAAACCTGGCTATATCCTTAATAAAGCGGAGCTCCGCCACCTGAACAAGGGCCAGCAGAAGTCCCAGTACCAGACTCACCGCAAAGGATAAAACTGTAAGAGGTATCGTTATCTTTATACCCGGGATCAGTATCTTGAAAAATGAACTTGTAAGTATCTCTATAAGTCTGCTGCTCATGATCACCTTTCCGGGATTTACTTTGAAATATCACTGCCAAAGTATTTATTTGATAATTCGGTGAGCTTTCCTTCAGCAGCCAGTTCTTTTATTGCCTTATCTATCTCTGCTTTCAGGCTGTCACATTCTCCGCCCTTCCTTAAGGGAATGGAAACCTCTGAAGCCTCATCCGTAAGGGCTACTGTCTTAATGGGGGCATCGGGATGCTCCTTAAGATAATCGAAGAAAGAAACCTCTGCATTAAGGGTGGCATCCACTCTTCCTGAAAGAAGCATATCTATTGTCTCTGACAGGGTATCCACGTTCTGGACCTCAGCACCGTACTCAGCTGCCATATCTGCATAGGTAGAGCCAAGTGAATTACTGGTTTTCTTTCCCTTAAGGTCCTCAAAGGATCTGATGTCGTCATTGTCATCCTTCACCACCAGCGCGGTCCTTATATAGGCGTACGGAGTGGTGAAATCGTACTTTTCCCTTCTCTCGTCGGTTATCTCCACACCGTTTATGATGGCGTCATATCTTCCCCCGTCCAGTCCCGCAAAGAGACCGTCCCATTCGCCCTCCACAAACTCGGCTTCCACACCCAGTTTTTCTGCGATAGCCTTTCCTACTTCAGTATCATATCCGACAAGTTCACCGCTCTCATCATGGTAGGTCCAGGGAGCCCACTGTCCCTCCATTGCAAAAACTATTTTCCCCTTACTCTTTATACTGTTTAGCAGATCCACGCCTGCTGCGCTGTCTGTTTTGGATGCAGGACTGCATCCTGCCAATAACCCCGTCATAAGCGATACAACTAATAATAATCCGATACTTTTCTTCATTTCCGTCTCCTCTCGTTATCAGATCCCTTAGTTTCCCCGCCTCATTGAAGGGTATCACTTCAAAAATCCGTTAATAATCTGTTCCTCAGCTTCCGCTTCCGTAAGTCCAAGGGTCATAAGCTTGATAAGCTGATCTCCTGCGATCTTTCCTATAGCTGCCTCATGTACAAGGGCCGCATCCACATTATTTGCTTCCAGTCCGGGAACCGCAAGGATCCTGCCGTTATCCATTATAATGGAATCACACTCTGTATGACCTGAACACGGTGCATTTCCAATGAGCTTTGCGTCAAACTTCTGATATGAATCATCCCTTGCCACAGACCTTGAAACCACATCCGCACTGGCTCCTTCACCGTTCAGCTTTACCACATATGTGCTTATGGCATTCTGCACATCATGGGTCATGAGCCTCTCTCTGACCACCAGTCTTGCGCCGGCAGCCAGTTCCGCTGTGGTAGTGCGGTTCGTATCATCCACACCCTTTATCTGCACCATTTCCATTTCGGCGTAGCTGTCTTCTTCCATATATACTTCGGTTCCGGGATTAAGTATCCTTTTTCCCGAGCCGCTTCCGGAGCCGTAATGCTTTTCCACATAGCGCACCTTCGCGCCTTTTCCAACGTAAAATCTGTGGATACCGTCATGCTCGGAATCCTGGTTTCCGCAGTTATCTATTCCGCAACCTGCGACTATGGTGACATCGGCACCCTCACCGATATTAAAGTCATTATAAACCAGCTCCTTAATGCCGCTCTTTGTCATTACAACCGGTATATGAACACTTTCATTCTTTGTTCCGGGTTTGATGTTTATGGTAAGGCCCTGACCGTCTTCCCTGGGCACTATCTCTATATTCTCAGTGGAGGCTCTTCCTGCCGACTCGCCGTTCGAACGGATATTATATGCTCCCTCCGGAACCTTATGAAGATCCGCCACCTCACTTAAAAGCCTCTTCTGTATCTCATCAAGCTTGATCATCGCATCTGCCTCCCTTCTCCGGATTTATCATTTTGCATTCCGGAACTGCGGACGCAGTACCCAGGATCCCCGGCAGCACTTCGTCCCTGCTGCCTTCTGCGGAAACCTGTCCGTTTTTCAGCACTATTATCCTGTCTGCAATATTAAGTATCCTCTCCTGGTGCGAGATAATGAGGATCGAACTGTTACTTATCTTTTCTCTTAGCTGCATGAACACTTCTATAAGGTTCTGGAAGCTCCATAGATCGATCCCTGCTTCAGGCTCGTCAAAAACAGAGAGTCTGGATCCCTTGGCTAACAACGTTGCGATCTCTATCCTCTTTAACTCTCCGCCGGAAAGACTGCTGTTAACCTCTCTGTTGATATAATCCCTTGCACACAGTCCCACTTCTGACAGATAGCTGCAGGCATCCGCCATAGAGATATTCCTGCCTGATGCCAGCTTGATAAGATCAAATACCTGTATTCCCTTAAATCTTACAGGTGACTGAAAAGCAAATCCTATTCCCTTCCTGGCTCTGTCGGTAATTGAAAGGTCTGTGATATCCTCTCCGTCTAAAAGTATCTTACCTGATGTGGGCTTTTCTATTCCCATGATAAGCCTTGCAAGAGTGGATTTTCCCCCTCCGTTTGGTCCGGTGATAGCCACCAGTTTGCCATCCGGTATTTCAAGGCTTATATCACTTATTATCTCCTTATCATCTCTTTCGTCATCAACCGTAAAGGAGATGTTCCGTATTTCCAGCATTATCCTTATCCCTTTCTCTTCATGAAGAACTGGTCCAGATTCGAGAGCAGCTCTTCTTTTTCTATACTTTTTAAAAGATACCCCTCAGGTTTCAGTGCCACCACTGCCATGACACTCTGTTTATCTCCCTTTCCCGTGAGAAAAATTACGGGAATATTTTTGGTATCCTCATCACTTCTCAGCATCTCCAGCACCTGGGGACCGCTTGTGACCGGCATCTCATGGTCAAGGAGTATCAGATCCACCGTGTTCTTTCCAAGCCACTTTATAGCCTGGAGCCCGGATGTGGCCATTGAAACTTTATACCTGCCCTTCAGCCATTCCCTTACAAGTCCCATATAGGTGGGATCGTCATCCACTATCAGGATGTTCTTCCTGAATTCTCCGGCTTCAACCTTACCGAAAAACTCAAACAGATCTTTAACAAACCTGTCGTTGTCCAGAGGCCTGTTAAATGTCTTATAAATGATATCTCCCGGAACCCTGTCCACTACCGATCTGGTATCCGCACTGTCTCCGATCAGGATAAACTGTCTCTCCTCATCGGTCAGCTTGTCAATAAGGAACCTTATTATCTCAGCAGGGATCTCTTCTCCCGTTTCCATATAATAGACCAGAAGCGCATTTTCATGCCCTCCCGCAAGAGCAGCATTAATGGTATTGATACCGTTTTTTACAAAGCCGGCTTTTATTTCGGATTCATTGAGTTTTTTAAGAAGAACCCTGATAAGGAAGCTCTCTTTTTCACCTACAATGAAAACCTCTCTCTCTCCCATTTTGTATCCCTCCGTTTGTCAGATCCTATTCTTCACTCAGGATGACAGTTATTCCATAAAGTCAGATCAATTCCTTCATTCCGTCCCAGTCAAGAACCTTCAGCTTCTTTTCAAGCTCCGAGAAAACTTGATCATCCTTCTCCGGCAGGCTGAACCTGTCCATCTCCGAAAGTATCATTTCAATGGAATCATAGTCCATCATCGGGATGAGTTCCCTCAGGGCTTCATATGCCCCCTCGAGTTCATCCACGGGAACCGGCTCTTTACTGCTGTCTCTGTCTGAAAGTCTCTTCAGTTTCTCTTTATAATCCCTGTACTGCGCCAGAAGACTGTCCGTATTCTCCCCGATAGTTTCCCAGTCTCCGGCCTTTCCGGCATCCTCAAGCTTTCGTGCCAGTTCGGATAATTCCCCTGCTCCTATTATCCTTGCGGAACTCTTTAATGCGTGGACTTTAATGGTATAAAGATCTATATCCTTATCATTATAAGCGTTTTCTATGATTTCTGCATTATCGGATAACGTTTCATAGAAAGTCTTTATGGATTTTACGAACGCTTCAGCTCCTCCGCAGAATTTAAGACCGTCAGAGACCGATACTCCCTCTGTGTCATGAAGCCACATCATATCATCCGGAAGACCCGTATCTTCCGGTTCAGCGTCACTTTCTTCAGGTTTTTTAAGAATGCTTTCCGGAAGGTATTTCATGATGGTACTTTCCAGCTTTTCGGAGTCCACGGGTTTTGCAAGGTAATCCTGGAATCCCGCTTTTCTGTAGAAATTGTCTCCGCTGTTCCCCGCATTTGCAGTAAGGGCTATTACGGGTATTTCCGTATCATCCTTTCTTATCTCATTTAATGTTTCGATACCGTCCATTTCCGGCATCATGTGATCTAACAGTACCAGATGGAAGCTATCTTCATGAAGCTTCTCCAGGCATTCCTTTCCGCTCATGGCAGTAGTGAGTTTAAGCTTTGTACGCTTCAAGAGACCCCTGATGACCTGAAGGTTCATCTCATTGTCATCTACAACAAGGACCTTTCCTTCAGGAGCCAGGAACGCAGGCAGATATTCATTTTTCTTACTGTGTTCTTCAGTCTCCTTAAAATCTCCGATGGGTTCAGCTTCCACTATTCCCTGCTCTGCTTCAAAGTAGAATTCGGAACCCTCTCCGTATACACTTTCACACTTAAGCTCTCCACCCATGAGAGCCACAAACTGCCTTGATATATCAAGCCCCAGACCGGTCCCCTGGATACCGCTGTTCTTCTTTTCATCCACCCTTTCAAAAGCAGAGAAAAGCTTATCCATATCCTCAGGCTTTACGCCTATTCCCGTATCTTTTACGCCGAAATAGATACGGCATTTTGAATCAGATCTTTCCAAAACCTTTAATATGAGCGTAAACCCGCCCTTTTCCGTATACTTTACTGCATTTGTGAGAAGGTTCAGTATTACCTGCTTAAGCTTCCCCGCATCTCCATAGAGCACCTTAGGGATAGTCCTGTCTATATCGGTCTTGAATGTCAGGTCCTTTTCATTACTCCTGACCCTTATCATGGTGATTATGGATCTTAGGAATTCCTCAATATGATAATCCTGTTCGACAAGGTTCATCTTCCCGGATTCTATCTTTGAAAGATCCAGGACATCATTTACAAGACCCAGCAGGAGTTCCGATGCACGCTTGATATCCCTTGCATATCCGGTAACGGACTTTGCATAGTCTTCCGGCACATTTGAGGTATCTTCCCTTAAGATCATCTCATCCATACCCATAATGGTATTAATAGGTGTCCTGATCTCATGGGACATATTTGCAAAGAAACGGGACTTCGCGCTGTTAGCCCTGTCTGCCTCCTCCTTTGCAAGCCTGATCTCTGTGTACTGACGTCTTATGATGGTGGACTGCATGAATCTCCACACCAGGAAACCTACAAGCAATGCCCCGAGAAGAGCGATCAAAAGCTTAACTATCGGAAGTTCCAAGAGCCGCGGTTTCTTTATGATATTAAACACCTCATCCCTCAGAACCGCTCTGTCTGTACTGTTCAGTATCTGTATATGAAGCCGGTAATCCCCATAGGGCAGGTTCGTGTATTCCAAAGCCGTAAGGTTACTCTGAAAGGCGCTTATACCCTGATCCTTCGCCCCTTCTAAGAACATATGTATCGCAGGGTTTGAAAGAGTGTAATTAAGTATTGCGGCTTCAATACGTATACGACCTGTTGTAGCCGGTATGATATAGCTTCCGTCATCTTCAGGATGGATTTCCGAATCATTGCATATCACTGACTTAACGTTTATCTCACACTTTTTATCCAGATAATCATACCCGTCCGTATCTATTTCCCTTATTCCGTCTGTACAGCAAAGCAGAAGAAGATCGTTGGAATTAAGAAGGGTATTCCAGGAATTTGCTGTAAGGGTAGTATCAAATCCCCTGGTATGGTCTAAGAGAGTATAACTGTAATCCCCGTTATCTATTATGTCTTTTGCATCTGCGATAAATATTCCCGCACTGGATGAAACCCATGCTTTACCGTCATCGGTAATATATATGTCATAGTTATTTGAGTAGGGGAAAGAGTCCAGTCTCTTGATCCCGCTTCTGTCATCGTAATATAACGCATTACTGGTAACATAGAAGAATCCGTCATCATAAGGAACAATCCTCAAGACTACAAGGGTCTGTAGCCCGTCACTCTCCCCTATGTTATCTATGACCTTATCATTCTGTATCCTGTATATTCCGCCCCCGTCGCTTCCTGCCAGTATGGATCCGTCATTGTCCTGTACCATGGTAAGTATCTGCGGTGTGGACAGTCCCTGTTCCTTACCTATGGTCTTCACCACTTTATCATTTTCTATGATATTTAATCCCGTATTGCTGGCAGCAACGATCCTCTTATCATTTAACTCAATGCTGTAACGGAAACGCCCTCCAAGTGTACCTTTGGATTCGTTAAATACTTTTACATTTCCTGAAGGCTCTATCTTATAAAGACCTTCCTGCCCATATGTCGAGATCCACATATTTCCTTTACTGTCAGGGTTGATATTCCGGATCCTCACCCCGTCAAATCTGGAAATAAAGTCATGCTGTGAAAGTTTAATGGTCTCTTTATTTACTACACTGAGCCCGTTGTCTTTCCCGATATATAATTCATCATCCTTAATAGCCAGTGCATTTACAACACTTTTATCAATGCCGGCTTTTACAAAAATATCGGTGAAGGGATTTGGTGAAAACTTAAGTACTCCCTGCTTATTGGAGATAAACCAGATATTCTCCTGATAGTCCTTTATAACTTCGGAAACGGAGCTCTCAAACCCTTCCTGAGTAAGAGAGAAGATATCTCCTGTGTTTTCATCTATGACCCCAAGCCCGTTTTCAGCCCCGAAAAAGAACTGATTATTTTCTTTATCGTAGATTATGGAGCTGTAGTAGCTTATATCTCCTGTATTAAATCTTTCCTCCAACGTCGGCAGATCCCCGTCAGAAAAGAGCTTATCTATATAGGAATCCGATGTTCCCACGAGAATGATGTTCCTGTTCTGCATGGTGACACAGGTATAATCGATTCCCGGCATGTCACACTTTCTCATTCCGAGAAGGCTGTCTCCCATAATAGTGAAAAGCTCCCCGCCGTTTGTGACACCGCAGACTATCTCATCATAGCTGCTTAAAGAACGCACTCCGGAAACAGCTGCGTAAGCACCGGGATTTATCACCTTTCCGTCATTGTTTATATAGGAAATACCCTCTACCGTACCCACATATATATTCCCGTTTCCGTCCTCTGTAATGGCTCTTATACTGTTGGCCGTCAGTCCGTCATTTTCTGTATAGAAAACGGTTTTTCCGCTTTCAGGGATATAACAGCCAAGTCCGCTGTCATTGGTACCTACCCACATTCTGCCCCTGCTGTCCACAAAAAGCTCCATAACACTGCTGATATTTGCATCCGGAGATACCCTTTCAAAAACAGCTCCGTCGTATCTGTACAGACCGGAATAGGTTCCAACCCATATATATCCGTCAGGAGTCTGTACTATGGCATTTGCTTCCACCGACAGAAGTCCGTCATTCTTTCCGTATTTCACTGCCTCGTATCCCGCCAGATAGTCGATAGCTTCCTTAGTTCCGGCATAGACAGCTGCAGGCAGTAAAAGTACTGCCGCAAATATCAGTATTGAGATCAGTGTCCTTATCTTCTTCAAAACAAAATTCCTCTTTTTGTAAGAAGCGCCACCAATACCCACGGTATACGGCGGCGCTTTGCAGGTTTTCTTCTTACATTACTTTACATTTTAATGAGCTCGTAATCCCTGGTACCAAGTCCGATCTTCTCTCCGTGGATCAAGGTCTCTTTCCACTTTACATTGGGATTACTGTCTAAAAATACATCATGGTGATGATGCCACCCCTCTTTTGCGAGGTTGTCACCTAACTGGCTGTTCCTCACAGGTTCTGCCTTCATGCAGAGATCTGCACAGGCCTGATCCAGGGCCACAGGGTCAAAAGATGCCAGCATTCCGATATCCGGAAGTATGGCTGCATCATTTTCTCCGTGGCAGTCACAGTTCGGAGACACATCCATTATAAGGCTGATATGGAAGCATGGCTTTCCGTCACATATAGCCATGGTATATTCTGCCATCTTACAGCAGAGCGATTCAATGGCACTGTCTCCTGACGGCTCAATAGCATCAAAGGCGCAGGCCCCTATACACCTTCCGCACCCCTTACAGATATCCTGATCGATAAAAGCTTTACCGGAATCATATGAGATAGCATCGGAACCGCATTCTCTCGCACACAGTTTACAGTTTCTGCAGCGGCTCTGGTCAACCACGGGCTTTCCGTCATTATGCTGCTGCATTTTACCGGCACGGCTTCCTCCGCCCATACCGATATTTTTAATGGCTCCGCCGAAACCGGTCATCTCATGTCCCTTAAAATGCGAAAGGGATATGATGATATCCGCATCATAGAGAGCTCTTCCAACATAAGCTTCCTTACAGTATTCACCGTTCGGAACCGGTACAGCTGCTTCGTCCGTTCCCTTAAGCCCGTCTGCGATGATAACATTACATCCTGTAGTCACACTGTTAAAGCCGTTTACTTCTGCATTGTAAAGATGGTCAACAGCATTCTTTCTGCTTCCGGGGTACAGTGTATTGCAGTCTGTGAGAAAAGGTTTTCCCCCCAGCTCCTTTATGAGATCCGCCACAGCCTTAACGTAATTTGGCCGGAGATATGCGAAATTCCCGAGTTCTCCGAAATGCATTTTGATAGCCACAAATTTTCCCTCGAAATCTATCTCCCCAATGCCGGCCGTCCGGCATAGCCTCTGAAGTTTGACACCCTGGCTTGACCCCAGATTTGTCCTGAAGTCTGTAAAATAAACTTTTGCTTTCTCCATGTAGTTTCCTCCAGATCTTCTGTGACTTTCCGTGCCGATATTTTCGGCATTTACCACACTATTTTTAACATATAACATACGTTATTAGCAAGTTTTTACTACATTTGTGATATCATATGTACCAGTACAGGAGGATGATCAAGTGGGAACATTTAAGAATACCGAAGAAGCACGGGAGTATTTTAAGAAAGACAGATTTGCTACGATAAACGGCATGGAACTTATAGATCTTACCGAGGATAGTTCCTGCTGCGGCATGACTCTCAATGAAAACCATAAAAATGCCAACGGCGGGATCATGGGAGGGGTGATCTTTACCCTTGCGGATCTCGCGTTCGCCGCCCTGGCAAACCAGATCCACCTGCCTACAGTAGCGCAGCAGGTGAGCATTAATTATCTGAACTCCGCAAAGGGTGAAAAGCTCTATGCAAAATCCTCAATAAAGAAAAACGGGAAGACATCGATAGTCATTAATATTAATGTGACGGATGAAACAGGACGGGATATAGCCCAGTTTGTAGGAACAGGTTTTAAGCTCTGACATTAATTTTTAAGCTTTCCCACATTCAGGTATTCGGTATTGTCATTGATGAACGCCGCTGCTCTTTCCCTGTCCTCTGCAGCTTTTTTCTCTCCGGAACGGCTCTTCAGCACAAAGGCATTATACCCCTGTTTTGATGCCTCTATAGCTTTTGCCTTTCCGTCTTCACCGGTATAGAGCCTGGAATCCGCTCCTTTCTTTCCCTTGTAGAAATATAGTTCCGCCTCTTTTTTCGACGGATCTTTTTTCTGCTCAAAATTAGAATATATCTTATATACGGCAGTTTCTGCGGTTTCCTCCGTAAAGAACAGCGGAAGCGCATTATAGATATATTCCATTTCCGAACTGTAGTCATGTGCTCCCCCGTCTTTCATGAAGTAGACCACATGGTCCGGAGTGAAGGTATTTTTCCTCGCATACATTTCCTTCATCTGAAGATCCACTTCACCCCTTAATGTATCGTTAGTCCCGGTGCAGGCATAAATAAAATATCCCCGTTCATTCAGCTTATTATCCCTTACCGTCTTTTCCAAAAGATCACTGTTTTCTACCGGGCGGCTGCTTCCGTAACCTCCGTAGTACCAGCAGGCACCGCTCATTGGCAGGTAGTAACGGATATAATCGGAGTTATAGCAAAACTGCATCCAGGTAGTCACGGATCCCATGGAAAATCCTCCGAAGGCCCTGTGATCTCTGGAATCCATGAGATCCTTTTTCGATACTCCTTTTGAATAAGTGTGATATTTCCCTTCAACAGCAGGCATCAGATCATTCAGGAAATCCAAATGAAACTGCCTTACTTCACTGTCTGCCCGCGAAAATTCCTGAGGCTTATTTTCCGCATCAAAAGTAGGGGCCACAATGATCATCGGATGTATATTACCTTTTTCGATCATATTGTCGATCAGGTTTTTGGCGGCTCCCCCGTTGATCCCGAAAAACTCATCCGCGGTTCCGCTCAGACCGTGCATCACATAGAATATATCGTACCTTGTTTTCGTATCATCCGCATTGTACCCGTAGGGAAGATATACGCAGGCCGTCTTTTCTATACTTCCTCCGTCTCCGGCATAATCCCTAGAGTTGTATTTTATCCGGATAACCCTTCCCTGTTTTCCGGCTTCCTTTAGATACCCATCCGGAATAGCCTGTGTCCATCCTGTCTGAAACGGAGATAACGCTGACGCCGCGAAAGCATATCCCGGCATTGAAAGCATTATTATAAAATAAATGGATAATAATATCCTTACTGTAGTCTTCAAAATCTCTCCCGGTTTTTCCTGTCATCCTGAGCGCCAGCGAAGGATCTCTCATAGATTCTTCGCTTCGCTCAGAATGACATTCAGATAAGAATAGCATCCTGCTTTACAGTATATCACCTTCTATCTATACTAGGTGTATGAAACAGTCGGGGAAAAGTAAGAACTTAACAAAGAAAATCTTTCTGTTTGCTGCAGCTGCCGGGCTTATTGCCATTCTCCTCTATATACTTTTCTGGGGTAAAAGCTCCCGGGATGCATACGGCACCCTCACTGTTACAAACCTGGATGTCGGCAAAGCGGACTCCGCCGTTCTAATGTACAAGGATCATGCGGGTATCATAGATACAGGAACAGCAGAAGCTTATCCGGTAATAGATTCTTTTCTGAAAAACAGCCATGTGGAAAAGATAGATTATATGATACTCACCCACTATGACCAGGATCACATAGGAAGTGCGGTTTCTCTCATAGATGATTACGATATTGAAAAGATCTATCTCCCGGATTATGTCAGTGAAAAAAGGCATTATCAGGAACTGATGGACCGGGTAAAAAAACTGGAAAACGTTACGTTTGTGAATACAACAGTATCAGAACATCTTGACGGACTTACCCTTGATATCATCCCGGCCTCCGATCCGGAAAAACTCACAGAAGACACTAATGACTATGACAACAATATGTCACTTCTCTGTATGGTGAGCCTTGGCTCGAAAAAGCTTTTCTTTACGGGTGATATTGAAAAGGACAGGATCGCCGGGATCCTGGACAGTTCTCTCAACATACGGGCTGACTGGATAAAGCTGCCCCATCACGGATCTCATGAAAAGAAAATGAAAAAGTTTCTGAAGAAAGTGTCTCCCCGTTATTCTGTCATCAGTACTTCCAGGGAAGAGCCTCCGGATGAGGAACTTCTCACGTTACTTACCGACCTGAAAATTGAGAACTATGACACTATAAACGATAATGTGGTAACTGAATGTGACGGCCGGTCCATTAAAGTCACCGGAAGTTCTTCTACAGACTGAAGCGCCTGGCTACAGCCTGAAAGATCTTCATGTAAAAAGGACGAAGCTCTCTGTCCGCGGTTTTTAGCATCTTTCTGATCTCTATATGCTGCGGGCAGTGCTGCTCACACTTTCCACACTGCACACACTGTGAAGCATCCTTAGAGACCTTCTGAAATCCCACGCTCTGGAAGTATTCCTTGATACCCGAGCTTTTCGACTCCATGTACATATGGTTATAGCAGCGGAAAATGGCGGGAATATCCACGCCCTTGGGGCAGGGCATGCAATATCGGCATCCGGTGCATCCCACCTTCATCTTTGAATTGATGCTGTCCCTGACCTTTCCGATAAGTTTGAGATCTTCTTCCGTAAGAGAACCCGGCATACAGTCTGATGCCGTACGACAGTTTTCTTCCACCATTTCAACAGAATTCATACCGGAAAGGACAACTGTCACACCACTTTGGTTATAGAGCCACCTGAAAGCCCATTCTGCAGGGGTATAACCCCTCTCATTTGCAGCGATCATTTCCTTTGCTTCCGCCGGCATCAAGTCCACGAGTTTTCCGCCTCTTAAGGGCTCCATTATGATAACGGGGATTCCCTTTTTCCCGGCTTCTTCAAGGCCACGGCGCCCTGCCTGGGTATCTTCGTCCAGATAATTGTACTGGATCTGACAAAAATCCCAGTCATAGGCATTCAGGATCTTTAAGAACATATCTGTATTTCCGTGAAAAGAAAAACCGATGTTCCTTATCTCCCCGCTTTTCTTTTTCTCATCTATCCATTCCTTGATACCAAGACCCACAAGCTTATTCCAGGCCTCGATATCCGTAAGCATATGCATGAGATAATAATCAATATATGTGGTGCGGAGCCGGCTTAAATGCTCCGCAAAGTATTTATCTATGGCTTTTCTGCTTTTGATAAGATACTGTGGCAGCTTGGTCGCTATATTGATCTTCTCTCTCACATGATTTCTTTCAAAGATCTCTCCGATCGCGGCTTCGCTTCCGGTATAGATATAGGCTGTATCAAAATAATTCACTCCGAGCTCAATGGAGCGCATTATCTCTTTTTCTGCCTTATCTATATCTATCTTTCCGTTCTTCGTTGTAAAACGCATACAGCCGAATCCCAGCGCGGACAGTTCACGGCCGTATCTGTCCTTTCTATACTGCATCAATTATGCTCCTAAAATCTCCGTCCTTAACTCCGCTTTTTGCTATGCTTCCGTCATCCCGAAGCTCATATACAGAGGTACTCTTATTTTTCCCGTCCTCACTGCTCTCGATATAGACACGGTTGCTTCCGTCTGCTGTATGTACGAGATACATTCTGATCTCATAACCGTTCCCGGCCTTGATATCCTCATCCTTAAGCTTATTCCCGTCATAGTCCATCTCCATAGAGATAACCGGGTACTCCATGTACTCGCCCGGAGCATCATAATCGTAATAGGCGTTGGCATTAAGGATACGCTTATTGCCGTCTTTATCAAATACGCTCACATTCTGATAGAAACCGAATTCCTGAACAGAGTTCCCGGTATTTTCCTGAATATTCCCTGTGAAAAGCTCCGGATCCTCATCATAACGGATAGTCACTATCTGCTGTCCCGCTGCATAAGGCGCTATTTCATAGGGATTGAATATGAAGGTGATCCCTTCGTTTTCAAGAACCCAGTTGAAATGGATCTCGCCTGCTTCGGCATTATCCCCGTATGTTTGGAGGGCAATCTCGGGATCGTCAAAAAATCCTGCATCAGCATACTCTTTATTCAGCTTATCCGCCAGATCCTTTTTCAGTCTGTCCATATCTTTTACCACTTCAGACAGCTCAATGGCGCTGCCGTCAGAAGTGTGATAATTGTTCCCGAATAAACCGTACATTCCATGAGCGCCGCCCATATAACTCTCAGATGACTCGATAAAGCTGAATACATCCTTATCTGCTCTCTTTGTAAAGATAGTGTTATTGGAATAGAAAGGCTGCTCAATACCTGTTTCTTCTCTGTATGATCTGTCCTCTTCACTCAGATTATCCGCTTCACCCTCTGCGTTTGCAGCTATTTCCGCACTGCGTTCGGACAGAACATTTTCAAGATCGGGATACTGGGAACCCCGGTCACCGAGACTGATACTGTCATACCTTGAATAATAATAGGTTCCCTTATCATCAGAGCGTTCGATAACGTGATGTTCGATAACAGGTATGATGATATCGCCGTCTCCCTTTTCGCTTGGCATATCACTCTCTTCAGTACTTACTTCTTCAGTGCTGCTTTCCACTGTACTTTCTGTTTCAGGGATGACCTCTCCAGAGCTTTTCTCTTCTGTTACGGTTTCAGTCGATGCTTCTGCCTCTGCAGTATTGGTATTGCCGGTTTCAGCGTTCTGCCCGCTGCACCCGCTTCCCAACAGTGTCATTGCCATGACCAAAGTAAGTACTATTGCAGCCTTTCTGTTTCTCATGATTCCTCCTTAAATATTTGGATTCCTGCTGTTTAATCTGTCAAAGCTGCTTCTATATACACATCCGCTGCATGTCGCAATGCTTCATCATCAGCATGAAAACAAGGTCTGTGAAGCTCTTCCACCTTTTCTCCTTCCGGCGTGCTGCCGACCCAGAAAAAGAAGGACGGAACCGTGCTTCTATATAGTGCAAAGTCCTCACTGGCAAGAGCCGGAGGCGCATCAATGATCTCACATCCTGTTCTTAGTGCTATCTTCCTTGCGATCCCAGTCATTTCCGGAGTGTTGAAAACTGCCGGTATCCGCTCTTCCCAGATAATCTCTGACCGGCATTCATAGGCTTCCGCGGTCTTCTCCACAATGGTTTCCACCCGTTTAAGAAGTCTGTTCAGGGTTTCTTCAGATAAAGACCTGACGGTGGCTCTCATCATTATCTTATCCACCACAAGGTTAGCCGGTGACCCTCCTTCTATGCGGTTAACCGAGAGGACTGCCGAATCCAGAGGACTGGTATTTCTGCTTATCACAGTCTGTAGCGACTGTACTACCGCTGCCGCACATACTATGGGATCGATATTTAAGTGGGGCATGGAGCCGTGGCCTCCGGCACCAATGATCCTTATCTCAAAATTCCTTTTAGCGGACATCAGTGCACCTTCACGGCACACTATCTTACCCGTAGGAACAGAAGGCCAGTTATGGAGTCCGAAACAGTAGTCCGGATGAATAAGGTCGAAAAGTCCTGCATCAATAAGCTTCCTCGCTCCGGTGGTCCCTTCTTCCGCAGGCTGGAACACAAAGTCCACCGTATTCTTTAATCCACCCTTTTCATACATTCCGGAAAGGGCCATTGCAGCGCCATAAAGAGACGCCGTATGCAGGTCGTGCCCGCAGGCGTGCATAACTCCCGGGTTCTGTGATTTCCATGGGGATTCATACTTTTCTGTCTGGGGCAGAGCGTCAATGTCTGCCCTCAGCATTATCTCTTTTCCGCCTTTTTCCCCTTTAAGTCTCGCTATTACTCCGGTATCCGTTTTAAGCGGCAGTATTTCCATACCGGGCAGTTCCGACAGCAGTGACTTCAGTTTCCCCGTAGTCTCATATTCTTCGTTTGAAAGCTCCGGATGCATATGCAGATCACGCTTAAGATCCAGAGCCCTTGTATATTCTTCTTCAGACAACATGTTAAACCTCTTAACTTTATTAACACTATTTACCATAGATCATCTTTACTCTCTTCCAAAAGAATGGCTGTTTCATATGGGTCACGGCCTTCCTTTATCATATCGCGGAATGCTTTAAGGATACCTGAGATCTTCGATGAAAGCTCCGAAAGGTCTTCCTTAACGTAGTTTTCCAGCCGTCCTCCTTCGTATCTGCCATCCTTTATCCCAAGAAATATCTCCTCCATTTCCGGATCAAACTTTCCGAATGCTGCATAAATCCCCACAGCATCAGCCACCAGCTCATCCCATACAGCATCTATTTTGTCCCTGTATTTTCTCCGGCATATGAAATGCGTACACTCGTGGTATTTCCTTATAGTATCAGATAGACGGATCCACTCATCTTCACTTACCCCTGCCTTTGAAGCAGGTATTGCACTGTAAGGTCCGACGGAAAGCACTATCAGGGCATCCAGATAATTTTTCTTATCTGATGTAAATCTCTTAAACTCTTCATCCCAGTCCGGCTCCGGATTTCCTTTCTCTGTTTCCGATCTTAAAAACTCATCCCTGTGATCATAGATCTTTGTCCAGTTGATCACACCATCAAGTATTGAAGCTCCCTGTGTAGATGGTATCGGCACAGCCTTGCACTTATTCGCCATTATCCGGAGGAAAGTTTCGAAGTCCTCCCTTTCATAGATAGTCACGCAGCAGACTTCTCCCGCCGGAGTATTGAGATACTCGAGCTTGTCTCTTTCATTCATCGTGAAATGGGACAGATCTTTAACTTCAGCATCTTCTCCGCATCTTACGATATCCGCATATTCTTCCCGGCCTTCTTCCGCCGGCTTGAGATAGAGCTGCTGATAAACTTCCGCGAGTGCCGTATATACTTCTTTCCCGCTTAAATTCTTTTTCATGGAACAGTCCTTTCATCGGATCCATCGCCATCCCTGCTATTGTATCACAAAAATCACTATTCAAATTTTAGAAATTTTTTTCTCCCGGAATTGCCATAATGATCATCCCTTCCGTATAATATAGTGAAAACAAAATTGAATTTACCGGCAAATGCCGAAAGGAGATCATTATGGATAAGAAGAACAGAATTAATGATGATATGCTCGAAAATGTAAACGGCGGATACCTTTTCTTAAGCGAGGGAATAAGCGGTGCCGACCCGGATTATCCCTGGGAGATAATAGATGATAAAGGGGATGTAAAGGGAAGATTTTCCAAAAACGAATTTGAATCGGCCCGGAAAGCTGCAAAAGCTATGGGATACAGTGATGAAGTCATCGGCTGGGACGAGCTTTGTAGGATCAGGAAAGACCATGGCAGGTAAGTGGGATCTCCCTCACCCAATGCTCTCTACAATATGGCTGCCATAATCGTCCTCGATGATCCGGAGCTTTGCAGGTATCTGATCCTGTAGGATCTGCACGTGAGAGATGATCCCCACAAGTCCATTTGCCTCTTGAATGCTGTTTAATACATTCATGGCATCTTCGATGGATTCATCATCAAGGGAGCCAAATCCTTCATCTATAAAAAGGGCATCTATCCGGATGCCTTTTTTCTGTGCGATCGTAGACATTCCGATCGAAAGCGCAAGAGAGGCCAGGAATTTCTCGCCTCCTGAGAGAGTGCTGACAGATCTCCCCTCATGTTCCCCGCTATACTTGTCATAAACCTTGAGTTCAAGGCCACGCTTATTTGTGCCCTGTACTTTATCATCGGACCTGAAGAGGCGGTATCTGCCTCCATGAACCATTTCCAGCATCTTATTTGCTTCTGCGATCACAGATGAAAACATGATGCCGAGGACATACCGTTGAAGCCCGGTACCGGAATCGCCCCGGAGTTTTTTCGCAAAAGCAAAATCCTCATCTGCTTCCCTTATTCTTTCATCCATTCCCTCATCTTTTGCCTTGAGATCCTTAAGTTTATCTGACAGCCTTTCGATCTCTTTTGATAGCACGGCTTTTTTTCTTATATATTCTGCCCTGGCTTTTTCTGCGTTATCGAGCGCTTCCCTGCATTTTTCTTCATCAGGTTCTTCGATGTCCTTAAGCTCTTTTTTCAGGGCTTCAAGACTTTCGCCTGAAGACCTGACATCCGCATCATATGCTGCCATGCGGCTTGTCAGGTTATTTAATTCATCAGTTGTAAGCATGAGTTTTTGAGCCTCTTCTTCTGACTTAAATCCATTATCCTTAAGGCCCTTTTCCACAGCCTTCAAAGCTTCGTCATACTTTTTCTTGGCGTTTTTACATTCATTTAAAGAGGCCGCAGTCTGTGTCCTTGCTTCGGTATAGGCTTCCTTTGCCTTCTTTTCTTCTTCGAAAAGACCTGATCTTAGCTTTTCATATGCTTCAATGCTATCTGCGAGCTCTTCTATAACATCTTCAAGCTCTTCTAATGCCGATATCCCTTCTATGAGATTTTTCTTTTTCTCTTCAAGTTCAGCCGAAAAAGCTGCTTCTTCCATTCTGGATCTTTCAAGGGCATCATGTTTCTCTTTTTCAAGCTTTTTAAGCTTTTCGAGTTCATCAGACCTTTCCTGAAGTTCCAGATATTTTTTATCGCACTCTTTCTTTTTCCTGTCTACCATAGCTCTGGTAGTAGAATTATCTGCGGAGCATGCCTTATTCGGGTGCTCGGTACTGCCGCATACAGGGCATGGCTCCCCGTCTTTCAGACTGGCAGCAAGTTCTCCGGTTATCCCTGAAAGATACCGGTTTAAGAGCTCCCCGTGTTCCGACTCGAGTCTCCTGTAATCATTTTTGAGCGCAATGATCTCTTTTGATACAGCGTCAGAACGCATCCTTACGGATTCTTCCTGTGACAGGGCATCAGCTGTTTTCTTTTTTCCTTCATTCAGCTTATTCTCTGCTTCATCAATACCTGCATAGTCATCCCGTTTACCTTCGTAACGGATCCTTTTACTTTTCAGATCTTCAATCTCTTTTTCTTTTTCAAGATGGGATTTCAATTTTTCTGCAGCTTTTTCTGCAGCTTTCATTTTTCCGGCTTCAGCCTTTTTTGCGGTTTCCTCTTCTGCCCTTCTTTTTTCGTATGCTTCAAAAGTGCTGCGGAGCGTGTCCAGTAAGGGCTTCACTGTTTCAGCGCGTTTTGCATCACCTGCTTCTTTCTCCCACAGTTCCCTTTCAGCTTTTTCTTCTTCCAGTTTTTTTACAGTTCTTTCCGCTTTGTGCAGATCTTCAAATCTCTTAATAACCGACAGGATCTCCTGCTGCGCCTTTATTATTCCGTCGTGATCCTCTTTTTCATTATCATTATCCAATGCCTTTTCTTCACCCTGCTTATTTTTAACCATAAGCTCCAGCTGGGACAATGACTCGCAGCCTTCCTCTGAAAGACTTATCCTGATCTTTTCCCGTACTTCCTTAAGGGAGTTTTTTCTGCTTTCCGCCTTGGCATAAAACCTGTCTGCGATCTGCTGCCACTTTTCTTCACCGAAGATACTGATCAGGATCTTTTCTTTTTCATCCGAAGGAGATGTGAGAAGCTTCTCAAACTGTCCCTGAGGAAGGACAATGACCTGACGGAACTGACCGTATTCCAGGCCTATTATCTCTACTGCTTTTTCATTCAGAGCTTTCTCTTTCGGGTTTTCCATAATGGGCTTCCACACTCCGTCAGCTCCCTTTTCAGCCACATTGTAGGAAGCAGACAGGTTCTTACGCTTCCTTTCCAGCCTCCGCTCAAAGAGATAGTATTTTCCGTTATTTTCAAATTCAAACCTGACAAAGGTGGTGGCATCAAAAGCCGCGTTTGTGCAGCGCATTGCCTCAAGATCATTTCTGCCGTTGCCGCTGCTTTTCCCGAAAAGCGCAAATGTCATGGCATCTATGATCATTGTTTTCCCTATGCCTGTTTTTCCGCATATCAGAAAGAGTCCCTTTGAAGCTATGGCTCCGAAGTCGACCATTTCATATCCGGCATACGGTCCGAATGCCTGAAATTCTATTTTTAAGGGCTTCATCTGTTTATTTCCTCTTTTTCAAACTCACTCAGTGCTTCCGTGAAAAGACCTTTAAGATGCTCATTTGGTTCTTCTTCCAGCATATCTTTACAGTATTGTGAAAAAACAGATTGGGGATCCGTATCGGCGTGTTCAAATTCCTCTACCGTCATCGTGATACTTACATCATCCTTCTCAATATCCTTCCCGGATATCTCCAGAAGATTCGCGTATCTCTCTCTGAAGGCTGCTATGGAGTCCATACCGATAAAACTGTCAGTTACTTCCAGTTTCACATACCCTTTAAGGATATCATCTTCATAGTCCGCTCTCATCAACTCCTCAAAGCTTCCCTTAAGCGTTGACCTTTTATGAAGCTGCGGCAGGGGGATCACCTTCTGCTCCCATGTATCTGTATCTATTATCGTAACGCTCTTTTGCTGCGTTTCTTCTTTTCCGAAGGAATAAGGAACCGGAGATCCGCTGTACCGTATTTTATCATTTATCTTCTGGGGTCCGTGAAGATGGCCGAGCGCCACATAGTCGAAACCCTTAAATACATGTGAACCGATCATCGAAGCTTTGCCGACTTCTGCAGCCCTGTCACTTACAGAAGTTTCTGCGTTCACTATAAAGGCATGGGCCACAAGGATATTTTTATGACCTTTTATAAATGATGAGCGGAAGGTATCCAGCACCACCCCATATGCATCTTCAAGGGATCTTATCTCATCCGCTTTTTCCGGAAATACGGATATGACCTTATCGGTCGATATCCAGGGAAGAAGATAAATATCTGTATCACCATGATTGATCACAAAAGGCTTTTCTTCCAGTGCCCCTGAAATATACAGTCCGCTTTTTTTAAGAAGCTCACTGCACTGGGAGATCCGCTCGGCACCATCATGGTTCCCGGCTATGGCATAGACAGGGATACCCATGGTAACACATATATCTGTCATTGCTTCGTCGTAGATATGAATAGCCTCGGATGATGCAATGCTTTTATCAAAGATATCTCCTGCTAAGAGGATCCCGTCCACTTTTTCATCTGCCGCGACCTTTAATATATTTTTTATGGCATATTTCTGATCATCCGCATATGAAACTCCTCCACGGAATGAAAGTCCCAGATGCCAGTCAGATGTATGCAGAAATCTCATGCTGTGCCTCCTGCATGTATACTGTATTGTGTGAATATACTTACGATTATACCATCATTGACGTTATATTTTCAGATGTGTAATAATGGAAAAAAATTTTGAATCAGGATTGGAATAATGAATAGAAGAATAAAGGCAATAATCTCAATTTTTTGTTTAACCGCAATAATTCTAACGGGGTGTTCGAATATGACGAATAACAATCTATCTGAAGGATCATCTGATGATCTTTTGTGGTGGCAGAAGACAAATGCCTATGAAATATACGTTAACAGCTTCCAGGACTCGGACGGAGACGGATACGGCGACCTAAACGGGATCCGCTCAAAGCTTGACCATCTGAAGAGTCTCGGTGTCGGAGCGGTCTGGCTCACTCCCGTATATGAATCGCCCATGATGGATAACGGCTATGATGTGGCGGATTATTATGCCATAAACCCGAGATACGGCACGATGGAGGATATGGATGCCCTGATAAAAGAAGCAGATGAAAAAGGGATCCATGTGGTTATGGATCTTGTTTTTAACCATACCTCCGATCAGAACGAATGGTTCCTCGCTTCTAAAAAGAGCAGGGATAATGAATACAGTGACTGGTATATCTGGAGGGATCCGAAAGAGGATGGGAGCGAACCGAATAACTGGAGAAGTATCTTCGGCGGATCTGCCTGGACCTGGTGTGAAGAAAGACAGCAGTATTATCTTCATACCTTCGCTTCTGCGCAGCCTGACCTGAACTGGGAAAACCCGGATGTGAGACAGGCCCTTTGTGATATAGCCAATTTCTGGATAGAAAAAGGAGCCGGCGGTTTCCGTATGGATGCAATACCCTATATCAAGAAGCCTGCGGATTTTTCCGACGGGCCGGTGGATGACTCGGAAGGACGCGCTGATATTCATAAGATGACCGCCAATACTGACGGTATCCTTGACTTTCTTAGTGAATTCAAAACCAAGGTTACGGAAGGGAAGGATGTCTTTACAGTCGGAGAAGCAAACGGGGTAAGTCCGGATCAGCTGAAATACTGGGTTGGAAGTGAAGGTGTCTTTGACATGATATTCGAGTTCAGTCACGTCAATCTCGACTTCAAGGAAAGTGAGACCTGGTGCAAAACCGGAAGCTGGCTTCTCACCGATCTGAAAAAGGCTCTTACCGACAGCCAGAAGGCAACTGCTTCAAACGGCTGGTACCCGATCTATTTTGAAAACCATGATAAACCGCGTTCCATAGATCATTTCTTCCCGGGTAATACAGATCCGGTACTGGCAGGGAAGGCCCTGGGAACCGTGCTTCTGACCCTCAGGGGAACTCCTTTCATATATCAGGGAGAGGAACTGGGATTTACGAATGTTGCCTGGGACTCGATAGATGACTATGATGACCTGAATTCACACAGCCAGTATGAAATAGCACTTAGCGAGGGCTTTTCAGAAGAAGAGGCACTGGACTGTGTTCACAGATTAAGCCGTGACAATGCCCGGACTCCGATGCAGTGGGATATAAGTGATCAGGCCGGGTTTACTACAGGTACGCCCTGGCTTCCGGTTCATGATGATTATATTAATGAAAACGCAGAGACTGAGAGTAAAGACCCCTCTTCCGTCCTGTCCTGGTACCGTAAATTAACTTCATTCAGGAGTGAAAAAGCTGTGCTGATAAACGGAGCATATAAAGAGCTTCTTCCGGAAAGTGAAGAGATATATGCATTTGAACGAAAGAACGAAAATGACCGTATCGTCATACTCGTGAACTTCACCGGAGAAGATGTATCCTATGATCCGGAAAAGGCCGGCATAGATAAGGCAGCCGGAGAAAAGATCCTGCATTCAAGCTATGAAGATATTAAAGATTCCGCACCTGCTTCCATTGGGAACCTAAGACCCTATGAAGCAGTGCTGATCGGAAGGTGATCATAAAAATTCAGCGGACCGTGAGTCCGCTGAATTGCTATCCGGGATCTACTTACAGTACACATCACAGAAATGCCGGACATGAGCTTCAATGGTTTTCAATATCTTCTTCTGATGTTTAGGCTCCCTGTCGGCTTTAGCTATAAGAAGAACTGCCGGTGCAGATAATTCCAATGCCAGCATTTCAGGATCATCTTTTTTGATAAGTTTTTTCTTCATCATACCGGATATGATCTTCTCATACATCTTCAGAAGTCCGTCCACCTGATGCCTGGTAGTGATCTCTGCAAGCCGTTCATTCCGGAACTGTTCCTGTACAAGAAAGGTCCGTATCTTTTTTATCATCGGATCCTTGATCGTAAACCTGATCCTTTTCATGGTCATTTTGATAAACTCATCTTTACTATTGGGGATCTCCCCTGTGTGATTATCAGATCCGAAAAACTCATCATAGCGTTCCTCTGCGGCATCTATGAGAGCATTCATTATATCCTGCTTGCTCTTAAAATGCTTATATAAAGAAGGGCCCTTGATCCCGACCCTTTCTGCGATCAGGTCGACACCTGTTCCGTCATATCCTCTCTCGGAAAATAAGGTTAAAGCTTCTTCCAGTATCCTGTCTTTTGTTGACATTCCTATCCCCCTGCCTGATCAAATATCCGACTACTGTCCTCAATAACCCTCGGGGTTATTCTTCTGCCAGTTCCAGGAATCACGGCACATATCTTCGATCCCGTACTCTGCCTTCCAGCCCAGTTCTTTTTCGGCTTTCTCCGGGCTTGCATAACAGGTAGCGATATCTCCGGCTCTTCTGGGCTTAATGCTGTATGGAATCTTTATATCATTAACCTTCTGGAAGGTGTTTACAAGCTCCAGCACAGAGTATCCCTGTCCTGTACCGATATTGCAAATAAAGCATCCCGGGTTTTCTCTAAGCTTATCAATGGCTTTCACATGAGCTCTCGCGAGATCCACTACATGGATATAATCCCTGACTCCGGTTCCGTCCGGTGTATCATAATCATTACCGAATATGCCAAGCTCCGGAAGCTTTCCAACCGCTACCTGTGTAATGTAAGGCATAAGGTTATTGGGTCTGCCCTTGGGGTTTTCTCCGATACGTCCTGACTTGTGAGCACCTATGGGATTAAAGTATCTCAGGATGACCATATTCCATTCGGGATCTGCTTTCTGCATATCGATAAGTATCTGTTCCAGCATCCACTTGGTCCAGCCATAGGGATTGGTGCAGGTACCCTTGGGACAGTTTTCTTTTATAGGGATCTCTGCGGGATCTCCGTATACCGTTGCGGAAGATGAGAAAACAAAGTTCTTCGCTCCGTGCTTTCTCATAACGTCCAGAAGTGTAAGTGTACCGCCGATATTATTGCTGTAGTATTCCCAGGGCTTTTCAACAGATTCGCCGACAGACTTGAGGGATGCGAAATTAATGACTTCCTTTATATCATTTTCGGAAAAGATCTTTTCAAGAGCCTCTCTGTCAGATATGTCAGCAGTGTAGCTTTTTACCTTCTTTCCTGTAAGCTCTTCTACACGTTCAAGAGCCTTGGGAGAGGAATTGGAATAATTATCCATTACCACAGCGTCATAACCGCCGTTCAAAAGCTCCACCAGTGTGTGGCTGCCGATAAATCCGGCACCTCCTGTCAATAAAATAGACATTATCGTTTGCTCCTTTCTTTACGCTCTCTCGCCTTTGCTATGAGCTCCTCCGATTCACTGAAGGCCTCCTTCAGATATTCGTAATCATCTTCTTTTCCGGCTTTCTCCAGCTTTTTTATCTCTTCCCAGTTCTTCAGAACCTCTTCCGAATCTGAAACAGTTGTATCTCCGAACACGTGGGGATGCCTCCGGATCATCTTCTCGGTGATGCCTTCTATCACATCCTCTATGGTAAACATTCCTTCTTCCTCTGCAATACAGGCATGCATCATGATCTGCAGGAGAAGATCTCCCAGTTCTTCCTTAAGGTTCTCCGGGTTTCCCGTCCGGTCTAAAATATTGATGCCGGCAATGACCTCAGCTGACTCCTCGATACAGGCAGCCTTAAGGCTTGCGTGGGTCTGCTCCTGATCCCATGGACAACCGTCCTTGGCTCTAAGTCTCGCTATTATGGATCTGAACTCATCAAAGCACTTCACTGTCCCTTATGTTCCCTTTTCTTCTGAGTGTATTATCAATGTATATATAACAGGTTTATTGTAGCTATTATACGTTAGCCCGTCAAGTATTATCCGAACAATATGTCTGCTGTCTTCTCCAGATCCCGTCTTTCAGCCGCATCATCATATGATCTTTCTCTGTCATCAATACCCTTAACCACATCCATGGAAAACATTCCGTCCCGGTTACAGTAAAAATATATTTTCTTTACTCCGGATATCTTAAACCGTGCCTCTGCATTTCCTTCCGGATAAAGTCTCACCATCTGCATTCTGTCTGAAGATGATGCTGCCACAAAAGAAATGTAATGGTTCTTAGTCATCTCATGATCTATCCTGACATAATACTCATCTTCGACGCGCTCAATAAAGATCATATGGTCCTCGTCCGGGCTTTCTGCTTCTGCCGGAAGGAGCTGTACTCCATGGCACTGTATGACTGCTTCTCCCATGCTGTGTATTGCATTCCCACAGATGGGACAAATATAGAATTTCGACCGCATCATGTTCGCAGATACATTTTCATTCTTAATCCTGTTACCTGAGATCAGTTCCGTAACCGAGATATGAAAAGCATCGGCAATGGGCTCTAAAAGTGTTATGTCCGGATATCCCTTTCCCGTTTCCCATTTACTTATGGTCTTATCAGTTACCCCGAGCATTTCAGCAAGCTGAAGCTGTGTCATTTTCTTTTGTTCGCGCATCTTTCTTATCACTGCGCCTGTTACATACTGGTTCATACTTTCCTCCTACGTGCATTGCATTTTTCGGTTCTGATGAAATGATATATCTGCGTTTCAGCTTTAACCACCTACGGAAAGTAGAGAACACCGGGCAAACTGATCCCCGGGTCGTATCATGACCCGGGGTTTTATTTCTTTATTTTTACATCACAGCTTTCCGCCGGAAGTAGCTATACCTTCAATGAACTGTTTCTGGAAGATGATATAGATCACTATCATGGGAACACAGGAGATAAGTGCTGCCATCATGAGTTCAGGATACTTCTGCTGATACTGTGCATTCATCTTTGCAAGCGCACTTGCGAGGGTAGTCGCCCTGTTATCCGGACAGACTATCATGGGCCACATCAGATCCTTATATGCGAAGACTGCAGTGAAGATACCGAGAGCAACCATTGAAGATCTGGTGAGAGGTGCCATTATGTGGAAAAATGTCTGTGGAATATTACATCCGTCAAGCCTCGCTGCCTCTTCAAGATCATGGGGAAGCTGCAAAAATGCCTGACGCATGAGGAAAGTTCCAAATGCCGAAACCACACCCGGGAACACAAGTCCCATGATGGAGTTTGTCATATGAAGCTTACTTACCATTACATACTGGGGGATTATGAATATCTGTACCGGGACCATCATCTGGATCAGTACAACTGCAAACATTAAATTCTTTCCCTTGAAATTAAGTCTGGCAAATGCATATCCGCTGAGTGTTGCCGTAACTATGGCAAACACTATACGTAAGAATATCATTCCGAGGGTATTGGCGTATAATCTCGCAAAATCCACGGCTTTGATGACATTACTGAAATTCTGGGTCTGCCATACGTGCGGTACCAATACAAAAGGATCGATCTGCATTGTTTCTGCCGTAGTCTTGAATGCCGTAAGCACCATCCATACGAAGGGAACAAGCATGGTGATGGAGATCAATACCAGCACTATATAGATAAAAACATAAGAAACTGTCTTTTTCATGATCGTGCCTCCCTCACTCGTAATGAACCCATTTCCTCTGACCGATAAGCTGCAGAACAGTAAGCAGCATGATTACTGCCAGAAGAACAACTACAACAGTTGCGCCGTATCCCTTCTTACTCTGTTCAAAGGAATACTTGTAGAAGAGGAATACAAGTGATTCTGTTTTCTTCCATGCAGGGTTATTCAGATCGATCATCATATAGATAAGGTCAAATACCTGCATAGCTGCGATGATCCTCGTTACAAGCACAAAGAAGATCGTCGGCGAAATAAGGGGAATCGTGATATGTATAAGCTGCTGCCATCCGTTGGCCCCGTCCAAAGATGCCGCCTCATAATAATCATGGGGTACTTCCTGAAGCCCGGCGAGGAAAAGCACCATATTATAACCTATAACAGACCATATACCTATCACTGCTATGGAAAATATGGCTATATTCGGATCCGATATCCAGTTCACCTTGATATGGAAAAGATTATTGATCAGTCCGAAATTGGAATTGTACAGCCATTTCCAGACCATGGCGATCGCTGCAGGAGCAACTACCATTGGCAGAAAGAGTATGGTACGGAATACTTCTCTTCCCTTCAGCTTCTTATTCAAAAGAACTGCCAGAAGGAGAGCTATAACGATGGAAGCAGGTACTTCCACTATGGCATACTTTATCGTATTCCACAGAGCCTGCCACACCTCGGTATCTCCCATGACCTTTTCATAATTCTTCAATCCGACGAAAATATTACCTTTTCCAAAATCTCCGGTCTTATAAAAGCTCTGCCTGACCGTATCGATCATCGGATAGATATTCAATATGAAGAGTCCCAGCATTGTAGGAAGGATGAAGATCCAACCCCATATAAACTCGCTTCTTTCTCTGGATGTTACTTTGTTTTTCACGGTAACCCCCTTTATAGAACATGCGCCCGGGGAGCATTGATTCCCCAGGCGCACCCCTTTATTTCATTATTATTACACGATAGAAATATTCTATCCTTCTTTACTCTTCAGCAAGAGCTGCGTTCATTTCTGCAGCTATATCCTTGCAGACATCCTCTACAGGCTTATCACCTGTCCAGGCATCCTGAAGCTTCTCGATCATCATGTCTTCCCAAACTGTGGTATCTCTTGAGTAAGGTCTGAATACGAGCTTAGCATCAAGCATCTTCATATGTCCGTTAAGGTCGAAGCAGTCAACGCTGTTAACCCATGAATCTGAGGTTCCCTTGTAAGCTGACATTGTAACACCGAGCTCAGCCTGCTTGATCTGTGCTTCCTTTGAGCCGAGGTACTCGATAAGAGACCATGCTGCATCGGGATTTTTTGTGTTAGCTGCTGCTGCCCATCCAAGTCCGTTGTAAATGGAAACTCTGTCGCTGGGATCCTTTGTGTAAGGAAGAACTGCTACGTCACAATTCTTTGATGTATATTCATTGTCACGATATCCTGCAAGCATCCATGATCCGTTGATAGCCATTGCAGTCTTGCCTGCCTGAAGGAGCTCGTTGGGAGCTGTCTCGGATACAGTTGCAAGATCAGGACATGAACCGTCAGCGATCATATCGGTGAAGAGTTTAACAGCCTTGATGGAATTAGGATCATCCATTCCCGAGGTCTTCTTGTCATCACTTATAACATATCCGCCCATAGAGTAGATAGTGTTGTAGTAACCTTCCTGGTTGTTTCCGGGAGCAATCGCGAATCCCCAGTGATCATCATTTGTAAGCTTCTTTGCATTAGCTGCGAAGTCATCCCATGTCCATGTGTCATCGGGATAAGGAACACCCATCTCATCAAAGATAGTCTTATTGTACCAAAGCGCTATGGTATCAATGTCCTTCGGAACAGCGTACTGCTTGCCGTTTGAATTATAGAGGTTAACGATACCTTCGTAGTAATTTCCAAGATCGATCTTGTCACTTGCAGAGATCTTATCGGTAAGATCCATAAGGAGATCATTCTCCATGTACTTCTGTGCTACATTTGAGTGCATCCAGAATACATCGGGAAGCTCTCCGCCTGTTGCTCCTGCTTCAAGCAGTGTCCAGTAGTTATTCCAGTCAACAACCTGAATGGTTGCCTTTACGCCTGACTGTGCGCTCCAGTCATCAACGATCTCCTGAAGTCCCGGTCTCTGGCCCTCATCCCAGATAGTAACATTGAGCTCACCCTCAACGCTGCCGCCCATTTCCTGGGGAGCTTCTTCTGCTGCAGGTGCCTCTTCGGCTGCGGGTGCTGCTTCCTCAGCTGCAGGTGCCTCTTCAGCCGCAGGTGCTGCTCCTGCGTCTGCTGCAGGTGCTGCTCCTCCACATGCTGACAGTGATACCGTAAAAACCGCTGCCATACATAATGCCATGATCTTTCTGAATTTCATAAATTACCTCCCTTGTAGATTTTTCATATTTCCAGAGTTTTCGCTGCTCTGAAATTGTAACTTTTAACTATATTTTACTCCCGGTAATCTTAATACCTATGTGGGAGTGTTGCACTTTTATGTGTTTATGTGACACTTTTTCATATTGATGCAGAATGACAAAAAATCTCTGCTCTATTCGATCACAAATACTCCTGACACAAAGTCTCCGGAAGGTGTTTTCCATTCTATTCCGGGAGCTTCTGTGATCTCCACTCCTATTTCCATAAGCTCGCTTCCATAGTACTCGCTGCCGTCAAAATGGTAGAGCCTGTCTCTGTCCAGTCCTTTGAGCCGCACCTTGCGATGGGCGGAATTCGGTTCCGACAGGATCCTGTAGTACGCAAAGACCGCTTTTTTCTTATCTTCCGACACGATCATCCATGAACAGTAATTATCCTCAAAAGGAGATAAGAGCCTGTAAAAATCTCCGCTCTGGATAAGTCCTCTGTTTTCCTTCATGAATGCGATCTGTTTCTTTATCTCACTGAATTCTTCATCGCTGACCTTATTAAGATCCATTTCATATCCGAAGGTTCCGAAATATGCCACGGCAGCTCTGGTGGATATGGGCGTGATCCTGCCTGTCTGCTGGTTCGGCGCTTCCGATACATGGGCGCCTATGGAAGATATGGGATAACCATAGGATGTACCGTACTGTATCTTTAAGCGCTCCACCGCATCCGTGTCATCGCTCCCCCATGTCTGGGGTGCATAATACATAATGCCAGCATCAAATCTGGATCCTCCGCTCGAGCAGGATTCGAATAAGAGCTCCGGAAAGTCGGCAATGAGCTTTTCGTACAGGCGGTAAACATTCAGAATGTATCTGTGATATACCTTTCCCTGTTCTTCCGCCGGGGTGCCGTTACTGTAGCACTCACTTATGGTGCGGTTCATATCCCACTTCACATAGTCGATCTTTCCTTCCTCGATTATGGAATGCATTCTCTCATAGAGATAATCCCACACCTCATCCTTTGACATATCGAGGACCATCTGGTGTCTTCCAAGTGATCTCTCACGTCCCGGAACTGCAAGTATCCAGTCGGGATGTGCTCTGTAAAGGTCGCTGTCAGGATTAACCATCTCGGGTTCAAACCAGAGTCCGAACATAAGCCCCATATCATGGATCTTTTCAGCAAGACCTCCTATGCTCCCGGGAAGCTTCTTTGTATTAACATACCAGTCTCCGAGGCCGCTGGTATCGTCATCTCTTTTGCCGAACCATCCATCATCCAGCACGAAAAGTTCCACGCCCGCTTCTTTTCCCTTTGATGCGATCTTAAGTATCGCTTCCTCATCAAAATCCATCATCGTAGCTTCCCAGTTATTTAAGAGGATGGGACGCTCCTTTTCCTTCCATGCGCCTCTTGACAGACGCTTTCTGAAGAGCCTGTGAATTGACTGGCTTAAACCGTTAAGACCCTCTTCCGTCCATGTGAGGATAGCTTCCGGTGTCTGGAATTCTTCCTTCGGGTCAAGCTTCCATGAAAATCCCTCGGGATTTATACCGGTCATAAATCTCAGGGTTCTGTATGTATCACACTCTGCCTCAGTCACAAAATTTCCGCTGTAAACAAGGGACAGGCCGATAGCTTCTCCCTGGAATTCATCTGTATTTTTTCTCTTCAGGATAACAAAGGGATTGTGATTTGCTGAGGAATGTCCTCTCATACTCCTGACAGCCGTTATTCCTTCATCAAGTTTCCTCTCGATCGGCACTTTTTCCCTTCCCCATGCTCCTGAGAACTGGATCCAGTCATAATCCCTGTCGGGAAGGTCGATCGAAAGGCTCATGGCCTTTTCAATACGGACACTTGTATCTCCGCCGTTGATAAAACGTGCATTTCTGGTGATAACGGGATGATCCCTCATAACGGTATAAGAGAGAATGAGTTCCATACCGGTAAGCTCATCCTTAAAACGTATGTTTAAGGTCTTTGCTTCTGCGTCATCCTCGGTATATACAGCCGGAAGTCCGGGAATGCCCGGTTTTCCGTCTTTGATCTCATGGGAGACATATTGGAAATTGCTCACACGTGAACCGTTCTCATATGTGATATCGAATGCAGGCTCCCTTAAGTCGGAAGTTCCGAAAGAAGGATAGTCGCACCTGTTCATCTCCATTGAAAAAACCTCATTATCCGGCTTTCCCACCATCATGGCCCTGAACTCATAATTTATCAGGTAGGAATAATCCTCCCTGTCATGTATCCTTTTTCCGTAATACAGGAGTCCCGGCTCTCCGTTTGGAAATATACCGATCACATAGCTAACTTTGTCATTGAATAAATGAAACTGTTTCGTCCCCTCATGAAAGACAATATCCATGCAATACCTCCTTATAGTCTGACTCTTGTAAGATCCATGTTCTTGTCATTTTCCCTGATCAGCGGTTTTTTCCGCTCGGAGCGGTATTTCCAGGGGGTAATACCATACTTCTTCTTAAAGGCCTTGGAAAAGGTCATCTGATCCGAATATCCGACCCTTGCAGAGACGGTTCCTATAGCTTCCTCTCCCTCGGTCAAGAGCTCTGCCGCACGCTCCAGACGGTAATTTATTAGATATTCCTGCGGGGACATGCCGATTTCTTTCTTGAAATTACGGGAGAGATAGCTTCTGTTAATACCAATGTGATTTGCCACATCCCCTATCTTCACGTCACTCCGGTAATTATTCCTTATGAAATCAATGGCATACTCCACATAGACTCTGGACGAATAACGACGTTCAGTGCTAACCGCGCTCGTTTTCTTACGGTATTTCTCCAGAAAACCCATAAACCTCATTGTCTGTCCGAGACGGATGAGTTCATTGGCATGGTTGATCTGGCTCATTTCCAGCATCTCATCCACACAGCTTTCCAATACCTTTGTATCCGTAAGTTCGATAATGGGATCATTTGGAGTGATATTAAGCTCCGAGAAGAATTCTTCCACGTTATATCCGTGCATGCCGACCCAGCAATAGGTCCAGGGGTCTTCCTTGCTCGCCTGGTATACGGACTCTACTCCTGGGAAGATCACGAAAGCGCTGCCGGCCTCAACTTCGTATGTTTTACCCATAACCCTGTATTCTCCCCTTCCGGAGAGCACAACGTGCACAAGATAACAATAACGCACAAAAGGTCCGAATCTGTGTCCTTTCTCACAGGCTTCCCGGCCGGTATAATCCAGATTCACTGCCATGCTTACGCCAAGCATTCCCTTGTCCTGAAGGTTTTCAAGGCAGGCGTAATTTTCGACATTTGTATACATGATCTCCATGTACTTCATATATGGCGAACCCTCCGCGTTAATGTAATTGTATAATCCATGTTATAGGCGAAACAATGTGTATTTGTGCCACTATTCTGTCAATATGTGCCATCTTGCTATTTATTGCTTTATTTTATACACCCATAAACTCAAATTCAAAGTGAAGAGACCTGTCACAGGGCAGCATATACTGGGGAAGAACCGGTGCTCCCCATGCATCATCACCTCCGACGCCCATCTGTTTCATGGAAAGACGGACGACCGTAAAATGCTTTGGCGGCAGTTCATAAGGATGCATCGCTTCCTCCAGCTGGTCAGGGGTATAGGGTATGGCAGAAAAATCCATACCTCCGATCTCACTTTCACCGTCCCCACCGGCTGAGATAAAGCGGAATTCAAGTCCCTCATCCCTGTCATTTACAACCCTGGCCCAACGTACTCCGGAACGGTTCCCTGTTTCCTGGGGAACAACATACTGCGATACCATTTCAGAAGAAGTACTCTCATACACTCCGAGCTTTGCGCCCTCTGTCCTGTCGCAGTAATTTTCTTCAGGTCCCAGTCCATACCAGATCACCTTATCGTATTCTTTATCAAGCTTGAATAAAAAGCCAAATTCAGGCATAGGCGGAAGATCTGCTTTTCCGTCATGATCCATTATCACCCTTACTCTTCCGTCCTTATAGATACGGTATGTCACAGTGACAAATATCATTTTGTCCGATGGGAGATACTTTTTCCAGCTGACCTCCACGAAGTCTTTTTTCTCGGTGATAACAGGATATTTCCGTGCTTCACTTTCCGGATCAAAGGGGCTCTCTCCCGGACGGATGTGTGTCTGATAGTTACTGGCATTCTTCCAGAATCCCTGATAAAAAGCCATTAGATTCCCGTTATCGTTCTGGGTGGGTGCTCTCCAGAAATTAGGCCGTGGAATGAAATTTATCATTTCCCTGCCCTTATATTTGTAGGACGTAATACCTCCCTTAAGATTCGAAAGCAATATGTCAAAATTGTCCCCGTGAACGCCGGTATTAAAGCAGCCTTTTACCACGTGGAAAGTGCCCTCCGTCTTTTTCACTGCAGAGGTTTTCTTTACCTTAAAGATCCCCTGTCCAAAAGCCACTTCGTAGCCCTTTTCTGCATATGCTTTATCTTCTTTTAATCTGAATGAAAGCGTGGCCGCATACTCACCTCCTTCATTTAGTTCCGGAGAAGGAAGGTCTATTGTCTTTTCGGAAAGAGGGGGTATGTCTATGTTGACTTTCTCACTACTTACAAGATTCCCCTCTCCTTCAATCGTAAGTATGCAGTCAAGATCTGATGTAGGTGTAAAGAGATATTTATTCCTTATATTAGCCCGCAGGCCATTACGTTTCCTGTCTATCCTTATCTTTATGCCCTGGTAATTATACTTGACCGCCTGTACCTTTCCTGCATAGGGATTCCGGTTCCCGTCCAGAAGCCCGTTTGCAGAAAAATCGTAGTCTGTCGGTCTTTCACCGTGATCCCCGCCATATGCCTGATATTCTTCACCGTAGCAGTTTTTCTCCTTTATAGTCTGGTCCACAAGATCCCAGATAAAGCCACCCTGATATCTCGGATTCCGCTCGGAGAGCTCAATATAAGTCTGCATGTCTCCCTGGGCGTTACCCATGGAATGTACGTATTCACACAGAATAAACGGTTTATCCTGATGTTCTGGGGAATTGATGAATCTCTCACACTCATCGGCAGGCGGATACATTCTTGAATACATATCCGTCATATCCGGGTATCTGTTATCTTTATCCCAGTCTCCTCCTTCATAATGCACAAGTCTGTCAGGATCCGCATTTCTGAAGAAATCTGCCATATCCTGAATGACACTTCCACTATATGACTCATTTCCGCAGGACCAGATAAGTACCGCAGGATGGTTCTTACTTCTCTGATAAGTCGAATTTACCCGGTCTAACAGCATTTCACGGTATTCATCATTATCTCCCGGTATCACTCCGTTCAGATCTGTCTTGCCGATCCGGAATGATTCCCATACCCCGTGGGTCTCCATATTGTTTTCAGCTATCATATATATGCCGTAGATATCGCAGAGCCTGTAGAAAGCATGTGCGTCCGGATAATGGCTCGTACGGACTGCATTTATATTATTCCTCTTCATAAAGAGGATATCCGAGAGCATGGCATCATGATCCGGCACCCTTCCTTTTTCAGATGAGAATTCATGACGGTTTACACCGTTAAATACGATCCTCTTTCCATTAAGCTTCATAAGGCCGTCTTTTATCTCAAACCGTCTGAACCCTGCCTTTTCCCTGATGAACTCTGTGACTTCATTATCTTCATTCTTTACGGTAAATGTAATGTCATAGAGATTAGGGTATTCCGCGCTCCACAATTCAGGACTGTCGATCTTCTCTTTTATATGCGTCCTCTTTTTCACAGGGATCTCTTTTGAAAGGATCACCTTCCCGACGAAGCTTACGGCATACTTAATACTTCCTCCATCCTTCTCCATATCAAGTTCTATTTCAAGTGTTCCCTTTTTATAAGTGCTGTTTAAGAGCGGCCTTATCTTCATGTCAAACACATGAACTTTAGGCACGGTATAAAGATATACATCTCTGAATATCCCGCTGAAAAGGAAGAAATCCTGATCCTCAAACCAGCTTCCGGGAGTCCATTTGAAGACCTGTACAGCGAGGCGGTTTTTTCCATCTTTCAAATACCCTGTTATATCAAAAGCGGATTCCGTGAAGCTGTCTTCACTGTACCCTGCATACTTACCGTTGATCCATAAGGCAAATCCCGACTCTACACCGTCGAAATTAATGCATACCTTCTGACCACTCCATTCTTCCGGAACGGTAAAAAATGTGACATAGCTTCCCACGGGATTAAAGATCTCCGGGATCTCACCCGGCTTCAGATCCTCTGATCCGTCCCAGGGATACTGAATGTTTAAATAGGCCGGCCTGTCATATCCTTCCATCTGAATATGTGCCGGAACCGGAATATCATCCCAGCCCGACACATCATATTCTTCCCTGAAAAAATCCGGAACCGTCGTTTTTATATTTTCCGCATAATGGAATTTCCAGATCCCGTTAAGGCACTGCCTTAAAGAGTTTAATCCTTTCTCCTCTTCTTCCCTGTTCCTGAATGCCACATGGTCAGAATGTGCTTTAAGAACGTTTTCCTTAAAACGCATCTTGTCTCGTACTATAGAATGGTCAAACTCCATACCCCTTTTCCTCCGTTTGTCATTTCTCCAGATAAATACACACTGACTTCATATCTTCATCAAAATGATATCTTATTCTTCTGTCAGAGATCCCGGTATTTTCATCTTTATAAGAATAAATATCCTTTACACTGTACCCTTCAGGCACCGGGATAAGCGCCTCCGTACCCGCTGCACCGTTAAAGCTGTGAAGCAGGATATATGCTTTGCCTTTTTCTTTATTCTCTCTGAAAATACCCTGCCATCCATTCAGATGCCTGTAGCTTGTGATCTTCGGTCCGAAGAAGTGGGTCTCTCCTTTTCTTATAACAGGCACCAGTTTTTTATAAAATGCGATACCCTTATCCACCAGCTCCCACTGGTCCGCAGTAAGGTCTACCACATCTCCCGAAACACACATCCTTCCCAGAAAAGTATTCGCTATGGAATACGCAATGCGTTTAAGGCTGTCACTTTCATGAAGAACCGCCCAGATCTGGCTCTGGGCAGGAAGGATCACCCTGTGAAGATTCGCAGCTATCACCGGTATCTCTTCACATTCATGGGCATCCGAAAATGAAGCCATGGCACACTTTGACATCATTAGCGGCTCTATCCTGTGTCCGCCGGATGCGCAGTTTTCTATTATTATCCCGGGGATCTCCTTTTTTATCCTGTCAACAAACCGCGCAGATTCTTCCTGATTCTGCCGAAGTCCCTCTCCTAAAGATTCTGCTCCGTCGCACCCGATCCCTATGGTATCATTGCAGTCTATCTTCAGATATCCGAATCCGTATTTCTTTAGTGTTCCTATGACCTTTTCATTAAGATATTCCCTTACACGGGGCTGTCTTAAATCCCAGAACCTCCGCATTGTGGTCGTAAGGACATGGCCGTCCCTTTTTAAAAGGCGCTCAGTATCCTTATAGCTCTCCGATGCTGATCCCACATTATCTATCTCAAACCATAGACCGGGGATCATTCCCGCGTCTTTTATAAGAGAAACGGTTTTCTGCAGCCCCTCCGGGAACAGCTCCTTTGAAACATCATAATCACCCATGGAGATATCCCAGGGCACATCCGGTCTTTTATACCATCCGCAGTCTATAACAAAATATTCAAAACCTTTTCCGGAAATCTTTCTTACGATATCTGCAATATTTTCATGAGAAGGATTTCCCCAGGTCGTGCAGTACTCATTAAATAAAACAGGCAGTTCTTTCTCTGTCAGAGGATTTTCCTGTAGAGGGGCCTCCATCGCATCTGCAAGTCTTCTGAAAATCTCCTCTTCATCTTCGGAAGCACAGACAGTGAGAAATGCTTCGGGAGTGTTAAAACTTTCCCCGGATCTAACGGTCTTCACCCAGTGTCCGAATTCACGGTCTGCAAGACCTCCGGATATCTGGACTTCCGTTCCTCTCCGGTAAACCTCCATCTGCCATGACGCATTATGGGCTATGGACGCACCCCAGAAAATATTATTTCTGCTGTCCTCAACTGCCATCACCGGGAAGAACCGGTTTACAGCATATGAACCCGCTGCACCGAAACGTTCACATCTGACAGCATGTCCGGTCCATGAAGGTTCTAACTGAAGATCTTCTAACGGAATGCTTTCCTTTCTTCCTTCCATGCTCCATACACTCCGTATCCTGTGGAGCTTCAGGGTATCATGGCCGTCTCCCTCCATAAGGGGAGATATCTTTCCCAGGGAGAAGCTCGAAAGGAGTTCCAGCTGGACGTCAGAAGATGACTCATTCTTAAATACACTAAAACTCTTTATTACTCTGTCTCCCGCCGTGTATTTCAAATGATGCTCTGCAGTATATCCCCTCTCATCCTTCAGAAGCGTAACTATCTCTTTCACATCACCGGTTTCCGTAACTGTCTGACTATCATAGAAAAATGTACTTAAAGCAGTATCCATCCTCATGGACGCTCCCGGCGCATAACCTCCGGTATAGGTATCGCCCGCAAGCTTTATCTGCACAAGGGAATCCTTGTGATCATGCTCTTTATCTATTTCTTTTTCCCTGTAATCCGTCCCGGCAGGCATGAGAAGAAGCTCAGCATTTTTCTTTACCTTGTCGGTAAAAAACAACGCCTGCATATCCCCTAATTCGTATGCATTGATAAGTTCTGACATGATTCAAAAAACCTCCTTGGGAGTCAATGGGGAGTCAATGAGGACGGTTCTCGGTGACTCGTTTTTGCAGGCAAAAATAAGTCACCGAGAACCGTCCCCATTGACTCCTGCTATATTTTGCTATTCTAACGTATAATATATCAAAGAACAATAAAATTTATCAGGAGGTATACATATGAAACTTACAAATGAATTGAAAAAGAAAATTGAAAATGCCTCATCAGCAGAAGAAGTTAAGACCATTCTTAATAATATAAAAAGTGAAGCGGAAGAAGCAGGTATAATCCTGGATGTCGAAGACCTTGACAAGATCGCAGGAGGTGCCCATGGTCATTCCCCCGGTGGATTCCAGCGTACGACAGGTAATGGCAAATAAACCAGCCGGAGTCAGCGACTCATTTATTTTGCTTTTTGGAAATGCTGATAGTCCTTCAGGCTTTTCCAGTTTCCGCCCCATGTGAAACCATGGGCTGTGAATTCTTTATACGCCAGATCTTTCTTATCTATCTTATGAGGGAAATCAGCATTTCTGTCTGCGTAGATCTCCGAACCCGGAGGAGTAATCCTTATCTTCCCGTTCGGATAAGTGACATACGGGTTATAGAAAGGATTGATATCTATCGCAAGTCCCAGGGCATGCTTTGAAAGATTTTTGCTTCCCTCAACTGTCCTGAAATTAAAACACGATGTATTGTCATCGAGGCACGAAAGATCATCATCTGCCCCGTATTCATCCACCAGACGTATCTTATCTATCTCATAGCGGGCATTATAGAGATTACGGAATATATCCAGAAGATCGTCCGCTATTGCTTTATTGCATATGATCTCTCCCGTCCTGTCCTGTCCGGTGAAATCCACATAAGTGACCGTTAAGTATCTCAGATCCTCATAAGGCACGGTACAATCAGCCTTGTATGAAAGACCATTTATTCTTTTCTTCAATGGTTCAGTGATCTCACTCTTGGAAAATACCGCGGTATTACCTGCATATACGGAGTCAGAAAGAACTCCTGAAAAACAGGCAGCCAAACAACAAAAGAGAATTCCTATAATATTTTTTAAGCGGATAGTATTAATACAAACAGCCCTTCCTTTCACAAAAATACAAGCTGTATTATATCATGCTATCCGCTGTCACTACAAGAAGTCAAAGGGAGTCAACCCTAATTACACCGGATTTTCTTTAATATACTTTTCAAGTATCTCTGCCGCATCTCCTATCAATTCCGGACATGGGCGTTTTTTATAATACTCGTCTGTCCGTTCTTCCGGAACAGGTTTATCATGTCTGACGTTAAGATTAAGCAGTTCACGACATACTATGGATCCGTTTTTTTCCTCAAATCTGCGTGCCAGTTCCTGTATTCTGGCATAATGATCTGCTTTCACATCTCCTGTTTCAGGCCCATCGTATCCATATAACAGACCTGCCGTCATAAACATACCGCTGACAGAGCCGCACACTTCCCTGAGCCTTCCCATTCCGCCTCCAAAAGACGAAGCCATCTTTGATAACAGGGTTTTATCAACAGGGAGCATATCTTCAAATGCCAGTACGATAGACTGTGCACAATTATATCCTTTTCTGAAATTATCCATTGCCGCTTCTCTTCGTGTCATTTTTCCCTCTTATATATGATTAAGCCACCAAAATTACTGAATCACTGTTTTAATGATCCTGTGCCAGTTTTATAACCGATCATTTCCAGTTCCGCATCTGATAATCCGGCATTCCTTAAAAGTCCAAAGAGATTCTGCACTTCTGATGAATTCTCCATGCTTTTAACCGCCAGCCTTTCGCTATCAAAGATACTGTCTGAAGAACTGTTCTCAAGAAACTCGAAAAATCAAAACCACATGCCAGATGCTCCTTATTGCTGCATCTTTGAACTAACCTTAGTGTCCTTTGTGCTTCTCCTTCTTTTTTTGCTGTTTCAGGTCAAACTGTTTTTGCTTTTCTGCTTCCCGCATCTCTTTACTGACAAGCCTGCGTTCCACCTTCATTTCTTCACGCTGCTTTTGCAAAGCCTGTTGGGACTTGGTTCCGATGCCTGTATTCTGCATCTGTTTCGCAGCATTCCGCTGTCTCCGCTTTGGATTATCCGCTATCTGTTTCAGCTCGACCTCCAAAGCCGGGCTGAAACGCAGCTCATGAAAATGCCTGAAGACAAAATCACTGACTTCATAATCCTTGGGCTCTGCTCCAAATGTCACTTTGCATACCGACAGCTTGCCGTCAGAAATCCGTTCGAAAACTCCCACCCAGAACGGATCCTCGAAATATATTATTAGATTTCCCCTCATCTTGTCCATAGTTTTTCGTTTTAATCTTTCTCATAAGTGTCGTACAGATCTTTTGCCCATTTAAGGAGGGTCACACATATTTTTTCCTGCTGTTCCATGATAGTTCTTCCCACGAATGGAATATCAGCATGCTCTTTCAAGGCAGAATGATAAAACTTCTTAGAGTCTTCTATCCCAGATATGATATTTTTGATCAAAGTCAAAGCTGTAGGCTTATCAACCTTGTTCAGATTACAGATAACTGCATTAAAGTCCAGCAGCACTCTCGGTGGTTTCAGAGATTCTTCCGTCATAAGGGATTTCATGTATTCCCTTCCCTTTTTTGTTATATGATAAACACTTTTTGTAGCAAACCGTTCTCCGGCAACCTCATCATCGGCAATATATCCCTGTTCTTTAAGTCTCAGCACTTTCTTATAGATCGAAGGGATACTTATCCTTGTCCATTCCGATAAGTTATGCTCTTCCACATCTTTTTGTATATCGTATGCACTCCGTGGCTGCTTTGCTACACAACCTAGGACTATAAGATCAATACTCGACATATGACCATCCTCCTTATACTATAATTTATAGTACTATAATATATAGTAAGAGTCAATGGGGAGTCAGTGGGGAGTCAAAAATGGCCCCCTATTAACCTGACTTTGATTAGGATCACTTTTCATTTACGCTAACGCCAACCTCTCTTCCTGAGTGATATTTTTAAATGCTCCTGCCATAAGGATCACCGCAATAAAAAGCACGATTACATCAGTTATCAACTGTGCATAAAATACTCCTTCAACGCTGTTACTGAAAAGAAGCGGGAGGATCAATACAAGGGGCAGGAAAAGTAAAACCTGTCTTAAGATCGTAAGTATTGCCGCATTACCGCCTTTTCCGATGGCCTGGAAGAAGGTGATGGCAAGGATCAGCACTCCGTATGTAATGTATGATGTAAACAATACTCTTAACATAGGTGCTCCCATCTCAACGATCGCCTGATCGGTGATAAACATTGAAAGCATAGCCTTGGGTGCTGCCATGACCGGTATATAGAATACTGCTGCCAGCAGGGTAGCTGCTATCATAAAGGCCTTATTAAAAGCACGTACGCGGTCATAGGATTTTGCACCGTAGTTTGTACCGATCGCAGGCTGGTAACCCTGGCTTATTCCCCAGAGCGGAATAAAGGAAAACGCCTGAAGACTTAATGCCGCCCCGAGTATTGTCTGCCATTCACCGCCACCACAACGTTCAACCGTGTTATACATTACAGTCTGCTGAAGCATGGTCATGACCTGCAAGTGCCCCGGATCCCATGATAAGCATAGCAGTCTTAAGCTTGCCCTCACCCCTCATTACCATATTGGAGGACTGGGCAAAGTTTACGAAAAGTGAACCAAGGAAAGTGTGGAAATGCCGCTGTTAAGGAGCGTAAACGGATAAGAGACCTTGACTGCCGTCATTGCTTCAGGTCCTACCATCCTTCCAACAAAAACTGCATCCATGAAGTTGTATAGCCCGATCACAACCATTCCAAGTATTGCGGGAATACTGAGCGACAGCATTGTTTTGACAATGTTACCGTTAACTAAGTTATCTCTTGCATTATCATTACTCATTATAATACACATTCTTTCATTTTGTAATTAGCCATTGCTAACCGTAAGGAGTATATTACAGGAGCAAGCGGAAAAACCACTCCAAAATGCAACAAAAGCTCCAATCTGCAATTTTTTTACGTAAATGCTTCTGTTTTAATTGAAATATGTTGAGAAAAATGAAGGTATTTTTTTATTATCTCTGCTGTTACAAATGCCAGGATATGACTTATCAAAAATGCGAACCAGATTCCATTTAAGCCCAATATACTTTTTAAGATCATCGCTGCCGGTATGCGATAAACTATATAATATAACATCAGCAGTATCATTGCCATCCCCGGGTTTCCGGTACCGGTAATATATCCCTGGATGCAGCTTGTGAGCATATATAATACATAGCCTATGCTGATGATCTTAAAAAATCCGCCTACTATGGCAGCCGTTTCTGCACCCTGTCCGAATAATCCTGTAAGCTGTCCGGAGAACAAAATGACCAGAAGAGAAAACAGCGCCATAAGAAGACCTCCGATGAGCATACCGGCGCTTAAGTAATCCTTAGCTCTGTCGGCCCTTTCTGCGCCCATGCACTGTCCTACAATAGTGGTAACTGCCATACACATGCCGGCTGTGGGCATGAACATGATAAGCTCCAGATTTCTCGCTACTCCGAATCCTGCCATGGGAATAAGACCAAAGGGCGTGATAAAGGAGATCATTACTGCAGAGCTTAAAGGAGGCATGATGGCCTGAATGGTGGTAGGGATAGATAATCTTAGCATCTCTTTAGCATCATCTATATTTATATTCTTAAAATCCATGCGAAACATTTTGCGGGATCTGTAATAGAGCAGCGCATATATAAGGCACATGATCTCGGATAAAACTGTTACTATAGCCGCTCCGGAAAGCCCCCACATCTTTATAAAGAAGGGATCTGCTATCGCATTGAATATGGCCGTTAAAAGCATCCCCTTCATCTGAAAAACAGGATCTCCGAAAGCCCTGAATATCGAGGTAAACTGCATATACAGAAATAATGCTGTATTTCCGATCAGGTATATCGAAAGGTAAAGCGCTGCATCATTATATATAACTTCCGGTGTTTTCAGCGCTCCGAGCACAGGGTGGACCGCAAGTTCCCCAAAGATAAAAAGAAAAACAGAGATCGCTGCCGAGACAGAAATGATAGTGGCAATGGCCCCGGGAAGTCTTTTTCTGTCATTTGCTCCTACAAGATTTGCAACCATTACAGATATTCCGTTTCCCATACCCATGGACAACGAATTCATTAAAAGAACTATTGCAGTTCCTGCTGTAAGTGCTGACATTCCATGCTCTCCCAGCATATTTCCGACCCAGAAGCTGTCTACCATGCTGTAGATCATTGTGAGCGTCATGGCAGCAAAAAGCGGCATGAACATCTTCATTAACGAGCTTAAAGTTTTTCCGTTGATAAAATCAATTTTACTATTCATTTTCCCTCCTCTGTTTATCGAGTAAACTGTATATTTGCTATACACCTATGGTATAAAAAAAGCTGTCAGCCGGATATTCTGTCGAGCTCCTTTTCAAATGCTTCAAAGAACTCCACCATGGCTTTTTTTGCTTCTTTCGGTACGCTGTTTAATATGGAGGCGAACTTTTCTCCATTGGTCTTGTACCTGTTAAGATGCTCTTCTCTGGCCTTTTTCCCCATTTCCGTAAGGAAAAGATTCAGCTCCGCATCAGAATCCGGAGATACTCTTTTTTCAACAAGTCCTTTATCCCTGAGTTTATAGATCATCTGGGATGCTGCACCCTTAGTGATCCCTCTTGTTTTGGCAAGTGCAGTAACATTGATACCTTCATTATCTCCAATTATGGCGATGGTGTGTATCTCGGGCTGGGTCAGAACCAGACCGTCGCAGTACTGCTGCGGTATCTTCTCATACTGTATGTATTTGTGAATTATCCGCTCCATGAGCCAGGCCAGTTCTTTATCGTTTTTCATATAAATCTCCGGGATATTAAAGATGCTGTATAGCAGCTAAACAGTTTATAACATAAACATCGCGGTCCTGTCAACATATTTTTTAAGGAGTCAACGTGGACTCCATTGACTCTAAATGTGTTAAAATGTCCCAATGAGTAATTTAAGGAGAGAGCTATGAAGCGAAGAATAGCCGTTGAATGGATAAGAATAGTTGCCGGACTTTTGATTTTTTCTTTCGGCGTTCATCTTACAATATTTGCAAACATAGGCCTTGCGCCATGGGATTGTCTTGGTATGGGAATTTCCTATCATACACCGTTTAATTATGGGATATCCATGACTATAATGGCGCTCATGATCCTCGGGATAGATCTTCTTATGAAAGAGAGAATAGGTTTTGGTACGATCATAGATGCACTGTTAACCGGAAACTTTGTCCAGTTCTTTAACAGCTTTAATCCTCTGCCATTAAACAGCAGCCTGTGGATTGGAATACTGATAATGCTGGCAGGGTTTGTTTTCATGGCTCTTGGTATGGCAGTATATATGAAGAGTGAGCAGTGCTGCGGACCAAGGGATGCTCTGTTGGTCGGACTGGGAAAGAGGCTTTCAAATATCCCGATAGGTGTTGTTGAGATCATTCTGTGGGCTGCGGTACTTCTTTTAGGATGGCTGCTGGGAGGACCCGTGGGAATAGGAACCATTATAAGTACTTTTGGTGCAGGGATCGTGATGCAGATAGTGTACTCAGCTATTCATTTTGAACCAAGGGCTTTGAAACATAAAAGTATTATAGAGGTGTCAAGGATACTGATTGAAAAACAGGGGGAAACTATAAAATGAAAATAATGGTGAGCGCCTGCCTTCCGACTCCGAGGACTTCCTGTGAAATTGTAAACGGGATCATTACTGATAAAGATGGTGTGAATATCCTCTTCAGTATATGACCCCGAAACGTCCTTCATTTTCATCCACGGGTATTTCATGTTTATCAACCTTCTCGACTTCTATAAACCTGCGCTGTGAGATAAGATTGAACCACTGGTTTATGGAAGCCCTGTCCCCCTGTATCTCGACAGTTACGCTGCCGTCATATTCATTCCGGACCCACCCGGTAAGTCTCAGCATCTCTGCCAGATGATGGGCTGAATACCGGAAGCCCACTCCCTGAACACGTCCGTAGAATACTGCTGATACACGTATCTTGTTTTCAGATGTTTTCATACTCATAAATTCAAAATCAAAACTCTACTATCCGTAGGTATCTTTATCGTCAGCACTGATCTACAATCTGTTCAGATAATTTAGCGAGAGGGCAGGAGGCCTGTTTTATAAGGAGGATCCAGCAATGAAGATATCAGTTTTTAACGGCAGTCCCAAGAGGGATAAAAGCGACACTATGCATATAACCCGTGCTTTTATCGAAGGAATGAAAGAGCATGGGGAACAGGACATAAATACAGTAAACATCATAGACATGCATATTGAATACTGCAAGGGATGTTTTTCCTGTATGCATAACGGTGGAAACTGCAAATATGACGACGATATGAAAAGGATCCTTAGTGAAATTCCGGAAAGTGACCTTCTGATATTCAGTTTTCCTCTGTATGCATACGGTATGCCGGCACCGATGAAAGCAATGATAGACCGCCTGCTACCGCTTACTTCAATGGAAATGAGGGAGGAAAACGGAAGTTACCACCATGTGGGACAGACAGATCTCTCCCACCTTAAATATGTGATGATCTGCGGATGCGGTTTCCCGAATAGCAGGAATAATTTTGAACCGACGACTGCCCAGTTCATCAAGCTGTTCCCAAGGGATCATACCATTATCACGATACCTGAAAGTCCTATGTTTAATGCACCGGAAGCCGCTCCCGTCACTGTTCCCCGTCTTCAGCTGGTAAAGGAGGCCGGGAAACAATACGCAAGAGATTTCAGAGTTTCTGAAAAGCTTCTGAAGGAGATCGGGACACCAATGATCCCCGAGGAACAGTACGCAAGGATTGTTAATCACTCTGTACCCCGGTCCCGTATACCTGCTCCCCGTGAAAAAAAGTCTTTTTAACGGATGTGGTTTTAAGTTCTTCAAGGGTACAGTTCATGATGTCCCGGTCCAGGATCACAAAGTCAGCAGACTTCCCCTCTTCGATACTGCCTGTTTCAGAGGAAAGCTTAAGCTGGCGGGCCCCGTTAATGGTATAAGCTAAAAGAGCTTCTTCCCTGGATATTCCCTCACTTTTTGGTGGAAAGCACATATCCCCGGAAGATGCTTCTCCCCTTGAAACGGCAAAATACATACCGCGGAAAGGATCAGCGGTATTCTCATCAAGACAGCTGTCGCTCCCGAAGGAAACGGGCACATCATTTTTGATCATTGTATGCATGGGAAACTGCATCTCATATCTCTTTTTCCCAAGGGCGTTAAACGTGAAATCATCGGCTTCTACCCAGTGCGGCGTGGTCTGAAAGAAGATGTCACGTGTCCCTGTGATAGCTTTTATCTCCTCATTTCCGTAAAGCTGGTTATGAGCAATGGTCTTTGTCCCGGAAATCTCCCCGAGAGAATTGAGAATACGTAAAGCTATGCCTGCAGCCCTGTCGCCGATAGCGTGGACATGGATATTAAAACCCGCGTCACCTGCCATCCTTATGATCCTTTCCATATCTGCTTCAGGAATCATCAGATTTCCACAGGATCCTTTCGAGTCTGAATAGGGCTCATAGAGAAGGGCGCTGTGTTCCTCTATTGTGCCATCTACAATTATCTTCAGGGTATTATTGAAAACCACGGTGCCGGAATAAGAATCCCTTAAAGTACGCAGTATCTTTATTGCGGTTTCCGGATCGACACCGTCTTCTCCGTGGTAACAGAAACTTGTGGAGATACGTAACTTAAGTTCGTTTCTGTCACTTAAGTTTTTTAGAACTTCAAACAATCCATCGTCTTCACTGTCTGAAGACATGGCCTCAAATACGGTAGTGTAGCCATAGGATGCATATTGCTTTGAAAGCAATTTAAGGATCTCCGAAGGATTACTTTTTTTATTGGCAAGCAGTTTTTTACACTGCATCATCGCCGGTATTTCTATCACGAGACCGGTGGGTATCCCCGATCCGTTCCTTGCAAAGTAACTGTGTTCCCCGGGGTCTTTCGTGTTTTCATCGATCCCAAGAGTTTCCATTGCCTTACTGTTAAGTAACAGAGCGTGTCCGTCGTCGCTGAAAACAATGACAGGGTGGTCACTAATATATCCGTCAATGTTTTCTGCAGAAAACTCTCCCCGGGTCAGGTCTATTCCCATTGCAGCGATGGTTTCACCCTCTTCATATTCTTTTTCACCGGCAAGTTCAGATAACATCCTTCCAAGCTCAGAGGGCTTTGTGGAGGAATCCACATAAATAATATCCATATCTGCCTCTGTGATACCGGCAAACATGTGGCAATGCGAATCTACAAGTCCGGGAATGACGCACTGTCCCTTGAGATCAACCTTATTCTCACAACCCCTTGAGATATTGTTATCCCCGACTTCCTTGAACCGGCCGTCACAGACGATAAAAGCCTGTGCCACCGGCCGGTCCTTATCTGACGTATATACCCTGCCGTTATAGTATGCAGTCTCACTCATTACATTTCCTGAAGAAGTCCGAAGAAGAACTTCCTCTGTTTCTCATTCATTATCACACGGACAGGTTTTAACTGGTTCATAGATGACCCGCGGTATACCATCATATCCCGGTAGAGAATAGATGTCTCCGGCTGAAGGAAATATACCTCAGGCTTATCCAGCCAGTGGTCGTCATAGCAGTCACGATAAACCGGATTTGCTTCACAGAGATTCTTAAAGATACTTTCCCTTAAAGCGTCCATATCAAATTCCGTCACCTCCCGCATAGGCTCTATAAGGAAGTCGTAGCGGTTAGGAGTGACATCGGTATTTGGATATACAGAGAAGTCTGCAAGATCGATGCCCATTTCCTTTGCTGTCTTTTCCACACAGATCTGCAGGGCCTTTTCCGTGGTCTTTTCCTCTGCAAGATTTATGGTCCGGTTTACCCTGTACATAAACTGAACTTTGGGTGTTTTATTATAGAAACCGGTTACTTTCACGGCATCACTCATCCTGTAGCGCCAGAATCCGCTTAGGTTTGTGATGATGAGTTCGTATACCTTACCCTCTTCCAACTTATCAAGAGTCACGCATTTACTGAAATCATCCCCTGCTTCCACAGGGAGAAATTCCACAAAAGCTGCAGATGGCGCAAGAATGCTGTCAAAGTCATTAATGCCGGAGGGAACTGACCAGAGTCCCTCGGAAGCAGTGACACCGGAATAGACATTTTTGATCCCGTCTCCCGTAAAGTGTTCCTTTATCTGTCTGTCATAGATTTCAAATCCGTCACCGCCGGCTCCGGTAAGATAGGAAAAGTATGGCCATACCTTTCTTACCCAGGGCGAATCAACTCCATTCTTAAAGGCTTCCCGGAGTTCTGCCGCTCTCTCGGGCATGGGCTCTATCTTGGATAAAAGGCTCTTCCTGCACTCATCCGACATATCTATCTCATCGGAAATAGTCCCCGTTTCTATATCGTGGATCAGGAGCTCGAAATTATCCTCAATATATCTCAGGAAAAGAACTATAACACTGTAGAATCCGGTTATCATGCCACGGACGTTTTTATCCATAAGGGCAAACCGGGTGTGGATATACTTGGTATCAACGCCGTGCTCCGGATTGAGACCTTCTAAGGGTGAGGTATACATTACCCTTATCATCTGATCCAGGGCTTCTTTCCCGCCCTTGATATAATCCGCCATCTTTGCGGAAGCTTCTCCCACTGTGAGTCCGCTTGGCAGGGTGCGGCAGTTTCCGCTGGAGGTACAGAATCCCCTTCCCTCTTTCCAGTCCGGATCCAGGTCCTCACGGATGATCCCGTACATAAGAAGATTATTATAACGGGCAAAAACCTGTGACTGTTCTTCTGTCATCGGCACAACCTTCGGAACTCCGACGGTTCCGGAGGTCTCGTTAAAATGATTATAATCATAGGCAGTAAGGATGTTCTTTTCACCATCCATCATCCGTTCCAGATATTCCGCAATATCATCATATGTGATAACAGGAACCTTTTTCTGGTAATCCTCAATGGTGTGAATATCGGCAAAACCGTATTTCTTACCATATTCGGTATCCTTATTATCCTGAAGGAGTTTCATGAGAAGCTCAGTGGTGCATTCCATCGGCTTCTTTGTCTCCTCCCTGAATTCCTCCAACACAACGAGACCCTGGGAAGAATTCTGCTCGTTCGCCATGTAAGTCTTGCTACCACTCAATTTTACCCCTCCTTTGTTTACAGCTTTAATACATGAATATTGTATCATGTCTTAAAGGTTCTTCAATCAAAAACGGTGCGCCCGAAGTCCCTGTTCAATCCTCTCCCACCAGATGTACTGTTCTGTATTCGTGTCCTGTTGCCGGAAGGAACTTTCTTATTACATCTTCGGTTTTCAGTTTCAGACTTGATGTACAAACACAGGGATGACATCCAAGGTATTCTCCTTTAAGGACATCCTCATCAATAAGAAGCCGAACCGCATGATCTTTATCATTCATAAGCCCCATGATGCTAACCGCTCCCGGTTCTATGTCTAGATATTTCAGCATATCTTCCGGCTCTGCAAAAGAAAGCCTTGCCGAATTGATCTGTGATGAAAGCTCCTTTGTTTTAAACTTCTTTTCTCCCGGCATCATGAGAAGATAGAAGTTTGTCTTCTGCCTGTTGCATAAGAATAAGTTCTTACATATCAGCACCCCGAGAACTGCATCGATCTCATTGCAGGCTTCCATATTGTCTGCTCTTTCATGATCGGTTCTCTTATATTCGATACCAAGCTCATCAAGGAAATCGTATGTCCTTACTTCCCTTGCGAGTCTACCTTCCGTGTTTTCCGGTCTTCCGTCAAAAAGCTCCATGGCACATCATTCCTCCACTTCTTCCCAACCCTTACTTAGCTCCTCGTTTATCTGCCGTCATCGTTCCTTCTACTTCGTCTCCGTACATCTTATCCCCGACAAGTGGATGTCAGTACCTTTGCGTCAATTCCATCATCATTTGTTACTAATATTCTCATAGAACAGGAACTCCTCCTACAGATACCACCTTATATTAATTCCCTCTTTTTATGATCTGAATCCAGATAATTATACTAAATTGGAGCGCACCTCACCATATCCATAGAGGCTCTGACCAATATCGCATTAATGCAGGTTAGAGAGGTGTCATTACTTATGGTCTTAAGCCTGTGTGCTATAGCATCAAATGAAATAACCAATAACCACGCTTTCAGAATGAGTCTTAAAATAACTTTCAGTCTAATCGACTATAAAGAATGATCAATATGCATTGCAGATTTCAGAGCTCCGGGCTTTTCCTGGGGTTCTTTTCTGTTTATTTTTCGTAGTATAAAAAGGTACTATATCATTCCGAATAAGTTTGTGGTAGGTTCATATTAGGCTAAGTAATTCGAATTTGTAAGGAGACCTGACATGAAAAATATAAGACTGGTATTAATCGGAGAATTGCTACTGTTCATAGCGGTATTTTTGTTTAACGTTTTTGCGGGTGGATGGGGATTGCCCGCTGTCTTTTGGTTCCTTGACCTTCCTTCGTTGCTGCTTATAGTATTGATTTTGATACCGGGATTACTCATCATGAAGAAATGGAAGGATTTCTTAAAAGCATTTTCAGTTGGAATCAAGTCCTATAGTCTTTTGGAACTTAAAAACATAATAGGAGCAGTTGATGCGGCGCAGAAACTTACTATATATGCAGCTCTTTTCGCGATTATTATATCAGGGGTTCTCTTGATGGGACGACTGGACGATCCTTATACAATAGGTCCTAATTTGGCAGTTTGTTTTCTGGCTGGATTATATGCTGTCATTATCGAGTTCCTTCTTCTTCCACTAAGGCTTAATGTGGAACACAAAATGAATGAAGAAATGGATCTGGGAGAATGACTAAAATAGAGATAACTAAACATCAGTATCTCGAAGTTGCTCAGAAATATGGCTTTACAAAACGTGAGTTGGAACTAGGCTTTCTAAAAGTTTCCGGATTCTCCAACAGAAGAATAGCATATATGCTTGGAATATCCGAGCAAACTGTCAAGAACCATTTTACGCATATTTACGAGAAGGCGTGGGTTCCCGGAAAAAAGGAATTTCAGGAACTTTTTGTAAAAGATAATCAGACATGATCCAGTTTATAGAGTAGTTATCTTTCAGGATAATTGACGAGGAGTGAAGCGAGAATGGTGATCCATAAAGCAACTAAAGAGGATGCTAGTAGTATTTTGAGAATATACTCATACTATGTTGAGAACACGGCGATATCGTTTGAATATACTACACCTTCGCTGAGTGAGTTTGAAGAACGTATATCGAATAAGCCGATATGACAAACGACTTTCCAAGTTTCTTTGAACGACATATTATTATGTCCCGGAGTGTGATAGAATACCATAAAACATGCTGTTACCCATTCAGAAAATATCATTGTTGACCTTCAGCGATGCAAACTCAATGAAGAACAGGCAATCCGTGAATTGGAACATCATTTTAAGCTATCCAAGCGAACCTGCGTTGAATATGTGCGGGGGTCGCACCATTTTTTATCAAAAATGCTTATACTCTTTAAGGCATTTATAGGAGGTCCACCATCGTTAAAAGATACTCCTTCACTTTATCAAGCTTACTTCTCTTCCATGTACCTGCCTCGGCAGTTCTAGAATAAGGTAATACAACTGAAAGATCCATATGGGCGTTTTTAAAATAGCCGTCAGGCTCCGTGCTGAAGAAATATGCATTCCACACATCCTCTCCCACA
>CACZBM010000008.1 GCA_902779445.1 uncultured Lachnospiraceae bacterium
AGCATTTTTTACAAATTCCTTAAATAACGGATGGGGTTTATTCGGTCTTGACTTAAACTCAGGATGATACTGGACTCCCAGGAAGAAAGGATGGTCCGGGAGTTCTACTGTTTCCACGAGTTTTCCGTCAGGAGATATCCCCGAGATAATGAGTCCTGCTTCCGACAGTCTTTCCTTATAATCATTATTAAATTCGTATCTGTGCCTGTGTCTCTCTGCTATATCCGTCGTTCCGTAGCATTTCTCCATGATAGTGCCGGAAAGTATATGGCACGGATAGCTTCCGAGCCTGAGTGTTCCTCCCTTATCAACATCATCTGACTGACCCGGCATAAAATCTATAACTTTATTATCTGAAGCATTATGGAATTCTCCGGAGCAGGCGTCATCTATTCCTGCCACACGCCTTGCAAATTCGATAACAGCGATCTGCATTCCAAGACAGATACCGAAATACGGGATCTTTTCCTCTCTCGCATATCTCGCAGATAATATCATTCCTTCGATACCTCTGTCGCCGAATCCGCCCGGAACGATTATTCCTGATACTTTTGAAAGCTTCTCCCTGTAATTATCCTCATTCATTTCCTCTGAATCGATCCACTCGATCTTCACATGGGAATTAAATGCGAACCCTGCATGAGACAAAGCCTCAGCCACTGAAAGGTATGCGTCATGAAGCTGCACATACTTTCCGACAAGTCCTATAACAACTTCCTTATCCCGGAGCTTTATCCTGTTAACAAGCTCATTCCACTCCACAAGATCCGGTTCTTTAGCGGAAATACCGAGTTCACGGCATACAACACCGGAGAAATTACTCCTTTCAAGCATTAGAGGCGCTTCATAAAGGCTCTCTAATGTTCTGTTTTCAATAACACAGTCTTCCTTAACGTTACAGAGCATGGATATCTTCTTAAATATACTCTCTTCCAAAGGTTCATTGGCCCTGAGAACAATGATATCGGGAACTATTCCCATTCCCTGCAGCTCCTTTACCGAGTGCTGGGTAGGTTTTGATTTATGCTCATTTGATCCGTGGAGGAAAGGCACCAGAGTCACATGAATAAAGAGACTGTTCTCTTTGCCCACTTCAAGGGATATCTGGCGGACGGCCTCAAGGAAGGGCTGTGACTCGATATCACCGATGGTTCCTCCTATCTCGGTTATTATGATATCAGCATTACTTTCTTTTCCTGCCCGGTATACAAAGTCCTTTATCTCATTTGTGATATGGGGGATAACCTGTACCGTAGAGCCCAGGAACTCACCTCTTCTCTCCTTATTGAGGACATTCCAGTACACTTTACCTGATGTGAGATTAGAATACTTATTTAAGTCTTCGTCTATAAATCTCTCGTAATGCCCAAGATCCAGATCCGTTTCAGCGCCGTCCTCGGTCACGTATACTTCACCATGCTGATAAGGGCTCATTGTACCGGGATCCACATTGATATATGGATCCAGCTTCTGTGCTGCGACCTTTAATCCTCTGGACTTTAATAGCCTTCCCAGAGATGCTGCAGTTATACCCTTTCCAAGTCCTGAAACTACACCGCCTGTTACAAAAATATATTTCGACATATCTCCTCCAATAAACTCCTACATCATTTTGATCCTGTTAATAGCTTCCTTTGTCTTCTCCCTGTTTCCGAAAGCCGTCAGTCTGAAATAATGTTCTCCGTTAGGTCCGAATCCCGACCCCGGTGTACCCACAACATTTGCCTTTGTAAGTAACTCATCAAAGAATTCCCAGCTGGTCATATTCCCGGGAGTCTTAAGCCAGATATACGGCGCATTGACTCCGCCTGAAACTGTATAGCCCGCTTCTTTCAGACCATTCAGGATGATCTTTGCATTACCCATATAATATTCTATCTGTGTTCTTACTTCTTTTCTACCCTTTTCTGAATATACTGCTTCTCCGGCCCTCTGAACAATGTACGGTGCTCCGTTATACTTGGTGCCGTGCCGCCTTGCCCAGAGATCCCATAAGCATTCGTTTTCAACCTTAAGATCCTTCGGTATAACAGTAAAGCCCAGCCTTAATCCTGTAAATCCCGCAGTCTTTGAAAATGAACGGAATTCTATCGCACAGTTTCTCGCTCCTTCACACTCGTATATACTGTGGGGAACGTCTTCTTCCGAGATATATGCTTCATATGCAGCATCATAAAGGATCACAGATCCCTTTTCATTAGCATTATCAACCCATTTCTGGAGCTTATCCTTTTTGATGACTGCTCCTGTGGGGTTATTGGGGAAACATAGATATATCAGATCCGGTGTTTCATCCGGGATCTCCGGTGTAAAACCATTTTCTGCACTGCAGGGCATGTAGATCACATCTTTGAACCGTCCTGTTCCCGCGTCATATTCTCCGGTTCTCCCTGCCATTACATTTGAGTCCACATAAACGGGGTAAACAGGATCACATACAGCGACCCTGTTTTCCACTCCGAATATCTCCTGTATATTTCCGCAGTCACACTTGGCTCCGTCGGATATAAAGATCTCATCAGCATCTATGTCACATCCCCGTTCCTTAAAATCTTTTTCGGAGATCACCTTGCGCAGGAATTCGTATCCCAGATCCGGGGCGTAGCCCTTAAAAGTCTCCTCATTTCCCATCTCGGTAACTGCCTTATGAAGAGCATCTGTCACTGATTCGGAAAGGGGTTTTGTCACATCACCTATCCCAAGTCTTATGATCTCAGCCCTGGGATTTTTCTCACTGTACTCCCGGACTTTTTTCCCTATTGTAGAGAAAAGATAGCTTCCCTGAAGCTTGAGGTAATTTCTGTTGATCTTAGCCATTTATATAAAATTCCTCCTATAGATTGGTATATCCCATCAGGGCTTCATCCACTTCCTTTGCAGCTTTCCTGCCTTCGGATATAGCCCATACCACAAGAGACTGTCCTCTCCTCATATCTCCCGCAGCATAAATATTGTCATTTGATGTCTTAAATCCGCCTTCAGTCTTAACATTTGTCCTCTGGTCGGTCTCCACTTTAAAGGCATCCGTAACATACTTTTCGCTTCCCAGGAACCCGGCAGCTATAAGGACAAGCTCAGCCTTCACTGTCTCTTCAGATCCGGGAACTTCTTTCATCATCATCCTTCCCGTCTTTTCATTCTTTTCAGGTTTAAGGGAGATGATGACCGCACCTTTAAGATCACCTTTCTTATCCTTTATGAATTCCTTTACTGTTCTCTGATATATCCTGGGATCGGAACCGAATTTCCATATAGCTTCCTCCTGACCGTAATCGGTCTTGAGGACTTTCGGCCACTCGGGCCATGGATTGTTTTTTAGTCTTTCTTCCGGAGGTTCCGGCATCATCTCAAGCTGCGTAACTGTCTTAGCTCCGAGTCTTATGCAGGTTCCGACACAGTCATTTCCGGTGTCTCCGCCTCCGATGACTATTACATTTTTCCCTTCGGCAAGTTCCTTAGGCGGGGCATTAAACCCGTCATCCAAAAGCCTTTTTGTCACTTCTTTAAGGAAGTCAACCGCGAATCTGACTCCCTTCGCATCTCTTCCCGGTACATTTATATCCCTGGGATTTGATGCACCGCAGGCAAGTATCACTTTATCATATTTCCTGGTAAGTTCTGAAGCAGAAACATCCTTTCCCACATCAGCATTTAAAACAAAGTGTATCCCTGCTTTTTCCATAAGAGAAATACGCCTGTCTATAAGCGACTTATCAAGCTTCATATTGGGGATACCGTATCTTAAAAGTCCGCCCGGTCTGTCACTTCGCTCATAGACCGTAACCTCGTGTCCTCTTTTGTTAAGGAGCTGGGCAGCTGCAAGCCCGGAAGGACCGCTTCCTACAACTGCGACCTTTTTTCCTGTACGGACAGTAGGAGTCACTTCACAGACAAGATCATTCTCGTAAGCGTACTCAATGACCGCCTTTTCGTTTTCCTTTGTGGAAACAGGCTCATCATGAAGTCCGCAGGTACATGCGGCTTCGCATAGAGCAGGACACACTCTGGATGTGAACTCCGGAAAAGAGTGAGTCACGGACAGTCTTCTATATGCTTCTTCCATCCGTCCTCTGTATACGAGATCATTTATCTCCGGGATCAGGTTATGAAGAGGGCATCCCGATGCCATACCGGCGATCATAACCCCCGCCTGACAGAAAGGTATCCCGCAGTCCATGCATCTTGCCGCCTGCTTTATCTGGTCTTTTAGCGGAAGGCTTTCATGGAACTCATAGAAATCCTTTACTCTGACCTTTTCGCTCCTGACCTCCCCCGTCTCTCTCTCATATTCTAAAAAGCCTGTTGTTTTACCCATTCATCCACCCCCTGCTCAAGGATCTTCTTATAATCCGTGGGAATAATCTTCTTAAAGTACTTCACGTATTCATTAAAGTTATCGAGAACCATCTTTCCTTTTTCTGAATCCGTGCATTTTACGTGTTCCTTTATAAGCTTCTTTAATACGGAGATGTCTTCCTTACTCTCCATTTCCTCCATCTCCACAAGCTGCTTATTTAAGTTCTTATAGAGCTTATTTTCTCTATCGAGAACGTATGCGATCCCTCCGCTCATACCGGCTGCAAAGTTCTTTCCCGTACTGCCAAGGATCACTACTACTCCACCGGTCATGTATTCACAGCCGTGTTCTCCCACACCTTCTACCACTGCGGATGCGCCGGAGTTTCTGACCGCGAACCTTTCACCTGCCATTCCGGCGATAAAAGCTTTTCCTGAAGTTGCACCGTAAAGCGCTACATTACCGATTATTATGTTTTCTCCCGGGTCATAACCCGCCCCTGAAGGTGCTGATACATAGAGCTTTCCTCCGGATAATCCCTTTCCGAAGTAGTCATTACTGTCTCCTGAAAGATCAAGCGTAAGCCCTTTGGGAATAAACGCCCCGAAGCTCTGTCCTCCGGAACCCTGACACTTAATGACTATAGTGTCATCAGGCAGTCCCTCGGGATTCTTTCTGGTTATCTCAGCTCCGAGAAGCGTTCCGAATGTCCTGTCCACGCTCTTAATATTTACGCTCTTTTCAGTTTTCTTTCCGGATGAGATTGCTGTTTTTATATCCTTTGATCTAAGGAGTACGCTCTCATCTACTACTTTGTCCAGCTTGAAATCAAAGAGATCTTTTTCTTCATGGGTTATCTTTTCACAGGGTACATTAAAGAGGATCCTGTTAAGATCAAGCTTCTTTTCCTTTTCAGAAAGATCATCTCTAAGTTTCAGAAGATCGCTTCTTCCAACCAGCTCTTCGACTGTTCTGATACCGAGCTTACTCATGATCTCGCGGAGCTCCCTTGCTATAAATATCATGAAATTCTCAACATATTCGGGTTTTCCGCTGAATCTCTTTCTCAGAGCCGGATTCTGTGTGGCAATTCCCATAGGGCAGGTATCCGACTGGCACTGCCTCATCATTACGCACCCCAAAGTGATAAGCGGAGCCGTCGCAAAGCCGAATTCCTCAGCACCAAGCATTGCAGCTATAGCCACATCCTTTCCGCTCATGAGTTTTCCGTCTGTTTCTATAACCACTCTGTTTCTTAAGTCATTTGCAATAAGGGTCTGATGTGTCTCCGCAAGTCCCATTTCCCAGGGAAGTCCTGCGTTATGGATTGACGAAAGAGGAGCTGCTCCTGTTCCTCCGTCATATCCCGATATCAGTACCACTGCAGCTCCGGCCTTTGCCACGCCGGCCGCAACCGTTCCGACACCCGCTTCTGATACGAGCTTTACCGAGATCCTTGCGTCCTTATTGGAGTTCTTCAGATCATAGATCAGCTGCGAAAGATCTTCTATAGAGTAAATATCATGGTGGGGCGGAGGCGAGATAAGACTCACACCGGGTGTAGAATGCCTGGTCTTTGCGATCCAGGGATATACCTTTTTACCCGGCAGGTGTCCGCCTTCACCGGGCTTTGCCCCCTGTGCCATTTTTATCTGTATTTCTTTAGCACTTACAAGGTAACGGCTGGTAACACCGAATCTGCCGCTTGCAACCTGTTTAATAGCTGAACTTCTGTCATTCTTTGTGCCGGCGGACTCAAGTCTTTCGTCACTCTCACCGCCTTCACCGCTGTTACTCTTACCCTTAAGGTGATTCATGGCAATAGCCAGTGTCTCATGGGCTTCCTCTGATATGGAACCATAGGACATGGCACCGGTCTTGAATCTTCGGACAATGGACTCCTCGCTTTCAACCTTTGAAAGCGGTATGCCTTTTTCAGGATAGTTGAATTCAAGAAGGCTCCGGAGATAACCGCTCCTCTCACTGTCCACCATATCGGTGTATTCCCTGAACTTTTCATAGTTTCCTTCCCTTGTAGCGAGCTGGAGCATATGAATAGTCCGGGGATTATATCTGTGTCTCTCTCCTTCTGCTCTTTCCTTATGTCTTCCAAGAGCAGAAAGCTCAAGATCTTCATCAAGTCCAAGAGGGTCAAAAGCCCTGCTGTGCTGTCTGTCAGCAGCTTTTCCAATGTCTTCAAGGGTAATTCCGCCAACCCTGCTCACGGTTCCTGTAAAGTAATCATTTATCACTTCTTCAGAAACACCGATAGCTTCAAATATCTTACTTCCCTGATAGGACTGGATCGTGGAGATTCCCATCTTTGATGCTATCTTTACTATTCCGGAAAGTACTGCACGGTCATAGTCATCCACTGCAGCATAATAGTCTTTATCCAGGAGTTCTTCCTCGGTAAGCTCCGCTATGGTGGCATGGGCAAGATAGGGATTTACTGCAGATGCACCATATCCTAAAAGCGTGGCAAAATGATGAACTTCTCTCGGTTCACCTGATTCCACTATAATTGACATTGCAGTACATTTCTTTGTATCTACGAGATGCTTATGTACTGCAGCTACAGCAAGAAGCGAAGGCACTGCCACATGGTTTTCATCCACTCCCCTGTCTGAAAGGATAAGGATATTGGCACCCTCTTTATATGCCCTGTCCACTTCCACAAATAGATGATTTAATACCCTCTTCATCGGTGTGCTCTTATAGAAAAGAAGAGATACTTTCGCCACCCTGAAGCCGTGTCTGTCCATATTCTGGATCTTAAGAAGGTCAAGGTCTGTAAGGATCGGATTGTTGATCTTTAAGACTTCACAGTTTTCAGCCTTTTCTTCCAGAAGATTGCCGTTCGTACCTACATAAACTGTTCTGGACGTCACGATCTCCTCTCTCTGTGCATCTATCGGAGGATTCGTAACCTGTGCAAACAGCTGTTTAAAATAGTAAAACAGCGGCTGATATGCCTCAGACAGCGCAGCTATCGGAGTATCCACTCCCATGGAACCTATGGATTCACTGCCGTTTAATGCCATATTAAGGATACTGTCATGGTAGTTTTCCCATGTATATCCGAAAGCTTTCTGCAGTCTCTTTCTCTCTTCCTTTGAATAGGATATTACCTTTTTATTAGGTACCTTAAGATCAGAAAGGTTGATAAGCTTACTGTCAAGCCACTCGCCGTAGGGCTTTTTTCCTGCATACTTTCCCTTGATCTCTTCGTCATATATGATGCGCTTTTTCGTTGTATCTACAACCAGAAGCTTTCCGGGATGAAGTCTCTCCTTCTTTACAACGTGCTTTTCATCAAGCGGGAGAACACCCACTTCGGATGAAAGAATGAGTCTTCCGTCATCCATTACATAGTATCTCGAAGGTCTGAGTCCGTTCCTGTCAAGAATGGCTCCCATTAAGTCTCCGTCAGAAAAGAGGATCGATGCAGGCCCGTCCCAGGGCTCCATCATTGTGGCATAATACTGGTAAAAATCTCTCTCTTCCTGAGATAAGGTCTCATTATGTGCCCAGGGTTCAGGGATCATGATACTCATAGCAAGGGGGAGCTCCATTCCGCTCATAAGCAGGAACTCCAGTGTATTATCAAGCATCGCGGAATCCGATCCGCTCTGTGATATCACCGGCAGAACCTTGGTCATATCTTCTTCGGAAAAAGCATCTGTATGCATGGTCTCTTCCCTTGCCAGCATCTTATCCGCATTTCCCCTGATAGTATTTATCTCTCCGTTATGAACAATAAAGCGGTTGGGGTGAGCCCTGTTCCAGCTTGGCATGGTATTGGTGGAAAAACGTGAATGCACCATGGCGATAGCTGACTCATAATCGGGATCACACAGATCGGTGAAGAATGTCCTTAATTCATGAACCAAAAACATTCCTTTATATACGATAGTCCTGCATGAAAGACTGGGAATATACGTATCTATATTACTCTGCTCAAACTCACGCCTTACGATATAGAGCTTTCTGTCAAACTCAAGATCAGTCTTATATTCAGAAGGTCTTTCAATAAACGCCTGGTAGATGCAGGGCATGCATTCTCTGGCTTTTGATCCCAATACCTCCGGAGAAGAATCCACCTTTCTCCAGGTTATGAGTCTTAGTCCAGCCTTACGCACTATGATCTCAAACATGGATCTCGCCTGTCTCATCTTAAGGTCATCCTGAGGGAAGAAGAACATACCGACTCCGTATTTTCTCTTTCCCGGAAGTTTGATACCGTTTTCCGCGAGCTTCCGGACAAAGAATTTATGGGGCACCTGTGTGAGTATTCCTACTCCGTCTCCTGTTTTTCCTTCCGCATCTTTTCCTGCACGGTGCTCAAGGTTTTCCACTATTGAGAGAGCATCATCAATGAGCTTATGACTCGCCCTTCCCTCAATATCAATAATGGCACCGATACCGCAGTTATCATGCTCGAATTCGGGATCATACATTCCTTTTTCTTTGATGAGTCTGAATTTATCCATTATCTGTGCTCCTTTTAAAGCCTTATCCCTCTGGATTGTCATTCTGAGCGTTAGCGAAGAATCTTGTTGTCATTCTGAGTGTTAGCGAAGAATCTCTTAAGATCCTTCGGGCAGAGCCCTCAGGATGACAAAGCATCACACTTCCACTTCCCCTTCAAAAACAATTGTAGCCGGACCTGTCATATAGATATGGTTGTCTTTTTCGTCCCACTCTATCTCAAGATCTCCTCCGAGAAGATGAATCGTCACTCTCCTGTCTGATTTACCGTTCAATACAGACGCAACAAGGGAAGCGCATGCTCCTGTGCCGCAGGCCAGGGTCTCTCCGCTTCCTCTTTCCCATACACGCATCTTAAGATGGGTTCTGTCTACCACCTGCACAAATTCCGTATTTACTCCCTCCGGAAATGCAGGGTGATGCTCATGAACCGGACCTATGGACATGAGATCCAGTTTTTCAGTATTATCAACAAAAATGACGGCATGGGGATTCCCCATGGATACCGCCGTTACATTTTCTTTTTCACTTTTATATTTTATCGGGGCACTTATGAGCCTCTCCTCACTGTCAGTAAATCCAAGTGTTTTGGAGGGGTCTACCGGCACATCGGCCGCTTTCAGGATCGGTTCTCCCATATCGACACGTACTGTATCCACTTTATCATCCTTTATATTAAGGTAAAGTGTTTTAACAGAACCAAAGCTTTCTATCTTTAACGGGTTTTTCCGTGAAAGACCCTTATCATAGACAAATTTTGCAACACATCTGATCCCGTTTCCGCACATCTTTCCCCGGGAACCGTCAGCATTGTACATCTCCATCTCGAAATCCGCATTATCAGAGGGGTTAATAAAGATAACCCCATCTCCTCCTATTCCGAAATGCCTGTCACTTAAACGTCTGACGACCTCCGGTTTATTCTTAACCTCTTCGGAACTGCCGTCCACGTATATATAATCGTTCCCGCATCCTTGCATCTTAGTGAAACGCATGGTATTCTCCTTTTTTACTCGTTATGTTCTGAGCGAAGCTCCCTGTCATTCTGTGCGAAACTCCCTGTCATTCTGAGCGAAGCTCCCTGTCATTCTGAGCGAAGCTCCCTGTCATTCTGAGCGGAGCGAAGAATCTTTCAAAGATCCTTCAGGCATAGCCCTCAGGATGACATCTTTTTCGTTACACCCCACTCTGCCCGTAATTCATGCTGACCGAAAATATACCTGTTTTCGGTCAGACTCCGCTGCTGCCATAGTTACTTAAAACTCTCGCCGAAGGATCTTTAACATCACAGCCTTCCCAGTTTTTATTGGGCATCCAGAAATCCTTTACCATCTCAGCCTGTCCGGGATAATACTTTTCAAAAATATCCCTGTATAGTAAGGACTCTTTGGTAAAGGGCTTTGCAAAATCGTACTTTTCTATACCTTTTTCAAACTCGCCGTCAGAATATTTTTCTTCTGCGTACTCTGTAAGGTCATCCTTCAATGAATGTCCGACAGCATCTGAAAATGCTGCCTTTTCACGCCAGAGGATACTGTCAGGTATAAGCTTGTCCTCTTCAAATGCTTTGCGGAGTAAATACTTTCCTTTTCCGTACTTATTAAGTTTCTTTTCGGGGTCGATGCTCATGCAGTAATCAACGAAATCAAGATCTCCAAATGGTACTCTTGCTTCCAGGGAATTTACGCTTATACAACGGTCTGCCCTGAGAACGTCATACATATGGATCTCATGAATACGTTTCTCTGCTTCCTTCTGGAATTCCTCCGCACTGGGTGCGAAGTCCGTATACTTATATCCGAATATCTCGTCTGATATCTCACCTGTCATTATAACCCTTACATCAGAATCCTCATGTATGGCTTTACAAACGAGATACATTCCCATTGATGCCCTGATCGTCGTGATATCGTATGTTCCGAGAGCCTCTATTACGGTTTCAAGAGCATTTATCACGTCATCTCTGGTTATTATCACTTCATGATGGTTTGAATGGATGTAATCAGCGACTTCCTTAGCATACTTAAGGTCTATTGCGTCTGTTTCCATTCCGATAGCCCAGGTTTCAAGCGGCTTATCCAATATCTTTGCGGATATACCGCAGACAAGGGATGAATCCAGACCGCCGGACAGGAGAAATCCTACCGGCGAATCTGAATCGAGTCTCTTTTCCACTCCCTTTATCAAAAGGTCATGGATATTTTTTGTGATCTTTTCAATGTCATCATTACTGTATGAAGTAACTTCCGACATGTCTCTGTACTTAATGAACCTGCCGTCTTCAAAATAATGTCCCGGCGGAAATGGCATGATCTTGTCAGTTAGAGATAAAAGGTTTTTAGGTTCTGACGCGAACACATAGGTTCCCTTTTTAGTCTTTCCGTAGTAAAGTGGTCTGATTCCGATGGGATCCCTGGCCGCTATGTATTTATCTTTCTTTACATCATAGAGTACCAGTGCATACTCGGCATCCAACCTCTTAAACATATCTGTTCCGCACTCTTTATAAAGGGCGGGAAGAATCTCACAGTCAGAATCACTTTCAAAGCTGTAGCCTTTTCCGATAAGCTCCTCTTTTATCTTTCTGAATCCGTAGATTTCTCCATTACAGACCAGCATCACATCATCTTTTACAAAGGGCTGCATTCCTGCGACTGTAAGACCCATAATTGAAAGCCTGTTAAAACCGAGATAACCGTTACCGGTATCTATAAGTCTTGTGGCATCCGGTCCCCTTGAGTGGGTTTTATATAGTGCTTCACTTACCTCTTCCTGTTCTGCGTCCTTCCCGCAGAATCCAAAGATCGAACACATTTCCTGATTCCTCCAATTTTAGTATACGCTGAAGAGGATCTTGCCGTAGCTGGGGAATGGCCAGCATTTCTCGCTTGTCAGCATCTCCGCCTCATCAACGTGTTTTCTTAAGTGCTCCATCTTAGGAAGCACATCATCTCTTATTGCCTCTGAAGTCTTGACGATATCATCTGAATCCTTGATATCCTCCAGCGCTTTCTCAAGATCCTTCACTCTTTCAAGGATATAATCTGTAAGTTCTGAAAGCCTCTCCATCGTGGATATCTCATAATTACACTTAACACTGCTGCTTACGGACTTCATCATGGATGTTGTCTTTGCAAGGCTTAACAGGTAATCCTCGATCGCGGGGAGATAATCCTTCCTTACCATATCCACCATGGTGTGTCCTTCTATATTTACTGTCTTGCAGTAGTTCTCCAGCATGATCTCGCATCTTGACTGAAGCTCGGTCTCACTGAATACCTTGTGGGAAGTGAGCATCTCCACATTTTTCTTATGTAAGAGATAAGGCATTGCGTCAGCTGTAGTCTTTAAGTTGAGAAGGCCTCTTACTTCTGTTGCTTCCTTAACCCATTCTTCACCGTAGCCGTTTCCGTTAAAGAGGATCCTTTCGTGTGCCTTGATGGTCTCTTTAATGAGTTCGTGAAGGTCATCTTCAAATTTATCTGATTTTTCAAGTCTGTCTGCATACTGCTTCAGGCTTTCTGCGACAGCAGCATTCAGCATGATATTGCAGCATGCGATACTGTTTGATGATCCGAGGGATCTGAACTCGAACTTATTACCTGTAAAAGCAAAAGGCGAAGTCCTGTTTCTGTCTGTAGTATCTCTTGAGAATCTGGGAAGTGCGTGAACACCAAGTTTCAGCATCACTTTTTCCTGACCCTCATAGGGCTTATCATTCTTTATAGCATCGAGGATAGCTGAAAGCTCATCTCCGAGGAATACAGAAATGATGGCAGGCGGAGCCTCATTCGCACCGAGTCTGTGGTCATTTCCCGCAGTAGCTACCGAGAGACGGAGAAGATCCTGATAATCATCTACAGCCTGGATAACCGCACAGAGGAATAAAAGGAACTGTGCATTTTCATAAGGAGTCTCTCCGGGTGATAATAAGTTCACTCCTGTATCTGTACCGATAGACCAGTTATTATGCTTACCGGAACCATTCACTCCTGCGAAAGGCTTCTCGTGAAGGAGACAGACCATGTCGTGCTTTCTGGCAACCTTCTGCATGATCTCCATCATAAGCTGGTTATTATCAGTAGCCACATTTGTGGTAGAGAAGATCGGTGCCAGCTCGTGCTGTGCGGGAGCTACTTCGTTATGCTCGGTCTTTGCAAGGATACCAAGCTTCCAAAGCTCCTTATTAAGATCTTCCATAAAGGCGGTTACTCTGGGCTTGATAACTCCGAAGTAGTGATCATCAAGCTCCTGTCCCTTAGGAGGCATGGCCCCGAAAAGAGTTCTTCCTGTATAGATAAGGTCCGGTCTCTCTTCAAATACCTTCCTGTCTACAAGGAAGTATTCCTGTTCGGGGCCGACACATGTACGCACATACTTTACTTCTTTTCCGAAGAGCTTCAGGATCCTCTTAGCCTGACGGTTAAGGGCCTGCATGGAACGGAGAAGGGGTGTCTTCTTATCAAGCGCATCTCCTGAATATGAACAGAAAGCAGTGGGGATGCAAAGTGTATGATCTTTAATGAAAGCGTAGGATGTGGGATCCCATGCTGTATATCCTCTTGCCTCAAAGGTTGCACGTAAGCCGCCTGAGGGGAATGACGATGCATCCGGCTCACCCTTTATAAGTTCCTTTCCGGAGAACTCCATGATAACTCCACCGTCGGGAGAGGTTGAAATGAAGCTGTCATGCTTTTCAGCTGTAACTCCGGTAAGTGGCTGGAACCAGTGTGTAAAGTGGGTTGCGCCTTTTTCTACAGCCCAGTCTCTCATTTCAGATGCAACAGCTTCTGCAACATCCTCTTCCAGCTTTACATTTTCATCTATTGTTTTCTTAAGAGAATTATAGACATCAGCAGGAAGTCTTGATCTCATTACTCTGTCATCAAATACATTTGATCCGAAAAGTTCAGGTACGTTCTGGTTTTTCATAATATCCTCCTTTTTTCTTAACATATTTGCCTTCCCCTTAAAGAGGAGGGTGTCACGCAAAGGCGTAACGGATGAGGTGTTTTAAAAATAGAGAAAGGCGCCCTGGAATTTTCTTCCAAGACGCCTTTGTCTTTGATGAAACGAGTCTACACCCGACTTTTATTTTTTGTCAACCCCTGATCTGAAATTTTTGAAAATGGTTGACACCCCTGATCTGAAATTTTTGAAAAACTTCTAACATTCATTGTCATCCTGAGCGTTAGCGAAGGATCTTCCTTACGGCAATAGAGATTCCTCGCTTTGCTCAGAATGACACTAATTATCAATCATTACGACTTTGCGCCGAGATAAGCTTCCTTAACTTTCTCATTTTCAAGCAGTTCTTTTCCGGTGCCTTCAATGGATATCTTTCCATTCTCTATTACATATGCACGGTCGGCTACATGAAGTGCCATATTTGCATTCTGCTCGATAAGAAGAACTGTTGTGCCGTCTTCGTGGATCTTCCTGATGATATCGAAGATCCCCTGTACAACAATGGGAGCAAGGCCCAGAGAAGGCTCGTCCATCATGAGGAGCTTAGGTCTTCCCATAAGTGCGCGTCCTACAGCAAGCATCTGCTGTTCGCCGCCGGAAAGAGTACCTCCTGCCTGCCATGAACGCTCTTTAAGTCTTGGGAAATATCCGTAGACCATCTCTATGTCTTTCTCAAGATCGTCATTTCTAAGGTATGCACCCATTTTCAGATTTTCAAGAACTGTAAGATTCGGGAATATCCGCCTTCCTTCCGGTACCATCATAAGCCCCTTGGACACAATACCCGTAGGATCTTTTGCAGTGATATCTTCTCCTCCAAATACCACGCTTCCGCCGGAAGGCTTAACAAGACCGGAAATAGTGCGTAAAGTAGAACTCTTTCCCGCTCCGTTAGCACCTATCAGGGTAACTATCTCACCTTTGTTAACATGAAAGCTTATGCCTCTTACGGCTTCGATACCGCCGTAATTAACTTTCAGATCATTTATTCTAAGTACTTCTTCCATAATAGCTTATTCCTTTTTAGATTCTTCGCTTCGCTCAGAATGACAGCACGCCTTGTCATTCTGAGGGCTTCAGCCCGAAGAATCTTTTTCATAATATGCTTTACTCTGCCTCAGATACGCCGAGATATGCTTCAATAACGCGTTCATTTGACTGTATTTCTTCAGGAACGCCACGGGCTATCTCACTTCCAAAATCGATGACATAGATATAGTCTGAGATATTCATTACGAGATCCATATGGTGCTCGATAAGGAATACTGTCAGTTTGTATTTATCCCTGATCTCTCTCACGAAATCGGCAAGTTCCAAAGTCTCCTGAGGATTCATACCTGCTGCGGGTTCATCAAGGAGTAAAAGCTTCGGGTCCGTCGCAAGAGCACGGGCGATCTCAAGTCTTCTCTGAAGGCCGTAAGGGAGGGAAGTTGCCAGTTCATCCTTATAAGCGTCAAGCCCTTGTTCACGCAAAAGCTCCATTGTTTCATCACGCATTCTCTTTTCTTCAGCGGCATTTCCCCTGAAGATAGCTGAGAATACATTCTGATCTGCCCTCATATGCTTAGCGATAAGCACATTCTCAAAAACGGTCATACTCTTCCAGAGACGGATATTCTGGAATGTACGAGCAATACCCAGTGCTGTTATCTCATCCGGAGTCGGTGAAAGAACACTTTCCCCCGCATATTTACCGGCATTTTCACCCTTATATGTCTTTAATGTTCTGCCTGAAGGGTGATTTCTGACAATGGGCTTACCCATAAATTCAATAAGTCCGTTTGTGGGCTGATATACTCCTGTAATACAGTTAAAAGCTGTAGTCTTACCCGCACCATTTGGCCCTATAAGTGCGATTATCTTATTCTGCGGTACATCAAGAGTCAGATCATTAACTGACACAACTCCCCCAAACTGCATTGTAACGTTTTCTATATGTAAGGCTAGTGTTTCAGCAGTCTTTTCCATTACTGATCCTGTTTCCTTTCTTTAATCGGGGTCTTTTTCTTAAAGAGGCCCGAGAAGTCGATCTCTCTGCTGCCCATGATACCCTGTGAGAAGAACAGAACGATAACCATGATAACAATAGAGAATACAACCATTCTGAAGCCGTTTCTAAGAAGCGGAACCTTGAAAGAACCGATATAGAGCTCACTGTCAAGGAATCTGAGCCACCATTCAGAACATGCCACATAGAGGAAGGTTGCCAGGATTGAACCCGACACGGAGCCGATACCTCCGATAACAACAATGAGAAGGATCTCATAGGTCATGGTGGAAGTAAAGGCCTTTGCCTGTGCATTGGCTACATACATGGCGAAAAGTGCCCCACCAATCCCTGCAAAGAAGCTGGAAATAACGAATGAGAGCATCTTATGCTTGAAAAGGGCAATGCCCATCGCCTCTGCAGCGATCTCATCATCTCTTATAGACTTAAAAGCCCTGCCGTATGAAGAATTAATGAGAAGGACTATTATAAGCACGCATATTGATGTGATAAGAAAAGGTACGAATGTTGAAAGTCTGAGTATCACAGCCCCTGATGGAGCAGTGATATTGAAGCTTGAAAACGTGGGAAATCCTTTGATCATATTGGCGCCGTTGGTAACGGGTCCAAGTCTCTGCCACTGGAAGATCGCCCTTAATATCTCCGCAAATCCAAGCGTTGCGATAGCAAGATAGTCACTCTTTAACCGGAGAACCGGGAAACCTATCAAAAAGGCAAAGAATCCGGCTACACACCCGGCGAGGATCATGGCAAGGAGACATCCAAGTATCATACTTACTGCACCGCCGACACCCGTTGATCCGAAGATCATTCCAAATAGATCCACAAAAGAGAACTTAAAGGCACATCCTCCGAAAAGGTAATATACCTGATCTTTCATATTCGAAGGCACGGTCAGTATCGCATAGGTATACGCACCCAACAGCATGAAACCTGCCTGCCCAAGGGAAAAGAGTCCCGTAAATCCGTTTAAGAGGTTCATGGAAACCGCTACAAGAGAATATACTGCAGCTTTCTTAAGAACCGTAAAGAGCGGACTCATGGGATCAAACACCATGGGAAGCCCGGGTATAAACGCGCTAATATTTTCAAGAAGGATCACAAATAACAGAAGTATCAGGATCCCGAAAAAGATTTTTACATTCTTATTACTCTGTTTCATGGTATATCCTTATAAATTCAGACTTTATCAGTTGCGGCTTCTCCGAAGAGTCCCTGGGGCTTAAATACCAGGATCACGATGAGGAGCGCGAACGTGAACGCATCGGAGAAAACGGAAACATCCCAGGAAGAAGGAAGACCTTTGATAATGGTCTCGCATATTCCGATAATGAATGCGCCTATAACTGCTCCGGGTATAGAGCCTATTCCTCCGAATACGGCAGCTACAAATGCCTTTAATCCCGGCATAGCACCAGACATGGGAGTTATTGCCGGATAATTGGTAAAGAAGAGGATACTTCCTACCGCAGCAAGTGCTGAACCGATTATAAATGTGACAGATATAACGCTGTTGATCTTAATTCCCATGAGACGGCTGGTCTCAAAATCCTTTGAAACCGCACGCATAGCCATTCCTACCTTTGTCCTATTGATAAGAAGAGACAGGCAGACCACGAGGAACAGAACGAGAAAAGGAGTGATGATGACCACCCATTTGGTCTGTGTTCCGAACAGGTTTACCGTATCTGAAAGGAATGAAATAGTGGGATATGTCATAGGCTGGCCACCGGTAACGTAAGTTGCCGTATTCTGCAGCAGGTAGCTCACACCTATGGCAGAGATCATTACCGACATACGGGGTGCTTCACGAAGAGGCTTATATGCCGCACGTTCAATGATGAATCCCAGTAAAACCGTCAATATGATGACAAGCGGCAGCGACACTGTTATAGGCAGTGTTGCAGTCAGATATATGCCCAAAAGACCGGCAACCATGAAAACGTCACCGTGGGCAAAGTTTATAAGCCGGAGTATTCCGTAAACAAGCGTATATCCTATTGCAATCAGGGCGTACTGCCCCCCGACTGAAATGCCGGAGAGCAGTACGGAAATAATATATTCCATAATGTTTACCTTAATCTGTTAGTTTCCGGAACCCTTCTGAACCTTTTCAAATGCCCATGTTCCGGTGGAGGTATCAGCGGTCTTGATGTAAGCGGTATCACGGATAGCGTCACCCACTTCATCGAATGCGATCGAACCTGAAACACCGTCCCACTTTACAGAAGGAATAGCTCCCTTAATGGCAGCCTTGTCTCCGGATCCTGCAGCCTTGATAGCTTCAAGTGCTACATAGTATGCATCATAACCCATAGCTGTAACTGCGGAAATAGTGTCGTTTCCGCCGTTTGCAGTCATAGCTGCAGAGTCATTATTGATATAATCCTTGATGCCCTTATCAAAGGTCTCTGAACCGCCTTCCTGATAGAAAGTTGATACATAGAGCTTAAGATTGGTGTCTTTTGTAGCTTCAAGAACCATGTTGTCATCAAGTGTATCTGATCCCAGGAAAGGAATGTCGATATCAAGAGATGCAGCCTGCTCCATGATCTGCTTTGCATATGCGATGGATACAGGAGTGAAGATAACGTCTGCGCCTTCGCTCTTTGCCTTATTGAGGTAAGAGGTGAAGTCAGAGTTATTTGTAGGGAATGAGTCAGAGATGACCTCTCCGCCCGCAGCCTCGAATACCTGGGTAAAGAATGCTACAAGTCCCTGGTCATATTCGTTTCCGTTTTCACCGAGGCAGTATGCCTTCTTGGCTGAGAACTTCTCCATAGCAAAGTTTGCAAGGACATCTGCCTGGAAGTTATCAAGGAAGCATATTCTGAAGTAATAGTCATTTCCTGCAGTAACGTTAGGGTTGGTACATGTGATACCGATGGCAGCAAGTCCTGCTTCTTCAAATTTAGGTCCGCCTGCCATGGATACTCCTGAACCATATGAACCGAGTACAAGAGACACGTCCTTTCCTACAAGTTCTGAAGCGGCTGAAGGAGCCTTATCTGCTGAAGAGCCGTTATCAGCGATAACAAGTTCGATATTATACTTTTTACCGCCTGCCTCTACAGTGGGAGTCTCGGCATTTGCATACTGCATACCAAGGATCTCCTTCTTTCCGCCGGAAGCGGAATCTCCTGTTGAAGGCTCAAAAATACCGATACGGATGGTATCTCCTCCGGAAGCAGCTGCTCCGTCTCCGGCTCCTGCAGCAGGTGCTGAAGAACTGCATGCCACAAGACCTAAAGCCATCACACCGGTAAGTAAACACGCGATGATCTTTTTCATGATAATTTCCCTCCTTAATTGAATTGATGCCCCTGTGAAAATTTAAAAAGATGTCACTGCACCTTGCAATGACATCTTTGTCTTAGGCACCTTACATTGTGCATACGCTTTGAATATTTTAATGCTTTAATTGGCTGATGTCAAATTGGATTTAAAGCGCCAAAAATCGAACAAAGGTTTGATTTTTTTTATTTTTATGTTATACTGAGATATCAACAGAAGTCTGAATTTGTAGAAATAAAGGAGTCTACCTTATGTCAGAAGCGAAACTTACAGAAAAACAGCGTCAGATCCTTGAATTCATTAAAGATCACATCCTTGAAAAGGGCTTTCCTCCCGCAGTGAGGGAGATCTGTGACGCCGTGAACTTAAGATCCACTTCTTCTGTCCATTCCCAGCTGGAAAGCCTGGAAAAGAAGGGCTATATAAGGCGTGACCCTACCAAGCCGCGTACTATCGAGATCCTTGATGATTCCTTTAATCCCGTGCGCAGGGAAATGGCAAATATCCCCGTGGTCGGCCGTATCGCTGCAGGATCCCCTATCCTTGCAGAGCAGAATATAGAAAGCTACTTCCCCATTCCCGTTGATATGATGCCGAGAGGCCTTGGCGCTAAAGAGGCTTTTGTCCTCAAAGTCAAAGGCGACAGTATGATCAATATCGGAATAATGGACGGGGATCTCATCTTTGTCAGAGCCGAGAATACAGCAAAAAACGGCGACACCGTCGTTGCTCTTATAGACGACAGTGCCACCGTCAAGACATTCTACAGGGAGAACGATCATATAAGGCTTCAGCCTGAAAATGACAATATGGATCCCATAATAGTCAAGGACTGTAGGATCCTCGGCACGGTATTCGGAGTGTTCAGGCTCTGTTAAGTCCTTAGGACTGAGCCTCCAGATCCATTATCTCATCGGTTTCATTATATTTCTGCAATATCTTCTTTATCTTCTCAGTAGGAGTAAGTACCTTATCCATTGAGACATCATGATTACTGAAGTCTATTATTGATGCCAGGAATTTTCCCATATCCGCAGTCTTGTACCACTCTCTTTCCAGAAGTTCAGGCATCCTGTAGCTTAAGTTCGTGGTAATTACCATGTCGAATATACCTTTTTTATAGGCTTCATCAAACATTTCAAGCCCATCCGTAAATATACCAAAAGTACAGCAGATAAATACTCTCTTAGCATGCATATTCTTAAGTTTTAATGCAGTATCTATCATACTTCCGCCGGAGCTTATCATATCATCAACAATGATAACGTCCTTGTTTTCAACATTGTCCCCCAGGAATTCATGGGCAACTATGGGATTCTTTCCGTTTACAACCTTTGTAAAATCCCTTCTCTTATAGAACATTCCGGTATCAACGCCCATAACACCGGCAAAATATACAGCTCTCTGCAGAGCTCCTTCATCCGGGCTCACTATGAGAAGATGGTCTTTATGGATCTTCACATCCCCCACATTGCGAAGGAGTGCTCTCAAAAACTGATAGAACGGTGTGAAATTATCAAATCCGATAAGGGGAGCCGCATTCTGTACCGTAGGATCATGGGCATCAAAAGTAATGATCCTGTATACACCCATATCCGACAATTCTTCTAGCATCAATGCACAGTCGAGAGATTCCCTGTTGGCTCTCTTATGCTGGCGTCCCTCATAGAGGAAAGGCATGACAACGGTTATCCTGTGGGCTTTTCCTGCAACTGCCGCTATCATCCTTTTAAGATCCTGGTAATGATCATCCGGAGAATATATATTCTCATGCCCGTACATGGTATAGGTCATGGAACGGTTTAATACATCGCAGAGAATATAGAGATCTTTTCCTCTTATACTCTCTTTTAATATTCCCTTTCCCTCTCCGGAACCAAATCTCGGAATGAAATGATTTACCAGAAAACTATCTTCCGAATATCCTTCAAAAGCCGGACTGTCATGATAAGGCCGGTTATTATCCTTTCTGAATTGAACGAGATAATCATTGACCTCCGCACCAAGACCCGCAATATTATCTAAAACGATAAGTTTTAAGGGCGCTGCCGGCATTCTGTTTTCCAGGACTTCGCTTATCATTAATAACCTCCTAAAATATCTTTAGCGTTCCCGATAATCAAATGCGTTTTTTATCCATTTGATATCAGACGGTGATACTGCAATAACATCGAAACGAAACGACATAGATTCATCTAAACCGTTTTTAGCTCTGTAATGATCGGATACCCGGCAGATGATACGCTGCTTTTTATTATCAACTGCTTCCTCCGGGAATCCCATTTCTTCATTCTCTCTGTATTTTACCTCTCCAAAGCAGACTGTGTCATCTTTATCGAGAAAAATAATATCTATTTCTCCGGCGCTGCATCGAAAATTCTTCTGAATTACCCTGCACCCGTTGTCCTCAAGGAATTTTCCTGCCCTTGTTTCTTCTTTGCTCCCGATCAGACGTTTATTCAATGAAAACTACCTCATTTTATCTTCTGCCGGCGTTATATGCATCCATCTTCTGCTTCAGTTTGTCCATTCTGTCCACAAAAACAAGAACCTCCGCCACGACTTCATACAGTTCCGGAGGAATGGCATCGCCTATCTCCAGACTGGAAAGAGTATCTGCAAGCTTACTGTCCTCATGGACCGGAACATCTGACTCTTTTGCGGTTTCTATGATCTTTTCCGCAATGGCGCCTTTTCCGGAAGCTACAACAGTAGGTGCTACATTCGCAGGATCGTAAGCGATCGCAACCGCAGTCTTAACTTTTTCCTTCCTACTGTCTGCCATATCTACGCTCTTATATCAAACGATGTGGTCTGTATCAGTTTCTCATTTGTTCCCCTGTTGAACATTATATCAGGAACATCCCTTGCTTCTTTATTCAGAGAAACATCGGAATGCATCTTATATCCTCTTTTTAAGAGAGCTTCATCCAGTTCCGGAAGATGAGGCTCTATAAAATCAAGCATCTCCTCTTTCTGAAGAATAAAATGGGTCTTTACATTTTCTCCGTTTGTCATCTGCACGTGAATATCCATAGTTCCGAGATGCTGCATATCGAGATGAAGAAGTGCGGAAACATTTCCGTCCTTCTTGGAAAGGTTCTTTTTATTGGTGTAGACATAGAGATCCCCATGGGCCTTATTTTCATTCATCTTTAAGGGGAGCTGCATGTAGGTCATAACATTATTCAGCTGATTCATAAAGTCAACGTTCTGCCTCAAGCTGTTCATGCCCTGAGAAAGTGTAGTCTGGCCTCTCCCTGTACTGTTGAGGAATTCCAGAGCCTTGTCAGCATTTTTAACGACCCTTTCATAGTACTCCCTGACCTTTTCCTTATCACTTACGTCTTCGGGATTGAGCAGGAATTCATTTGTAATGCCGTTATTCAGTAAAAGTCTGTATTCCGGACTTTTTAAAAGCTTCGGATAATTTATCATGGCTTCTTCGCCGAGATTCCCTTTTCCGGCTTCATCCAGAAAGGCTTTTGTGAGCTTTAAGGTTTCGTCTGCCGATAATGACCCATCCTTTACTTTATCTGCAAGAGCTTCCGGAAGTCCTGCTTCCTTCAGGTTCTCTGAAAGGCGCTCTGTTCCCTCTTTTCCAAGAAGCAGAGTTATATCATCAGTCACATGGCCTGTGATGTCTGTTTTCTGAGTTTTACCCTCAGCTACTGCCTTTGTACCCGTCTCTTCTTCCGGTAATACTGCAGCTTCTTCCGGTGTCTTTTGCTGCTGCATGGCTTTTAGTTCATCTTCATTCAGATCAAATGCTTCGGCGATCTTTGAAAAGTCACCCTGTAATGCATCTTTTAATGCAGCAGATACTTCACCGTTATCATTTCCGAAAAACACTTCAAATATCTTGTCATTTTCAGACAGGTTCTTCTGCGCTATCTCTGTAAAACCTTTGGAAAGATCATCAAGACTGTCTGCGATCTTATACTGATTTTCCTTATATGCCTCAAATTCTTTGATATTTTCTTCAGTAAGAGGGATGGAGAGCTCGGACATCTGGACTATGCTCTTTGGGTCAGCAAGCGGGTGCTTAGACGCCAGCGATGCCATTCCCTGAAGTGACCTTGAATCTATGGGAAGTCCCCTCTCCATCATGGCCATGACCATGTCACTGTTTTGTTTTGTAAGAGGAAGCCCGGCCTCCTGAAGTGCCTTTCCTACAGCACTGTTTCCGTCCAGATTTGCATAAAGAGGTGTAAGCGATATCTTGGAATCACTTGCTCCACTAACAGAAAATGAAAGTGTCTGACCCAGAGTCAGTTCCATATTATTGGAAAGAAATGCATTTAGCTTTGTATTGTCTCCGAGAAGGAGTTCCACCGTACCGTCATCATTCAGTGAAACGATCTCGCCTGAAAAAGTGTCCCCGGCCTTGATATAACGCACGGAATCAGCAGGAACCGTAGCCATCTTCTGCTGTTCTACGCTTCCGCCCACACTCTGGCTGCCGCTAATGCCGGCATTCAGATCATATACTCCCGTATTTGTGTTAACGTTAATATTCATCTATGAATTCATTATCCCGGAAATAAAACTTCTTCTGTGAATCTCTGTCGGTCCCAGTTTTTTCAGAGCCTCTATATGCTCTGCGCTTCCATATCCCTTATTTCCCGCAAAGCCGTACCCGGGGTATCTTTCATCCATCTTCTCCATGAAGTGATCCCTTTCGACTTTGGCCACTATTGAAGCCGCTGCGATGGAAGCACTCTTCGCATCTCCTTTTATTATAGGTACCTGCGGTATCTTAACACCCGGTATTGTGACTGCATCGTTTAATAATATATCGGGTTTTACGGATAAATTATTTATAGCATCCCTCATAGCTTCATAGGTGGCATTTAGAATATTTATTTCATCTATCCTCTCCTGAAAAGTATATCCTATTCCGTAGGAAACCGCCTTTTCTTTTATAATAACAGAGAGTTCCTCTCTTTTTTTTGCTGAAAGCTTCTTCGAATCATTAAGATATAGGATATCGCAATCCTTTGGAAGTATAACAGCTGCCGCTACCACAGGTCCTGCAAGCGGACCCCTGCCGACTTCATCTATCCCGCAGATATACTGTGCGTCACCATGCTCTCTCTCAAAAGCAAACATACCGTACATCCGCTCTTTTTCTTTCCCGTAAGCCGCTATCTTCTTCTCCGCTGCTTTGATAAGATTCTGCACCCCGGCCCGATCATCTGTTCTAAACTCTTCAATGACCTGATGCAAGTCAGTGATGGCTACATTATTGAATATGTTTTTTATTTCACTAATCTTTTCCATTATATACATCCATCGCTGTCAGGATCCAAGGGTCTCATTCGGGACGCTCTCGCTCTGAGAAAAAACGTAACAGTACTAACGCCGCATAATACGCAGCGTAGTACTGACGTTTTTTACAGCCCTCATCGAGACCCTTGGACCTTCCAGCTTTACGTACTGAAATAACATGTCGAAAACTGACTTATTGATACTATCATATGATTTTCATAATGATAACATGAAAATCATTATATCAATAGCCAATAAGTTGTACGGAGCGAAGTGATTTATCAGGGCTGTAAAAAACGCCGGTACTTAGTCTGTGTACTTTACAGACTTAGTACCGCTGCGTTTTTTCTCAGAACGAAAGTGTCCCTGATAAACACTTCGCCTCTGAACAACGTACATGGCTGTATGAATAAAATTATTTCACAGTTCCGAAGTCTTTAAATGGTGCGATCCGTAAAAAAACTTTCCCAATGATCTGTCCGCGATCGATATTACCCACATCATAGCTTCTGGAGTCCACACTGTCATTTACGTTGTCACCCATCACGAAATACTCATGTTCACCCAGAACAATGCCGCCTGCAGCGAGTCCGGCATCCATTATCTGATCCCTGTTGTACTTATATGGCAGAACATGCCCGTCTACCAGTATCACGCCTTCCCTTATTTCAACGGTTTCTCCGGGAAGCCCTATGATCCTTTTAACGTAAAAGATCTTCTCATTAACCGAATAGGGGAAAACGATAATATCAAATCTTTCAGGGTCGGAAAACCTGTAGCTTAATTTATCCACCAAAAGAGAATCCCCGTCATTTAGTGCAGGATACATTGATTCCCCGGAAACGATGGTTTTCTGAAATCCGATCCCCTTCACTATCAGCGTGATGAGAAGGATGATCAAAATATATATACTGTAGCCGGCTATTTTCTTAACTCTCTTCATAAGTCCTCATCCGCTATATCATCCAGCCGGTCCAATGTTATCTTACCTAATTTCCCGCTTCTGAAATCATCGAGGATAAAAGATATCGCTCTGTCGGTATCCGGTTCTCCGCCCTTTTGAATGGCGTTTCTCTTGACCGCCACAGTACGGAGTGCTTCCTCTTCACCGGTCTCCGCAGTGATGCCATAACGTTCAAATAAGATCTCCGGGAATGAAACTTTCAGTTCCCTTATAAATCTTATCACCATTTCTTCTCTGTTAAGTATAAGATCGTTCATGGATCCTAAGAGGGCAAGATGAAAACCTGCTGTCTCGTCATCGATCTTTGGCCACAGGATACCCGGAGTATCCAGAAGTTCAAGATTCTTTCCAAGCTTTATCCACTGTTTGCCTCTTGTTACTCCCGGCTTATTCCCGGTCTTTGCCGCTGCCCTTCCTGCATAGGAATTGATAAATGTGGATTTACCCACATTGGGGATCCCGACGACCATAGCTCTCATTGGCCGGTTGATTATGCCCTTCTTCTTATTTTTCTCTATCTTTTCCCTACACGCAAAAGAAACTGCATTGTCGATCTCCTTCATTTCCTTCCTGTTTCTGGAATCAAGAGAGATCGCTGCAATTCCTCTGTCCTTAAAGTATGCTATCCACTTTTTAGTCTCATCTTCATCCGCTAGATCAGATTTATTTAAGAGCACCATCCTGCCCTTTCCTTTTGCAAGCTTATCGATCTCCGGATTCCTGGTGGACTGCGGTGCTCTGGCATCCAGAAGCTCAATAAGGAGGTCGATTATCCTGATATCCTCCTCCATGGCTCTCTTTGCCTTCATCATATGTCCGGGATAATAATTATATGTCATTGTACGAATCCCAGTCCCAGATCGCCTCCGGCCATGTGGAACCAGGCCTTTCCTCCAATATGTTCTCTCATCACGTTACCGAGATTGGCCGACCTGCTGTCTTCAGAAGAATTACAGTTATCGCCCATCACGAAGAATTCATTATCCTGCAGAGTGATCTTTTCAGAAGCCACCCCCGCATCCAGTATCATGTCATCAAACATGTCATTCTTGGCTTCTCCGTTAAGGTACAGGATCCCGTCACTGATCTCAATGGTATCTCCCGGTACCCCAACCACTCTTTTAATGGAATAGTGGGCATTGGTATTTCCGTTAGGGAAAAAGGCCACCACGTCTCCTCTTTTCGGAGCAACTATATTATAGATAATCCTGTTTAAAAAAACCACCTGCCCGTTATAAAGAGAGGGCTCCATGGAGCTTCCGATGACCGTAGTCCTGATCCCGAGAGTAACTGTCAGAAAATACGCGAGGAGGATCCCTAAAAACACCATAAAGATCCATGATGCCAGATTAGTCAGCATCTCATTAGTTATTTTCTTTTCTTTTTTGTAAAAACTTAGTCCTTTATGTCTAGCCATTTTCCTGATTTTGCTAAAAAAAACGAAATAACACGACGTGTTATTTCGTTTTAATCTGAATCGATGAATTAACGTGATCAGTCAACTATCTCTTTAAGCTTAGAGCGCTTACCGGTTCTCTCACGAAGGAAGAACAGTTTAGCACGTCTAGCCTTACCTGAACGAACAACCTCAACCTTCTCAACATTGGGAGAGTGGATGGGGAATGTCTTCTCAACGCCCACACCGTAGCTGTTCTTTCTTACAGTAAATGTTGCGCGGTTAGATCCGCCCTGCTTCTTGATGACTGTTCCTTCATAGATCTGTACTCTGGATTTGTCACCCTCGGTGATCCTGTTGTGAACTCTTACGGTATCACCTACTCTGAAAGAAGGAACTTCCTTTTTCAGCTGCTCTTCTTCGAGCTCTTTAATGATTTCTACATTCATTTTATAACCTCCAAGCGTACCCGTTACCGTTTTGTCTAAAGCCATGACTCTGCGATCTCAGGCAATTTGACGTTCATGACCACGTTTATCCTGCATTTCTTTTCGCAGGTGTGACAGAGGACCATCTCCTAAAGACTCCTTACTTGCGAAGTCTCACGAGGTAAAAGAATATCATGTTTTTTTACAAAATGCAAGTCCCGAGATAATAAAATCCCTGTGCTTCATCCAGGCGTACATTTACGATGCTTCCGATCAGGGATGGATCACCCTTAAAATGCACAACAGTGTTCTGAGGGATACGTCCGGTCAGCATCGTATCGTCTTTTTCATTTCTGCTTTCCACAAGCACCGGCATAGTGCGTCCCACAAACCTCTGCACCTGTTTTTTCGCTGTATCCTGCACGGTTTTAAGCACCCTGTCAAATCCCGCATGTATTTCTTCATCGGTCATGCTAACAGGCATTGACGCCGCCGGAGTTCCGGTCCTCTTTGAATATACGAATGTAAATGCCCCGTCAAATTCAGCCTTTTTAATGATATCAACAGTATCATCGATATCTTTTTCCGTCTCTCCCGGAAATCCCACGATTATATCCGTTGTAATGGCAATATCCGGGATCTTATTCTTAAGTTTATCGATGATCCTGAGATAGTCATCTCTCGTATAATGCCTGTTCATCATCTGGAGAACACGGTCACTTCCGGACTGGAGAGCGAGGTGCAGGTGATCGCATACATTATCAGAAGAAGCCATTACGTCTATAAGATCATCGGAAAGATCCTTTGGATGACTGGACATAAATCTTATTCTCTTAAGATCCGAAATAGCTGCTATATCCTTAAGTAACTCCGGAAACGACACAAAAGGTTCCAGCCCCTTTCCATAGGAATTCACGTTCTGCCCGAGGAGCATCACTTCCTTAACCCCGTCCCGGGTAAGAGCTTCTATCTCCTTAATGATGTCCTTTGGCTCCCTGCTTCTTTCCCTGCCTCTCACATAAGGCACGATACAGTAACTGCAGAAATTATTGCAGCCAAACATTATATTAACACCGCTTTTAAAAGAAAATTTCCGTTTGCTCGGAAGATCCTCCACTATTTCCTTTTCATGATCCCAGATATCTATTATCATTTCGCCCGAGCTTATCCTGTCATACAGAAGCTCAGCAAATTTGTAGATATTATGGGTACCAAAGATCAGATCCACATGGGGATAGCTTTTTTTGATCTTCTCGATGACTCCGGCTTCCTGCATCATACAGCCGGAAAGACAGATAAGGAGTCCGGGATTATTGTCCTTGACACCTTTAAGAACACCGAGTCTCCCGAAAACTTTTCTGTCGGCATTATCCCTTACTGTACAGGTATTATAAAGGATCACATCCGCTTCTTCCTCGACAGCAGCTGCCTTAAATCCGGATCTGTCAAGGATACCCGCCATCTTTTCAGAGTCCCTTTCATTCATCTGACACCCGAAGGTCTGAATGAAATATGCGGGAGTCCTGCTATGTTTCTCAGTATACTCTTTCGTATATTGAGACAGCTTGTCAATAAATATAAGCTGTCTCTCAGTTTCGTTATTCTGTATTTCGTATTTATCCATTTAAAACCTTATCTAGCTTATCTTAGGATCCCATGCTCGGTAATAACCATATCCACAGGGATATCCCTGTCGTCATGCGGTACCTTCTCTACTATCTGACAGGAAAAAGCAATGGCGATCTTCCACACAAATCTCTCATATCCCTTGGAAGTAAGATATCTGTCATAATATCCCCTGCCGTACCCGAGGCGGTTAAACCGTTTGTCAAAGGCCACTCCCGGGAGAAGGAAGATATCAGGTCTGGAATCCATCGGCGGATAGTCTCCCGTAGGTTCCGGTATACCCATCGTTCCCTTTTTTATATCAGATATCTTTCTGACCTCATAAAACTCCATGTTCTTATCGTCAATGACCTTGGGAAGCGCTACTCTCTTTCCTTCGTTGATCATTCTGAAGATAGAGTTCAAAGTGGATACCTCACTTTCAAATCCTGCAAAGGCAAAGATGATCTCTGAAGTCTGATATTCGGGCAATTTAAAAAAATTGTCAAAGATAAAGTAGGAAGCTCTCTCCCTCTCATTGACAGGCATACATTCCCGTAACAGGATTATCCTCTTTCTCAGAGAATCCTTAGAATCTCCGAATGATACTATCTCTCCCATTAATCATCCTCCAGAAAATCAGGCAGGTAAAAGTCAGCAGATCTTTTAGAGTGGATAAAAGTGCCGATCTCTTCACCGGCGATTATCCTGTGAATATTATTAAGGTCTTTAGCATTGGCTATTATCATATCCGCTCCGGATGAAACCGCGATATGAGCGGCTTTAAGTTTCGTGGCCATCCCTCCGGTTCCCACATCTGACCCCGTACTGTTCTTTCCGTAGGAATCCACATCATCCGTAAGATCCCGGATCTCAGGAATGAACCTGGCATCTTTATTCTTCCTCGGATCATCTGTGTAAAGTCCGTCAATATCCGACAGAAGGATAAGTAGATCTGCAGCTGTAAGGGCTGTAACCATTGCAGAAAGTGTATCGTTGTCCCCGAGCTGGATCTCGTATGTGGAGATAGTGTCATTTTCATTAACTACAGGCACTACTCCGAGTTTCAGGAGTTCTGAAAAGGTATTTTGGGCGTTATAACGGTTCAGGTCATTTCTTATGGTCCTCTTCGTCATAAGAACCTGGGCCGTCAGCTGGTTATACTCTGAAAAGAACTTCTGGTATATCATCATGAGCCTGGCCTGACCGATGGCTGCTGCAGCCTGTTTTATAGCCAGCTTCTCATCTGGTCCGTCTTCATGATCAGTGTCTCCGTTATAATATACGTCCTTTATATTTGCAGCCTTCAGACCAACGGAGATCGCACCTGACGAAACAAGGATCACGTCTTTTCCCGCATTATGCAGGTCCGTCAGTTCACGTACCAGTTTTTCTATCCTTATAAGGTCAGCTCCCCCTGTCTCCTTATGGGTAACAGAGCTTGATCCTATCTTTATCACTATTCTTTTATGTTTTGAAAAGTCTCTCAATTTCTCTCCTGAAATGTTATCCTGTTAAACCTCATGTCATCCTGAGCATTAGCGAAGGATCTCTCCTCAGAATGACACTGACTTAATAGCATTGATATTATATCTGTGTTATGAAGTATACCATACAGCGAAAAAAAACTTAAGTAATACATCGGCATAACGCTTCCGCACACTTTAATCCGTCGATCGCAGCGCTCATTATGCCACCTGCGTAGCCCGCTCCTTCTCCCGCAGGAAAAATTCCCGGAACCGATGATAAAAAGAATTCATTCCGAAGTATCCTTACCGGAGAAGATGTACGGCTCTCCACTGCAGAAAGCAGTGCGTCAGGGTTGTCAAATCCGCTGATCTTTTTCCCGAAAGACTCAAAAGCATCAATGATGTCTCTTGAAATGTTTTCAGGTAGTATGTTCCTGATGTTACCGAAGTCACAGAACCCCTTAAATTCAGGCTTTACACTGCCATATTCTGTTGTCTGCCGGTTTTCCTTAAAATCAAGTAAACACTGGCATGGTATCTTTCCGCCGCATTCATCAAATGCATTTTTCTCAAGTTCTCTCTGGAATTCCATCCCTGACAGGACTCCGTATTTCCCGTAGTCCTTTTCAAAGTCATCCGGTGTCACGGACACGACTATCGCACTGTTTGCATTAGCTCCGTCCCGTTTTGAATAGCTCATGCCGTTTATACAGAGCTCATGCTCTTCACTTGATGAATTGACCACATAACCTCCGGGACACATACAGAAGCTGTAAACGCTCCGGCCGTCCGGAGCATGGAAGGTGAGCTTATATGATGCAGGAGTGTTTATATCACTGTTCTCACCGTACATAGCGCGGTTTATATCTTTCTGTATATGTTGAACCCTTACCCCTACAGCAAAGCTCTTTGGCTCCATCTTTATCTTTGCATCTTTTAGCATTTCAAAGGTGTCCCTGGCCGAGTGTCCCGGAGCCAGGATCAGCTTATTACATGCAAGTCTTTCAGTTCCGTTCAGTATGGCAGTACAAAGGAGTCCGTCCCTGTCAGTTTCAAAACCGGTAAAAACCGTATTGAAACGTACTTCTCCTCCGTGATCTACTATATCCTGCCTGATATTCTTTACTATTTCCCTTAATATATCGGAACCGATATGAGGCTTGCTGTCAGTCAGTATGCTTTCCGGGGCACCATATTTTACAAAGCTTTTAAGCACAAATTCATTTCTGTTTTCCTTATCATGAACCCCTGTCTGAAGCTTTCCGTCAGAAAATGTGCCGGCACCGCCTTCCCCAAACTGCACATTGGAATTCTTATCAAGCTTTCCTGATCTCCAGAATTCCCTTACCTTTTCTGTACGGCTGTCAGCGTCTTCTCCCCTTTCTATCACTATGGGCTTTAAGCCTGCATAGGCCAGATAAAGTGCTGCAAACATACCGGCGGGTCCAAATCCCACGATCACCGGAGGCAGGATATTATCTTTATATGCCCCTACTTCCGGCAGGGAATAGATCTTCTCCGTATATTTTGTGATCTTATTATTATTTAGTTTCTTTAAAATGCTGTCCTCTTTATCTATACAAACCGCCACCGAATAAATATGGAGAATGGCATTTTTATTTCTGGCATCTACGGATCTTTTAAGGATCTTTAAGCCGGATAAAGCGCCGGGACGCACCTTTAACGCCTTCGCCGCTTTTTTATATAGTTCATCGGTATTAAGTTCATGATCAGACTTTAGTTCGTTGATCCTTATCATTATCATTCCTTATCTAACGAAGATGATCCTGCTTTATATCCGCTTGCAAATGCAAAGTGCAGATTGAAACCGCCACAGTCTCCGTCAATATCCAGGCACTCTCCTGCAAAGAAAAGCCCCGGAATACCCTTTACTGAAAGGTCGTGATCAAGGTTATCGCCATGTATCCCTCCGGAAGTCACCTGGGATACCGTATGATCGCCATAACCTGTGATCGTAAAGCGCATATCCTTTATAAAAGCTGCTATCCTTAATATATCCCTGTCGCTTATTTCCCCGGAAAGCTCTCTGCCGTTAAAGAGATCATTTTTTATCTTTTCACGGATATTAATAGACAACTTCTCTGAAAAAATTCCAAGGAAAATCTCCGGGTATTCAGTATGTTTTTTAAGGATATCTACTACCGCTTCTTCACTGTATTCAGGAAGGAGATCCACCGAAAGAACACATTTCTTACCGTCTTTAAGAGCTTTTGCAGCCCTTCCCGACAGATCAAACACACAGATCCCCGAAGGACCCGTATTCGTTATCTGAAGCTCTCCCTCCGATGACGCGCTGAACTCCCCGTCAATATAGAGCGTAACTAATGCTTCTGCCCGGACAGGATTGTCGTTAAAAAAACAGTCATCCGAAATAAGCTTTGTAAGCGCAGGAAGAGGCTGAACCATCTTTAATCCGAAGTTTTCAGCGAAATAATAACCATCGCCTGTAGATCCTGTTTTCGGAGCAGCCTTTCCGCCGGTCGTTATTATACAGGCGTCAAAACCCGTATCATCCTTAGTCTTATTATTATTCTGCAAGTCGTAAAGAGTAAGGTAAAACCTGCCATTTACTCTTTCTATATTTTTAACAAGGGTCGATCCGTGAAAACGGACACCTCTGATCTTCATCTCATTTATCAGCACATCATTTACAGATCCGGCTGAATCCGATCTCGGATAAAAGCATCCGTTCTTTTTATGATATAAAAGCCCGAATGAAGAAAAGAGATCTAACATAAAATCCCTGTCATATTCCTTAAGAATACCGTCTAAGATCCCGTTTTCCTTAAGACTTCCACGGTATCTTTCCGGAGAGATGCCTTCATTTGTAAAATTACATTTGCCGTTACCTGTCTGCAAAAGCTTCCTGCCCGGAGACATATTTTTATCAAAAAGAGACACTTCCGCAGAGGATGAAGCTGCGATCGCAGCCATCATTCCGGCAGCACCGGCTCCTATTACAGCGACTTTCTTCAATTCAGAGTATCCTTAGAGCTCTTGCTATGCGGACGATCATTACACCGCCCGGTATCTCATAGAGCTCTTCCTTTCTGATACCTTTCAGCTTAAGTATGGATAACATATAGATAAACATACCGAATACTACAGAAATGAGAGTACTTAATGTATTTCCCGTAAACAGATTAAATAACCTGTAGATCGCAAAAACAACTATGCCCATTATTACGGAAGCTATGGCAGGGATGATGAATGTACGCACTATCTCCTGCTTATAATGGATATAATGCCTTATGGAGAAATGATTCATGAAGGTCATTAATACCGAGAAAAGAAGGGTTGAAAAGAGTACCCCGTATATTCCCATATCAAACTTATCCATCATTACATAGAGAGCAGCCAGATGTATGATAAGAGCAATGGCAGAATGACGCACCGGTACTTCCAAATGGTTTATGCCCTGAAGTACTCCGTTTGTAAGAGTGGAAATGGAGGTAAAAATAATGGTGATACCTCCGATAGACAGAAGCCTGGAAGCCAGCTCCACATCACCTGTAAAGAGCATGGAGAGCACCGGCTTTGAAAGCACTATAAGCCCTGCCGTACATGGAAATGCGATCAGCATCGTAAACCTCATGGCACTGAATATCTTTCTCTTCGCACTGCGGATATTATCGGATGCCATACATGCTGTGAGCGTCGGAACCGTTGAAGAACACATGGCATTTGCAAAGGCTACCGGCACATTTATCATAAGCCTGTACTTTCCTGAGTATATTCCCCAGATCCTGGTCTTCTCAACTCCATGTCCGTTTAAGCTCATAAGCTTATTAAATATTCCGTTATCCAGAACATCGGAAATATTGTAGATCGCGGTACTTAAGATGACCGGAATGGCAGTTATCACTATTATCTTAAGTATTGACGACATATTCTCGATCTGGTGTGTATCATCGGCAAAGAGCCTGTCTCTCTTCATGGAAGTGGAGACAAGCAGAAGAATAAAAAGAAGAACGATAAGTCCGCTCAGCGCTCCAAGACTGGTACCAAGGGTACTACCGGCGGCACCGTATGCAGGCGCAAAACTCTCATTCTTCAGAAGGGCAGCTACCTTTTTCCCGTATATGAAAAAAGCGGAAGCCGCAAGAATACTTACTATGGCATTTACAAGCTGCTCGATTATCTGGGAAACTGCTGTGGGGACCATAGTTCCCATACCCTGGAAATAACCCCTGATAACTCCCATTACAGCCACGATCAGGAGCGTTGGAGCAAAGATACGGAGCGCAATGGCGCTCATGGGTTCACTCATCATGGTACCCGCGAAGAATTCCGCCCCGAAGAATACCAGAAGACACACAATAGATCCGGAAATAAACGCAAATATAAGTCCCCCTTTAAAGGCCCTTCTGGAATTCACATATTCTTCCCTTGAATAACGGGCGGAGACTATCTTGGAGATTGCGAGAGGAAGACTGTATGATGATATCAGCAGCATGATGTTATAGATCTGATAAGCCGCCGCATAGTAACCGTTGCCTTCATCACCGATTATATTAGTAACAGGAACCCTGTAGAAAAGACCGATTATCCTGGTAATAATACCGGCCGCCGCCAGGATCCCTCCCTGAACGATGAAATTGTGTTTATTTCGCCTGCTTTTATAAGCCATTGTATCTACTTTATAACAACCTTGTCAGCCATGGTGTCCTGGATTATAAGCACCCATGTCTTTCCCTGATTTAAGACGATCTCTTCGCCGTTCATGTCAAAGTATCTTACCGAACCCGTATCACCGTCAAACCTTATCCAGTTACCGTCCCGGGCTTTGCCGTGAGTGATATATGTCATCTTTCCGCCGGAATGGCAGTCAAAACCGAGATACCCCTTGTCATCGACTTCTTCCCACGAAGAATACTGGAGAATGATATTATCTACCGCGAGCTGGGTATTGTTTTCAGCGTCCACCTGGGGTTCATCATACTCGTATCTTAAATACTGCTGTGTCTTTTCGTCATAGTCGAACCAGGGCTTATTAATGAGATATCCGGGTTCCACATGTACTGCTTTATAGGAATCATCTGAATCCGGAACGATTATCTCCCCGTCATCAGCAAAGGTAAATTTTCCTTTGTAATCATCCCTGTAATTATTGTCATATCCCATGATCTCTATGCCCTTTTTGATCCCCTTTGCGGAGGCATAGGCATTATGGGGCGCAACCCTGTCTGTAGTCCTGTAAAAGACAGTGTCGCCTTCGCTTGATAATCCGCTTAAGTTGTCCACGAAATCCTGTTCCAGAAGGGGCATGGCATAAGCTGACTGTCCGTAATGGCAATAGATGGAATCAAATTCCAGAGCGTAATAAACGAAATAGTTCCTGCACGACCTTACAGATCCTATTTTATTAAGGTCATCATAGTCTTCAAAAAGGCCCATCATACGGGTAAGAGACCCTTCGACCACACACTCATACAGCACATCTGCCTTTGATGTCCCGCTCATTGGCTGTGCTTCTTCGATATTATTCAGCATCACGGCTATAGGTCTTCTCTTACCGATAGACTCATCAACCATCTTTCCGGTAAGGTAACTCCGTATCTTACCGTCTTTTTCTTCTCTGGGCACACCGTATGAAGACTTATGACCGTACTCAGCGGTAAGGCCGCTGTCAAAAGCTGAACTTGTCTCTGCTGCGGCGTTCTCAGCCTCTTCCTGGAACTGGGAATAAGCATTCGGATCCTCTACCTCTTCAGATCCGTTTTCCACCTCTGCAGTCTGAGCCGGCATAGCTCCTCCGTTCCCACAGCCGGAAAGGATCAATGATGCAGAAAAAAATGTCAATAATAATGTATTTGTAAGCTTCTTATTAAACATGATCACCTGTTGATACCAAGAGAAGACAGAGCCTGCTCCTGTTTCTCGAACATAACCCCCTCTTCCTCCTTTTTTTCATGGTCAAATCCAAGTAAGTGTAACATACTGTGGGCGATTAGGAAAGCAAATTCCCTTCTTTCACTGTGCCCGTATTCCTCTGCCTGGAGCCTCACCCTGTCAAGACAGATAATGATATCTCCCAGTATCAGGTCCCCAGTTTCGGGATTAAAAGCGTCGGGTGAATCCTCTTCCACATTATCGAAAACTCCCGGAGTCTCATACTCCAGCATGGGGAAGGATAAAACATCCGTAACTGAGTCCCTGTCCCTGAATTCGCGGTTTATTTCTCTTATGGATTCCCCGTCACAGAGTGTCAGGCTCACCTCTGCTTCATAAGGGCAGCCCTCCTGCTTCAATACCTCTCTAACTACCTCTTCGTATATCTCCCTAAGGGGTAATCCCAGATCCGTACCGGTCTCATTTTCAAAGTATAAAGTCATAATAGAACTTCTCTTTTCTTAAAACACTGTTAATGATATTGATATCATTAAATGTAAGGCTTGATGTCAGGAATTTTCTGTCCCTCAGGGCTTCTTTTACGATCTTCTCTACTGTAGAGTCATAATCCGGTTTTTCCCCGTTATGGCTGTCCATATAGCTGTAAATATATTCAATGAATCTGTCTGTCAAAAGCACCAACGCGCTTTCTCTCGAAAGGAGCCTTCCCTTGAGTCCGTATAATTCCTGGATCCCTTCCACTATCTCATCCGGGAAACCTCTGTATCTTATAAGGGACAGGGACTTTATCTCAATATTGTCCTGACCACCCCTTAAACACCCTATTCTGTGATAATAGCAGACTCCCATGGTCTTTCTTCTGTCTGTCTGCATCTTCTCACAGAGAATACCACTTATATGCGCCGTGTGTACCATTCTGTCATACTCGCGCTTGTCCGTACTCTTAAGTGTCTGTAGAAGGTCATACTCAGGATCGTTTATCTTCGCCCAGAGATTGTCCGTTATATCCAGTATCTCATCATATATCTTCGGTACCATTATTATGACGATAAGCGCATTTAAGAAAACACCCACAGCCGGGAAAAACACTATCTCCGGAGAAAAGACCGCTTCACTTAAGAAAAAGCAGGCTGCAAAGATAACTGCAGATGTGGCGAGATAAGTGATCATAGGCATAAACCTTGACACCTTTTTCCCTCTGCAGAACAGCATTATGAGAATAAATCCCGTAACAGATACATATAAAAAGTAAAGCCCGCTCTCATAGAGAACGAGAGTAGATATCCCGCAGAAAAGGACCAGGCTCGCAGTCGCCATTAAAGGTCCTGTCAGCATCCCGATCACCACTGCTGGAGCAGCAAGCGGGAAAATGAATTCATACAGAAACCCACTGGTCACAGCCATTATAATCCCCGAAAGATAGGCAACCACAAAATATCTGACACCGTTCCGGTCTATCTTTATCTCTTCCATGGGTATTTCTGCCATGATGCATAAGATCGCAGAAACCGCTGTATTCAATATGATCTCTTTTAAGGAAAACACCTTAACAAGAGATACCAGCGCCGTGCCTCCTATACCGATCAAAGGAATAAGGATAAGAAGGCATATCCTGGCTGTTCTGGAACTGTTACTTTCTGTTCCTTCGTTTGTCAAGTTTGCCCCTCCTCATGTCATCACGTTCCTTCTTCTTACCCTCGAAATCTTCATAGGCCTTTACTATCCTCTGTACAAGAGGGTGTCGTACCACATCTCTGGAATCGAGATATATAAAGCCGATATCATCGATCTTCCTAAGTACCTTTTCGGCCACATCAAGACCTGATACAGCTCCTTCGCTTAAGTCCTTCTGGGTCTTGTCTCCGGTGATCACTACCTTGGATCCGAACCCGATCCTCGTTAAGAACATCTTCATCTGTGACGGAGTTGTATTCTGTGCTTCGTCCAGGATAATATAAGCATTATCCAGTGTCCTTCCCCTCATATACGCAAGGGGAGCCACCTCTATAAGCCCTTTTTCCATGTTTTTCTGGAAAGATTCAGCCCCCATGATCTGATAGAGGGCATCATAAAGAGGCCTGAGATACGGATCAACCTTACTCTGAAGGTCACCCGGCAGGAATCCCAGACGTTCTCCGGCTTCAATGGCAGGTCTTGTCAAAATAATCCTGCTTACTTCCTCATTTTTGAATGCAGTTATCGCCATAGCCATGGCAAGATATGTTTTACCGGTACCGGCAGGGCCGATTCCGAAAACTATCATCTTATCCTTTATGGCATCAATGTATGCTTTCTGGCCCAGAGTCTTTACCTTTACCGGCTTCCCCTGGACTGTATGGCATATAACATCACTGTCTGACATGCTCTCAAAGCTCTCGAGGGCATTTTCTTTCTCAAGTGTCATAATATAATCTACGTTCTGTTCCTCCACCGGTTCGCCTTTCCTTGATATCTTTAAGAGCCCGGTCAAAACGTTTTTTGTCATCCTTACTCCGGCTTCGTCACCTGAAATGTGAATCTCGCCGTTTCTTACCGTTAATTCGGTACTAAAACTCTTTTCTATCTTTCTTGCAAATATGTCAAACTGACCGAATACATTTCGTATATCGTCAGCAGAAATCTTATCTATATAATCTGTCATTATTTATGATACGGCTCACCATTCAATATCCTGTAAGCCCTGTACACCTGTTCCAGAAGTATGACCCTCATCAAATTATGTGGAAAGGTCATTTTTGAAAAACTTATCCTTTTATCCGATCTTTTAAGTATATCCTCATGGATCCCGTCTGATCCGCCTATAACGAACATTATACGACTATGCCCGCTGTTCTCAAGCCTGCCTATACATTCTGCAAGCCCGGTACTCTTCATCTCTTCCCCTTCTATCTCAAGGGTTACAAGGAATGCGTCTTCCCTGATCTTTGGAATCATCCTGTCCCTCTCTGCATTCATGTCGGGACCGTCTGCCACTTCAATGATATTCAACTTAACGTAACGCGACAGCCGTTTTGCATATTCGGCCACCGCGTCACGATAAAAGTTTTCTTTCAATTTGCCGGCGCAGAGAACATCAATCTTCGTCATACATCTCCGAATAAAGATTGTCCACTATGTATTCCAGGAATGAAGGATCCAGATCCATGAATCTCTCATTCAACGTGTGCTTCATAAATGAGCTTCTTAAAAAATACTCTCCGGCGTTAGTCTCATCATCCCCCAGAGCTTCTTCGTCCAGCTTCTCAGCATCATAGGAGTCAAAGAAAAACTTTCTTATCTCCTCGATCTTCTTCTCTTCCCTCTGGGCTTCTTCATTCAATGCGCGAAGCTTTGTGTAGGACTTTATCCCTATTATCAGGAACAGCACAAAAATTGCTGCCATTGTACCGGTGGTCACATACCGCCCCGGTCCGCTTAAAGTAATGGGCAAGGCTCCGATATACAACAGAATGACTGCTATTATCCCCAGAGCGCCAACGATCATCAGTGTGTAGGCAGATGACCTCATGTCCTCTGCCCTGTCAGCTGCTTTTCTGTAGGGCTTTATGGACACTGCAGCTTCCTCTTCATCCGTGGAAGCGTTACTGTACTCCACTGAGTCCTGAGGTTCCTCACTGTCTTCATCAACAGACACTGCAGGCGCCTGCTCCCTGGCAAGCTCATTTAGAGCCATGGCAATATCTCTATCGGACAGTCCCTTCTCGCGGGCTATCCGCATGAATTCTTCAGGCGTGGCAGCCTCTAAGGTCATTTCCTCTTTTCCCTCACTTCTCTTAAGAAGCTCTTCGGGATCCACACCTTCACCGAGACTTTCCACAAGGGGAATATGGCAATATGCACATTCTGTAAAACCGTCCCGGTATTCTGTTCCGCACTTTGGACAAATCATATGATCTAATGTCTCCTATTTTGAAAGGAATTCATCAATACCCTTTGCCGCAGCCTTTCCTGCGCCCATTGCGAGGATAACGGTAGCTGCACCGGTCACTGCATCTCCACCAGCATATACACCTTCTTTGCTGGTAGCTCCGGTAGTATCATCAGCCACGATACACTGTCTCTTATTGATCTCAAGTCCCTTGGTGGTGCTGGAAATAAGCGGGTTGGGGCTGGTTCCGAGAGACATGATAACTGTATCACATTCTATCTCATACTCTGATCCCTTTATCTCAACAGGTCTTCTTCTGCCTGATTCATCGGGCTCACCCAGTTCCATCTTTATAACCCTGATACCTTTAACCCATCCGTTTTCGTCTTCCAGTATCTCTATGGGATTCTGGAGAAGGTCAAATATAATGCCTTCTTCCTTGGCGTGATGTACTTCCTCTACTCTGGCGGGAAGCTCTGCTTCAGACCTTCTGTACACAACGTGCACCTCTGCACCGAGACGAAGAGCTGTACGTGCGGCATCCATTGCAACGTTTCCTCCGCCGACTACTACCACCTTCTTACCTCTTGCAATAGGGGTATCATAATCATCCCTGTATGCTTTCATAAGATTATTACGTGTAAGGAATTCATTAGCTGAATATACACCAAGAGCCTGTTCTCCGGGGATTCCCATGAACTTGGGAAGTCCTGCTCCGGATCCTACATATACAGCATCAAATCCCTCTTCATCCAAAAGAGCATCGATGGTTGTAGACTTTCCGATGACAACGTCAGTTTCGATCTTTACACCGAGAGCCTCAACGTTTGCCACTTCCGGAGCCACTACTCTGTCTTTGGGAAGACGGAATTCAGGAATACCATAGACCAGAACTCCTCCTGCCTTATGAAGTGCTTCGAAAATGGTAACATCATAACCCATCTTTGCAAGATCACCTGCACAGGTAAGTCCGGAAGGTCCTGAACCTATAACAGCAACCTTCTTATTCTTCTTCTCTGCCTTTACTTCAGGCTTCACATTATTCTCACGAGCCCAGTCTGCTACGAATCTTTCAAGCTTTCCGATGGATACAGGCTCACCCTTTATGCCGCGCACACAAACACCTTCACACTGGCTCTCCTGAGGGCATACACGACCGCAGACTGCAGGAAGTGCACTTGACTCTGCGATGATCTCAGAAGCTTTCTTAAAGTCTTCGTTCTTAACAGCCTCGATAAATCCGGGTATATTGATGGAAACAGGACAACCCTGGATGCAGCGGGCATTCTTACAGTTAAGGCATCTTTCGGACTCAGCCATAGCCTCTTCTTTATTGTATCCCAGGCAGACCTCTTCAAAATTGGTGGCCCTTACCTTAGGGTCCTGCTCACGTACAGGAACTTTCTTCATTACATCTGTAGCCATATTTTTCTCCTTTAGTAGACACAATCTTCTACCTAATCAACACCAGTCGTACCCGATCCCGTAACTTCTAATGACCGAAAATATACCTGTTTTCGGTCTTGCGCTGCTTCGCAGCTTCGAACGGTATCTGGGTCCTTCTTTTATTCGCAGTTTCCGCATCCGCCGTGGTGAGTATCGCCTTCTTTAGCCTTGAGGTACGCTCTTCCCTCTTCGGTCTTATAAAGAGCCATTCTCTTCATAGCTGCGTCAAAGTCCACCTTGGAAGCATCAAATTCAGGTCCGTCCACGCATGCGAACTTCACTTCTCCATCTACAGTGAGACGGCAGGCTCCGCACATTCCGGTTCCATCCACCATTATGGGGTTCATCGAAACTATAGTGTGGATCCCTGCGTCAAGGGCAGTCTTGGCTGCGAACTTCATCATGATCATGGGACCGATGGCAACACAGATATCATAGTGATTGCCGGCTGCGATAAGCTCATCCATCACACTGGTGACCATTCCCTTATGCTTATAGGAACCATCATCGGTTGTGAGATGATAGTGCTCTCCGGCGATCTCTGTATATTCTTTTTCCATTATCAGAAGATCTTTTGTTTTGGTACCGATAACTACATCAAAGTCAACACCGTTTTCCTTACACCACTTAACCTGAGGATAAACAGGTGCTGTTCCAAGACCTCCTCCCACAAAGAGATACTTCCTTTTACGTACTTCTTCAATAGGCTCATTCACGAATTCGGAAGGCTGGCCCAGAGGACCTGTGATATCTGCAATAGAATCTCCGGTCTTAAACTGGGAAAGCTTGTAGGAAGATGCACCTATCACCTGAGTAGTGATGGTCACGGTTCCCTCTTTCCGGTCATAGTCGCTGATGGTAAGCGGAACTCTCTCTGCCGTCTCATCAGCACGGACAATGACAAACTGCCCGGGTTCACAGGTCTTTGCGATTCGAGGTGCTTCTATTACCTGCTGACAGATATTCTCACAGAGCATCTCGGCTTTTCGGATTTTGAACATTTGTGATTCTCCTGTATTAAAATAGCTTTGACTGTTACCTGTGGGGCAGGATCTCTTCTGCCCACACCCGAATATTTTATGATATTTAAAGGATATATACAAGTAGCGATTTTAAATGGTAAAATGTATGAACCGTATCAATGAAATACCAAGGAGCAAACATGGAAGAATTAAAGCAAAAGATCATAGATGAAGGCAAGGCATTAAATAACGATATATTGAAAGTAGACAGTTTCATCAATAATCAGGTCGATCCTCTCCTTATGATGCATATTGGCGAGGATATTGCGGAACACTACAGAGATAAGGGGATCACAAAGGTAGCAGCCATAGAGACCTCAGGTATTGCACCTGCCATCATGACAGCTTCCGCTCTTCAGGTTCCCATGGTCATCATAAAGAAACATGCCAATAAACTTGTCAGCGGAGGACTTCTCCAGACCGAGATCACGAGCTTTACCACCGGAGACACTTTTGAACTCACCGTTTCCCCCAAGTTTCTGAAGAAAGATGATCATGTCCTCATAATTGATGATATTCTGGCAAATGGCGAAGCGATCGTAGGAGTTATCAGACTTATCCGCCTTGCCCATGCTACCGTGGCGGGAAGTGCAGTTCTCATAGAAAAAGCTTTTCAGCCGGGACGCAAAAAACTGGAGGAAGCAGGTGTTGAAGTCTACTCCCTCACCAAGATCATCTCTATGAAAAAAGGCCATATCGAAGTAGAGTAAGGTCAACGTCAAATTGTCATCCTAAGCGTTAGCGAAGGATCTGATCCATTAATAAAACAACGTAAAACCGTATCTACCGTCTGGTTTAATATTAGCTCTGTACATCATACAGCTTATGACGTCTACCGCATAAGCTGTATTTGTTTCTGTGAGGACCCCGTCCGTATCTTCAAAATACTCATCCACAATATAATAGGTCCGGCTGCCCTCTTTAGCGGCTTTAGTACATAGATATTTATAGTGTCCCTTTATTCCCGGCACATTTCCATAGATATCCATAAGGGCTCCTGTAGCCACAAGTGAAGCTGCTACGTAATTCGTTGCATCTGCAGATGTGCAGAGTCCCTGAACATTCAGGTTATATTCTTTTTCGATCACATTCCCGGAAACTCCCTTTTTGGAAAAAGACAGGAATTTATAAGTATTCTTCCCCAGCATCATTGGGATCATATTTTCAAATACTTTTGACTCCTCCGTAGGATCCGTGCCATCTGTAGTATAGGTTACCTTGTCTATATCGTTTCCGGAAACCGCAAGGGTAATGTACTTAGGCTGGGAGAAATTACCGGATTCCGGCTCAATAAAAGGATCCGGCGGAGCTTCAAAATTAACATTATACTTCATGCTGACAGCCGGACTAGCCATATCATATCCGTTAATGAATACGGCAGTGACAACTGTTTCCCCTTCTCCGATATGAAGTGGTTCAAGGTAAAGCTCCGATGAGGAATCCGGTTTTGAACCATCCAGAGTATAGTAGATCGCACCATCATTCTCCGTCGACAGATGCAGATCAAATTCCTCGGTATATTCGCCACCCGCCATATCAAAGTCAGGCGGCATGGTCATAAATCCCGCAAATCTTGAATAGATATCCTTATCCTGGGATCCTGCTATCAGTTTATTGATCTCTTCGTATCTGCCGTTGTCTTTAAGGATGCTTATGATCAGTTCGTAAGCCGCAATATTCTGGGGGTCCATTTCGAGGACTTTATGCAAAAGAGAATACGCGTCATCGCTCCTTCCTGTCCTGCTCAAGGAATCAGCCAGATTGATCTCATCATTTAATTCGATCACCTCGTCCTTTTCCTTCGCAGTCTTCAGGGCTTTCTCGTACTCAGATACCGCTTCCTTATAATCCCCGTCTTCGTATGCTGTCCTCGCCCTGTCGATCATGGAATCATAGCTGTTCCCGGAACGGCGCACCAAAAGAACCCCTGCAAGAAGAATGATCACCAGAATGAACGCGCCAAGCGTTAAAACGGCAGCATTCTGGAATAATCTCACTTTACCCCTTACTGCAGGGAAACTCACGGTATCTTCTATTCCTCTTCTGTTACCGTTGGAATCCACCAGTTTATCCAGTGAATCCTGAATCTCGGTAGAAGATACGGCGATGCTTTCCTCTATATCCAGATCGTAATCCGGAACCATCTGGACAGCCTGTCCGCACTCCGGACAGAACATAAGTCCCGAAGGTATATCTTTTCCGCACCTTGAACAAACCATAGTTTATTTATTCTGTATATAATAAGCCTTTAACGTATTCTTCATAAGCATAGCAATAGTCATGGGTCCTACTCCCCCGGGAACCGGTGTAATGAGGGAAACCTTGTCATGCACGGAATCAAAATCCACATCCCCGCATAACTTCTTTCCGTTATTCTTTTCCGGATCCAGCCTGTGTATTCCCACGTCTATCACAACTGCCCCTTCCTTGACGTAATCAGCATCAACAAGACAGCTCTTTCCCACAGCTGCGATAAGTATATCTGCATTTTTAGTGATGGACTTAATATCCTTTGTCTTTGTGTGGGTTACGGTAACCGTACCGTTCCTCCTTAATAGGAGCATAGCCATCGGTTTTCCCACGATATTACTACGTCCCATGACAACGCAGTTTTTGCCGTCTATCTCCACATCATATCTCTTTAACAGTTCTATGATGCCCGCCGGCGTGCATGGCACGAACCCTTCCGCTCCGGTAGACAGAGCTCCAACCGACACCTTTGAAAAGCCGTCCACATCCTTTAAGGGGCTGATGGCTTCTATCACCTTATCCCCGTCGATATGAGGCGGCACAGGAAGCTGTACAAGAATACCGTTGACTTCTTTATCCAAATTCAGTTTCTCTATGAGATCCAGAAGTTCCTCTTCGCTTGTATCCTCTTTTAACTCATAGGATCTTGAAACTATCCCGCAGTATTCACACGCCTTCTTCTTATTATTTACGTATACGGTGGAGGCGGGATCATTACCTACCAGTATCACCGCAAGGCAGGGTTTTATGCCCTTATCGTTTATCTCTCTTTTGATCTCATCTTTAACGGCAGCTGATACCGTTTTTCCATCTATTATTTTCATATTCCCTCATCAGTCACGCCTAAGGCGTGCCAGCTTCTCCAAGAGGGAGAAGCCTTAATAATAATTCAAAATAAACCTACTATTTCGCCATTATCATCAACATCAATATTATAGGCCGCAGGATTCTTTGAAAGTCCCGGCATGGTCATGATATTACCCGTAAGTACCACGATAAATCCGGCTCCTGCTGACACATATACATCCCTTACGCTTAAGGTGAATCCGTCAGGTCTTCCGAGTTTTGAAGGATCATCGGAAAGTGAATACTGGGTCTTTGCCATACATACGGGAAGTTCACCGTATCCCAGGCGTGTAAGTTCATCAATAGCATTCTCTGCGGCCTTTGTATAAGTGATATCACCGGCTCCGTATATCTCCCGTGCCACTTTTTTTATCTTGTCCCTGACAGGCTCATGCTCATCATATATCGGTGCGAAATGGGATTCTTTATTTTCAAGAGTATTTAACACCTCTTTTGCGAGTTCGATCCCGCCTTCGCCTCCCTTTGCCCATACTTCAGCATAGGCATAGTCGCACCCTTTTCCTCTGACAAAGTCCTCTACAAAACGTACTTCCTTTTCTGTATCGCTTACAAAAGCATTTAAGGCAACAACTACAGGAACCTTGTATTTCTGCAGGTTCTCAATGTGTTTTTCAAGGTTTACAATGCCCTTTTTAAGAGCAGTGAGATCTTCATTTGAAAGCTCTTCCTTCGGAACACCACCATTATATTTAAGAGCCCTTACAGTGGCAACTAAAACTACCGCATCAGGCTTAAGTCCTGCCTTGCGGCATTTTATATCAAAAAATTTCTCGGCTCCAAGATCAGCTCCGAATCCGGCTTCTGTGATACAGTAATCCGCGAGTCGGAGTGCTGTTTCCGTAGCACGGATAGAGTTACATCCGTGGGCAATATTGGCAAAAGGTCCACCATGTACAAGAGCCGGTGTATGCTCCAGTGTCTGGATCACATTCGGTTTCATGGCGTCCTTAAGCAGGGCGGCCATAGATCCCACAGCTTTTATATCCGCCGCTGTAACTATCTTTCCGTCCAGATCATAGGCAACGACCATCTTTGAAAGTCTGTCTTTAAGATCCTTGATATTCTTTGAAAGGCAGAATATAGCCATTACTTCGGATGCAACGGTTATTGTGAAATGATCCTCACGTACAAAACCGTCAGCCTTGGCACCAAGTCCCACGACCACGTTCCTGAGTGACCTGTCGTTTAAGTCAAGGCATCTCTTTACTGCGATTCGCCTCGTGTCTATCCGCAGCTCATTTCCCTGCTGGATATGATTATCAAGGATAGCACAGCATAAGTTATTAGCTGTTGTAATAGCGTGGAAATCTCCGGTGAAATGAAGATTCAGTTCATCCATTGGGAGAACCTGGGCCATTCCTCCACCAGCGGCTCCTCCCTTTATGCCGAAGCACGGTCCGAGCGAAGGCTCCCGAAGTGCGATAACAGCTTTTTTATTGAGTTTTCCGAAGGCTTCACCGAGTCCTACCGTGATGGTAGTCTTTCCTTCCCCGGCAGGAGTGGGGTTTATGGCAGTAACAAGTATAAGCTTACCCTTCTTATTATTCTCTATCCTCTTCAGGTAATCTTCGGACAGCTTTGCCTTGTATTTACCGTAAAGTTCCAGGTCATCTTCCCCGATGCCCAGGGTCGAAACAACTTCCTTAATGGGTTTCAGGGTGGCTTCTTTTGCGATCTCGATGTCAGTCTTCATAATACTCCTTTCCTCCCCTATTCAGAACCGGTCATGTTCTCTGATAGGTAGTTTTCAAACTCTTCTTTTGTCATCAGTACCTGTCTGGGCTTTGTTCCGTTTTCTCCGCTCACTACTCCTGCATCAGCAAGCTGGTCCATTATCCTCGCAGCCCTGTTAAAACCAATACTCAGAACTCTCTGTAAGAATCCTATGGTAGCTTTCTGCTTTTCTGTGACTATCCTTCCCGCATCTGCGAAATAAGAATCCCTTCCGTCATCGTTTTCATCAGGGTTTTCACCTGTTTCGGACATACCCTTTGTATCGGGACTCGTCACATTCTTTTCTATCTCTTCTGTGATATCTTCTCTCTCTTCATCTGATGAAGCACATTGTTCTCTGATAAAATCAGCTACTGCCTGGACTTCCTCATCGGATACGTATGCTCCCTGCAGCCTCTCCGGTTTAGGGTATTTCTGGGGATAGAAAAGCATATCTCCGTTTCCAAGAAGCTTCTCTGCTCCGGCAGAATCCAGTATTGTCCTTGAGTCCACATTTGATGAAACCGCAAACGCGATACGGCTCGGCATATTGGCTTTTATAAGTCCTGTGATGACATCGACAGAAGGCCTCTGGGTTGCTATCACCAAATGTATACCTGCCGCTCTCGCAAGCTGTGCAAGACGGCATATGGAAGCCTCAACGTCTTTTTTCTGAACCATCATCAGATCCGCAAGCTCGTCCACAATAATGACGATCTGCGGAAGCTTTACATAGGGCTCCCCGTCAGCGAGGGTCTCCCCTGCTCTGTTCAGTTCGGGAACCTTCTCATTATAGCCCTCCATATTCCTCACGTGGGCTCTTGCAAAAAGCTGGTAACGCTTCATCATTTCCGCAACTCCCCAGTTAAGGGCACCTGCCGCCTTCACAGGATCAGTCACCACAGGTGTAAGCAGGTGCGGGATTCCGTTATAGATATTTAGTTCCACGACCTTCGGATCTATCATTATGAGCTTCACTTCGTCGGGCTTTGCCTTATAAAGAATACTCATAATAATGGTATTGATACATACCGATTTACCTGATCCCGTAGCTCCGGCGATCAGGAGATGCGGCATCTTATCGATATCGTATACTATCGTCTCTCCCCCGATATCTTTTCCTACTGCCACGGTGATCTTTGACTTTGCGTTCTTAAAAGCATCACTCTCTATAAGATCCCTGAACATGACAGGGGTATTATTCTCATTCGGTATTTCTATACCAACTGCAGCCTTTCCGGGGATCGGTGCTTCTATCCTTATATCCTTTGCAGCGAGATTCATCTGAATGTCGTTAGCGAGATTTAAGATCGTATTGACTTTCACTCCCTGCTCAGGCTGCATCTCAAATCTCGTTACCGTAGGCCCCTGGATGTATTCAAGCATTCTTACCTTGACGCCGAAGCTTGAAAGGATATCCTGAAGCTTTTCAGCTTTCCGGTTCAGGGAATTTTCAGATTCCTTCTTTGAACCGCTTCCTCTTCTTAAAAGGCTTACGGGAGGCAGTTCATAAGGTTTCACCGGTTTCTCCGGTTCATCATCTATAAACGGGTTTTCCGGCTCTTCTTCATAGGGATCCTCTTCATAGGGATTCTCTTCATAAGGCTCTTCTTCATAACACTCATCATCCGGTTCTTCTTCAAATGTCACTTCCCCGGAGAACTCTTCCTCCATAAGTTCTTCCTCAGAGGATCCGTCAATTAAGAGTTCATCTTTATCAAATTCTTCCTCAGGCTCCAGACCACCGACATAATCCGTATCTTCCTGAATATCTTCATCATCAAAGGTTATCTCATGCATGTCACTCAATTCCACTTCATGAGACATAAATAACCTGTCGTAAAAATCATCCTCTTTTTCTTTTATCTCTTCCTCTGCTGGGAGCTCAGGTTCTTCCTTTATTTCATGTATCTCTTCTTCGGTAATGACTTCAGGTTTATTAAGCCTGACTTCCGGTATCGGTCTGGGTTCGATCCTTTTGTCATATTCCTTGGGCTTTACCATGTGCTCAGGGGACATGGCAAAGGGTGAATAACCGGGATTATCATCCTTATCCTGCTGATCTTCCGCAAACGACGTATCTACCGGTGATATCTCTTCAGAAGAAGTATCTGCCGGAAGGGATCCTTCATTTTTCTTATCATCGCCTACTGTTATATTAAAGATATTCTTCTTTTTGTTAAGAGTATCTTCCCTGAATTTCCGTCTCTTTTCCTCCCTGAGTTCCGCCCTTTTTAATGAGCGCTTCTCTCTCTCCTCAGCCTTTATAAGCTTCTTTTCTTCACGGATCACTTCCCTGTCTTTTTCCCATTCGATCCGTTTCTCTCTGGCTCTGTCCGCGATCTCCTCCCCTGAATAGGAAAGAAGCTTTAAAACTGAATTTCCTGTGAGTATAAAGAGACAGATAAGAAGCACTATCACCATGATAACAATGGTTGCAGGCTTACCCAGGTTATCCTTCATCGCTTCAAAAAGACTTCCGGATATGACACCGCCTCCGGAACGGTTAGACATGGAATAATCGTATGTACCGCTGTATCCTCCGAGACTGTACTCATTGGTCACGAATAACTGCATGAACATACCGATATCAAAGAAAAGCACCACGGAGCTTATAAGCTTTACGATACCACCTTTATTATCCTTATTTATGAGATAGAAGCAAACTGCGAAGAAGAGGAAGAAGGGGAAGATATACTCCAATCCTCCGAACAATCCGAAAAACAGTGAATTCAGGATATCCCCAAACCTTAATGTGAGACCGAAGTTTCCGAGGATAAGAATGATACAGAAAGCAAGCAAAAAAAGAATGCTTATTTCTGTAAATAAAGCATCCGGAATCTCATTTTCTTCAACAGATGTTCCCCGGCTTCCTGACCTCCTGCGGTTCGCATTTCCCGAAGAAGACTTGCGCACAGCCTTATTCGCTGTGCGTTTTGTCCTGGTATTCTTTTTTCCACCTTTAGTCTGCGAAGGCATCTATCAATAAAAAACTCCTTACTTAACGATAAAGGATCCGGCTATCGCCACTATTCCTGCCAGAAGACAGTATATCGAGAAGAAGATATATCTCTTATTCTTTACAACTTCCAGCATCACCTTAATGGCAAAGTATCCGGAAATTGCAGCAACCAACATTCCCAAAAGATAAACCGGTTCAAAATGTGCCCCGGACTCTGCAACATCCTTTATTTCGAGAACTGCAGCGCCGAGAACAGCGGGAACTGACATGATGAATGAGTATTTAACCGCGAATTTCTTATCAAATCCGCAGACAAGACCCATTGTAATGGTTGTACCGGATCTGGAAATACCCGGAAGAGTCGCTATACCCTGTGATGTCCCTATGATGAGCGCATCTGTGTAAGATGCATCCTTCGGTGTCTTCTGTCCCTCCGGTGCCCTGTCAGCAATAAAGAGTATGCAGGCAGTAATCAAAAGAAATATACCCGGCATGATGGCCGTTGAACTGCAGTCTTTAACAAGATCCTTTAAGAGTACTCCTATAACACCTGTAGGTATCGTGGATACTATGATCAGCATCACAAACTTTCTGTAGCCTGTCCTGATGACTCTTCTCCACTTCTTTCCGGTGATCTTTCCAAAGATATTCCTGATAAGATCAAATATGATAGCGAATCCTTCTATTATCATTTTGAAAATATCTTTGTAAAACGCCAGAAATATGGCTATCAGCGTACCCACGTGAAGAAGGATATCGAATAAGAAAAGATCCTCGACTCCGTTCCCTATATGAAATAGATTCTGGAAGATCGCAAGATGTCCTGATGATGAAACCGGAAGGAACTCTGTAAGCCCCTGTAATAATCCCATCAGAACTGCCCCGATAATACTCAATTTAATAATCTCCCTTCAATTTATAGGGCTGTATACCCTATGTCATCCCGTTAATTCTGTGTCATCCTGAGCGTTAGCGAAGGATCTCTATTACAGCTATAAGAGATTCTTCGCTTCGCTCAGAATGACACTAACTTAACGGCATTGGCAATGCTCAGAATGACACTGATCTAAAGATATTGACCCCAAAAATATATGGCCATACATGATATTCTAACATATATGGCCTTTAATTACAAAATATAGTATGATACAAACACCCAAGGTCCAAATGGCTTTTGAACTTGTTCAAAAAGCCATTTGACTTTGGGCGTCAAACAATACGAGCAAGTAGCAATTTACGCAGTAAATTAGCGGATTGCGAGTGTTGTAGAATTGCGAGAGTTGCTGAAAGCAACGGAGCAATTCGTTGTATCAAAACAGTGATTCAGTACTTTTGCGATCTAATCATTGATATATCCTACCAGTCCATTTGAGTTGATGATCTTCTGCATGAATTCCGGAAAAGGCTGTGCATTGAAAACCTTGCCCGTTGTTACATCAGTGATCTTCCCTGTGTCGAAATCAACTTCCACTTCGTCCCCTGCATTTATTGCTTCTGCGGCATCAGGGCACTCAAGTATCGGCAATCCTATGTTGATGGCGTTTCTGAAAAAGATCCTGGCGAAGGTATCTGCTATCACGCATCCTACCCCGGATTCCTTTATAACGATCGGCGCATGCTCTCTTGAAGAACCGCATCCGAAATTCTTTCCCGCCACAATGATATCTCCGGGTTTTATATTCTTTACAAAATCCTTGTCGATATCCTCCATGGCATGCTGTGACAATTCCTTTTTATCCTGAATGGCGAGATAACGGGCGGGGATTATGACATCCGTATCCACATTATCTCCGTATTTAAAAACATGTCCCTTAGCTTTCATATCTTTCTCCTTATGGCTCCGCTATATACCCTTTGACTGCTGAAGCTGCTGCAACAGCCGGGCTTGCAAGATAGACTTCCGATGAAGTATGTCCCATGCGTCCCACAAAGTTCCTGTTAGTGGTAGAGATGCATCTTTCTCCTGCTGCGAGGATACCCATGTAACCTCCGAGGCATGGTCCGCAGGTAGGTGTTGAAACCACTGCACCCGCTTCTACGAATATCTTGAGAAGTCCTTCCTCAAGGGCTTTAAGATATATCTTCTGGGTGGCGGGGATCACTATACAGCGCACATTATCGGCTATTTTATTTCCCTTAATGATCTCTGCAGCAACCCTTAAGTCGCTTATCCTTCCGTTGGTGCAGGAACCTATGACAGCCTGCTGCACCTCTATCTTTTCCTTTATCTCATCAATGGTCTTCGTATTTTCCGGGAGATGAGGGAAAGAGATCGTAGGTCTTAACTCTGAAAGATCGATGGTATATTCTTCATCATAAACAGCATCACTGTCCGCTTCATATACCTTGTAAGGCCTGCTGCCGTGAGATTTCATATATTCGACAGCAATATCGTCAACAGGGAAAATACCGTTCTTTCCTCCGGCTTCTATAGCCATATTCGCAATGGTGAAGCGGTCATCCATATTGAGGTACTTAATGCCTTCTCCGGTAAATTCCATGGATCTGTAAAGAGCACCGTCCACACCGATCTTACCGATGATATGAAGGATAACATCCTTTCCGGAGATCCATTTACCGGGTTTCCCGACAATATTAAATTTAATTGCCGAAGGTACCTTAAACCACGCTTTTCCCGTAGCCATTCCTGCTGCCATATCGGTAGAACCCACACCTGTTGAAAAAGCTCCGAGAGCTCCGTATGTGCAGGTATGAGAATCAGCACCTATAATGCAGTCTCCCGCAACGGTAAGTCCGCTTTCAGGTAAAAGGGCGTGTTCAATACCCATCTTTCCCACATCAAAGTAATTTGTGATCTCATGCTTTGCCGCAAATTCACGGCAGCACTTACAGTTTTCAGCAGACTTAATATCCTTATTCGGAATAAAGTGATCCATTACAAGAGCGATCTTATCCTTGTCAAAGACAGATTCATTTTTAATGCCCTTCATTACATCGATAGCCACCGGAGTGGTGATGTCGTTACCAAGGACCAGATCCAGTTCAGCTTCGATAAGCTGTCCTGCCTCCACCTTATCAAGCCTTGCATGTGCTGCAAGGATCTTCTGTGTCATTGTCATTCCCATTTTTGTAACTCTCCTTATGCTACTTCACCGCATAATCAAGTCTTACGGTAATAGTTGCTGTTTTATATCTTGAGCTGGTATCAAAGGCACCATCATAGGTATAGGAAGATGTTCCCGAGTTCTGAGGTGTTATCTGGATCACTCCGAGTTCGGAATTCTTAAGTCTCCCTATCCGGGCACCGGTAGACGCTGCCATTATATCGATCCTCTCTCTCGCATTTTCCGTAGCTTTTCCTATAAGCTCCATCTTCACATCATCCAGATTTGTCTTATAGTATTCCGGAGAATAGGACTCAAATTCCACTCCGGACTCCAGAAGCGAAGAAATATTCCTGGAAATATTCTCGACCATCGCAATATTCTTTGAAGATATGACTACGCTCTGTGAGAGTCTGTATCCTGTATAATAAGAACCTATGTAATTACCTTCATCATTGTATCTGTCTTCCGTTGTCCTTGATACATCCACGGAATTAAATACGATCTCACTGTCTGTAAGACCCTGTTTTAAGAGATATTCTCTTACAAGATCCGCATCCCTCTTTATCTTCTCATAAGCTATCTGGGAAGTAGCGGCCTCCTGTGCAAAATTTCCTCTCCATACTATAAGATCTGATTCAAAATCAACGCTGGCCGAACCTGTAGCTTTGATATCATTGTCTCCGCTGGTCTTATAATATACAAAACCGTATGCCAGAATGGCACTGCTTGCGATAACCGCAATGGCTATAAAGAGAGCCGATAAAAAGCCTGCGCCTCCTCCGTTCTTATTCTTGTTTTCATTAATATTCTGTTCTTCCATGTTTCTCCTCCCGAATCTGTCTTGTTTTTCTTTCTCTCTTCCCGGGATATGTCTGTAACCTTGTTAAAAAAGTATAGCCCCACCACCGGCAGGGCTATAACATCTCATCTGTCTTTAGATCAGTTATTGATGAGCTTATCTTCATCAGACCAGCTGTAAAGCTTTCTGATCTCTTCACCGTACTGCTCTGAGATATGTTCTGCAGCCTTGTCGCGGAGTGCCTGGAAGTGAACTCTTCCACTGGCATCTGACATATCGAGGAGGAAGTCCTTTGCGAATGTTCCGTCCTGAATGTCTGCAAGTACCTTCTTCATAGCAGCCTTGGTATCATCTGTGATGATCTTCGGTCCTGTGGTGTAATCGCCGTATTCTGCTGTATTGGAAATGGAATATCTCATTCCCTTGAAACCTGACTGGTAGATAAGGTCAACGATGAGCTTCATCTCGTGGATACACTCGAAATATGCATTTCTGGGATCGTATCCTGCCTCCACAAGTACTTCAAATCCTGTCTGCATAAGCTTGCAAACGCCGCCGCAGAGAACAGCCTGCTCACCAAAGAGGTCAGTCTCGGTCTCGGTCTTAAATGTTGTCCAGAGGACTCCGGCTCTTGCGCCGCCGATGCCAAGTGCATATGCAAGTCCGATATCCTTTGCCTTTCCGCTGTAATCCTGCTCAACAGCGATGAGGCAGGGAACACCTTTTCCGGCCTGGTACTCACTTCTAACTGTGTGTCCGGGTCCCTTGGGAGCTATCATGACAACATCCACATCAGCAGGAGGAACGATGAGCTTATATCTGATATTAAAACCGTGAGCGAACATAAGCACGTTTCCTGCTTCCAGATTGGGCTCGATCGACTCTTTATACATCTTTGCCTGCTTCTCATCATTGATAAGGATCATGATGATATCAGCTCTCTTCGCAGCTTCATCAGCGGTATAAACCTTAAGTCCCTGCTCCTCTGCTTTTTTCCAGGACTTTGAGCCTTCATACAGACCGATGATAACGTTGCATCCGGATTCCTTCAGGTTAAGTGCGTGTGCATGTCCCTGGCTTCCATAGCCGATAATGGCAATGGTTTTTCCATCCAATATTGAAAGGTTACAGTCAGATTCATAATAGATCGGGTTTGTGTCATTTAATGCCATGATTTTTTCTCCTTATAATTTATAATCTCCCGGTAAATACACCGGCAGTGTACGATTTAAAGGCTTCCCCCTTTTGGAAGAAGCTGTCGCCGCAGGCGACTGCGACGCGCGAAGCGCTAGTCCTTTAGGGATGAGGGCTATCCCTCACGGATCCAGCCAGATAACTCCTTCGGTACCCCTCTGGAGTCCTGCTATTCCCGTACGTGCGATCTCAAGTATCCTGAAATCACTCAAAAGATCTATGAACGCATTGATCTTTGACTGGTTTCCGGTGATCTCAGCGATCACGGCATCCGGAGCTACATCCACTATACTGGCCCTGAATACCTCGGCAAGTGATATAATACCCTGTCTGGCCTTTGCATCAGCCTCTATCTTGATCATACAGAGTTCTCTGTAAACCGAATTCTCAGGTTCCAGAACCCTTATATCCCTGACATCCACCAGTTTTTCGAGCTGTTTCTCGATCTGCTCAAGGATCTCATCATCTCCGTCAGTCACAATGGTGATCCTCGTATATCTGGGATCTGCTGTGACTCCTGCGGTGATACTGTCTATATTATATCCTCTTCTGGAAAAAAGACCTGCTATCCGGCTGAGCACTCCGGACGTATTATCAACCAGAAGCTGAAAAACCTTTTTCTGCATAAAAAACCCCTGAAATATGGTTAAACAGCGGTTTCTCACCGCCGTTGAAAGTAAATATATAGCGTATTTTAATCTTTGTCAAGCAAATTCTTGATGTATTTTATCCTATATTCTTAACCACTTTTTTCACATCTCACACTTTGACAATGCCAGAGTCCCTGTCCGTGCGAGTTCCAGGATACTGATCCCCGAAAGGAGTTTTACAAAGTGTTCGGTCCGTTCAGGGGTATCGCAGATCTGGATCATCATCTGATACTTACCCATGTCTACAATATCCGCTTTCATGGCCTGGCATGTCTCCATTATCTCGCGCCTGTTGCTCTTATTGTATTTTACCTTTATCAGCATTAGCTCACGGCTTACAGATTCCTGCTCTTCAAAGGTCTTTATCTTAATAACATCCAGCTTTTTATTGAGCTGCTTCTCGATCTGTTCCAAAGTCCTGTCGTCTCCGCTGGAAACGATTGTCATGCAGGAAACATTCTTGTCTTCTGTCTCTCCCACCGCAAGAGAATCGATATTAAAGGTACGTCTGGCAAAGAGCCCCGCAACCTTGGAAAGTACACCGGATCTGTTTTCCACTAAAACCGAATAAATCTTTTTCATAGTCTCACACTCCCGCCACGTTCTCTTCCGGGTCTATCATTATCTCCATAATGGAAGTAGTATCTCCATCCAGAAATTCACGTATCATCTCATCGATATCCTTCATATTATCCGCCTTAAAATAACCTACATTATAGGCTTCAGCGATCTTCTGAAGATCCGGCTCGTCGCCGATAAATACCATATTGTATTCGCCGTTATAGTCATGGTGCTGGTGTTCTCTTACGAGTCCGAGATACCTGTTTCTCATGACCACGATCTTCACCGGGAATTTATACTGGTTAATTGTAGCGAGCTCCATCATGGACATCTGGAATGAACCGTCTCCGCACACAGCCACCACCTGGGTGTCAGGTTCTGCTGCTTTTGCTCCCATTGCAGCCGGTATTGAATAACCCATAGTTCCCATGCCGCCGCTGGTAAAGAATTTTCCTCCGTCCCTCATGATAACATTCCTGCATGAAAAGAGCTGGTTCTGCCCCACATCAGCAACATAAATATACTTTTCATTCAGTGCCATGCAGAGCTTTCTCACAAAGTTCTGGGGATTCACATACTCTGTTGAAGAATGCCTCTCCTCCTTCATGGAATCCCTGTAGAGATCCAGCATATTTACCCAGGTATCATGCCTGTCACCAAAGTCGCTCTCCAGAAAATCTTCAAATATATGTCTGATATCTCCCACTATGGGTATCGTGGGTCCCACATTCTTCCCTATCTCCGCAGGATCCACGTCCATATGTATAAGGATCTTTCCGTCAAATGTCATATCCGGGGTTGCAACTGCCCTGTCTGCAACTCTCGCTCCCACCATGAGAAGGGTATCACACTCCCTCAGAGCACGGTTAGCATAGGCATTTCCGTTATTTCCAACCATTCCGTAATACAGGGGATGATCTGAAGGAAGCACACCTAGACCCATCATCGTGGAAACCACAGGAATGGAGTGTTTTTCCACAAAGGCACGGAGTTCCTTTTTTGCTCCTGACAGAAATACTCCTCCTCCGGCGATGATCAGAGGTTTCTTCGCATTTTCAAGAACCTTTATGACCTTCTTTATCTGTACCGCATTACCCTTGATAGTGGGTTTATAGGTACGCATCTTCGGTTCCCCCTCGGGATACTCAAAGTCAGGTATCTTCTTTAACTGGATATCACAGGGTATGTCAATAAGGACCGGTCCTCTCCTGCCTGTTGAAGCCACATAAAACGCTTCGTGGATGATCCTCGGGATATCCCGTACATCTCTTATCAAATAGCTGTATTTTACAAATGACTCCGCAGCCCCCGTCACATCAGCTTCCTGAAATACGTCCGAACCGATCTGATCTGTATTGACCTGACCTGTAATGCAGACAAGCGGAATGGAATCCGCATAGGCGGTAGCAATGCCCGTCAGCAGGTTTGTGGCCCCCGGGCCGCTGGTAACGGCACAGACTCCCACTTTTCCGAGAGTCCTTGCATAACCGCTGGCTGCATGACCTGCATTCTGCTCGGTACGAACCAGCACTGTCTTAATATTCTCCTTACCAACGCTGTTCCAGAACGGATCTATTGCCACTCCGGAATAACCGAATATGGTATCCACTCCTTCATGAATGAGGCATTTTGCTATCGCATCTGCTCCGATCATCTACTTTCTCCTTCGCATATTTCCTTAGCAACCTTTACGGCTTCCGCAGCATCCGCGGAATAAAAAGCGCCTATCTCACGTGCATAGTCAGGGGTAATTACTGCCCCTCCTATCATATACTCTCCACCATAACCCTTCTCTTTTGCATAGTCTATAACATTTTTCATCTCCCTCATAGTGGTGGTCATGAGGGCCGACATGGCGATTATCCCCGCCTTATGTTCAAGTGCCGCATTGAGAAAGGCTTCTTTTGACACATCCTTTCCAAGGTCTATCACGTTAAAACCATAGTTCTTCAACATCAGAATTACGAGATTCTTCCCTATATCATGAATATCCCCGGCAACTGTGCCGATAACTACTGCGGGTTTTTCTTCTTCACTGTTCTGTCCGTCTCCGAGAAGCGGTTCCAAAACGTCTATACCGTTTTTCATCGCTTCGCCGCTCGCTATAAGCTGCGGCAGGAAATACTTCTTCTTATCGAATAGCTCTCCCACTTTATTTATGGCAGGTAAAAGGGACTCGTTTAATATTGCCCCGGGTTCCCTTCCGCTTTTAAGTGCTTCGGTTACAACTCCCGCAACAGAAGATCTCTTTCCCTTTAATACAGCTTCAAAAACAGGATCGCCGGAATCATTTGTTTCAGCCTTCCCTTTATTCAGGGAAGGCTTCAGGATTTTTTTCCGGTTTCTTCTCCCTTATGCCTTTCTTTATATTGATCCATGTACTCAATATAGGCAACATCAGCATCTTTTTTACCCATAAGGAGATCTGCACTGAGTGCTGATATAACGAGCTTTTCCTGTTCCGGGTTCGCTATAGCTGTAGTAAGTCCTGCATTTATAGCCATTTCAAGGAAAGAGGAATTTACAAATATCCTCTCCGGCAGCCCGAATGAGATATTTGAAAGGCCGCAGACAGTGGCCAGCCCCAGTTCTTCCCTGCAGAACTTTATAGTTTCTATCGTATCGATGGCAGCTCTTGGGTTAGCTCCCACGGTACCCACCAGCCCGTCAACCATAAGATCATTTTTTTTAAGGCCGTGAGCCTCCGCTCTTTTTACAAGTTCACGGATAATATCTTTCTTTTCGTCAATGTTTTCTGGTATTCCCCTGTCACTTAAGGGAAGAAGTATACACATTGCCCCGTATTTTGCTGCCAGTGCCAGCATAGGCTCACACTTCTTCTCTTCCAAAGATACCGAATTAATAAGTGCTCTTCCCGGATAGCGCCTTAACGCAGCTTCCATAATATCCACATGACTCGTGTCAATGGAAAGGGGCAGCTTTGTAACCCCTGTCACTTCCTCAATAGCCTGAAGCATGAGACTCTTCTCATCAACACCGCTCATTCCCATATTGATATCGAGAACTTTGGCACCGTTCTCTTCCTGGGATTCTGCAAAATCAGTCACCAGATCAAATTTATTATTCCTTAGCTCTTCCTGCAGAGCCTTCTTACCTGTGGGGTTGATCCTCTCTCCGATGATAAAGAATCTGTCATCCAGCGAAAAAGTATGGGTCTTTCTTTCACTCGTGAGTATATAGCCCTTAAACCCAGGATCTGGATCAAGGCTCTTAAACCCGTTTGTGTGTTCATTAAGGGCTTTTATATGATCCGGGGTGGTTCCGCAGCATCCTCCCATCATATTGGCCCCGGCTTCAGCGATCGCCTCCATTTCCTGCCCGAATTCTTCAGGAGAAAGGTTATAAACCGTGGTGCCGTCAGGCGAGAGTTCCGGGAGCCCCGCATTTGGTTTACAGATCACAGGGATCTCCGCATATTTTTTAATTGTATTGATCATATCCTTCATATCTGAAGGACCTTTTGAACAGTTGATTCCGAATGCGGAAACTCCGAGAGACTGAAGTGTAATAAGCGCCGTAACCGTATCCGTCCCATAGAAAGTCCTGCCGTTTTCTTCAAATGACATGGTGGCTATTATGGGAAGATCCGACACCTCCTTGCAGGCAATAACCGCTGCTCTTGTCTCCTGAAGGCTTATCATGGTTTCCACCACTATAAGATCAGCACCGCCCTTTTCAAGAGCTCTTATCTGCTCTTTATAAACGTCTATCAGTTCTTCAAACTCCATATCCCCGACGGGAGTGAGCTGTGCTCCTGTCATGGTGATATCCCCTGCAACATAGCAGTCCGGGGCATCTGGGTTTTCTTCTTTAAAGCGTCTTATAGCCTCCTTTGATAAACCCACAAGGGTCATATTCAGTTCGTCCACCCTGTCCTGAAGATCAAACTCTGAAAGTTTTATCCTGTTAGCAGTAAAAGTAGGTGAATAAAGTATCCTGGCCCCCGCCCTTAAGTATTCGAGCTGAAGACCTATCAGCACCTCAGGATTTTCGGATATCCAGAGATCGGGACAGACTCCTGATGGCATCCCCCGTTTCTGAAGGTTCGACCCCGTTGCCCCGTCAAGGAATATTAATCCCTCACTCGCCAACTTCCTGAAATCTTCTTTTTTCATACATCTCCTCTCAAAGCACTGTATGTAAACCTTCCATCGGACTGACTGGCACTTGCGGATGCTGTGGTATGGTCTGAGTGCAATTAGCCAGCGATCCTTAGCAAATTGGAGCCGGAAGGCACCGCCCGCTCCTATAGCGGTGCCGCTCTGAGGCGAACAATGAGCTTAGGATCGTCTGAGCCGCACGAAGACCGTATTATAGCATCCTCAACTTAGTCCGGCAGTCTCTTGCATACAACCACAAATCGTCCGTTTGCTTCATCATAGTCACAGGTCGACAGCAGTAAAAGCCTGTCTCCGTACTGTGCGGTGATACCGCTGTCATAAAGAGCCTGTGCTCTCATTTCCTCAATACCTGAATTAAATTCCTTTTCGGAAGCAGGTTCAATAAACTGGTAATACTTGAAAGCTATTACATTTTCTTCGTATACATGAGACTGAAAGGCAAACATCACCTGGTATACTCCGGGCTCATATATGGAATCAAACTTCACTATCTGATGGTCATTGAAGAAGGACTCGGATTTATATTTCTTAAGATCTCCGAACATCTGCCCCGACTTCATATTATGCCCGTATATTATATAATTCTCCGTAGGCTTAATAACATCGCAGGCATCATCCATGAAGATCGTGCCGTTTCTGTCTTCATTCCCGTTAAAATCATGGTCGAGATAGAATTCACCGTTACCGTTTAATGACTTCATGACGGGGTAGTCTATATTTGTGTCATCTATCTTTATCCATCCTATGAGGTTCTTATTTTGTTCATAGAGCTTCTCATACTGTGACAGTAGAACGAGCCTGCGTTCCTCGCCGGTTGACTCGTCTACCGCTGTAACCACCTTCACTTCTTTTGATTCGGTATTGACCCTTGAGGCAGTATCTGCTCTTACTCCCGCCTTATCCGAATTATGCTTTGCATCATACATATAGTATACGATATATGCAGTACAGGCGAGGAATATGAGAAAGAACAGAAACCTTGCTATCGACCGCTTACTCATCAGCTGACCCTCTCAAATTCAGTCTTGCACTTCGGACACTTTACCATGATCTTTCCCTTATTCGCAGGGATCCTCACATCCACTCCGCAGCCCGGACATTTAAACAGACAATATTTAAGTCCGTATGTTTTCCTGCTTCCCTTAGGTTTTATGCTCTTTATATTTTTCCACCATTCGGACATACTCTCCTTGAAAGGTCTGGAGCTTCTCTTAAACCCACCTGTCAGTGTTTTATAGATCGCATTCTCCCGGCTCCTCGCATCCGTATTCCGTGAGAGCATTCTGAAAATACTCCACACCACGAGAAGTATCAGGATGAACACAAAGAAAGCCGCCGCATGCTTATTTCTTGATATGGCAGCAAAGAGGAGGCAAACTCCCCCGACAACGAGTAGGCACATGGAAAGCTCGTCGTTTCCGTATCTTCCCGTCATAAATTGTCTGAGTTTATCCTTTAACATATGATTTAATATGATCGATCAATCTTTTATCTACTGTCTCATTTTTCCTGATATCCGTATCTGCTGCATCCTGCATGGCAGGACCTCCGCAAATATCGATCCCGATTATCTCCCTGTTCTCTGCTTCATTTTTTAATATATCAAGCATCATACCGGGATCCATGTCTCCCTGATCCCAGTTGGTGGGACATTCTTCGAAAGACAATACGTCCTTATCAATGGAGATATATAATGGTCTTTTTATATCGAAGCTTCCTTTTAGGTATCTCCGGTCATTATAAGACTTTATGAGTTTTACCGACATGAGGGTTTCCGGCATGTCATAAAGCGCATCCCTTATCCATGAACCGCAGGACCTTAATCCTTCTATCATCGGAGCCTGATCATCGCTATGATTATCAAATACGAGAAGGTCAAAGGGTTCCTTTTCTTTATAGAGGTAAAGCCTTGTAATATAGTGATAATCCCCAATATCTATAAGATGGATCCTATTGTCGCTGCCCCCGGAGATATTGTTCCTTATGATCTTTTCCCCTTCGGGATCCACATAGAGCTTTGTCCCGGGGGTATCTCTTAAGTCAATGAAGTTTACTTCCCCGAAGGATGAAAGATCATATCTTTCATACATCCCGGAGAGATTCAGGATCTCTGTCGTATAAAACATGATTGAAAGTATAACATGGGATTTAAAACAAATAAACCCGTCACCTTTACAGTTACTCAAACATTTCGTAATACTGTATTTTGCGGTAGTCGGACAGATCCGGGTCATCCTTATCCATATCCTTTGAAGTGCCGTCGGAGCTCTTCTCTTCTACTGCGCTGATAACGGGATATGACTTCATCTTCTCTTTAAGAAAATCCCGATAGCCGGTGAGTTCTATTCCCGCAGCATCAAGAACGAGATTCCCGAGATAGTTTGCACTTATGTCGAGGTCTGACCGCCCATTAATATCATAATTTGCCCAGATAAGATAAGGCACGGTATAACGTCTCCTCCGTTCCTCATCGTTAAGGGATTTTCCGTTTTTGTTATTAATATTCCATATGGGCTCCACCACATAGTCATTTGGCTGGTGGTCACCGAAAAAGACAACGACGGTAGGGTCCTCAATACTGTCAAAGTATGAGATCAGCCCCCTGAAAGCATCATCTGTAGCCTTTTCCAGTGACAGATATCTTTCTATCAGTGAGTCACCGTCAAAACCCCGTATGCTTATCTCAGGTTGAAAATCCCCAAGATCCCCTGAATACTCCGAGTGATTCTGCATTGTAACATTAAAGGAAAAGAGCGGTGTCTTCTTACCATTTTCCTTATATATATTTATCATCTCCTTAAATAAGGTCTCATCACTCACGTATTTTCTAATGAGCTTCGGGTTCCTCCCCTTAAAGTGTTCCAGAAAATACATCTTATCAAAGCCAAGCAGGGGATATACCTTATCCCGGTTCCAGCCTGTACTGTTATACGGGTGCATGGCAATAGTATTATATCCAAGTTCTTTTAAGGTATTCGGCATCGCATCCATCTCCTTGGTAACAAACTGCTGAAAAGGAATAGACCCTTCCGGAAGAAATCCCATAGTATTTCCTGTCAGGAACTCAAACTCCGTGTTCGGAGTATTTCCTCCAAGGACAGAAACATGAAGGTCTCCAGAAATAGTATTGTCACTGTCCATTAGTGAACGAATAAAGGGCATATAGTCCTCATTGGTCTCAAATTCCCCGAGAACCTTCGGATCAGAAAAAGCCTCACACATTATCACAATGATATTAGGGGTATTTTCATCAACCGCGATATTTCCGTTATCTTCACCAAGCATCTCCTCTGCTTCGCTCTTTACATATCCGGAGGGCTTTTCAACATTCAGGAATTTAAGGTCATAGATAAATGCAAATACTATCCCGTCCCTCATGGTCATGGTGGAAGGAGTAAAGAGCTTATCATATATCCTGTACTTTTTTATGGTCTTTTCACTCTGCACAAAAGGCACATAAAATAATACCGTTATGAGTAATGAAGCAAGGGACAGGATCAGACGCGCCCGATAATTTTTCTTTATTGATAATCTGCAGAAATAGAACAGGATTCCTAAAACCAGGAATATTAAAAGAATGACGATCGTAGATATTTCAGGCTTATAGCTATAATTGTCAGCTACGCTGAAAGCTGTTTTTAATGAAAAGAAATCCCAGGGAACAACGGTATTTCCCCGGAATTTATATACATAGTGTTCTATGAGACCTGTAAGGCACGCAAAACCACCCTCTATATAAAGGGCAGTTCTAAGGCTCCCGGTGATACCAAGAAGAAAAAGCTCCAGAAGATAGAAAAAGATCAGATTAAAGACCATGATAACCGGACGCATTCCCCACTTTTCATGAAAAGGGTTCCTAAGCAACCACTCCATCAGAAAAAATAAGGCTGCCGGCGAGAGTATAAAAAAGATGTATCCGGATAATCTATCTGTCTTTCCTGACTTCATCCGGTATATCCTCCAGGGTATAAGGTGTCGTCTGATATACGTAGTAATTCAGCCAGTTGGTGTAGAGAATATTGGCATGGCTTCTCCATGACAGATTGGGCCTGTTTTCAGGATCATCATCCGGATAATAATTTACGGGAAGATCAATATCAAGGCCCTTACCCTTATCACGTTTATATTCTTTATCAAGAGTATGCCTGCCGTACTCGGGGTGACCCATGCAGAAAACCTGAGATCCTCCGTCTGTCATGCAGAGAAAGATCCCGGCTTCTTCAGATTCGGCACAGACAATAAGATTCTCATTGGCATGAATGTCCTCAGCAGTAACACAGGTGTACCTGGAATGAGGTGCCATAAAGATATCATCAAAGCCTCTTACCAGAGGAAGCCTTCTATTCATAACCCTCTGTGCATATACCCCGAAAAGCTTCTTATCCAGCCTGACCTTCGGAAGACCATAGTGGTAGAAAAGTCCTGCCTGGGCTCCCCAGCAGATATGAAAAGTACTGGTAACATGAGTTTTGGTCCACTCGAAAATAGTACACAGCTCATCCCAGTAGTCTACTTCATTGAATTCCAATGTTTCCACAGGTGCTCCCGTGATTATCATCCCGTCATAGCGGTGCTGGCGGATTTCAGAAAACGTAGTGTAGAACTGATTCAGGTGATTCGCAGATGTATTCTTTGATACATGGCTTTCTATTGTCAGAAATGTAATATCCACCTGAAGCGGAGAATTGGAAAGAGATCTTAAGATCTGCAGCTCTGTATCTTCTTTTAACGGCATGAGATTCAAGATAACTATCTTTAGCGGACGGATATCCTGATGGATAGAACGGAATTCGTCCATCACGAATATATTTTCATTTTCCAGTATCTCCCTCGCAGGAAGATCACTCTGTACTTTAATAGGCATTGGTCAATCCTCGCAAAATACACAATATCTAATATTTATACCACCCTTTAGACGGTTTAGCAACAAGTGTGATATTATATACCCTATGGATACTCTTGCCTCATTTTATAAAAGAAAAGAGAAGGCTGTATTTTATTCTGTTGCCTTTTTAATGCCCCTTATATTTACCCTGATACTCTTTGCAGCGAGGGAGATCTTTCCTTTCGGGGATGTAACATTTCTCAAAAAGGATATGTATCAGCAATACACTCCCTTTTTCTATGAATTCTACAGAAAGTTAAAGGCAGGAGACTCTCTCTGGTACTCTTGGAATGCAGGAGTCGGGGCAAATTTCCTTGCGGTGATAGCCTATTATCTCGCTTCACCTTTCAATTTCCTATGCGCGGTCTTTCCCGAGAAATATATACTGGAATTCATGACATACTCCGTAGTGATAAAGACCGGTCTTATGGGTCTCACCATGAGTACTTATCTTTCTTATCATTTTAAAACCCGCGACATTGCCATACCCTTCTTCGGCACAGCCTATGCCATGAGTGCCTTCATGGCTGCCTATAGCTGGAATGTAGAGTGGATGGATGTGCTCTTTGTTGCTCCGCTCTGCATAATGGGTCTTGAGAAGCTTGTGAATAATGAGTCAGCTGCACTTTATTCCCTGTCCTTATCTTACGCTATATTTACAAATTACTACCTTTCAATAATGCTCTGTATTTACCTTCTCCTTTATTTTGTTGTTTTGCAGGTAGAAAAGGGATTCAGGATAAAGAGCACTATTAGATTCGCAGTGTTTTCAGCGCTTTCAGGAGGTGTTGGCGCGGTCCTCATACTGCCCGAATATTTCGCTTTGAGGTTCACTACCTTCACGAATATAAGATTTCCTTCAGAATTAAAGTTCTACTATGATCCTCTGGAACTCTTAAGCCGGCACTTATGCGGTATTGAGACTGAAACCGGGCTTGAGCACTCCCCCAATATTTACTGCGGTATACTCATTATTTTTCTTATTGTCCTCTATGCTTCATCAGGTAAGATCAACCTGAGGGAAAAGATCTGCAATCTTTCACTTATGGTGTTCTTCCTGCTTTCTTTTGATATCAATGTGCTGAACTTTTTCTGGCATGGCTTTAACTACCCTGATTCACTTCCGGCCCGTCAGGGCTATCTCTATATAATCCTTATACTTACTATGGGTTATGAGGCATTTTGTCTTTTAAGGACCTCCGATCCCAAAGCCTTTTATCTTACCCTGATAATACCCGTAGTACTTATTGAAGCTGCATGTTTCCTTGTACAGGATGAGGGTCTGGACTTTGTTACGAAAATATATTCCATGGTGTTCATGGTCTCGTTCTGTCTGCTATTTTACCTTTACAGATCTGCCCCGGACATGCTCGAGTTCCCGGGAAACCGCCAGGAAACAATATTCCGTTACGCTATCCTTGTATTTTTTGCTTTCGAAATAGTGCTGAACATGTATTACACCAACAGCCGCACTATCAGGCGGACTGATTATTTTTCAAAATATGATGACTATAAGATATTAAACGGTGAGATGCAGGCTTCTAATGTTGAAAATGATTCTCCTCTGTACAGAGCTGATGAAGTAAGCCGGAATGTGAGAAATGACTCTATGATGATCGATTATTCATCTCTTTCCAATTTCTCATCCACTACAAACGGGCTTCTTATAAAATATGTTAATAAGTACGGCCTCATGAACAGCCGTGTTTTTTATCTTGCAGACGGCACAACCTATCTTACTTCTCTTCTTATGGGGCAGAAATTTATCCTTATACCTAAAGACCGGATATATCCCGGAGAAGACATTGCAAAGCCTTCTGTTTTCAGTAATGACTCAGCCCTTTATGAATTCAATACATCTATTCCAAACGGCTATGTGATCCGCTGTAATGATGAAACAAAGGATAAACTCTTTTTATCCTATCTGGATTCAGAAAAGATAATAGATTCGGAGATCACTCCTCCTAACGGAGACAAAAATCCAATAGAAGCCCAGAATACCCTGATGCACGACCTTAATATCTCCGGAACTGCATTTATGAAATACGGATCTTTGGAATCCGGGACTATTTCAAAAGAAGATAAGAAGATAAGCGTTACATTTCAGGATGACTGCCATCTCTATGCCTACAATCCTTCAAAGACAACCGGAGAACTGAAGATCTCCATGTCGGATGGCTCAGCAACAGGAGAAGTCACCACTAATAAGTATAAGATGATAACCGATCTCGGGTATCATCCCGGAGGCACCACTGCCACGTTTACGTCAGAAGATGACGAAGATACAGATATAGACATGGAGTTTTACAGACTCAATCCCTCTGTAGTGGAAAACTTTGCGTCTTCCCTTAATGAAGGAGAAAAACTTACCAATATCATCAAGCACGACGACTATCTGACAGGTGAGATAGACATGGATTCACCCGGGCATCTGGTACTTACCGTACCCTATGAACCCGGGTGGAAACTTACGATAGACGGACAGGAAGCACATATAGATCTTTTTGACGGCCTCTGGATATCTGCTGCACTGTCGGAAGGACATCATGATATCCGGATCGATTTCTATCCCAAAGGCCTGAATAAGGGTATCCTGATAAGTCTTGTATCCGTGGCCCTGATAGCTTTGATCCTCTGGTATGAGAGGATCCTTTCAAAGAGATCCCATCACCGCAGTAAAATCAAGTATTCTTAATTCTTCTGAAAACATGCCTATCACCTCCGCAGGGTCTTTCCGAAACTCTGTTATCTATTGATTGTGATTCTTTTCCTTAAAGTTCCAAGGGATGTATGTTACTTCAATAAAATGACATTATATGATCTTCAGTCAGAATATGCGGTCAGATTACGCCTGAAGATCTTGGCTGTCTCAGCCTATTACTTCTCATTTTTATCATTTCCCCTGCTCCGCCAGCTGCTTCTTAAGCTGTTCAATAATCTGGTTTTGTTTATTAATAGTCTGGTCTTTCTCTATAATTATCTGTTGGGCGGCTTCCACCTGCTCATGGAGCTCATCTATCATGTATTTCGTGGTATTCCGGTCAAGTATTCTCAATTCTTCTGAAAACATGCCTATCACCTCCGCAGGGTCTTTCCGAAACTCTGTTATCTCCTGATACATTGGAAGAAATTCCGGATGGCTGTTTATCAGTCTCAGAACATCCTCCGGCTCTTCTGCTGTAAAGAAAGTGAGCCATGCATCTAGCTCTGTTTCTATTTCATTGTGATTCTTTTCCTTAAAGGTGTCAAGGGATATGTACGTTACGTTTTCAAGGTTCTTCACCTTTGCTCCGCTGTCAAAGGATGTCTCTCTTCTGTGTATATATTCCGGTGCCACAGTCTTAAATTCTTTACTGCTTTCCTCCATGATAACAATGAGATTTACTTTATTCAGGTCTTTATAGCTGAATTTATTACCCCTGTCGCTTCTCACCTTCTGATACTGCCTCATCATCATATCAGATAAGTAACAGCTCGTTCTTTCACCGGGGAACAGATACCCAAGCCGCTGCATTTCAACTGTTGTATACGATCCGTCACTGAGACGTACGATTATATCCATTATTACCTGGCTTCCGCCGTCAGAGATCACTATTCCTTCTTTGGGAAGAACCTCCACTATCTCAACCTTCTCACCGTATATAGCTGAGAGAAGAGATTCTACCCTTTCCCGTGTCGCAAGAGGATCCAGTATTTTCTTAAAGAATCTGTCACAAAGTATCTGCAGTGTACGTTCACCTGCCAGGAATGCGATTATCTTTTCCTGATCATCAATTGAGAAAGTATCAAATAGTTCCTTTGTATCTAAGTCTCTGTTAATTACTGAGATGATCTTATCCCTTGATATCTTTTTACCGAGAGCCTGTTCAATGAGTTTCTGATCTGACTGATCAATGACATGATTATTAGACATGGCTGTCCTCCTTATGAAGTGTTATAAAAAGTGAAATATTGGCGATCCGCCAAAGAATCGGTGACAGGGATGATCCCTGCCAAGAATGTAGATAATCTATCAGAAAGTATCTGAAAATGCAATATCAAATGACAACATATTCTGACTGAAGATCGTGGCTGTCACAGTCTGTTATAATTCTATGATATGCTTCAGTACTAAATTGTTGCTGATGAGCTGTGGTGAAGAAGATTTCAGCTCATTCCACCATCCGGAGAAGCTCTGCCTCGTCGATCACGCGGATACCCAGTTCCTGGGCCTTATTGAGCTTAGATCCTGCAGCTTCTCCTGCCACCAGAAGGTCAGTTTTCTTGCTGACAGAACCAGTACACTTTCCACCGTTCTTTTCGATGAGTTCAGTGGCTTCCTTTCTTCCGAGGGTAGGAAGGGTTCCGGTCACAACTATAGTGAGGCCTGAAAGCTTATCCGTAGTGCCCTCTTCCACAGCCATCACGGGATTAAGCCCTGATGCCATCAGGCCATCAAATATTTCAATATCCTTTTCATTCTTAAAAAATGTCGTAACCGCTTCTGCTGTGGTATCACCCACATCCGGTATGGCCGTAAGATCCTCTGTCGAAACAGTCTTAAGAAGTCTTATATCCTTAAAGCGTTTCATTATATCTCCGGCAGTTCTCTTTCCCACATTCCTGATACCAAGGGCAGTTAAGAGCCGTGTGGGGTCATTTTCCTTTGACTTTTCAATCTCACTGAGGAGCTTATCGGTATTCTTCTCTTTCCCGATAAGTCCCTTTTCTATTAGATCATCCCTGTGATCCTTAAGGTGATAGATATCTGCGTAACTCTTAAGATATCCATCATTTACCAGGGCTTCTATCAGGGTATCCCCAAGTCCCATTATATTCATGGCATCCCTTGAAACAAAATAAGCGATAGAACGGACAGACTGGGCAGGACACAGGGGGTTGACGCAGCGGATATCTGCAGTATCTGCTTCGCGTATGAGATGCTCCCCGCAAACAGGACAGTTTTCAGGAGGAGTAAACACAGTCTCCGGTTTTTCCACACATCCGTTAAGCTTCGGGATTATCTCTCCGCTCTTAAACAGCTTATATTTTCCACCTATGCCGATTGACATATCCCTTATGTAATCGGCGTTATGAAGGGTCGCACGGGATACATTTGTGCCGCAGAGCCTTGCAGGCTTTCCGGTCTCGCTGTCGTGGAATATTCCGGTAAATGTAAGCTTTCCGGTGCGTCCTATATCCACAAGGATCTCATCCATGGTGACGGTTCTTTCTTCCGGAGGATATTTATAGGCTATATGGCCGCTCGAATACTTGCTTCCTGCCGGAAAATCATCCCTGAATGCAGTCTCATCTATCTTTACAACAGCTCCGTCTATGTCAAAGTCAAATTCAGTCCGTAATTCTCCGATCCTGTCTATAGCATCGGTAACTTCATCGGGCGTCGTGCATTTAAAATGCTTTACCACAGGCACTCCGGCATTTCCCAGAATATCAAGTCCCTCTGTATGGCTCTTTGTAATGTCTTCCGGACCTTTCTGCACATTAAAGATAAACATGCTTAAGTGCCTCTCCTTCGTAATAAGGGGATCCAGCTGTCTGAGGGAACCTGCCGCAAGGTTTCTCGGATTTGCTGCAAGAGGCTTTCCCGCCTTTTCCTGAAGCTCATTATAGCGGTCAAATTCAGCAGGCTTCATATACACTTCGCCCCTGAGTTCAAGGGAATCATAAGGAAGGTCTATCTCCTGCTTTACGTCATCTATCACAAAGGCATTGGCTGTCACATCTTCTCCGATAAATCCGTCTCCCCTGGTCTCTGCCATCTTTAACCTGAGGACTCCATCTTCCCTTATATAGCGGAGACTCATGCTGAGACCGTCTATCTTTGTTTCCACAGAAAATGCGCAACCCGGATGCTTCTCATGGACTTTATTTACCCATGCGACAACATCTTCTTTTGTGAATACATCCTCTATAGAAAGCATGGGAGTCTCGTGGGTTATCTTCACCCCCGCTTCCCTCTTTGCCTTTCCACCGACTTTCTGTGATGGAGAGTCAGGACTCACCCAGGAGGGATGCTCGGCTTCCGCTTTCTTAAGCTCCTGCATCATCATGTCGTATTCATAGTCGGAGATCTCCGGCTGGTCCTCATTATAATAGAGGTTCATGTGATGCTCGATCTTCTTCTTTAATGCTCTGTATTCTGTAATATTCATAGTTATAATCCTTATATCTATATAACAGCCAGGTCCGTTGCTGCGTATGAACGATCTGTTTCGGGACGCTCATCACAACATCTTATATCAATGACTCAATCTCACTATCCGTAAGCTCCCTGTATTCCCCGGGTTTTAAGCCATCCAGCGTGACATTGATAAACCGTATCCTTTTAAGCTTCATAACCCTGTAGCCATAATACTCAGCCATCCTGCGTATTTCCCGGTTGATACCCTCAGTAAGGATGATATTAATACTGCAGGGGCCGGTTTTCCTCACTTTACATGGTCTGTTTTTCCTTCCGGGGATAAGCTCGATCCCGCCTTTTGCCATAAGAGAAATATCGCTGTCAGAGATCTCCTTATCAAGAGAAACCTCATACTCCTTTTCATGACCTCCGGCTCCCTTTAAAAGCCTGTTCACGAGACTCCCGTCATTTGTAAGAAGTATCAGGCCTTCAGACTCCTTATCAAGCCTGCCGATCGGAAAGATCCTATCAGGGTAATTTATGGCATCTATGATATTATTCTTTTCTCTACCCTGGTTTACTGTGCTGGTGACAATGCCCCTTTTCTTGTAGTAAGCGATAACAACACGCTTCACACTGCCGGGATCCTTAAGAAGGGGTTTACCTTCTATCAGGATCTCTTCAGAGCCGTCCACCTTCATTCCCGGCTCGGCTGTCACTCCGTTTACAAGTATTTTCCCGGATAAAATAAATCTGTCAGCTTCGCGCCTAGACATAACGCCCGAAGCAGACAGATATTTATTGATTCTTATTTTTTCTGACATTATTATGGTTCGAATTTCCAACCGATCTCTGCAAGCTTAATATGCATATCGATCTTTCTGAAAAGATTGCTGGCAATAAAGGGCTTCTTTATAAAATCTGCAGCGCCCTGATCATATGCCCTTGCTTTGGTTATCACCGATACATCATTTATGGTAAAGATAATGGGCAGATCCCTGAATCCGGGAATGGCGTGTATCTCTTCCATGCATAAGATACCATTCGTCCCGGGCATATGCATATCGAGAAGAATGATGTCAGGTTTAAATGTACCCAGCTTCTGAAGCGCTTCCTCGTCAGACATTGCAGTATCCACATCATATCTGTCGCCGATAACCTCTTTTGCCTGATCTATGACGGTAGGCAGATCATCAACGATCAAAACCCTTTTTCCTGTTTTACTCATCTTACATACTCCCGTTACTGTTTTGACGCTTGTTATTATATATGGTACTATTTTTTATGTTTTATTTCAAGTGAATTGTACTAAAATCAAGACATAAAAAGGAGCATTCCCTATGATAAAAGATCTGTCTTACTCAAATGGTTCTGTTCTATCCTGCGAGATATTCCCCCCCAAAAAAGAGGCCGGTTTTCCAAAGGTATTTGAAGTGATAGACCGTATCGCTGCTCTGAATCCTGCCTTCATAAGCGTTACATACGGAGCCGGAGGATCAAATTCAGGTAAGCAGCTTGAGATCGTTGACTATATCCAGAACGCGAAAAAGATAGAGGCTCTCGCCCATATCACAAGTGTTGGTTATGATAAAAACGCTCTGGAAGCCGGTCTTAAGAATTTTGAAGATAAGGGTATATATAATGTCCTGGCATTAAGAGGCGACAGGCCGAAGGATATGACTGACGAGCAGTATGACTCCAGAGAATTCGAGCATGCCACCGATATGGTTAAGTATATGCGTTCAACAGGCAGGACAAATGACAAGCTCTGCATCGCCGGTGCCTGCTATCCCGAAAAGCACAGCGAAGCCCCTGATAAGCTTACTGATATCTTTCACCTTAAAGAAAAACAGAATGCGGGTACAGACTTCTTTATAAGCCAGCTCTTCTTTGAGAATACTTTATTTTACAGATTCCTGGATCTTGCAGAGAAAAACGGTATTGAAATACCGATCCATGCCGGCATCATGCCGATCACCGATTCAAACCAGCTTGGAAGGACAGTCACTCTTTCCGGCACAAGCGTTCCCAAAAAACTTGCGGACATTTGTGCCCGTTACGGAGATGATCCGGAAGACATGAAAAAAGCCGGAATAGAATACGCCGTAAATCAGGCGGTTGACCTTATGACTTACGGCGTTTCAGGTATTCACGTATATGCGATGAATAAACCGGAGCTTTGTGAAGCTATATTTGAGGCTGTGCGGTAACTCAACCGTTCAGCTTCTTAAATCTCTCGGCTTCAGCCACATTCTTTTCATGGCTGAAATATGTACGGCGTTCCTTTCCCTGAAGGAGTCTCGAAATATTGCCTCTGTGCTGGTACCATGCCAGTGCTCCCAGGAGGAAAATAACAACATAAAGCTCATATCTGCATGCCGGGGGCATAAGCGAGAACTTGTTTCCGGCAAAAATAATATTTTCTCCCAGCAATATGATCTCTATAAAAAGCCCGAGACACACCATTATGGATCCTAAAGAAACATAGTGGGTTGAAAGGAACAGCCCGAAGAATACAATGCATCCCATAAGGAAAAGGAAAGGATCCAGATATCCGATTATGAGTCCTGCCATAGCGGCTATTCCCTTGCCTCCCTTAAACTTAAGGTAAAACGGGAAATCATGTCCAAGGATAGCTCCTGCCCCGGCATAAGTAATTATAAGCGGGATCATATCCCCGTTGGAATTCCTGAAGATAAGAAAAGAAAGCAGCATTGCCACAAGGGTCTTTAATACATCACAAAGAAGTGTGATAACCCCCATCTTTACTCCAAAAGTCCTGAGCATATTCGTTGTTCCTGCATTTCCGGAACCTACAGACCTGATGTCCAGCCCCTGCTTCTCTCCTAAAAGATACCCTGACTGAATGATACCCAGAAAATAACCGATAACCAAACTTACAAGCCTTGCTACCATATCCCCTGTACTCTCCTTTATTTTTCGTTTCGTTCCCTTATTATAAACCTAAGCGGTGTTCCCGTAAATCCAAAAGCACTCCTGACCTGATTCTCTATATATCTCGTATAGGAAAAGTGCATAAGTTCCTTATCGTTTACAAAGATCACAAATGTAGGCGGCGATACCGACACTTCTGTCATATAGTAGAGTTTTAGCCTCTTACCCTTGTCTGAAGGCGGCTGCTTTAATGTGACAGCCTCCGTCATTATCTCATTTAATACACCGGTCTGGATCCNNNTTCTCAATGACCTTGTCGATCATGTCATAGAGCTTCATAAGTCTCTGTCCGGTAAGGGCTGAGATAAAGATGATCTCGGCGTAGGGCATGAATGAGAGCACTTCTCTTATCTTCTTCGTGGTCTCGTTCATGGTCTTATCGTTTTTCTCAATACTGTCCCATTTATTAACCGCGATTATAACGCCCTTTCCTCTGTCATGGGCGATACCGGCGATCTTCGCATCCTGTTCCGTAACTCCTTCTGCAGCATCTATCACAATGACGGCCACATCAGATCTCTCAACAGCACTTATGGTGCGAAGGATCATAAAATGCTCCAGTTCTTCCTTTATCTTCTTTTTCTTCCGGAGACCCGCAGTATCTATGAATACATATTCTTTTCCATTATGGACTACGTCAGTATCCACAGCATCTCTCGTGGTTCCTGCGATATCAGAAACGATAACCCTGTTTTCACCAATAAGCTTATTGATTATGGATGATTTCCCCACATTGGGCTTACCAACTATTGCGATGCGGGGTCTTGAGTCTTCATTCTCTCCCGGCTGTTTATCGGGAAAAAGCTTTACAACCTCATCCAGAAGTTCCCCTATTCCCTTTCTCTGTCCGGCAGAGATCGGGATCGGCTCGCCCATACCCAGATTATAGAATTCGTAAACGTCATACTGGAATTTATCAAAATTATCAACTTTGTTGACAGTAAGCACCACATGCTTTCCTGAACGCCTTAAGATATCAGCTACTCTCGCATCACTGTCAGTAAGTCCTGACTTGATATCCGTGATAAAAATAATAACGTCTGCAGTATTGATGGCGATCTCAGCCTGTACCTTCATTTCTGAAAGTATCAGATCTTTACTGTCAGGTTCTATACCGCCTGTATCGATTATGGTAAAGTCCCTGTCAAGCCAGTTTACATCTGCATATATACGGTCTCTTGTGACACCGGGCTTATCCTGCACAATGGAGATCCTCTCTCCTGCGAGAACGTTAAATAATGTTGATTTACCTACATTCGGTCTGCCCACCAGGGCTACGATCGGTCTGCTCATGTTACTCCTTTTATTTAGGTTCGACGGATGAGGGTTCTACCAATTTCCTGATAAATTCATACCCGTCGGTTGCTATGATTTCCACCGGCACATGAAGCGCATCAGATATACCCTCAAGGGTCATATCATCCAGCAGCACATCCGTTCCGGCTCTTAAGAGGTTTCCCGGAAGAAAAAGCTTTGTACCCAGTTCCTTTCCCTTTAACTGCGCTACTATATCCTGTCCGGTCAAAAGCCCGCTCACTGTGATCTGTTCCCCGAAGAAATCATTTCTTACCGGATAATTCCTGACCCTGACTTTGGGGTAAAAGTCAGCAAGTCTCTTTAAGAGCTTTTCTCTTACAGGATCCATAAGGAGTCCGCCTGCCAGGGAAATATCCGAACTCTTTCCCCTCTCCGGCCATTTCTCCGGCTCTTCATCCATACTCCTGAAAGCTTCTTCGGCTTCATCGAGGAATGATCTTATCATTCCCACACCGTTTTCATACTGGAGATATCCGTCGTAATTCTCTTCCGGTGGCACTTCCTCACCCGCAAGGACATAGAATTCATCCCCGGCATGTATAAAGTGGGTTCCGTGTTTTTCGTACAGTTTCTCCTGCCACCTGTGTATTATATCGAGGACTTCCCTGGCGTCATCCGGTTCAAAGCTCTCTAAAGGGTAAAGTCCCTCCCTGTACTTACTTAATCCCACCGGAACCACAGAAACGCTTTTCAGATACGGGATATATTTCGTAAGATCCCTTATGGATCTCTCCAGTTCTTCTCCGTCATTAATACCCTTACAGAGCACTATCTGCCCGTTCATCCTGATCCCGGCTTCAAATAACCTGTCAGCTTTTTTCAGGGCTTCTCCCGCAAAACGGTTATGCAGCATTTTGCATCTTAGTTCGGGATTTGTGGTCTGAAAAGATATATTTATGGGATCCAGACGGTACTTTATGATCCTGTCGATATCATGGTCCGACATATTTGTGAGAGTTACGTAATTTCCCTGGAGAAAAGAGAGTCTCGAATCATCATCCTTAAAGTAAAGGGTCTCTCTCATTCCCGGAGGCATCTGGTCGATAAAGCAGAAAATACATTTATTGGAACATGATCTGTAGTCATCCATGAGACCGTTCTCAAATTCGATCCCCAGATCTTCATCCTCATCTTTGTCTATGTCAAGCTCCCACTCTTCACCATCCGGCTTCTTTATCAGTACTGAAATATGGCTGTCCTCAGTGAGATACTGATAATCAAAGATATCCTCGATCAGCTGTCCGTTGATACTGATCACCCGGTCACCTTTTTCAATTTCCATCTCTTCCGCAATGCTGCCGCTTTTGACTGACCGGACAATGTGGTATTTTTCATGCTTCAATTATATAACCCTCGTCAGTCAACTACCTTCCCGTCTTTCCATATACGATCCAGATCATAGAAAGAACGGCTTTCCTTATCAAAAATATGGACAATGACATCACCGTAATCTAAAAGGATCCAGTTTGAATCCCTGTTACCCTCGGTGTTCTTATGGTTCGCACCGGCTTTGGTAAGGGCTTCATCTGCGGCCTCTTCCATAGCTTCGATCTGATTCGGATTATTTCCGGTCCCGATCACAAAGTAATCGGCAAAATCGGCGATCCCTGTAATATCTATTATTTTTATATCCTCTCCCTTTTTATCTGAGAGAGCTTCCGCTGCTACGCGGGCAAGTTCAATCGCTTCCATGTTGGTCTCCTGTAGTGTTGTTCTCCCTCATCCGTCACGGCTTCGCCGTGCCACCTTCTCCCGCAAGCGGGCGAAGGCTTTGACTTCCCAAAGGCTTCCCCCCTTTACAAGGGGGAAGCTGTCAGACCTCTAGGTCTGACTGATGAGGGTTACTTTCTTAAATAATATTCATACGTCTCCCGTGTCATCGGATCCACGGGCCGGTCACCCTTTGTAAGATACTCCAGAGTATCATGCAGTATCTTTATAACCGCTGCATCTATATCCGTAAATGCCATTTCTCTTATATCCGTGAGATTCGGAGCCTGTGAACGGTTGATCTCGATATAATCAGCCGTAAAAACGATCTTCTCTACAAGGCTCATATCCGGTCTCCCGGTGGTATGATACCTTATGGCATTTATGATCTCTTCATCCTTTATGCCGTACTCATGCTCTGCAATATATGCTCCAAGCTTAGAGTGAAGAAGATAAGGCGCCTTTTTTTCCGTATCGTTAAGCACTATCTTGTACTTCCTGCATAATGCGTATTTTTCATCATTGGGGATATTTTTCGCACAATCGTGCAGAAGTCCTGCAGTGAAAAGCCGTTCCGGATCCAGCCGGTACCTCATTGCAAGGGAAGAAGCAAGGTAGGCAACCCCCAGCGTGTGCTGGTACCTCTCCCTGTCCAGTTCTTTCTTTATCTTCTTTTTAATGGCATTATTAGTGTCATTCATAGATCTTATTTTCCAAAATAAATTCCCTTAGTGCTTCAGGTAAATAATACCTTACGGACTTCTTTTCAGAAATAAGCTTTCTTATCATTGAAGAAGAAATATCGATATTTGTAGTGTGAAGTATGGATATCCGGGCTCCGTATCTTTCCTTTAACATATCCATATCAGTTCTTAAGTCGTCCTCAGACTCGTTATTCCGGACTGATACGAGAAGAGTGCAGTTGTCAAATATGACCTTCGGCTCTTTCCAGGAACCTATCTCATGTAAAATATCTGCCCCGGTAATAAAAAACAACTGATCATCCGGTGTCTTTTCCCTAAGTTCCCTTATGGTATCGGCCGTATAGGTATTTCCCTCTCTTTTTATCTCAATATCCGAAACTGTAAATCCCGGGTTATCCTTTACAGCGAGCTCACACATTTTAAGCCTTATCTTTCCGTCCGGAATATCCGTTCCCTTTTTGAAATAAGAGATCCCGCTTGGAATGATAAGAACTTCATCCAGAGAATACTCAGATCTCGCCTGCTCGGCAAGGATCAGATGCCCTGTATGTATGGGATTAAAGGTTCCTCCAAGGATTCCTGTTCTCTTCATGGAAGTACTATCTTCGGCTCCTTTGCAGGCCTGTAAAGAGTGATCTTTCTGCCGACAACCTGTACTAAAAGGGATCTGGTACGCTCTGACAACACTGCCCCTATCTCCCTTGGATCATCGTCGCAGTTTTTAAGTACCGATATCTTTATTAATTCTCTTTTGGCAAGAGCTTCGTCCACTGCAGAAGTAAATTCCGGAGTAAGGCTTGATTTACCTAACTGGAACAATGCATCTTCCGTCATGGCAAGGCTTCGTAAATATGCTCTTTGTTTGCTGGTTATATTTTTATTCATCACTCGTAGTAGTCAAATTGGAAACCGTAGATTTTTACGGTGTCTCCCTCATTAATGCCAAGTTCTTTAAGCTTTTCAAGCGCACCTATATCCTTCATAAAGTTCTGGAAGAACATGAATCCCTTCTCGGAATCCAGATTGGTGTACCCAAGCATCTTTTCGATCCGGGGACCTTCAATAACATACATCTTACTGCTCTCGTCATATTCGACAGTGTATGGCAGTTCTTCAGCGATATGCTCCATGGGATCGTACTCCGACTCAAAGGTAACAATATCCCCTTTCAGCCTGCCAAGCTCTTCCCTTACGGCATACATCAGTGTATCGAGCCCCTTATTGGTAGCTGCTGAAATAGGAATAACCTTTATCCCCTTAGGCTCAAACTCATCCCTTATCCTTTTAACCGGATCAGGGTCAGCATCCGGCAGTATGACATCTGTCTTATTAGCCGCTATTATCTGGGGTTTCTTTGAAAGATCCACATTATAGGATGCAAGTTCTTTATTAATAGCGTAGATATCGTCAACAGGATCCCTGCCTTCAGTACCTGCAGCATCAACCATGTGAATAAGTATGCGGCATCTTTCTATATGACGCAGGAATTCATGTCCAAGTCCCACGCCCTCCGATGCTCCTTCAATCAGTCCCGGAATATCAGCAAGCACGAAACCGCTCTCTCCGTCCTTAAAGTCTACCACACCCAGGAAAGGGTGCAAAGTAGTAAAGGGGTAACTTGCGATCTCGGGCTTGGCATTTGTGACCATGGAAATAAGAGTGGATTTCCCTGCATTGGGGAAGCCCACGAGTCCAACATCAGCGATGACCTTAAGCTCAAGTTTTACCTCAGCTTCTACTCCGTCCTGACCGGGCTGGGCATACTTCGGTACCTGCATGGTGCTGGTGGCATAATGCTGGTTTCCGTTTCCGCCCCTGCCTCCACGTAAGACCACCACTTCCATATCCTCGCCGGACATGTCCACGATCACCTTATCAGTGGCAGCATCCTTTATCACGGTGCCCTCAGGAACCTTCAGGATAAGATCCTTGCCGTTTTTCCCGTGCATACGTTTCTTCCGGCCGTTCTCTCCGTTTTCTGCAGAAAATTTCCGCTTATAACGATAGTCGGACAAGGTATTTACACCCTTGTCCGTCCTAAAGATAACTGAGCCGCCGTTTCCGCCGTCTCCTCCGTCAGGTCCGCCGTGAGACACGTACTTCTCTCTTCTGAAAGAAATACATCCGTCTCCGCCTTTTCCTGACTTTATTATTATTTTCGCTCTGTCATGAAATGGCATAAATCAAGCTTTTTCCTCTACCGCATAGACACTTGCCTGTTTCCTGAACTTGCCGAGTCTCTCAAAACGGAGAACTCCGTCTACCTTAGCGTAAAGCGTATCATCTCCGCCTCTTCCCACGTTCTTACCGGGATGTATATGAGTTCCGCGCTGTCTGTATATGATGTTTCCTGCGAGAACGAACTGTCCGTCTGCTCTCTTAGCGCCAAGTCTCTTCGACTCAGAATCACGTCCGTTCTTTGTGGAACCGACTCCCTTCTTATGAGCGAAGAACTGAAGGTTAAGATTTAACATAACCGCATTCCTCCTTATTATACTGTCTCTTCCGTAAGCTCTATATACTTACTTCCGTAATTCTTCACACTGTCTTTTAATCCGTAGTACATACTGTCAAGCAGAAGAAGTGCTTTCTCTGAGGGTATATCACTGAACTCACATCTTATCTCTCCCCCTTTTTCATCGGAAGATACCTGCATTAGAGGTAGATCCTCCGGCGAAAGCCTCTCTATGGAATTCAGGGTATTTATCACCAGCATTGAAACTGCGGCACAGACGATATCCTCGCCCTTATCTGCATATCCTGCATGCCCCTTACTGGTAAAACCCTTTATACAGCCGTTTTCTGCTCTGTTTATGACTATATGTATCACTCTTATGCGTTGATCTTGTCGATCTGTACTTTAGTGTATGCTTGTCTGTGGCCGTTCTTCTTATGATATCCGGTTTTTCTCTTGTAGTGATAAACAACGACTTTTTTGCTCTTAACCTGATCCAGAACTTTTCCTGAAACAGAAGCATTCTTCACGTCGTCGCCTACTGCAAGTGAATCACCGCCTACAGCCAGAACATCGTCGAAAGTAACAGCACTGTCTTTATCAAGGTCGAGCTTTTCCACGTAGATAACGTCGCCCTCCTGAACTTTGTACTGTTTTCCGCCTGTTGCAATGATTGCGTACATAGGACACCTCCTAATCTCTTTACTCGCTGATACGGTTGCCTTTTATCAAGACTATTTGAAACCTTTTCATGCGGCATACCCGGATACATTACCATATAATAATACCGGTGTCAAGAAGATCTTCGCTAACCGGAGATCCTTCACTAACCGGAGATCCTTCGCTAACGCTCAGGATGACAATGTAGTATCATTCTGAGTTAGTGGTATCATTCTGAGTTAGTGGTGTCATTCTGAGTTAGTGGTGTCATTCTGAGCAAAGCGAAGAATCTACTTTGCTGCCAGCTGGGCCTGTACAGCTGTTATTGCGATCACACCTTCCACGTCGTGGGAATTGCATCCTCTGGAGAGGTCATTAACAGGCCTTGAAAGTCCCTGGAGAAGAGGTCCGAAGGCGTTCGCTTTTCCGAGGCGCTGAACCAGCTTATATCCGATATTTCCTGCATCGAGATTCGGGAAGATAAGGACATTTGCGTGTCCTGCAACATATGAATCCGGAGCCTTGCTCTCTGCCACTTCCGGCACAAGTGCAGCATCCAGCTGGAGTTCTCCGTCCAGTATAAGTCCGGGAAATCTGTCGTGAGCAATATTAACTGCATTTACAACCTTGTCTACCAATGCATGCTTAGCACTTCCCTTTGTGGAATGTGAAAGCATGGCTACCTTCGGCTGTGCGCCTACAAGAGCCTTAAAGGATTCTGCGGAGGTCTTTGCTATTACAGCAAGTTCCTCTGCGTTTGGATCCTGATTAAGTCCGCAGTCTGCAAATACAAATGTACCCTTTTCACCCATATCACAGTCAGGCACACACATGATAAAGAATCCGGATACCATCTCCACTCCCGGAGCGGTACGGAGTATCTGAAGCGCAGGCCGCAGGGTATCTGCGGTGGCGTGACACGCTCCTGCCACCATTCCGTCTGCAACTCCCTGCTTAACCATCATGATACCGTATGTCAGATAGTTATTTTTAAGGATCTCATCAGCCTTTTCTGGAGTCATTCCCTTATGGCTTCTAAGCTCCACCAGTTTCTCTTTATATTCATCAAAGTGAGGATCCGTCAGGGGATCAACAAATGCTATATCCGAAATATCCACCCTTAGTTTCTTTGCTCTTTCAGCGACCTTCTTCTCATCGCCAACCATGATGATATTCGCGATATTGTCTCTCAAACTCCATGTGGCTGCTCTTATCACGCGGTCATCATCGGATTCGGGCAGGACTATGGTCTTTATGTCCTTTGATGCCCTTTCATACACACTATTGATAAATTCGCATTCTCTTTCCATTTTAATACTTCCTCCTTATTCGTCCGGGTTGATAAAATATTTCGTACAACCACAGCTTTCTTTATATACTCTCTTCCACAGTTTCCAGATATAGTCGAGGGTAATATATCTTCTTTTTATCCGTCTCACATCCATCAGGGCAGAAACTTCAAAATACAGTTCTCTCGCAAGATCTGTCTCAAATTCCCTATCCATTTTATCCCACCTTCAATTTCAATGTAAATGTCTTATTGGAACCATCTAGAAGCTTATACTTGATATTGACCGTGCATGCCTCATTAATATTGATGACTTTCGGATCACCGTTTTTATCCGTTTCCTTAACCGAGATTTTTTTCAGGGTTCCTTTCGGAATAGTCACCTTATACTTGTATCTTCCATTGGCCAAGGCAGTATTATCTACATCGCTCGCTTGAAGATCTTTCTTTTTTGTACTGAATCCCACAGAAACCAGACTGGAGGATACGGCCGAGTTGGGGGTCGAAATATCGATATCGACTCCTTTTTCTGCTTTCATGGTGTAACTGGACTTAAACGAATATGACTTCTTATCCAGTACTCCCATTTTTTTAACTGTGTTTTGAATGGTAACGGCATAATAGACCGTTTCAGATCCCACTGTCGCAGATATAATGGCTGTATCACCTGCAGTTGCTTTTTTCGTGCATTTTACTTTTCCCTTTTTAACTGTGATCTTATCAGGATTTGTACTCTCCCACTGTGCGTTCTTAAGTAAATTTTTGTCAGCTGTTCCGTCTTTACTTCCGATCTTTAGTTGTATGGTCTTCCCTTTACTTAAAAAGCCTGAGAGAAGAGGTCCGTAATGTCCTCCTGTATCTATTACGGAATATGATTCGGAAAGCTTCAGATCTGAGGCATACTGTACCGCCTTATCCGCCCTCACGAGACCATGTATTACTCTTCTCTCATCTTGATCATAAATATAATCCTTGCCATCAGACGTATATCTGATCAGTTCCCTCACGAAATTTACCGTATCTGCATTTTTGTCCTTAAAGAATACAGGGTTTGATGCATAGATCAGCGCTGCTGTACCGGTCACAACCGGAACCGCCTGTGATGTGCCACTCAGTATCCCGTATGAATTACTCGGGCTGTCACCTGAACATCTGTGCTTACTGACCGACTTGTTTACAGATGATGAATACAGGTAAGTGGAATAGATCGTACTTCCGGGTGCAGCTATATCAACCCAGTCTCCGTAATTGGAATAATAATCAAGAGCTCCGTTTATTGTAGTGGCTCCAACAGCTATCACGTTATCTTCTGCTGCCGGATAACGCTTATCTGTATTACCCTTATTCCCGGCTGCAGCCACACAAAGGATCCCTTTGGAATACGCTTCATCCAGAACCTCTCTTAAGACCGAACTGTTTTTATCGGAACCGAGACTCATCGTTATAATATCATCATTAAGCGCAATAGCTTTCTTCACGCCCTGCGCCACATCGCTCAGGGTAAAATTGCTTCCGGTTACAGAAACCTGAATAGAATCAATGTGAACTCCCGGTGCAACACCGTATCCGCCCTTTCCGTTATTCTTAATGGCCGCTATCACGCCGCAGACATGGGTTCCGTGTCCGTGAAAGTCCTTTCCCGCATCCCTCTTATCCTTAAAAGAAGGAAGTACCGCTGAAACATAATCAACGGAAACCACTCCCTGAAGGTCTTCATGTTCTGCATTCACTCCGGTATCGATCACAGCGATCCTTATCCCACTGCCGTCTGATATCTTATGGGCCTCTGTATCATGTATCTTATCATGGGCATATTGAAAATCATTAGAAGCTAAGGGATCAGGCCCTTCAATTATGTCATCAAGCTCAAATAACAGGTTCGGTTCAATAAACTTTGTTATACCTTCTGAACTTACAGCTGAATTATATGCATCAACGGTACACTCATGAAATGCCACCCTTGCTACTCCGTCTTCAAAGCTCAAAAGTTCTGCACTGTATTCAGAAGCCACAGAAAGGGCTTCCTCATAACTCTGTGCAAGGAAAACACCTTCACCATCAGCATAATCCACTTCAGGCTCCATGACAGAAAGAAGCTCAACCTCATCCTGAAGGGCAGCATATACATCCGGATCCCTTTTTTCATACTCATCATCAATGGCTTCCGGGGATTCGGCGGGAATTTCAATACGATCCGTACTGACCGCTTCTTCCGCAAAAACAGTTACCTGGGAAAGGATCAGTGAGATCACAAGATATATAACTGTCAGCCTTTTTAATCTCATTATCGCACCTGTATTTTAGACATTACCTTATTTTACCATATACCTCTGCTTTTAAGCCATTCAGTATAAAGCTCAGGACGTCTTTCTTTCGTTTTTTCAAGTGATTCGTGGTGTCTCCAGATATCAACTTTTACATGGTCTCCGGACAAGATGATATCAGGCACTTTTACTCCCATCCATTCGGATGGCCTTGTATACTGCGGATACTCCAAAAGACCGTTTTCAAATGATTCGGTCTCTGCTGAATCCTCATTATTGAGAACCCCCGGAACCCTTCTCATCACAGCATCCATAATAACCAGGGCCGGCAGTTCTCCTCCTGTCAGCACATAGTCTCCTATAGACACTTCGTCCGTAACGATCCGGTCTATGACCCTTTGGTCTATTCCCTCATAATGCCCGCAAAGTATGATAAGATCCTCCTCACGTGAGAATTCATAAGCCATCTTCTCATTAAAAAGCTTCCCTCCGGGGGAAGTATAGATGACTCTCACCTTCTTCTCCTTCATGGGGATAAGGGGATCCTTTTCCTCACGGTCAGTATCTTCTATCCTGGTCAGAACCTCCTGATATGCCTGCCACACGGGTTCACACTGGATCAGCATCCCGGCGCCGCCTCCATAAGTATAATCATCAACGGATCCGTAGGAATTCTGTGAAAAAGCCCTTAATGATACTGTATTAAGATGTACTATTCCCTGGCCCAGAGCCCTTCCTGTAATGCTTTCACTTAGAGCAGACTCGATCATTTCAGGGAAAAGAGTTATTACATGGAAGTTCATATACCCTCATCCGTCGGCTACGCCGACACCTGTCTCGTCTCCCGACTCGGTCGTTGCTAAACGCTTGCCACTGGCAAGCAGCAACCCAAAGGGGGAAGGCTTCTAATGACCCAACATTCCGGGAAGCGGATCGGTCACGATCCTGCCTTTATCTATATCAACAGAAATCACAAACTGCTTAACTGCAGGTATCATCATTTCTTTTCCGTCCGGTGAAGCGACCACATAAACATCATTTCCGGGCGTATGAAGCACTTTATTTAGGATCCCCAGTTCCTTACCCTCCTTATCTGTAACGGTAAGTCCCAAAAGATCCACTTCAAAAAACTGGTTTTCCTTAAGTTCAGCAATGTCCTCTCTTTTCGCAAGGACTTCAAACTGGCGATAGGGAAGTATATCATTGATATCATCTATTCCCTTGAATTTAAGGATCACCATATTCTTAAAAAACTTTACATTTTCTATTTCGGCAGGAAATTCTTTTCCTTTACCCTTTAAGATAACATCTCTGATAAAGGAAAAGCGGCCAGGGTCATCCAATTCCGGGTAGACCTTGACCTCTCCCTTTAATCCGTGGGTAGATGTAATAACTCCTGCTCGTAAAAACGATCTGTCACTCATTTGTAACTATATCCACGTTTACTCTCTTTGTTTCCTTTGAGGATGCGGCCTTAACAACAGAACGTATCGCTTTGGCGATCCTGCCCTGCTTGCCTATGACCTTACCCATGTCGCCCTGAGCGACCTTAAGCTCAATATTGATATCGGAATCGGTCTCTTCCTGTGTAACGACCACCTCACCCGGATTATCAACGAGAGCTTTAGCGATAACTTCCACTACTTCTTTCATTTAGTCTCCGTTCCGGGTCAGGCAATGATCCCTGCTTTCTTGAAAAGTCTTGCAACAGTTTCTGTAGGCTGTGCACCATTCTGAAGCCATTTCTTAGCCTCTTCCTCATCTACCTTGAATTCTGAGGGCTCTTTTAAGGGATCATAAGTACCGATCTCTGCAACATTCTTTGAATTTGAAACTGAATTCCTGGCATCTGCAACTACTACTCTGTAAAAAGGTGCCTTTTTCTTTCCGATTCTCTTTAACCTGATCTTTAACATTTTTCTTCCTCTTTCCTTAAAAAATAAATAATTGATATATATCTTAACGACTTGTTAGTCGTGAGATAACACTATCTCCCTCATCCGTCTGCCTTCCCCTAGAGGGACTAGCACTTCGTGCGTCGCGGCAGCCACCTTCCCCCATAGGGGGAAGGCTCTGGATCATCCTTTAAAGGCTTCTCCCTCTGGGAGAAGCTGTCAGACCAAAGGTCTGACTGATGAGGGTATCCTTATCTCAGCCCTTTCATCAAGGATGAAAGATTTCCCAGTCCTCCGAAACCTCCAAAGCCTCTTCCTCTGCCCTTCATCATTCCGGGCATCTTCTTCATCATCTTCTGCATCTCTGTAAACTCTTTGACAAGGCGGTTTACATACATGATGTCAACTCCGGCTCCCTTTGCGATCCTGTGCTTTCTCTGTGGATTTAAGAGCTTGGGGTTCGATCTCTCCTTCTTTGTCATGGAGTGGATTATTGCTTCATTTCTCTTAAGTCTCTTTTCATCCACCATTCCGGAGATATCCTTACCGCCTGTAAGTCCGGGCATCATTGAAAGGATCGATCCCAGACCTCCCATCTTATTCATCTGGGCCATGGCTGTCAGATAATCGTCAAAATCAAACTTCCCCTTTTTGACGGAATCCTGCATCTTTAAGGCGCTTTCCTGATCCACAGTATCAGCGGCCTTTTCGATAAGAGAGAGAATATCCCCCATACCGAGGATCCTGGATGCCATTCTGTCAGGATGGAATTCCTCAAGGTTATCCAGCTTTTCTCCCATACCCACGAAGTAAACCGGGGTTTCAGTCACCTGTCTTATGGAAAGGAGGGCACCGCCTCTTGCATCACCGTCAAGCTTTGACATGATGAGGCCATCCACTCCGATCTTTTCATTAAATCCCTTTGCCACGTTAACTGCAGCCTGTCCGGTTCCGGCATCTACAACAAGGACTGTATCCGTGATATCCACGTTATCCTTGATGCGCTTCAACTCATCCATCAGCTCTTCATCCACTTCCAGACGTCCGGCCGTATCCAGGATCACCACATTATGGCCATGCTTCTTTGCATGTTCTATCGCATCTTTTGCTATCTTAACCGGGTCCTTGCAGTCTTCTTCCTTGAAAACGTCCGTTTCCACTTTTTCACCGTTCACTTCCAGCTGCTTAATTGCCGCAGGTCTGTAAACATCAAGGGCGGCAAGAAGACTCTTCTTTCCCTTTTTCTTAAGCTTCAGTGCCAGCTTCGCAGCTGTAGTGGTCTTACCTGCACCGTTAAGACCGCACATCATTATGACCGTGATCCCCTGTCCCGGAGCAAACTCAAGCTCCTTACTCTCTCCCAGAAGATCGATCATCTCCTCATTAACTATCTTTATAACCGTCTGGCCGGGATTCAGTCCGTTTAAGACTTCTTCTCCCACCGCCTTTTCTTCTATTGACTTTATGAATTGCTTAACGACCTTGAAATTAACATCCGCTTCCAGAAGCGCCATCTTTACTTCCTTCATGGAAGCGTGGACATCTTCTTCCGTAAGGCGGCCTTTACCCCGGAGGCCCTTAAAGATATTCTGCAGTTTTTCGGTAAGGCTTTCAAATGCCATTATAGGTCTCCCAGTATCCTGTCGCTTATATCAACTATCCTGTCGGAATCCTTTCCCCGGATCTTCACTGCGATATCCCTGATCTCAGAAATATCCGCTTTCATCTCTTCAAAACGTTTAATGAGCTTAAGCTCATCCTCATAGCCGCTGAGGGTTTTCCTGCACCTTGAAAGCATAGCGGAAACAGCCTGACGGCTGATGCCGTATTCCTCGGAAATCTCAGACAGGGACATATCCTCCATAACCGAAGCTTCATATATTTCTTTCTGTCTGCCCTTCAGGAGATTTCCGTAGAAATCATAGAGCAGAGCTTCTTTTAACGCGTCTTTCATAGGTGCAAAGTATTCTCCGACACACGGATTGCATCTTAACACACGAAAAAACATCTGTCAACTTTTTTTGTTGACAGATGTTTGCATCTCAACTAGGAAGGCTGATCATCTTTCAAGAGTAGCATCCAGCGCGATAGCAACCCTTTCTCTTAAATATACCGGAAGAACCGGTTTTACTATATAATCCTTCGCATTGACCTCGATACAGCGTTTAACGGTTTCCTTGAAGGCATTGGATGTAAGGAAGATAACAGGCATGTCATTATATCCCATTTCCCTGAAAGCCGCTACAGTGGCGATACCGTTCATCTTCGGCATCTCGATATCCATGATCACAAGATCCACTGCACCCTTTGCCTTAATATAATTGATGGCTGCCATTCCACTCTGAAGAACTATAAGTTCATAATCTTCGTTCTCAAGAGCAGCTCCGGTCTGACGGAGACTGATAATGGAATCATCCACCAGCATGATTCTCGTCTTTCTTTCCTTTACGGCCGAGCGGTCTTCATTAAGCTTCTCAACCTTGCCCGAACGTCCTGCGTTCAGTACACTGATTGGAGTGATAAGGATGCTTCTGTATTCGTTTCTCGTAAGATCGATATCCAGATTTTTCCCGAGTACCCTGACGATGGGACGGAGAGGCTCTTTGGTGTGGCCTATTACTACAGCATCTTCTCCTGTAGAAAGCCTTACATCCGTTGCGATAGGATATGCAGGGATAACTGCCTTCATGGCATCAACCACGTCCACATCGAAAAGGATGCCCCGGCCACCGATCATATACTCAAAAGCTTCTGCAGGGGTATACGGCTCTTTATAGGGCCTCTTACTGATAAGCGCATCATATATATCCACAGCATGGAGTATCTTCGCCATGGTGGTGAGTTCATTTCCCTCCTTACCGGCAGGATAGCCGCTGCCGTTTACATTCTCATGGTGACAGAGAACAGCCTGTCTGACCATTGAGGAAATATCCTTATTTGCAAAGAGTATATCGTATGAATATCTGGGATGGTTCTTTACCTCCTGAAATTCAGCGTCCGTAAGTCTTCCGGGTTTATTGATTATCTCATAGGGGATCTTCGTTTTTCCAAGGTCATGACAGATACCGGCCTGCGCCATCTGGATAAGCTCGGATTCAGTCATTCCCATATACTTGGCAACAGCGGTAGCATATACAGCCACATTTACGGAATGTCTGTATGTATACTCGTCGTATGATCTTAAGTCGAGAAGATCGATACTGAGCTGCTTCATATTGGAGATATCGATAACGATCTGTCTTGCAGCTGCCATAAGGGCTTTCATATCCACATTATCGACAGCTTTTACGCCGTCAGCAAGTGTTGACTGGGAGATATGCTCTTCAGGTGCTATTCCCTTTGTATCCTCGTTATCAACATAAGCACCCAGATACCCCTTCTGGGCAAGATACAGGATGTTCTCATTTGTAAGAACTGCCCCCTGTTTTAAAATAACTGAATGGAGAGGGCTTACGATATCCCTTCCAAGTACCATTCCCGGCTTCAACGCTGCTGTCATTGTAAATCTCATACATCTTCTCCTTTAATGACCAATGCCATTAGTAAACTCCTGGTGCATTTGTCCCCTGTCATCCTGAGCAAAGCGAAGGATCTTTCCTAGATTCTTCGCTTTGCTCAGAATGACACCGATTAACGGATTATCTTTTTGATATCTTCTGTAACTTTATTAAACGAATCCTGGTCAAAATCCCTGATCGCTTCCTGAAGTTTTATAACCTTTTCTCTCAACTCATCCGTTTCAAAATCATACTTTTCAAGCTCAAATGAAATGTCATTAAGGGCAATGGTGTCGAAATCTTCCATGGCTTTCTCAAGGTTATCGATATGGGAAGAAAGTGTCTCATTAGACATTATCCTGTCGTCGGAATGGTTCCCCCCCTGAACGGCATTTCCGATCTCTGATGCCAGTTTCTTATAGTCCTTCAGGAACTTATCGTTTTTATCTACTATAAGATCCCTGTTATTATCCCTGGCTGCAAATTCAAGTTCCTTTGCCTCGGAAGAAAGCGCATCCGCACCGAATAATGCCGCGGAGTTCTTCATGGCGTGAACCTTTATCCTGTAGAGATTCAGGGATTCATCATCCATGTTCACTACGCCGTTTTCGTAATTCCTTGAAAGCTCGGATATTTCTCTTTCCGCAGAATCCGCAAATGTTACAAGAAGCTCCTTCAGCATACCGTATTCCGGCATATTTGTGAATGCCTTATCCCAGTCCACTCCTTTTATCTCTAAAAGCTTATCCATGTCGGGATCATTCACTTTTTTGATGATGGGATCTGCTATATCGCTATTCTCGCTTTCCTCAATCTTCTCAGGAATATAGATCCTGAGCATCCTGGAGAGTTCTTTCGGATCGATGGGTTTTGGAAGATAGTCATTAAAGCCGTACTCTAAATAAGTTTCCCTTGCCCCCACTATAGCATTGGCTGTAAGTACGATCATAACAGTATCCGGAGGGATCAGCTTTTCTTCCTTCAGGACTTTTAGGGTCTCCACTCCGTCCATCTTAGGCATCATGTGATCCATGAATACGATATCGTACTTATTATTCCGCATGTACTCGATGGCTTCCATTCCGGAGGATGCCCTGTCGGGTTTTATCCCGCACAGACTCAGAAGACTTTCTGCCACTCTCAGGTTCAGGTCATTATCATCAACCGCAAGCACTTTGGCAGTGGGAGCATAAGCCAGATCGTTTCTGCCGGATGACAGAAGTCTTTCCGCAGACTTTCCTTCAATACCGCCTATCGGCGTTTCATCATATATCTCCTGCTCAACTGTGAAAGAGAATACAGATCCCTCTCCGTAAACGCTTTCAACATTAAGCCTGCTACCCATCATTTCGAGTAGACTCTTTACGATTGTTATGCCAAGGCCCGTACCCTCTATATTGTGGTTTCTTACTTCATCAAGCCTTTCAAAGGATTCGAAAAGAACACTTATATCTTCTTCCCTTATCCCTATGCCTGTATCCTTTACCTCCACGAATACTCTGGCAGTATTATCTTTTTTTCCTTCATTTCTGATGGTAAGTGATACAGTTCCTTCTTCAGTATATTTAATGGCATTTGTAAGAAGGTTCATAATGATCTGGGAGATCCTGATATCATCTCCGATCATTGCTGAAGGCAGGTTCTCGTCTATGTTTTTCTCGAATATAAGTCCCTTTGCCTCAGCCATATTTGCTATGAAATTTTCAATCCCGTTTATAAGTGATTCTGTATCATATTTTACAGGTATTATCTCCATTTTTCCATCCTCGATCTTTGAAAAATCAAGGATACTGTTAATGAGATGGAGAAGGGTCTTACCGGCGGAACCTATGTTTTCCGCATACTCTTTTGTCTCTTCTTCCTTTGAAACCCTCAGGATCATTTCATTCATACCAAGAACAACGTTAATGGGGGTCCTGATCTCATGAGACATCTGGGCAAGGAATCTGTTCTTTGCCTGTGAAGCGATCTCCAGCTTATCTATGGTAGCCAGTTCTTCAGTCACGTCCACAAAGACGCAGAGGTAACAGAAAGGATCGCCATAGTCATCTTTTAAGGCATTAAGACGGAGCAGGAATGATCTTATGTGATTCCTGTCAGGAAGTCTTACGGAATAAACCCCTGCAAGAGCTTCTTCAAACATATTACCTTCGTCAATACCTTCCATATCGAAAAAGTCGTTAACAGTGCCGTCTTTCGGATTATCAACACTTATAAGCCTTGTAAAATACTTGTTAACGGCAACGGTTTTCCTGTCCGTATCAAAAACTATGATGCCCGCGTCCACAAAGTCCAGAAATTTCTCTGCGATATTACCCATGGTGATATCAAAGTAATTTAGCTGGGTGGCACCATACCACACAACCAGCGCACAGGCAAAGCTTCCTATGCCCGACGTACTTACAGCATTCACCCCGAATATTGGCAAAAAAGTATCCGGAAGCGTAAACAAAAGTAAAAGGAAATTTGCAAAGATGATAAGATGTATAAAACGTTTCTGTCTCCTAAGAGTATTGGATCTGGCCCAAATATTACCGAGACAGGCTAACAGAATAAAAGAATAGCCAACGAAAAGAGAATGAAAGGTCCTCGTAGCCCAGAACTCAGGATTTGTGTGCCAGGTCATCCATCCGTTTTCCACTACGAATATATTAACACCCTTACGTGAAAAGGCCAGAAAATCGATGAGTGCCATGGCGGTCAGTGAGCTCTTGCAGAAGAATGCGATCTTTTTATCGATATCCAATACCTCGAATATCAGAAATGCTTCATTTACGACAAATGCATTGATGGCAAAGATGCCAAAAGTCCTGATAAAGTAGCAGATCTCAGGATCATCCATCACTCCTATTATTCCATAAGAAATACACCAGACAGCTGAAAGCACCCCGTAGAGCAGTATAAATCTGCTTATATTTCCCGGGGCCTTATTATTATGGATATAGAAGCTTATTCCCAGCGTTCCGGAAACAGCTCCCAGTATTAGGAGTAGACAGTTGATCGCAATTCCCATTAAAGCACCGCCCTTACCTGCCTTGGCTGATATCCGTTTTTGTCAAGAGAAGCAAGGATCTGTTCTTTGTGTTCGGTACCGAAAGCTTCCATGGTGATCTGAAGCTCAACTGCTGCAGAACGGTTGGTATTCACAAACTGGTTATGCTCGAGCTTGATAACATTTCCGTTCTCCCTTGCTATGGTTCCGGCAACCCTCTCAAGTTCACCGGGCTTATCGGGAAGCAGTACCGATACGGTAAATATCCTGTCTCTTGCTATAAGTCCCTGCTGTACCACAGAAGACATTGTTATGACATCCATATTTCCACCGGAAAGAATGGATACCACTTTTTTATTTTTGCATTTAAGCTGCTTTAATGCAGCAACAGTCAATAGTCCGGAGTTCTCAACCACTATCTTGTGGTTCTCCACCATGTCGAGGAATGCGATCACAAGATCCGAATCCGGAACAGTTATCACCCGGTCCAGATTCTTCTGAAGGTAAGGGAATATTGTCTTTCCCGGGGTCTTTACTGCGGTTCCGTCTGCAATGGTGGAAGCACTTGCAAGTGTCTTCACCTCACCTGCTTTCAATGATTCCGTAAGGCAGGCAGCACCCTCCGGCTCAACTCCAATAACCTTTACATTGGGATGCAGTAGTTTTGCAAGGGTGGATATACCCGTTGCAAGACCGCCTCCGCCCACAGGAACCAGAATATAGTCCACAAGGGGCAGCTCCTTAAATATCTCCATTGCAATGGATCCCTGGCCTGTAGCCACACCCAGATCATCGAAGGGATGGACAAAAGTGTAACCCTTTTCCGAGGCGAGGCTCAGAGCTTTGCTGCATGCGTCATCATACACATCTCCGTAAAGGATCACCTCAGCTCCCAGGTCCTTTGTCCTGTTCACCTTTATAAGGGGAGTGGTGGTGGGCATCACGATAACCGCCTTACAGCCGTATGCCTTTGCGGCAAAAGCAACACCCTGGGCATGGTTCCCTGCAGATGCGGTGATAACACCTCTGCTCCGTTCCTTATCGGAAAGCTTGCTTATCCTGTAATACGCGCCTCTTATCTTATACGCACCTGTTCTCTGCATATTCTCAGGCTTCAGATAAACTATGTTTCCAGTCTGGTTTGAGAAAAAGTCGCTGTGGATTAGTTTTGTCTCCACTGCCACCTCTTTTACCTTTTCGGATGCCTCCTCAAAGGCTTCGAGAGTTAAGTATTCTGTTGTTTTTTTCATAATCTCTCCTTGCATTTATAAGATCCTTCGCTTCGCCTGTCATTCTGAGGGCGCAGCCCGAAGAATCTTTAGATCCTTCGCTTCTCGTCTCCCGACTCGGTCCGCGCTAAACGCGTGCCACTGGCACGCAGCGCCGCTCAGGATGACATCCCATCGCCCCGGATAACATTTATTTAAACAGTTCGTCCACGAATTTATCCGGGTCGAAGCGTTCAAGGTCATCAACCTTCTCGCCGAGACCTATGAACTTCACCGGAATATTGAGCTCGTTCTGGATAGCTATTGCGATACCGCCCTTGGCACTGCCGTCAAGCTTTGTAAGTATGATACCGGTAACATCCGTAAACGCCATGAATTCTTTTGCCTGGCTCATGGCATTCTGGCCGGTGGTCCCGTCAACCACCACAAGGGTCTCCTTCTTAGCTTCCGGATACTCATTCTTTATAATGGTATTGATCTTTTTTAACTCATTCATAAGGTTCGTCTTATTGTGCAGACGACCGGCAGTATCACATATCAGGATATCAACATTTCTGGCCTTTGCGGCCTTTACGGAATCAAAGACCACCGCTCCCGGATCTCCGTTCTCGACACCTTTTATCATATCCACGCCGACTCTTTCGGACCAGATATCAAGCTGCTCTATTGCAGCGGCTCTGAAAGTATCGGCTGCAGAAAGAAGTACCTTCTTTCCCTCGTTCTTATAGATATTTGCGAGTTTTGCAACAGATGTGGTCTTTCCCACACCGTTAACTCCGATAATGAGAACCACCGAAGGACCGGTTTCAAAGTCGTACATGTCATCGCTCCGGGTACTCTTTAAGGACTCCTTCATGCTCTCCACGAGAAGCTCCCTGCATTTTCCGGGATCGGATATTTTATTTTCCCTGACCTTCACCTTCAGGTCTTCTATCAGGGTTTCAGTAGTTGCTATACCAACATCACCCATGACAAGGAGTTCTTCCAGTTCCTCATAGAAGTCACTGTCTATCTCTTTATATCCGGTGAAGAAATCTGCTATTTTTTGAAAAAATCCCATTTAATTATAATCCTCTAAGTCCACATTGACCTGTGTGGATATGCCCTTCTCCTGCATTGTAATACCGTACAATCTGTCAGACCTCACCATAGTTCCCCTTCTGTGAGTGATCACTATGAACTGGGTATGCTTTGTAAGGTTGCAGAGGTAGGATGCGAAGCGGTCCACATTCGCTTCGTCAAGTGCAGCCTCTATCTCATCTAAGAGACAGAAAGGTGAAGGCTTCAATGCCTGTATGGCAAAGAGAAGCGCAATGGCTGAAAGCGCCTTTTCGCCACCGGAAAGCTGCATCATATTCTGAAGCTTCTTTCCAGGGGGCTGGGCAATTATCCTTATATCCGTTTCAAGGATATTCTCAGGATCCACAAGCTCAAGGGTACCCTTTCCTCCTCCGAAGAGTTTCTTAAATACCACATCATACTGCTTGGAGATAAGATCGAACTTATCCGAGAAAAGTCGCCTCATATTCTCATCAAGTTCTTCGATTATACGCTTAAGATCCTCTTCCGCTGCTATGAGGTCATTTCTCTGGCCGTCTTCAAAGGTATAGCGGTCCAGAAGATTCTTATACTCTTCTATAGCGTTTACATTGACATTTCCAAGCTCTCTTATCTCATTCTTAACTGAGAAAGTCTCCCTTCTCATCTTTGAAAGGTCTGTAAGATCGTCATTCTTAAGTTCAAGAGCCGCGCTCCTTGTCAACTGATATTCATCCCACATGTAATTGGTGAAGTTCTCTTCATCCCTTTCACACTTTTCCCTTTGGGCATTCAGTCTGTCGATCTCGCGCTCTATACTGCTCTTTTTCTCACTGATATTACCGGTCTCGCGGAATATCTCATTCCTGCGCTCCGAAAGCTCGTTCTTCTTCTCATAGAGACTGTTTAATTCCTGATTTCTGGAATCATTATCTGATCCAAAAGTCTCTATCTTTTCTTCCAGGGCATGGATCTCATCTCTCTTACTATTCCGCTCAGCCTCATTTTCGGAAAGGCTCTTTTTGTTGAGATCTATCTCACTCTCACCACGTTTAACGGCAGTTGTTAACCGCTCCACTTCCTGATTTACGAAGTTCTGCTCACTCCGGAGAGATACGTGCTTCTTATCCTCTTCGGCGATCTCGGATTTCAGCTTTTCTGACTTTTCAGTCACCTTTTCAATGGCGACATTCATCTCTTCTATCTCTTTTGAGAGGCCCTTTTCCTTTTCAAAGGATTCTTCAAGTTCTGAATTGACCTTTTCTTTTAAGGCGCGGATCTCTTTTATCTGCTCTTCAATGGCGGCGTTTTCTTTCATGATACCGCCGCTTCCCTCGTTTAATTCCTTCTGTCTGTCTTCTAACTGTTTTAAGTTAAGACCGGCAGTATTATGGCTGATCTCAAGCTCCTTCTTCTTTTCAAGAAGATCGGATCTTTTACTTGAATTATCGGTTTTCGCCCTTCTTAAGTCCTCAATGGAAGAAAGACATTTATCCACTTCCTTCAGGGTTTCCTTTAGTTCCTTCTCAAGGTTTTCTATTTCCCTGTTTCTCCCGAGAAGGCCTGCATTATTCTTAAAAGCACCACCGGAAATAGATCCTCCGGGATTCAAAGCTTCCCCTGAAAGAGTCACTATTCTGGTCCTGTAGTGATATTTTTTCGCTATCTTCAATGCGTTATCCACATTGTCGACCACAAGATAATTCCCGAGAAGGGCTCCCGCCACTTTCTTGTACTTCTTATCGAATCTGACAAGGGTATCCGCGGAACCGATCGCACCCTTTTCATCCAGGAGATCTTCCGATAAGAGCTCTCTTTCCTCAATGGATGTAAGAGGAAGGAATGTGGCCCTTCCTGCATGTTCCCTCTTTAATATCTCAATAGTTCTCTTGGCAGCTTCTTCATCCTTTGTAACGATATTCTGAAGATTGCCTCCGAGAGCTGTTTCAATGGCGGTCTCATACTTTGCTTCAACCTGGATAAGGTCAGATACTACACCCTCTATTCCCTTATCCCGTTTTTTCTCTTCCATGGCACGTTTAACGGCACTTCCGTAGCCCTCGTACCTTTCCGCCATGTTCTTTAAGCTCTCAAGTCTTGACTTCTTTTCGTGATAAAGGATCTCAAGAGAGTGGTGATCAGCATTCTTCCTCTCCAGCTCTTTCCTGACTTCTATATCATCCTTTTCCAGTTTTTCCAGTCCTGTGCCAACCTTTTTTAATTCGGCATCTATTGCGTCGAATTCCTTTAAGGCAGCATCTATCTCGCCCTTTATCTCCTTTTCACCTGTGGAAAAACGTATAAGGCTCTGGGAGATCTCCGACTTCCTTCTTTCGGCAGTTTCCAGCATGGTATCATATCTTGCGATATTTCCTTTGATATCATTTCTGCTGTTAACTACGGAAAACAGACTGTCTTTCTTTCTCTCTGCTTCCTCATTTAATGAACCGGCCTCTTTATTTAAGGAATCAAGCTTATCCCTTACTTCATCAAGATCTGTATCGATCTTTGAAACCTTTTCATCCAGGGTTGCTTTCCTGACAGTGAGCTTCTGAAGTTCCTTTTTATTCCTGTCGATCTCTTCCGTAACCTCATTTATACGGTTACTGAAGTGTTCGTCACTTACTGTTAAGGAATGGATCTGTTCTTTTAATACATTGATCTTTCCTTCGATCTGTCCCTTAAACAGTGTGGAATTAGAAATATCAGCCTTTTTCCTGTCTATCTCTTCATCCAGGTTCTTTAATTCATCTCCGAGAGAGGCATAGCTCTTCTGGGTCTCCGTATACTTTTCGGAAACCTCTTTAAGGTCTTCATTTGCTATCTCTCCCTTTTTCTCGATAGAGGAAAGTTCCCTGTCTATCTTCTCGGTCTCCAGGATAAAGACATTTACATCCAGTTCCTTAAGACGTTCCTTTTTCTGGAGATAGACTTTCGCCTTTTCTGACTGGTTCCTTAAAGGATCCAGCTGCTTTTCCAGTTCCGACAGTCTGTCTGTCACGCGAAGAAGGTTATTCTTCTCACTCTCAAGCTTCTTCTGGGCGGCGGCCTTACGTCTCTTGAACTTAACTATACCTGCAGCCTCGTCGAAGAGTTCCCTTCTTTCCTCGCTCTTTCCGGAAAGGATCTTGTCTATCTGCCCCTGTCCGATGATGGAATAGCCTTCCTGCCCAACACCCGTATCATAAAAAAGTTCCTGCACATCTTTTAATCTGCAGGCATTTCCATTCATCAGGTATTCACTTTCACCGGATCTGTAAACTCTTCTCGCCACAGTGACTTCATCGAAATCCACATTCAGCGCATGATCCGAGTTATCCAGTGTGATAGCCACATAAGCATATCCCATGGGTTTCCTGTTTTCCGTACCTGAAAAGATGACATCCTGCATGGAAGAACCACGGAGCTCCCTTGCACTCTGTTCACCTAAAACCCATCTCATGGCATCTCCCACATTACTCTTTCCGGAGCCGTTGGGACCTACTATGGCGGTTATTCCGTCTTTAAATTTAAATTCTATCTTATTTGCAAAGGACTTAAATCCCTGTATCTCAATACTTTTTAAATACATCTGTCTATCTTATCTACATTCCCTTAAGCGCATTATAAGCGGCCTGCTGTTCCGCATTTTTCTTGGAACTGCCCCGTCCTTCCGAGACTGCATGGCCGTTTATCATTACTTCCACAGTAAATTCCTTTTTGTGGTCGGGACCGCTCTCCCCCTTTAATACATATTCGAGACTTCCGTTCTCTTTCTGAACCTTTATCTGGAGAATGGACTTGGCGTCATAGAATAACTGCCTGTCTTCCATGTCCTTTAAGACATATTTCGTGATATGGGCCTTTGCCTTTTCCATGCCCCCGTCCAGGTATATAGCTCCGATAAGAGCCTCGAAAACGTCGGACACTATGGAATCCCTGAACCTGCTGCCCGTGTTCTCTTCCCCATGTCCCACAAGGATAAAGTCGGAAAGGGATATCTCTTTCGCACATTCCGCCAGGGTAGGTTCACATACAAGAGCTGCCCTGAGCTTTGTCATGTCACCTTCCTTCATACTGTTCTTATCCCGGTAAAGGAAGTCACTTACTGTAAGCTCTAAAACCGCATCACCCAGGAACTCCAGTCTCTCATAATCCGGATAAGTATTGATCTTCAGTTCATTGATATAGGAACTGTGGGAAAGAGCCGAACGAAGGAGCGTCCTATCATTAAAATGATATCCTATGATATTCTCTAGTTCATCAGGTTTAAATTCCAGCATCATCAACCTTCTGTGGCACGCCTGATAGCATTTACCGCATCAGAAACCGTTACGATCTTCTCGGCTTCTTCAGTATCAATGGTGATATCGAATTCTTCCTCGATACCCATGATGATCTGGAAAACATCCAGTGAATCAGCTCCCAGATCATCTACAAAGGTAGCATCCGGGGTAACCTCTGAAATATCCACATTAAGTACGTCAGCAATGATACTCTGAATCTTCTCTAGTTCCATTTGAAAAAAATCCTCCGTTTTATTCATTCATATCTATCTGTTCTCTGATCCTGTCACTTATACGGCCTTCCTTAAATGAAACGCACTGCAGGATAGAGTTCTTTACTTCCTTGGCTTTTGAGCTGCCGTGAGTCTTTACAACAAGTCCTTTAAGGCCTAAAAGAGGCGCTCCGCCGTACTCGCTGGCATCGAATTTCTTAAGGGACTTCTTTAGCCCGGGTGCTACCAGCATAGCTCCGATCTTTCCTCTTAAAGTACTGAGCATTCCGGCCTTTACTTCCCTTAATAGTGTCTTTGCCACACCCTCAAGCATCTTCAGACATACGTTTCCTGCAAATGCCTCACATACGATAACATCGACATTGCCGTCACACACATCTCTTGCTTCCACACTTCCGACGAAGTTGATGCCGGATGCACTCTGCAGCAGCGGGAAAGTCTCCTTTACAAGAGCATTTCCTTTATCCTCTTCAGCTCCTATATTTAATATACCTACCTTCGGATTTTTAACCCCGATCACGTGTTCCATGTATATGGAACCCATCTTTGCAAACTGCAGGAGATGATTGGGTCTCGCATCCACATTGGCACCGCAGTCCACGAGAAGCGATACTCCCTTTGAAGTGGGGATGAGAGGTGCGAGCGGCGGTCTCTCTACACCCTTGATACGTCCGATCAGAAGCTGTCCACCAACCAGAACAGCGCCTGAGCTTCCAGCTGAAACAAAGGCATCGCATGTTCCGTCCTTTACGAGCATAAGGCCTCTGACTATGGAAGAATCCTTCTTTTTCCTGACAGCCATAACCGGAGGTTCCGCAGTCTCTATAACTTCCGTTGAATACACCACTTCTACCCTGTTCTCCGGATAGGTGTATTTTGCAAGTTCCCTGTCTATATCTTCCTTTGAACCGACGAGATAAACCACTATATTCTCATTTAAATTTACGGCATCAACTGCTCCCTTTACCATTTCCACCGGAGCATTGTCGCCACCCATTACATCAAGGGCTACCTTAGTGATCTCGGGCATTATCAAACCTCCTAAAAACAATCGCATTACACCAACTATACCGAAGTGTCAGGGAAAAATCAAGAAAAAAAGCCCGCCACTCTCGTGACAGGCTAAAAGAGACACTGTACAATTCTTAGTCTTCTGTATTAACGATCTCTTTCTTATTGTAAGTTCCGCAGTTCTTGCAGACTCTGTGAGGGAACATAAGCTCTCCGCACTTAGGGCACTTTACCAGATTGTAAGAAGCCATTTTCCAATTAGCTCTTCTCTGATCCCTGTGTCCCTTTGATGATTTATTCTTAGGGCAGATGGACATCTCTTAACACCTCCTTGCTCCGTTTTTTCGAAATAAGACTTCCTCGAAGTCACACCCGAGTATTATATGAAACTTATTATATCCTGTCAACAGGTTTTCATTTTATTTTTTCCGGTCGTTTTCTATAAGCTTCTTTATGGCTTCAACAGCTAGTTCTATGGACTGTCCGGAATCATGGACCTGCTCATTCGAAAGACCTTTTTTCGCCCTCTCCTGATTTGCGATCACGAGGAAGCAGGCTCCTACTCTGACTCTCAGGTACTGTCCTACGGTTAATAAAGCTGCCCCTTCCATCTCGGATGCAAGGCATCCCATCCTGAGATAAGCTTCCCATTTATTCTGAAGCTCATATGATACAGGCATCTTTTCTGGCTCATGCTGTCCGAAGAATGAGTCTTTGCTCTGGGCTACTCCCACGTGATAGGTGACCTTCATCTCCTTTGCAGCAGAAACCATGGATTCCAGAACTTCGAAATCCGCAACTGCAGGATACTCAATGGGAGCGTACTGCCGGCTGGTGCCCTCCATCCTTATACAGCTGTTGGCAATGACTATGTCGCCTCCCTTAACATCTTCTCTCATTCCCCCGCAGGTTCCGACTCTGATAAAGGTATGTGCACCGCATTTTACCAGTTCTTCAAGGGCAATAGCTGCGCTGGGGCCGCCTATTCCCGTTGAAACCACGCTCACTTTCTCGCCGAGAAGTGTTCCCGTATAGGTCATATATTCCCTGTTATCCGCTACAAAATGAGGATCATCGAAGTATTTCGCTATCTTTTCAGACCTCTTCGGATCTCCCGGCAGGATCACATACTTTCCTATATCCTCCGGTCCCACATTGGTATGATACTGTTTTCCGCTTCCCTCTGCATAATCGATCATGTTCTGCCTCCTTTTTTGCCCTCATCCGTCCGCCTTAGGCGGCCACCTTGCGATGGCAGCCGCACTCAGTGCGGCTAAGCGCCATTCAAAACGTGCCACTGGCACGTTTTGCTCCCATAGGGAGAAGGCTTACTAAAGGTACGTCTATTCTTTCCCTTGTGAGTTCCGCTATCCCGAGTTTTGTGAGATCCACAAATGCAGATCTTACCCTGTCTTTTAAGAGTTCTGCCTTCAGTTCATCTATTACCGTCTTCCTGTCTTCACCGCTTTCCATATTGATAAGATCGATAAGTATAATCCCGCTTAGATTCCTTATCCTTATCTGCCTCGCAGCCTCTCTGACCGCCTCCAGATTGGTCTTTAATACGGTCTCTTTTTTTAATGATCTTCCTCCGCTCTTACCCGAGTTTACATCTATCACTGTCAGGGCTTCGGTTATATCAATAACGAGATTCCCTCCGCCATGGAGATGTATCACCCTGCACCGTACTTCATTTAGCGCAGCTTCCACAGGATAAAGCTTTCTTAAAGGAAGATTATCGTCCGTGTACAGTTTCAGAAGATCCGTGTCATCCCCGGATCCTCCGTAAAAATCCTGTAATCCGTTAAAAACCTCCGGAATATCGGTTATCACTCTTTCCGGCTTATCTTTCATATCCCTAAGATACCTTATCTCGGGAGGTGTCTCAGAGTAAAGCTTCTTAAACGGCACTGTATAGGATGACTTCTCTTCTATCATATCCATTGTACCCTTTAAGGACCGGAATTCTTCAGCTATTTCTTCATCCGACGCTTCAAGGGCATTGGTCCTTATGACCACGCCGTTACACGTATCATCACCCATTAGCCCTTTTACAGTCTTTTTTAGTCTTTTTCTGTCATCCCCGTCTATCCTGCGGCTTATCCCGATCCCGCTTTTCCCTTTTGAAAAAGCAAGGTATTTCCCGGCCACGGAATAGTCCGGTGTCACCAGCATTTCCTTTTCCCGGATAGGTTCCTTGATAACCTGGACTGTGATCTCATCTTCACATTTCAGGTCCTCATATCCCTCAAGATCCATAAAAGCCTTCATGCCGTCCCCCATTTTAAGGAAGGCCGCATTGATATTCTTCTGGATCTCGGAGACCTTTGCCCTTACAATATCTCCGGGAATAAAACATTTTTTATCCCCCGTATATGCTCTGCCCATAAGGTCAAAAACATGTCCCTCTCTTATAAGCGCTGTGAGGATAACCCCTTCATATTCGGTTATTACAACCCTGTCTGTCGACATTTAAAATGTACTTCCTGCCTCGATAAGAGGCTTCATATTCTTATCAAACAATTCTTCTCTCGTAATGAGGAGCTCTGTCCTGCCCGGATACTCTTCATTCTCCTGATCTTTCGCGGTATCCGTCTTAACCATCAGGTCCCTCAATGCTCTTATGAGCATTGCAGGCTTTACGTTATCCCCCGATGACGCTGACAGCACCGTATGTATGACCGGCACTTTCTTTTCCGGATCTTCGATAATGTCACCGCTAAAAGGTCCTTCCGGAAAAACGTCTTTCAAAGCTTTTTCCTGTATTATAACCGAATGCACGAGATCCTTTAATTCTATCTCACGCTCTGACTTTTTCGTCTTTTTTACTACCTTGACCGATGAAGCACTGTTAAATACTTCCACGGCCTTACTGATATCCCAGTCCGGCTCATGACCCGGACGGAAAACCACCGTATATTCCGCTGCCTCCACGGAAGCCATAGCCTTAGGCGTCTTTTCCGGCAGAAGTGTTATATCCGTAACTTCTATCCCCTCAGCCGATGTCTCATTCATCTTATTCTTCATATCTGAAGCACTGGTGTAACTCTTCACTTCGAGATCAAAGTATTCCCCGTTACTCTCCACTCCTACCGACAAAGGCTGTGCAAATGACATGATCTGATGGGGTGAGAATCCTTCAGAATAAGCAGCATCTATCCCGGACCTCCGGATCACCTTCTGAAAATATCTCATGGTATCCAGGTGACCAATATATTTCATAAGACCGTGTTTATTGAATTTAATCCTTATCTTACTGTTTCCGTCTTTCATGATACTTTCTTACGTCATCCTGAGCTTCAGCGAAGGATCTCCTCTATAGATTCTTCGCGTCTCGTCTTCCGACTCGGTCCGTGCTAAACGCGTGCCACTGGCACGCAGCACCGCTCAGAATGACACGACATTGCTCAGATTTATACTGACATCTCCCGGAATAACTGCAGTTCAATAGCATAAACCAAACTTCCCTGCGCCGCATCCGGAACATTTGTCCCTGCAATTTGGAGTTACGATCCCTGCCTTTGCATTCTCCCATTCACGCTTAAGAAACTCTTTGGTGACTCCTGCATCTATAAAATCCCAGGGAAGCACTTCATCAAGCTCCCTCTCCCTCGTGGTATAGAAACCCTTATCAATCCCTGCTTCCCTGAAAGCTTCTTCCCAGGCTTCACTCTTAAAAGATTCCGCCCAGGAATCATACATGGCACCCTTTTCATAGGCGAGCCTTATCACCTTTGAAAGCTTCCTGTCTCCTCTGGCCATTACACCCTCAAGCTCCGAGAGCTTATTTTCATGGTACTGGAACTTAAGCGACTTATGATTCAATTCCTTCTTAAACTCATCACTTACGAGACGGGCCTTTCTCAAAAACTCATCTGCCGTATTCATTGGAGCCCACTGGAAGGCGGTAAAGGGTTTCGGGATAAAGAAAGATGCCGAAGCCGTAACCATCACCCTAATACCCTTTCTCTCTTCTCTGGGGATCGTATCATAGTAATTCATGGCCACCCTGTCGGAGAGATGGGATATCTCCAGTATGTCTTCTTCTGTTTCCGTGGGAAGTCCCAGCATAAAGTAGAGCTTAACCTTATTCCAGCCTCCCTTAAAGGCTTCTGCCGATCCCCTCATGATGTCTTCTTCTGTGATACCCTTATTTATAACATTCCTGAGTCTCTGCGAGCCCGCTTCCGATGCGAATGTAAGGGAACTCTTCTTAACATCCTGAACCCTGCTCATTATATCCAGAGAGAACTTATCGATCCTGAGACTCGGAAGAGAGATATTAACGTATCTATCCCTGTATTCATCTATCAGAAAGAGTACCAGATCCCTGAGTTCACTGTAGTCTGAAGTACTTAAAGAGCTTAATGTTATCTCATCCTGTCCTGTGGAATCCAGCATCTTCTTTGCCTTATCCTTGAGGAAATCAAGTCCTCTCTCCCTGACAGGCCTGTATATCTGCCCGGCCTGGCAGAAGCGGCACCCCCTTATGCATCCCCTCATGACCTCGAGAACGACCCGGTCCTGGGTAACCTGTATAAATGGTACCAACGGTTTATCCGGATAAGTTACATCATCCATATCTGTTACAAGGTTCTTACTAACCTTTTCCGGAACATCTTCAAATATGGGGACGAAACTCTTTATTGTCCCATCTTCATTGTAGGTAACATCATACAAAGAAGGAACATAAATACCCCTTATCTTCGCGGCGCTTCTAAGGAAATCCTCTCTTGAACCCTTCTGATCTTTATTTTGTTTATAAATACTGAAGAGCTCGTCATATACTGTCTCGCCTTCACCGATATAGAAAATATCAAAAAATTCGGCTATGGGCTCGGGATTATAGGTACAGGGCCCTCCTCCTATTACGATCGGATCCTCTTCACTTCTTTCCTTTGCACATAAAGGTATCCCCGAAAGATCCAGAACCTGCAGGATATTGGTATAGCACATTTCATACTGAAGAGTGATACCGAGGAAATCAAAGTCTTTAACTTTATCCTGGGATTCCAGCGTAAAAAGCGGGATATGTCTATCCCGCATGTATTTATCCAGATCTGTCCAGGGCGAATAAACTCTTTCGCACCAGACATCCTCTCTTTTATTAAACATATCATAAAGGATCTGGATCCCAAGATGGCTCATGCCTATCTCATAAACATCCGGAAAGCATATGGCAAACCGGATATCCACAGAATCCCTGTCCTTATAGACTGCGTTTATTTCATTGCCTATATATCTCTCAGGCTTTTCGACGGATAAGAGTAATTCGTCGCTAAGAGCGGTGTGCTTCATGTGGCCCTCATCAGTCTATCTTGAGTTGATCTCTTTTGTTATCTCATCCCAGGTGACTCCCTTTTCCACCATCAGTACCATGGCATGATACAGGAAGTCTGCCATCTCGTATTTTATCTCTTCGGGATTCGGATTCTTGGCGGCGATAATGATCTCCGTACATTCCTCTCCCACTTTTTTCAGTATCTTGTCTATACCCTTATCAAAAAGGTAATTTGTGTAGGAACCCTCCTTCGGATGGGCCTTGCGGTCGAGAATGGTATTGTACTCTTTCTCAAATACTTTTAAGGGATTTGAATCATCATATTCCTTCTTCAGCATGGTATTAAAGAAGCATGACCTCTTTCCCGTATGGCAGGCAGCACCGCACTGAAGGACCTTAGCAAGTATCGTATCATTGTCACAGTCAGCGATAAGACTCTTCACATACTGGTAATGTCCGGAAGTATCACCTTTCTGCCAGAGCTCATTCCTGCTCCTTGACCAGTAATTCATCCGTCCGGTTTCAATTGTCCTGTTATAGGCTTCCTCATTCATATAGGCCAGCATCAGAACCTCGTCCGTCTTATAATCCTGAACGATAACAGGCACCATACCGTCTGAATTCTTCTTGAAATCAGACCACCTCATACTGCTTTCAAAGGTATTTACTGTGATCCCAAGACCCTTGCACTGCCTCTTGAAATCCATAAGGTTTTCGAATCTTTCATTTATGTCACCGCCGGACACTCCCTGAACGGAATAATTCCTGAGAACCGCAGCCAGCTCGTGATAGGATTTCTTATGGAAAACAGGCACAAGGCTTACGGAAATAGGATTTGCATTGTTGCTGCACGCCTTATCCACCCAGTCAGCACAGCCGTCCAGATTCTTCTCATTTACAAGTATCAGGGTGCTGACATAGTTCTTTATCTCATTCCTGCCGGTCTCCATCTGCTCCGGACTGTCTATGCAGGCCGCGATATGATCTCTTCCGAAACGGGTGCTCACCTCTTCCGAAAGACGGATGTTTTCAGGCTTCTTAAAATTAAGACCTGCCTTTCTGCATCCTGCATATAAAAGCTTCTTGATATCTTCAAGCCTGTGGACGTTTCCCGCCCCAATAACAGGGATATCTATGCCTGCACAGATATTCTTGATGACACCAAGGTTTATCTCGTGCTCTTCATCTTCTTCAGAAAGGTCGAATATTATGAGGGAATCTGCTCCGTGATTGGCATATCTCTGGGCGATCTCCACCGGACTTTCTTTCATGAATGTCTTTGTGTTAAACCATTTTAAGGCTCTCCCGTCCTTTAAAAACATGCAGGGAGCGATCTTCTTATAATCAATACTCATAAAACTCCTTTTGTAGAAAGGATACCCTTTATCCTGTCATCGATCATAGTGGCCTGATCCAGTGATCTTCCGAATGATTTGAATGCCGCCTCCATAATGTGGTGGTCATTCATGCCGTCCATCATCTTCATATGCAGGTTCATCTTTGCACTGTAGCTCACAGCATAGAAGAATTCCCGGCACATTTCCGTATCCATATCACCGCACTTGCCGCCATTAAATCTTAAATCATAGGAAAAATACGGTCTTCCGGAAAGGTCTATTGCGGTCATCACAAGGGCTTCATCCATAGGAAGTATCATGTTCCCGTATCTCTTAATACCTTTCTTATCGCCGAGCGCCTTAAGTATGGCTTCGCCAAGTACGATACCGGTGTCTTCTATACTGTGGTGGCAGTCCACGTTAAGATCTCCCTTACATTTAACCGCGAGATCAAAAAGGCCGTGCCGCGCAAACCCGTCCAGCATGTGATCAAAAAATCCAACGCCGGTGTCAATCTCCGCCTTGCCGGCACCATCGAGATCAATCGCAACAACTATATCAGTTTCCTTTGTTTTCCTCTCTACCTTTGCCTTACGGCTCATATGAACCTCCTTATTATTCTATCATCCTAAATGTCATTCTGAGGGCTTTATCCCGAAGAATCTCTTTAGATCCTTCGCTACGCTCAGGATGACACGCTCATTATTTAAACCTTACAGCTATCGAATTAGCATGAGCCGAAAGCTTCTCAGCCTTCGCAAATGCTTCAATATCCTCATGAATACTCCGCAGCGCATGTTCCGAATATGATATCACGGATGACTTCTTAATGAAATCATCAACAGAAAGCGGTGAAAAGAACTTTGCTGTGCCATTGGTGGGAAGCACATGATTCGGTCCCGCAAAATAGTCCCCGAGAGGCTCCGATGAATATGGTCCTAAGAATATCGCACCTGCATTCTTTACCATTGTCATTGTCTTCCAGGGATCCCTTGTCACTATCTCCAGGTGTTCAGATGCTATATCATTTACCGCATCAAGCGCATCCCTTATATGCTTCGCAACAAGTGCATATCCGTAATTATCCAGGGACTTCCTTATTATTTCTCTTCTGGAAAGCGCCGGTAAAAACGCCTCTATCTCAGCAGATACCTTCTCTGCCAGTTCTCTTGAAGTGGTGACGAGTATCGCAGATGCCATCTCATCATGCTCTGCCTGGGAAAGAAGGTCTGCCGCCACGAACTTCGGATTGGCGCTGTCATCCGCAAGAACCAGTATTTCCGACGGACCTGCAATGGAATCGATACTCACATGGCCGTAAACAGCTCTCTTTGCAAGGGCTACGAAAATATTCCCGGGACCCACTATCTTATGTACCTTCTTAATGGAATCAGTACCGTATGCAAGAGCCGCAATGGCCTGAGCTCCTCCTGTCTTATAAATATGATCGATATGTAAAAGCTTGCAGGCTGCAAGTACCTGAGAGTTTACCTTTCCGTCCGGTCCTGCAGGAGTGGTCATTACAATACTCTTAACTCCGGCTACGATAGCAGGGACAGCATTCATCAGAACAGAACTCGGATATACAGCCTTACCTCCGGGAACATAGATCCCTACTCTTTCAATTGGTGTTATCCTCTGACCCAGGATCACACCATTTTCTTTTGTATTAAAGAAGCTCTGCCTCTTCTGACTCTCATGATACTCACGGATATTGTTCATGGACTTCTCCATGACACGCATGAGATCATTTCCTACTTCCTTTACCGCTTCTTCGATCTCCGCCTCCGTTACCATGAAATTATCACGGTTAAGGCTGCAGTGATCAAACTTTTCAGCGTATTCAAAGATGGCTTCATCGCCTCTTTTTTTCACATTTTCTATTATATCTGAAACTGTCTTCTCATACTCCGGATAGCTGCTGGGGCTGCGCTTTAACAGCTTTTCCAGGATATCCGCTTTTGTCTCTTCAGTAAGGTCAATGATCTTCATAACTTTTCCCTCAGTTTGTTAATGATACTTCTTATCCTTTCAGCTTCCATCCTCATGGAGACCTGATTAACCACCATTCTGGCGGAAAGTGGACATACCTCTTCCAGTACTTCGAGTCCGTTCTCCTTTAAGGTGGTGCCGGTCTCGACTATATCACATATCACATCAGAAAGTCCCACAATGGGAGCAAGCTCTATGGAACCGTTCAATTTAATGATATCCACGGTCTGATGCTTCTTATTATGGAAATAATCTCTCGCGATCCTTGGATACTTGGTGGCAACCCTTATCATCTCATGATGGGAAAGCAGTTCCTTTGCCTTTGGATATCCGCAGATACACATCCTACACTTTCCGAAATCCAGATCCAGGACTTCGTATATCGCCCTGTTTTCCTCCATGATGATATCTTTACCTGTCACGCCTATATCTGCAACACCGTGTTCCACATAGGTCGGTACGTCCGGCCCCTTTGCAAGGAAGAATTTAAGGCGAAGTTCTTCATTTACGAAAATAAGCTTTCTCGAAGACTTGTCCTTCATCTCCTCGCAGGTGATACCGATGCTTTCCAGTTTTTCCAATGTCTTATCTGCGAGACGCCCTTTTGTAAGCGCAAATGTTAGATAACGAGTCATACTGTATAAACCTCATTAATCCCGCGATTTTTCGCGGTTTCCCTGATCTTTTCCATATCCTCTTCTTTTAATACCCTGGTCATTGAAGTATCCTTACCTTCTTTTCTGAGTTCCAGGGCCTTTTCATATGCTTTCTTAAAAGACTCATCCTTAAATAGCACGAGGGCCTTTACCCTGTCCTGCTCCTCTTTAATATGCTGTCTTTCAAGAGTATTCATAAGCTGGTCAATGACTATGGTAAATCCCACAGCTGCTTTCCTTTTCCCGAAATTTTCAAGAAGGTTATCATACCTTCCCCCGCGTACTATCGCTTCTCCGGTACCGAAAGTATAAGCTCTGAAAGTAACTCCTGTATAATAATGGTGCTTTGAAAGCATACCCAGGTCAAAGGTCACGTATTTTTCCGCACCGTAAACCTTCAGTCTCTCATAGAGCTCACGAAGCCTCTTAACCGCATTTAAGGATCTCTCTATGTCCTTTACCTTTTCTTCCGCAAGATCCAGAACCTCAATGTTTCCGAAAAAGTCAGAGAATGAATACAGGGTCTCCCTGATGTCATCCTTCATATCAACGTCATTTAAAAGATCCTGCGTACCGAAATAGTTTTTATTCCGGATATGATCGGTAAGATCTGAGATAGTATCCTCTCCAAGTCCCGCCGCTTCACAGATACCTCTGAAATACTCGGCATTTCCTATGCAGAGCTGGAATTCCTTTAATCCTGCTTCTTTTAGCACAAGGGCTGAGAGCGCTATCATCTCTGCATCGGCATCTACCGATGGTTCACCCATGTATTCAAGTCCCAGTTCTGTTACTTCCTTTAATTTACCCTGGAGATCTGACCTGTTTGAAAAGGTATGCCCGAGATAGCAGAGTCTTACAGGAATATCGTCCTCAAAAAAATATTTTACGGCAGCTCTCGCAACACCCGGAGTAAAGTCCGGCCGGAGGGCAAGGGTGTTATTCTCGCTGTCAAAGAACTTATAAACTTCTCTTGAAGGAGTGGTCCCTGTCTCCTGTGAAAAGATATCGAAAAACTCAAATGTGGGCGTTTCAATCTCGTTATAGCCGTATGACCTTATAAGAGTCTTTAGCTTATTTTCGATCTTCTGCTTTCTGTAAAGCTCGTCACCGTATATATCCCTGACTCCTTCAGGAGTATGCAGCAGTCTGCTTTTCATATTTCAAACCTTTCTATGCTTCAATAGATCCTTCGCTTCGCTCAGGATGACATCACGCTCAGAATAACATTACGCGTGGCACTCGTACCATTATAATAAACTATCCCTGACTAAACAACTTTTATGTATCCCTGTCATCCAGGTCCGTCTGCAGGGCTTCAAGATATGGTAGATACATGCCGGCAGTCAGCTTAATAAAATACCTCTCATCTGTTTCCTCAAACCTGAAGGAACGCCTTCCGCCATTTTCCCACCTCTTCCAGAATTCGTAAAGACTCCTGAATGAAAGATAGTAAAAAAGATCACGTCCTGTGTAATGGATCAGGAAAAAAGCAACCCCGCCCTGGGCTTCAAAGTCCTTCATGAACTTAACCTGATGCTCGTGGATATTTCTCAAAGTGAAAGTATCCACAGCACATTCCTTGGCATCAAAACACACCGGAATTCCCTGGACCGCACCAATATAGTCCACTGTGCTCTTCTGGTCAAAGTAGGCCAGGCGGATCGTCCTGGAATCCTTATCGAATTCCACCGGTGTAATGGGTGTCGGTATCTTCTGTATCAGGGCGAGCCCCTTTTCCCTGTATTCTTCATTTGTCCTGTTTATAAGGTCTTCCAGTTCGGAACCACGTAAGCCCCTTGTTTTCCAGGCAGTCATAGCTAACCCTCATCATTTTCTGTGGGACAATAGCCGGTTCATATCGTTTGGCACCGGTGCTTCAAACACTTTCCCCGAGAGATAGGATAGATCTCCTTTGATCTTCGGGAATTCCACTTTGTATGCGTGGAGCATCTGTCTTTTGATACCAAGTTCCTTTGACAGCCGGAGGCTCTCTTCTGTATGATACTTAATGTCTCCCATTACAGGATGGCCCGCTTTCAGCATATGTGCCCTTATCTGGTGGGGCTTTCCGGTTATAAGATGTACTTTAACAAGCGTAAAGATACTGTCCTTTATCTTTAACCTGGATACCGGCTCTACATCTGTCTGTACCGGGGATGCATCCTTATTCTCGTTGCTGTCGGTAATCACAGCCCTGTTTTCTTTACTGTCCTTATATAGATATCCCTTAAGAGACAGGCTGTTATTTATCTCTCCCAGACAGACAGCATAATAGTATTTTTTAAGGCTCCTGTCCTTTAATACATCGCTTAAGAGCTTTAACCCCTTCTGGGTCTTTCCGCATAACACGAGCCCCGTGGTATTCCTGTCCAGTCTGTTGCAGACAGAGGGTTTTACCGCATAGACCTTTACTATATCCTTTAGATAATGGGTGAGAAGGTCATTAAGAGACGGTTCCGTACCACCGTCCGGCTGGCTCAGAATATTATCCCACTTATTTACAATGAGGATATTATCATCTTCAAAAATAACCGCCTTCTTAAACTGCTTCTCATCCGTATTCTTTATCTTCGGACCGTTCTCAGCTTTACTGCGTCTCGGACTGAACTTTTCTATTACCTCATCAGAGAAAAAGACTCTGACCGAGTCTCCGTTTTTCAGCTTTTCCCTGCCCGTTGCCTTGGCGCCGTTGATAACGATGTTTTTCTTTCTGAGTGCTTTGAAAAAAACGCCTCCGCCAGCACCGGGAAGGACTTTCTCCAGATATTTAAGTAATGTCTGACCCTCATCAGCGGGGGTGATCAGATATTCTTTCATGAAACCTCATCCGGCTCCTTCGGAGCCTTGTTCTTCCTTATGCAGGAAGGCTATAGCGAAAGTGCCGAAAGGAGCGCTTTCATCTCCTCGTCGGTCTTTAATACCTTGATGTTCTGGTCAGAAAGATATTTAAGCCGTTTTTCAAATCCGTCTATATCCTTAAATACCTTGATATGCCAGTCTTTATATCCGTTCTTTTTTATCATGAGGCTGAGATGCCTCGTGAGGGCTTTTTCATCACTTCCATCCACATTGGAATAGAGCATGATATTTTTGTTTATAACACTTATACAGGGCACATAGTAGGACTTTTCCGTGGTGGTTATAACGGAATCGTAAAATATAAGGGTCTTTCCCTTAGCCTCTTCGATCCTTTTATAGTCATCGTCCCCGATGGACTTAAACCTCATGAACATTATGAAATTCACAAGAGCCATGGCTGTGGGAATTGCGGAAATGACGGCAAGTACGAGGAATACCATCCCGTACCGCGGGAAGATGACCCAGGTACAAAGTCCCAGTATTAAAGTAATAATGCCGAATATCAGCACTCTTATCAGCGCGGAAGTGTGCTGCGAATCGAGATACCCCCGCTCGCCTTTTTTAATGGAATCACTCATATTGTTATTCCCATGTCATTCTGACAAGTATCTTAACTTTATGACGTTGAATACAATACTTCTCATCTTTTAATAACGATCTCATCCCCGTCCTTAAATATGGAATCGGAAGGGATCACTCCCCTGACTCTGGAAAGAGGATAGATATTTGTATTTCTGCCAATGACGGTTCCTGGATTCAGCACAGAATTACAGCCGACCTCCACATGATCTCCAAGCATTGCCCCGAACTTCTTTAGTCCTGTTTCGATCTCTTCATTCCCATCCTTTACGACCACGAGAGTCTTATCCGATTTTACATTGGAAGTGATGGAACCTGCTCCCATGTGGGAATAAAAACCAAGGATCGAGTCCCCGACATAGTTATAATGGGGAACCTGTACATGGTTAAATATGATAACATTCTTTAATTCTGTGGAATTTCCGATGACACAGTCATTTCCCACGAGGGCTTTTCCCCTGATAAAAGCTCCGGGACGCACTTCTGTATTTTCTCCTATGATGCAGGGTCCGATCACGGCTCCCACGTTTTCATAGATCCTTGCACTTTTGGCGATCCAAACACTGTCTCCCCTGTACTCATATTTTTCAGGATCAAGTTTCTTTCCGAGTTCGCTTATCAGCTCTCCTATACCTGAAAGCGCTTCCCAGGGATAGGTAAATCCCCTGAGATATTCCCCTGCAAGGGTTTCGTTTAAATCGTATAAATTCTGTATTTTTGCGTTTTCCATATTTCCTCACACTATCTTCTTAAACCGCATGGTCAGTTCACGGCTTAAGTCTTTTGTCCGTACTGATTCTACATATTTGGTCACATATCTGTCCAGAGTTTCCCTGTATTTTGCGGGCGATAACTCTCCGCTTTCCACCTGGGACAGACCCTTTTCCCAGCTGGCAGTCATTTCCGGATTCAGCATACCGGGCATCGTGGCAAAGACCACTTCGTATATCATCTCCCCAAACTTGCTGGGGGTAAGGATCTGGTTCTTTTTATTCAGGGAAAGGTATTTTACCTTTACAAGCTTATCAAGGATACCTGCCCTTGTGGCACTGGTTCCTATACCAGCCCCCTTTATCTGTGACCGGAGTTCCTCATCTTCGATAAGCTGTCCCGCATTCTCCATGGCAAGGATCATGGATCCGGTGGTGTATCTTTTGGGAGGAGTTGTGTGGCCAGTTTTTAATTCATAGGATTTTCCCTGAACTGTAAGACCTTTTTTTAATGCCGGGATGAGGTTCATGATGTCACATGTCTCGTCCTCCTCTTCGTCTCCCTCTTCCCTTTCTTTATCTTTATCCTTTTCCGGCTCCCTCGAGAGGTACTTCTTATCTTCACCTGTAACTACGAAATACCCCGGTTCCTCCAGCACCCTGGAATTGGTAAAAAAGCTCTCCCTGCCGTCCTCAGTCTCAACAGCCGTAACAAGACCCACTTTCTTAAATACCGCCGGTGGATAGAATACCGATAGGAATCTCCTTACGATCATGTCGTAGACCTTTTTACAGAGGTCATTGATCCGATTATACTCACTTAAATTCCCTGTGGGTATGATGGCATAATGATCAGTAACCTTGCTGTCATCCGTATAGGGCTTTTTATTTATGCCTGTATAAAGCTTTTCTGAAAGGATCTTTTCTGCAAACCCTGCCACGGGCGTATACCGCTTTAAGCCGTTCAGATTCTTTGTTATCTCTCCTGCAACAGCCTTTGTAAGAACTCTTGCATCCGTCCTGGGGTAGGTTGTAAGCTTTCTCTCATATAATTCCTGGGCACACTTAAGTGTCTCTTCGGGACTTATATGAAATCTCTTTGAACAGGCAGCCTGAAGTTCTGCCAGATTAAAGAGAAGCGGCGGTTTTTTCTTCTCGTTTGTCTTTTTTATCTCAGATATAGAAGCGCCCTTTGCATTTTTAAGTTTTTCAATGAATTTAAGGGCATCTTCCTCCTTCAGAAAACCTTTTTCGCTGTAAACTAACGGAGATCCCTGATAAGCGGATCCATCTGCTGATCTCCATATGCCGGTATAGTCTCCTTCCGGTATTGAAAAGGTGCCGATCACGCGGTAGAATACGGTTTCCTTAAAGTCTCTTATCTCTCTTTCACGCCTTACCACCATTCCAAGAACACAGGTCATGACCCGTCCAACGGCGATAGCCGAATACTTTTTTGTACCTGCGGCGTTATTCGTAAGCTGCCCGTATTTCACAGAAAGGGCCCTTGAAAAATTGATCCCCATGGAATAATCTTCTATGCCCCTCATGATACCTGCATTTGAAAGATTGTCGTAATCACTATAGGGCTTCGCTTCCCTGATACCCCTTAGGATCTCTTCCTCGGTGGTGGAATCTATCCAGACCCTGAGCTCCTTCATTCCGTCCCGGACATGAGCTTCTCTCCTGATAAGCTCCTCTATGACCTGTCCTTCTCTTCCCGAGTCTCCTGCCCATAACACGGTTCCGATATCGTCCCTGTGCAACAGGTCACGAACGATGCAATACTGCTTTTTCACATTGTCTATGACTTCGTATTTATACTCTTTCGGCAAAAAAGGCAGATCCTCCATCCGCCATTTTTTGAATCTGATATCATATTTTTCGGGGTAACACATCTCAACAAGATGTCCCACGCACCAGGTGATAACGTAAGAATCGTTTTCTATAAAGCCGTCTTTCTTTCCCTGAACTTTAAGGATATCGGCGTATTCTCTTGCCACACTCGGTTTCTCGGTAATTACTAGTGTCTTTGGCATAAACCTCATCCGTCTGCCTGCGGCAGCCACCTTCCCCTACAAGGGGAAGGCTGCAATTATTTCATCCAGGATAATGTCTGCGAGCTCCCTCTTTGAAAGGAAGGGCAGCTCTTTATTTCCGGTTTTCTTAATGAGAACAATACGGTTTGTATCTGTACCGAAGCCTGCTCCCTCGTCATTCAAGGAATTGGCGCAGATCATATCGGCATTTTTCTTTTCAAGCTTTCCTGCGGCATTTGCAAGAAGATCTTCCGTCTCCATCGCAAAACCGCATACATACTGGTCATCCCTGTGGTCATGACCTATGCGGTCAAGAATATCCTCTGTCCTTGTAAGAAGTATTTCCGGCGCTTCTCCGTCTTTCTTTTTGATCTTACTGTCAGAAACCTTTTCAGGCTTGAAATCTGCTACAGCCGCCGAGAATATAAAGATATCCTGATCCTTTGCCTCTGAAAATACGGCTTCAGCCATATCAGACGCGGAAACCACATCTATGATCCTGACTCCAAAAGGCTTCTTTAAGGAAGTCCGTCCCGACACAAGGGTAACATCCGCTCCCCTGTCTACTGCCGCTTCAGCAAGAGAATAACCCATCTTTCCGGTGGAATGGTTGGTGATGTATCTTACGGGATCTATCGCCTCCATCGTGGGACCGGCAGTGATAAGGATCCGCTTGCCGCTAAGATCATGTTCATGACCGATCATACTGTTCACCTTTGCAAAGATATCCTCAACAGGAGGGAGTTTTCCCTTCCCTGTATCTCCGCAGGCGAGAAGACCTTCAGCAGGTTCCATTATCTCATATCCATATGAATCCAGTTTTTTAAGATTGTCCTGTACGATGGGATTTTCATACATCGCGGTATTCATTGCAGGAACTATAAGCTTGGGACACTTGGAAGCCATAATGGTGGTACTTGCCATGTCGTCAGCGATCCCGCACGCGATCTTTCCTATGATGTTTGCGGAAGCCGGGGCTACCACAACGATATCCGAAAGCTTGGCGAGACTGATATGTCCGATCTTAAACTCATAGTTCCTGTCAAACATATCCGTAACGCATCTGTTTCCGGTAAGTGATTCAAAAGTCTGGGGAGTTATAAAATTACACGCGTTTTGAGTCATCACCACATTGACATTAAACCCCGCCTTTTTCATCATACTGGCGAGATCTGCAGCCTTATATGCGGCGATAGATCCTGTGACAATGAGCAGAATGTTCTTTGTATCTTTCATAATCTCTTACACCAGCTCATTTAATTTGTCTATCAGTTCTTTCTGATTCACGGGCTTAAGCAGGAATCCGCTGGGATGAAGTGACAGGCTTCTCATGACCATATCCTTCTCGGAATTACCCGTAAGGAATACCACCGGCAGTGTACCGCCCTTATCCATGATCCTTATCTTCCTAAGGGTTGTGGGACCATCCATTTCCGGCATATAACAGTCTAAAAGTATACAATCCGGGAACTGTTTCTCAAGAAACTTGAGGGCCTGGGCTCCTGATTTTACGCAGGTAACCTTAAAATCCTTATCAAGATAGCCCTTTACGACCTTAAGAGCTACCATATCATCATCTACAACCAGAATATGCTTTCTGATACCGGAACTTGCCATCAGCCTGTCAATAGCCACCCTCACAGACTCCATCCTGGTATATTCCGGCAACACATAATTGGGTTCGGGAGAAACGTTGCTTACGAATGTTTCCCTGTCTTCTTCATCTGCTATAAGAAGAAGCGGTATATCCCTGAATCTCTTATCTTCCCTGAAATCCATCATGGAGAAAAGCTTCTGTCTCATGGCGCCTTCTACATAAACCACTATGCATTCAGGGACAAACGAACCCACCTCGGCAAGCACGTTGTTTGTGATCAGCGTACATTTAACCTGATATATTCCCTCGAAAGAATGCTGAAACTCCCTCATTTTATCAATGGTTGAAGCTATCGCCAGTAATTTTTGCATAAGACTTTCATCTCCCTGTATTTCAATCCCAATAGTATATCACATGAAAAGCGCCGGTGTCATTAAATATGTATTATTCACTGGCCTCTATTGCCTGTTTGATATGTTCTTCTGCCTCATCATAATCAAAATTGGATATATCGTTTAATGCCTGTTTCATGAGATCTTTCTGGTCTTTCGGAATACCCCCGGCAGAAATAAACTCCTTCAGTGCATCTTCCGCTTCTTCGGTTTCCATATCCTGAAGTAAAGTGATTATTTCCTGAAGCCTTCTCTTTATCTCTTCCTGAGGCACTGTTTCAGCGGTATCCTCTGTCTCATCCTGTTCTTCGGAACTATCCGTCTTTTCCTCTGCAGCCTTTAACGCATCTTTGATCTCACCCAGTACATGTTCCAGAAGGTCGGAAAGTTCCGGTTTTTTCCTGATTATCTCTTTCTCATCCCGTGCCTTGGCAAGATCCTCAAAGTGTTTAGCCATCTCTGACAGCTCATCGGCTCCGATATATTTAGCAGAGCTCTTAAGGGCATGCACCGTTATTTGATAAGAAGCTATATCGTGAGCTTTAAGCTGCTCGTCTGCGGTGTTATTGTCGTTGGTAGCTATAAATGTTGTAAGGAGAGATCTGTACATCTCCGTATCATTAAGGCAGTTACCCAGTCCCTCTTTCACATTTATATCCGTGAGTTTTTCCAACCAACTGTTATCTTCGGTGTTGAACTCACTTCCGGCATACATGCTGTCACTGTTCATGATGTCGGAAACCTCATTTATAGCATCTTCCGAAGTATCCTTCTTTTCATCTGCGATCCACTTTTCCATTATCTCCATCAGACGCTTTAATTCAATGGGCTTAGTGATGAAGTCATTCATGCCGGCCTCAATGAATTCTTTTTCAACGCCCTTGATGGCATTTGCCGTAAGCGCAATAACCGGAACCGCAAACTTCAGCTGTTCATTTTCGGGCGCACTGTTCATAAGCTCTCTTATCTTGACAGTAGTCTCGATACCGTCCATATCGGGCATCATATGATCCATGAATACTATATCGTACGGCGGATCCTCTTCTATCCGGGCTATGGCTTCCTTTCCTCCGCCTGCAAGGCTTACGTGAGCTCCGTACTGGCTTATGAGTCCCTTGGCAACTTCCAGATTTACCCTGTTATCATCTACCACCAGTATCCTTGCAGTAGGACATACGAACGGCAGCTTGAATACATCCATCTCGGGCTTACTCTCACCAAAGACATAATTGCAGTCTGTGGGATCCACAACCTTCTGCGGGATCACAAACGAGAAAGTGGATCCTTCTCCGTATGTACTTCTGACATCTATGGTACCACCCATGAGATCCAGGAGGTTCTTGCAGACTGCCAGTCCCAGTCCGGTACCTGTGATACCCCTGTTTCTTCTGGTATCAACCTGCATAAAGGATTCGAAGAGCTTCGGCATATCTTCATCCTTGATACCTATTCCCGTATCTCTTACTGACGCATGGAGCTCTCCCTTGCTGTCATCGATCTTCTTCCAGTCAACCATTAATTCAATATCTCCCTTGTCCGTATATTTAACGGAATTATTGAGGATATTTATGAATATCTGCCTGATGCGGAGAACATCCCCGTAAAGCCCTTCCGGCACATGCTCTCCGATATTGACAATGAATTTAATGGGTTTCTCCAGAACCTTAACTCCAATAACACTTGTTACATCATTTAGGAGTGATGAAACTGTATAATCATCTTCTATGATCTCAAACTTACCTGACTCGATCTTGGAGAAATCAAGTATCTGGTTAATGATACCAAGCAGATTATTAGCTGAAGAACGGATATTCCCGGCATAGTTCCTGGTCTTTTCGGATATATTCTTTTCCGAGAGGATCAGCTCTGAGAATCCGGCAATGGCATTCATGGGTGTCCTTATCTCATGGGACATGGAAGACAGGAAGTTGGACTTTGCAGCACTTGCCTGATCCGCCATTTCCTTAAGGATAAAGGATGCGATTATGGATGAGAGTTCGCAGAGAAGATCTATGAGATCCTGGGGCCAGCTCTTACTCCGGTCTGTCTTCTCATAGATAATAACACCCTTTATCTCATCTTCCGATCTTATGATGCAGAGGACTCCCGTGGTACCCAGAGCTCTTAAAAAGTCTGCAGTATCACCCTCCATTTTCCCAAGGACCTCCTCATCCACTCTTATATAGTTTCCGTTTCCGAGGATCTCTTTTAGCTTTCCGTAGTCATCCTTATCAACGTTTATCCTTCTGCCAAGGAACGGGCATCCGAGCCTCTGGCTCCTGTCGAACTCTGCAATACAGGAGAAATACTCGAGAGTAGTCTTACTGTCTCTCTCCAGTATGTGGATATAATCGATATCAAACTGGTTTGCTATCCTGCTTAATGTAAGATCCACCGCACTCTGCAGATCCTTTGATCTCTGAAGGACATTAAAAGCAAAGGGAACTATATCTCCGAAGTAGTTGCCCTCTTTCATGGTCTCCCCGGAATTATCCTGCTGGAACTTCTCATCGGTAGGCATTGCATCCATCAGGTCACCCAGGCTGTGGAAATATGTGATGGTATAATCGAGACTGATATTGCCTTCATCCTTTGCGATACTGATGGCATTTAAGTTTTCCCTGATCTCCGAATCAAATATTTCCAGAACCTCATCTGTGGGGCTGTTAAAATAGATAACGAAAGATGATTCCGATATCCTGACCCTGAGATCCTCTCTCTTTGTGAGATTCCTCATGGACTCTGCCACACGTGAAACAATTGCATCCAGAAATACCCGACCCTGAAGGTTAAGTATCTCAGAAAGATTATTGAAATGAATATAACAGAGAGACGCAGTCGTACCGCTGCCCTCGTCCCCGGTCTTCTGGGAAAGAAGTCTCAATCCCACATCCCACTGGATAAAGTTCGTAACCCTGTCCCTTGTAACTCTTTCAAGCAGAGCCTGCTCTTCTCTCTTACTGTCTGTAATGTCCTTGAGTCTTCCGACACCTCTTATCGGTTCTCCGGTGACATCGTTATACACTATCTGGCCTTCGCAGGAGATCCATCGGTAATCATCATCCACGCTTTTATGGTATCTGAATTCGATAGGTCCGGTAAGCTTTCCTTCCATGAAGAAACGTATCTTATCCATATCCCCGGGATAGATCCTGTTTTCCTTGCCGAGGAAGCTTATCACGAATTCCTTATATACGCGGCTTCCGCTTACCCTGCTGCTGTCAGGACCCTCAAAGGACCCGAAGGAGACAAATTCATCCTTTTCATAGTTATAATCATAGAGCACATCTCCGGAGTTCTCAAATGCAAGGAAATACCTCTCCTCATTGGACATAAGCTCTTCCATCAGCTTGTCCTCGGTTATGATATGCTCTTCCTCGATCTTGGCAATGTAGTAAAGAATGGGCACTACCACCACGAATTCAATGGTAAGCCCCAATACGTATGCCATATAGTTTGAAAATACATCATCAGATATGACCACCGTAAGCTTCCTGATCTCCATCCAGTTGGAAACCCTGAACCACATGGCAATGAGCATCAGTACGTAGTTTATGGATGAAGCGATAAGCGTAAGAGTCGGATCTATGTAGAACAGCGAAAGAATTGCCGAGAGTATAAACGTTACCCAAATACCCACTCCCGGCATCAATGCTGCGGCAAAGACTCCGAAAGAAATAGCCAGCACATTAAAATACTTGTTAAAGATTATATTCCCGGAAACCTTGTTTACGATAACTGTGGAAAAGGAAACAACTATGGCGGCAACGCTGAAAAAGATCATCTGGAATTCAGACATCTTGAATATCCCGAGATTTGTAAGCGCTACAACAAGAGGAACCGCAACCAGTATCCACGGTATTATGCTGGAAGTGATGCGGTTCATATCGGCATCATTTTCCATGAGATAGTGGCTGGATCTCCTGTTTATTTGGCCATGTATGACAGATCTGCTTCTTTCCATATCGCCGGTCCCCCCGTAATGAAAGAGCTTATAGGAAAAAAATATCAGCATTTATTATACCACATAAATGCTGATGTATCATACACTATTTAGTCAAATTACTAATTGTTTAGCAATATACCCGTTATACGTTCCACATCCTCTTCCGGAAGATCCGCATACATAGGTATTGTCATGACTTCTTCCGCCGCTTCATGAGCAACCGGAGTTTCCCTGCTGTCATAGAGATTCTTATAGCAGTCAAGCTCCGTGATCATGGGGTAGAAATACTTTCTCGCACCGATACCATTCTCCTTCAAGCGCTCAAATAATTCATCCCTGCTCATTCCATAGCTGTCTCTGTCGATAAAGATCGGAAAATAAGCATAATTACTCTTAACATCACTTCTTTCGGGGCAGAGCCTTATCCCTTTAACCCCGGATAATCTCTCCCTGTAAAGATCGTTTACCTTCTTTCTTCTGGCTATCTCTTCATCCACATGCCTGAGATTGCATAGACCCATGGCCGCCGAAAACTCATTCATTTTGGCATTCGGAGCGATATCTGTGATGGTCTCTTCATCCAGAATACCGAAATCCCGGAGCACAGCTATCCTCTCAGCCTCTTCCTCCGTATTACAGCAGACTGCTCCGCCCTCAATGGTGTTATAGACTTTTGTTGCGTGGAATGAAAAACAGGAAAGATCTCCAAAAGATCCGCTTCCTTTCCATTCTCCGTCAACATTCAATCTCTCACCGAAGGTATGGGCTGCGTCATAGATGACTTTAAGACCGCGCTTTGATGCTATCTCCTCTATACGCTTAACATCACACATGTTACCATAAACATGCACTGGCATTATAGCTACTGTGTTTGGCGTTATCTTCTCTTCTATAAGCTCCGGATCCATAGTGCAGTCATCACGGCGAATGTCCGTGAAAACAGGCTTTAATCCGCTCCTTACTATGGCGTGGGTGGTGGATACAAAAGTGAAAGGAGTGGTTATCACTTCTCCGCCTTCAGGAAGATCCAAGAGCTGAAGCGCAAGTTCCAGCGCCAGATGTCCGTTCACAGTGAGAGCAAGGGCGTTGACTCCCAGGTAATCCCTCAATTTCTCTTTAAGTTCTTCATGCTTCGCCCCGGCATTGGTGAGCCAGTGGCTTTCGAAGAGCCCCTCTATTTCTTTTGTATATTCTTCAAGCGTCGGCATTGAAGAACGGGTGACGTTTATTCTATTCATAATACTGATACCTATGTACTTCCCTATATACTTCCCTATGTACTTCCCTCTGTACATCCCTATGTACTTCCCTCTGTCATCCTGAGCGTCAGCGAAGGATCTAAGGATCTGATATAGATTCTTCGCTATGCTCAGAATGACAGTTTTATTGCTCAGAATAACAGTTTTATTGCTCAGAATGACAGTTTATTGCTCAGAATGACAGTTTATTGCTCGGACAGTATCTTATTGTATATCCCCATCAGGATCTCGTAGTTCCTGTCGGGGGTGAAGTCATTAAGTGTCTCTTTCCCGTAACGATAGAGACCGTCTGCGGAATCCCTGTCGAAATTTATGACACGGTTATGGAGTTCTGAAATATCGTTAATAAGCGGTTCCTCACTGCCATAGATCTTTTTTATAATATCTCCGCCGTTTCCGAAGTTCTTTCCAATAACGGGCGTTCCGTTTAAGAAGCTCTCTATTATGGTCATGGGAAAACCTTCATACCACCTGGATGCAAACACCATTGCCCTTGAAGTGCGGAGTTTCTCCATAGCATCCTCATGTGACAGAGCTCCGAGGAATCTAACATTTGCCATGGAATAGCGAGCTTTCAGGTTATTCATATATCCCTCTTCTCCGCTTCCTGCAACATTCAGTACTATATCCTCAGGAACACGCTTCCACTCTTCCAGTATATCCTCTATGCCCTTTAAGGGATCCAGCCTGCCGAGATAGATAAAGTCCTTTCTTTCTCCGGCTCTATCAGCATCATTAAAGGTGGAAAATGTAAAGTTCGGTTTTACGAAGATCCTGTCCCCGTTTATGCCTGACTTTGAAAAAATCTCCCTGTTGAAGTCAGTCAGGGCAATAAAAAAGGCCTTATCATATAGCCCGTTTCGATATGCGTTCTTATTGATCCTTAAAGCAAGCTCCGTAAGCAGGATATTATTTCTATAACACTTGTGATGTATCGCCGGTGCAAAGATCACCTTATTGTCTTTCAGACATTCCCTGCAGACCTTTCCCTCTCTTGTGAGCATGGCATTTATACAGAGCAGGCGGAAATTATGAAGTGTCTGAACAACCGGAACACCCTCGTCCGATGCTGCCTTAAACACCGATGGAGATATGAGAAAGCGGTCATTATGGACATGGACAATATTTATATTATGGCTCTGTATCAGCTCCCTTACATCCCTGTAAGTCTTCTTTGAAAAAGGAGCTGTAAAAAAAAGGTCAGTACCCTTCAGCTCCTTATTATGTCTGGTATATAGAGTCACATCATTCCCATTACACTTAAGAAGCTTACACTCATTAGCAAATACTGAGTCTTCACCTCCCGGTATCTTATAGAAATTATGTACTGCGAGTATCCGGAAATCACCCATTCTCTGTCCTGTCAAAGGCAATATCCAGAGCCTCTTCATTTGTGAGTTCGTTTTCTCTGTCCTTAGGCTCGGTAAAACGCCCTACAAGATCCGGTATCATATCAAGGATCTTAGTCATGGCATCCTGATCCTTTACATTAATGACCCTGGTCTTTCCATCCTTTATAACAAGGACTGCCGAAGGAGACATCTTTCCTCCCATTCCTCCCCTGTCAGCGCTCTTCTTATCAGCTGTTCCCGTTCCTGCTGCTATTCCGAAGGAAACCTCTACAAGAGGTATCAGTGTGGTATCTCCAACCTTAATAGGTTCACCCACTACCGTCTTTGATGAGAGAAAGGTATCCATGCCCTTCAGTAGCTCATTTACTACATTATCCTTTTTTAATTCGTTCATTTTATCTCCTTACTGCTCTGTAAAACTCTCTGAAATCCTTATTAAAATAAAGTTTCCAGAGTATGATCAACAAAGTGATGATCTTTATACCGCCCCTCATGAAGATATCGCCTTCCAATACCTTCTGATCGAAATCCGGTGTAAATGTAACATTTTTCCCGCAAGACAGGAAAACAAGCGACAAAGCACCCGTTACCTCTCCTGTAAGCGCCGGATCATCAAAGCCATAAAGCATATTCAGCCTGTATTTTACAGGTTTCAGTACCTTTAACTTAAACAGAACCTCGTCCCTCAGGAGGATCAGCGCTTTCTCTGTGGATTCCTTCCCGAAAAGATCCTTGTAATATCCGGCTTTCTCAAATAACTCCCTTATTTTATCACATATGGAGCGTATTTTATAGCCCGCTCTTTTTCCGGTTCTTTTTATTTTCTTTATAAGGTTCTTCAGGAAAGAAGTGAATTCCTTTAATCTGTCAGAGAACCTTTCGGGGATATGTATTTCTTCATCCTCTTTCTCCGGATCAAATTTTCTCTCAGGCTCATCAATACTCTCGTATGTCACATTTTCCATATAACCATTATCCTGATCCGTGCTATACGAAGGAGCCGTATGATCGTTTGAACCACTTTCAGCTGTACCTGCACCCGAACCTGAATACTCCGTACTTACGGGATAAAGATCATCCGGATGATCTACCGTATAATCATCCGTGTAATCCTCATCTTTTCCGGGGATCAGCTGAAACCATAATACTTTCAGTTCATGGCCGTAACCCTCTTCATTATTTCCACTTTCCTTATTACGGATAAACCAGGCTTTGCCGTGTATTAAATGTAAAAACCAGGTGATATCTAATCTGAAATCATAGATATCCCGGTCTGCCTTCCAGGAGCCTATGAGGCGGTAACGTATGGGAACAAATATGATCAAAAGGATCAATGCAAGAAAAATTGCAAGGACTATAAGGATCACTATCCCTATCACTTTCAGAACGGACAGAAAGACTGCGGCATTCATGTCTCTCCCTCCCCGGCTGAAACCCCTATTGCAAGCTTACCACTGATATTGTCTATGAAATAACGCCTGCTGTCATAATTACCCTGGGCTTTATATATATCCGACAGTATCTCACCGGAAAGTAGTTCCGCATTCATAAGGCTGTCAGAAAACCCCACTATCAGAAGGTCTGATCTTCTGTACCATCTCTGCTTAAATACAGCTGCATTATATATCTCGAGTGGATCAGAGCCGTACAGAGGTACTGCAATACAGTATATGCCCAAAAGACCGATCCCCATTTTGAGCTTCATACGGATATTCTTTTCTCTTCCTCTGGCTTTGCCCGAAGAATACATATTCCTAAAAAACCGCAATGCCTACCACCTATTGATTTTTTTACTATTATACAGTATGCTTTTAATGTTTATCAACCGAGTCAAAAATATATAAAATACAAGGTGATCACAAAATGTATACCGTAGCCATCCCTGAAGTCAAAGACGGAATGATAATAGGCGATAATGTTACCATCGGTGACAAAGTCGTAATAAAAAAAGGCACCAAGGTTGACTCTGTCGTAATGAAGCAGCTCGTTGCCTACAAACTCATGGCCATAAATATCATGGAGGAAGAGGATTTTGCCGAGACCTATTACGGGAAGATCAAGGTTTCGCGTGCTTTCAGGCAGTTCGAGCAGGATTATACCGCTAATTTAGTGGCATATAAGGTGGCTGTAGACTCATTTATCTATAAAAAAGTGCCTTTCAGGCTTGATGACCTTCTTCAGATCGTCAAAAACCTAGTCCCGGATGATATGACCGGCAAGACTCTTTTTGCCTATCTGTATCTCCACACTCCCAATGAAGAAGAACTCACCTATGCCCACGGACTCAACGTGGCCCTTACATGCAAGATTTTTGCCAAATGGATGGGGCTTACCGAAAAAGAGACCGAAGAGCTGTGCCTCTGCGGTTTTCTCTATGATGTGGGCAAGTTTATGATACCTGGTGATATTTTATGGAAGCCCAGCAAACTTGTGCGTATGGAGTATGATCTCGTAAAAACACACGCTTACCACGGCTATTATCTCCTGTCACATTATTCCAGAAATGTGAGTGACCACATCTTAAACGCCACTCTTCAGCATCATGAAAGGGCTGACGGTTCGGGCTATCCTCAGGGTCTCACAGGATCTGAAATGGATCCCTACGCAAGGATAATGGCTATCCTGGACGTATATGAAGCTATGACCAGCTCCCGTCCTTACCGTAGTCCCAAGTGTCCTTATCAGGTAATACAGATATTTGAAGAGACCGGGCTCCAGCAATTTGATGTCCAGTTTATACAGCTGTTCTTAAAGCATGTGGTGGATGAACTCATAGGAAACCGTGTTCTCTTAAATGACGGCTCCAGCTGGGAGGTTATGATGAATAATGCGAACACCTATTCAAGGCCAGTACTCAGCCGCGACGGAGAGATCCTGGATCTGTCGAAGAACAGGGAATTGTACATTACAGGAATCATTTAAACAGTATACTCGCAAAAACATGTTTATTTTTGCTCGTTGAAAAACCGGGGATAAGCGAAGCTTATCCCCAGTTTTCACATTACAGGAATCATTTAAACAGTATACTCGCAAAAAACACACATGTCATCCTGAGCGTAAGTTCCCTGTCATCCTGAGCGTAAGTTCCCTGTCATCCTGAGCGCCAGCGAAGGATCTCTCTTAGATTCTTCGCTTACGCTCAGAATGACACCAGTTGACAGTCATAATGACACCAACTGACAGTCAGAATGACACCATCTGCAAAATGGCATTATCCCCCATAATACGCGTCAAATACCCTCTTCGCCACCGGAACAGCATAATCGCTTCCGCTTCCGGCGCCCTCCATTATCACGGTCACTGCGATATCAGGATCCTCCGGATTCGAGAATCCCGTAAACCATGAGTGGCTCTCTCCCTTTACGTTTCCATATTCAGCGGATCCTGTTTTTCCTGCCACTTTATACTCAAGTCCCTTTAATTTTCTCCCTGTTCCGTTTTCCACAACAGCTTCCATGTATTCCTTTAATATCCCGGCCTCGCTCTCACTCATAAGCCTCTTATACCGAACAGGCTCATTTTGTTTGACGACTGTCCCGCGATAATTCTCCTGGCGGTCTATCTCATAAGGCTTCATCAGCATCCCGCCGTTCGCTATAGCGCACGTTATTAATTCCATATGTGCAGGTGTCATCAGTATATTCCCCTGACCTATGGCGCTATGCACTATCTCTTCACTTCCGGAATCAGTCTCAAGAGGAAACTGCCCTGCTTTACTCGGCACATCAAAAGGAAGCCCTTTATTAAATAAGAGCATCTCCGATGTATCCTTAAAATCCCCTATATCAAGAAGCGTTCCTATGTTAGCAAAAGAGCTGTTACAGGAGTCTTCATAGGATCCTTTCAGATCTTCTTTTCCGTGAACCGAGCCGTGATAACAGTTTACGGTCGTCTCATCATATGTGAATCTGCCGTTACAGTTAAAGAAGTAGTCTTCGTAGGAATCCGGGTTTTCCTTAACATACTCGAGGAGTGTAACTGTCTTAAACGTAGATCCCGGAGGATATAATCCCTGTAATGCCCTGTTTAATAGGGGCGAGTTTTCGGTATCGGCCGTTATCTCTGCCCAGTTTTCAGAAACGGTATTGGGATCAAAATCCGGTTTGGAAACCATGGCAAGTATCTTACCGGTCTTTACTTCCATAACTATCACTGCACCCTTATAAACCCCGAGCGCCTCAAACGCTGTCTTCTGAAGATCCGTATCATAAGTGGTGATTATATTATCCCCATAGTTTCTCTCACCGTTCATCTCCCGCTTAAGTCTCTCATCCACGGGCGCATTACTGGTTAAAAGCTCTATATTAGCGGCATATTCCACACCGCTTTTTCCATGGGTGGAAAAACCCACTGCATGAGCGAATAGTTCCTTGTAAGGATAATATCTGACCTCCACATTATCGGAATTCATGGCTTCTTCTGCCAGAATCTCTCCGTCAGCCGAGAAAATGGTACCTCTTATCACCCTTTTTTCCAGATTCTGCTGCCTCATATTGTAGGAACTGTTTATGGTCTTTGGGGCGTTAACAGACAGATACACCGATATTGAAACGACTATTGCCATGAATAACGCCGTAAAGAGATACATAATGATATGAAGTTCATGATTCTTATTATTCATCCTTATAGATCTCTTTCCTGTCCATTATCAGGATACCCTGTATCAACGCAAACATTATCAACGTAGAAAGGCACGAAGACCCTCCATAGCTTACCAGAGGAAGCGTAACCCCTGTTAATGGTATAAACTTGGTTACACCTCCAATATTAAGGAACACCTGAAAAGCATAGCAGACCGCTATTCCTAAAGCTGTCAGACTGTAATACGGATCCGTTGCCTTCATGGCGGCAAAAATAAACATGAGAAAGGTACTTATGCATACAAGGATCAGGCAGATCGCAAAGATCCCGCCAAGCTCCTCCGCAATTGCAGAAAAGATGAAATCTCTTTCAACGATAGGTATCTTATCGGGAGATCCTTCATTTATGCCCATTCCAAACCAGCTTCCTGTGCCTATGGCAAATAGCGACTGCGTGATCTGATACCCCTGTCCTTCTATGTAGCTGAAAGGGTCTCTCCAGGCGAGGAATCTGTTCCGCACATGCGAAAAAAGCTTATATGACGCTGCAAGACCTGCCGCTCCGACTCCTCCCAGTATGAACAGTACCGAGATCCTTTTTACAGCGTAATAGAGCATGAAGCAGTATATTACAAATAAAATGGCTCCACCGCCAAGATCCCTGCTTAATACGAGCATGAATACATACACCGCAGCCGCAATAGCGCTTACCCCGATATAGATCATCCTCATTTCCTTATCTTTCCTGCTGTCTCCGTAAAAACAATCTTCCGAAAATAAACCTGAAAGAAACAGGATAAAGAGGATCTTCACAAATTCCGAGGGCTGAAAAGCTATACCTGCAATGGAAATAGAGAGTCTTGAACCACGCGTGACCTGTCCGATAATAAGGACGAAGACAAGAAGCATGAATCCCGCAGCTCCAAATCCGTATGTCAGTTTTCTTATCCCCTCTGCCTTATTTAATATGTATGGGACAGGAAGTACGAGGATGAGCGAGATAACAGCGATCATAAACTGACGCATGTGATTATCGTAAGACAGCCTGTAGAGCATGATAAAACCAACAGACATAAAAAGAAACATATTATTGATAAGGAGTCTGCTGCACTTTGGATAAAGGATCCTCATAAGCACCATGAACCCTATTATCATAACCTCCTGAAGCGCACAGTAGAATAGGGCTTCCGGATCATTCTGCCTGAAATAGATCACGGTAAAACCGCCTACATGGATCATTACCAGGAAAAATGCCTGAAAAAAACTTAATCCCTTTCTTTCATCCTCCTTAAGACCAAAGCCAAGGAAACAGTGGATCGTATATAATGCCATAAATAAGGCAAGGACATATCTTGATAAACCGAGGACTACATTAGTCATCTCTTTAGTCCACTCCTTTTCTGAAGTGTCCGCGTGTATATTCTTTTACAGGAGCTGCCGGATCACCGCAGCAAAAAGAGCCTATTATATCCGCAGCTTCCTCAGGGGATTCAGTGGTAATATCGATCCTTACGGCATCGAGTCCGAGGTCGTCTATATCAGAAAGGTCCTTATGAAGGCTTAAGGGCACAGAATTATATATTATGTTTACGCAGTGATCGCATTCTATCCTTACCGGAAAAAACGTGTTTTTCCGGTCCTTTAAGGACGTTAAAAATCCTCCCGGTGTTTTCATGCATTTTCCGTTCTCTGTCTTCTTAACACACTGGGCAGATATCATAAGCGGAGTCCGTCCGTAAACCACCAGCACGGATCCTGCGCATCCTCTCTCCCTTATCTCATGGATATTAAGTTCATAAGGAACTGTATCAAGAGATACCCCAAGAGATCTAAGAGTTTCCCTTGCTTCACTGTTAAAAGTGTATAGATGTGCGTCTGCTATTATGGAGCCTTCATAACCGCTATCAATAAGAAACCCGAGTTCCTCAGTATTTCTTACCAGTATACTGTCAGGTTTTTCCTTCTCTATCATCCTGCGGTACATATCTTCATCGGTACCTCTTAATACAAAAGGAGACAGCATGGTAAACTCAATACGTCCATCCATAGCGGATATATTCCTGTATGAGATAAACCGCCTTATCTTCCCAAGTATGTTTTTATCTTTTAAGATCCTTAATGTCTCTTCCGCGGTATACGGATCCTCAAAGAGAACGTCTGTATTCACTTAAGATATCCTCCTTTAATTCCGCGAGTCCCCTGCGGCGAAGTTCATTTAATACGGAAACCGGGATAAAAATATCAGGATCGGCTATTATCTCTGTCTCTTCAAAATAAAATCCGCTGTTACCGCATTTTTTCAGCTGTTTAAGAATATCATCATGGCTTAAGGGCTTTTTCTTAGCTTCTTCCACTACTGCGCCTCTCACCTCTGCCTCATTATCCCCGGATCTGATACTTAGAACTGCTTCCTCACCCTTTTTGAATACTGCTCTGCAGGAAGCCCTTCTAACAATACTGTCCGTCTTTTCAATATCAGGAAGAGACGTGGAATAGCTGCCTCTCTCCCTTGTGATCATCTCTCCGCCGTTTCTCTTATTAAAGTAACCGGGATTCAGTCCGCTTCTTGAATAAATGGAAACAAGCTTTTCCATATCTTTTTTAAGATCGGTGTTTTTTATCGTATTTTTCTCGTAAAACAGATCGATATATTTTCTGTAGATTGAAGTGACTCCGTATACATATTCGGGAGATTTCATCCTTCCTTCTATCTTAAGGCTGTCGACACCGGCTTTGATAAGATCGGGAATACTCTCTATTCCGCACAGATCCTTCATGGAAAGGATATAGTCCTCTTTCCCTTTTCCGCCATACGGCTGCCTGCAGGGTCCTGCGCAGCGTCCCCTGTTACCGCTCCTGCCTCCCAGGAATGATGACATAAGACACATCCCGGAATAGCAGTAACACATAGCTCCGTGAATGAAGCACTCCACCTCAATCCCGGCATTTTTACGGATATCTTTTATCTCATCAATAGAAAGCTCCCTTGCGGGAACTACTCTTGATGCGCCCATTTTCTTAAACAGTAAAGCGCCCTTTGGTCCTGTCACAAAGGCCTGGGTACTTACATGAACTTCCATTATAGGGTATTTTTTCTTTAGATGGGAAATAAGACCTATGTCCTGAACGATGACACCGTCCAGTCCTGCCCTGTATAAGGGCTCGATCATTTTGTCGACTTCCTCTCTCTCCTTATCTTTAATAAGGATATTGAGGGTCAGATATAGCTTTTTGGAAAAAAGATGGGCGTGATCGATGGCTTCAATAAACTCATCGGAAGAAAGATTGCCTGCGAAAGCGCGGGCTCCGAATTTGTCTAACCCTGCGTAAACTGCATCGGCGCCTGCATTGATGGCAGCATAAAAACATTTAAGATCCCCGGCCGGGGACAATAACTCTATCCTGTTGTCCAAAGCACCGCTCATCTTCTGTTTCTTTTCTTAAGACTCCTGCGGACACCGGACGCAGCCTTTTCGCCAATAGAATCTCCGGATTCCTGCATATCATCGTCATAGGCATCAAAATCATTACTGAAGCCCAGCTCAGTCTCAAGCTTGACGATCTTTTTCTGATTCTCGTTATTCTCATCTCTAAGCTTCTGAAGGGACTCCTCCAGGCTCTTCATCTTGATCTGATTGGTAACGAGATCATGCTTAACATCATATAATTCCTTGTCTTTGGACTCGGAAGCATCTTTCAGCTCTTCATATTTCTCTTTTATCTTGAAATAATCGTCAGCGATATTGAGCTGCAGAAGGACATTCTGCACATCAACACTCTGTCTGGAATAGCTGTCTATCTTACTGTATTCAGAGATCTTGCCGTTTATGTAGGCCGCGATCCTCTGTAAATATTCTTCGCTCTCATATCCGGAAAGGGTGAAAACCTTTCCACCTATGATCACTTCAGTATCGTGCTTAACCGCCATTTATATTCTCCAAATTAATACCGGATCTCCCCCGTGTCCCCAAATTATATCAAATTAGGGGATGTGTTACAACTAAATCCCCATATGCGCTAAACCAAGCTCTGTAACAGTTCTTCCCTTAGGGGTGCGCATAATAAAGCCATTTTTTAATAAATACGGCTCATAAACATCCTCAATCGTCCCGGGATCCTCACCGAGGGCCGCAGACAGGGTATCAAGTCCCACAGGACCTCCGTTAAACTTTTCTATCATAATGTTTAAGATATTCCTGTCCAGATTATCAAGACCGTATTTATCAACTTCCATCAGGTCAAGGGCGGTATCAGCCACTTTTTTCGTGATAACGCCGTCGTACTTTACCTCCGCAAAATCCCGGACTCTCTTTAAGAGCCTGTTTGCAATTCTGGGTGTACCTCTGGACCGCCTGCCGATCTCCAGACTTGCGTCCTTATCTATCTCAACTTTTAACTTTGCAGCTGAATTCATGATTATTGTGGAGAGATCCTCTACGGAATAGAATTCCATATGATTGATAACTCCGAATCGATCCCTTAAAGGCGCAGACAGAAGCCCGGCCCTTGTGGTAGCTCCAATAAGTGTGAATCTCGGCAGCGAAAGCCTGATGGACTTTGCCGCGGGACCTTTACCTATCATGATATCAATAGCGAAATCCTCCATAGCGGGGTAAAGCACCTCTTCCACCTGACGGTTCAGTCTGTGGATCTCGTCCACAAAGAGAATATCCCTGTCTTTCAGGCCGTTTAATATGGCCGCCATATCGCCGGGTTTTTCTATGGCAGGACCGCTGGTGATCTTCATATTGACGCCCATTTCCTCAGCGATTATACCTGCAATGGTAGTCTTTCCCAGTCCGGGAGGTCCGTAGAAAAGAGCATGGTCCAGAGACTCCTGTCTCTTTTTTGCAGCATCAATGTAGATCTTCAAGGTCTCTTTTATCTTCTCCTGCCCGATATAATCTTTTAAGCTTTTCGGGCGGAGTGATCCCTCGATCC
>CACZBM010000009.1 GCA_902779445.1 uncultured Lachnospiraceae bacterium
ACTGTCGGTTATCCCGGTAAGTCTTGTTATTTTCTTTTCAATCCCTGTATTGTACTCAGGTTTTACATATGTCCTGAATGAAGAGATCTCCTGAAGATTGTCATCTAGCATTACCGCTCCGATCTCTATTGTCTCCAATCTGCATATTTCTCTTGCTTCCGATTTACGCTGTACATTGTTCATTTCCAGATCTACTACGATATGCTTCATTACTGCCTCCTTCAAGCGTGGTGTGTCTGTTTTTCTTTATACTCTTATCCTAAATTCTTTTGAGTCCAATAAAACGGATTTCAAAACGAACATGCGTTCTTTTATGCTCTTAAAAAAACGGATAACCACGTGTAGCAGTTATCCGCTGTAATATTATTATTTTTTTAGTATGGAACGTTTATTCCTCGTCTTCGTCCGGTTCAAAGGAGAACACTTCTTCTACCTGCCTTCCAAATACCTTAGCTATATCCATAGCGAGTTTAAGGGAAGGATTATACTTCCCGTTCTCAAGATTTACGATGGTTTCTCTTCGTACTCCCACCTTTTCAGCAAGTTCTGCCTGGTTGATCTTTTTTTCTTTGCGAAATTCATGCATTCTGGTCCTAAGCGTTGGCATCAGTCACCGTTCCTTTCATATATCAAGAAATGGATCCCAAATAAAACCTGCATGAACCCCACAAACATCATAGTCCACGCATGCCAGTTCGCAATAAATGGCCTATGATTTGTGAGATTCTGTATTGCTCCCACTAAAGAGAAAATAAGAAATCCCATAAGTATACTGTCATATGTTCTAGCCTTGGCCTTATATGTATGTATTTCAGACATCTCGTCTCCTTCTACTGCTCCGACCAAAATGACTGTTAACATTGAAGCACCTGCTCCGATCAGGGCGACAGCATTAGCCAGCTTAAAGCCAAATGAATCCCACAATCCGAATACACCAGATAGAAACCAGAAGGTACCGCATATTACTGACCCAATTAGGTTCTTTGTTTGCAGCGACATTTTCATTTTCATATGCATCTCCTTGATGTGATATATTTATAACATCTGTTGCAAATATATCACTTCATGATTTTAACTGTCAACATAAATGTGAAAAATATATAACTTTTTCTTAAATACGAAAATCAGCTGATAACCACGCCAAGGCGAGGCTATCAGCTGTGATTTTATTTGGCGATTTCTGTGTTCAGATCGTGTACTTCCTGTGCCTTTGCAGCATTCCGGGCATCCAGTTCCTTTTTTCCTGCTTTCATCCTTTCTATGACAGATGGGCGGTCTTCCGGTCTTACTGCTTTTCCGGGCTTTGTGTTATTCAGGACATTATCTATCTGGTTATAGTTCTGCTCTTCCAGTTCTTCTACCTTTGCCAAAGGCTTATAGTCTGACTGAGTTTCGGATAGAAGAACTGACCTGTTGTTCTGACTTTCTACTATATTCCGCAATCCTTCGATGCTGAACTTATCCTTAAGCTCGGTTCTATAGCTGTAGGTAGTGCCAGTGCCGCCTGAAACTATCACATGATCCTGCAGTTTTATTCCAAGGAGATCGGTGGCTATCATCACATTCAGGGTGGTCAGGTGATCCTCCGGGCTGGGTTCCGGCTTTTCCAGGCGGTAGCTCGGATGCGAATGGAGCATTATTAAACTGGATGCATTGGAAAGTATAGATGACTTCAGAAGTTCCCTCATTGTAACAATAGAGGCATTTATGCTTCCGATGCTCACAATATTGAAATTGATGGGGCGGTTGCCATTATCCAAATTAACAATACAGACATACTCCCGATCGAGCTGGCGCATCATACCCTTCATAACCTCTATGGCTCTCCGGGGAGAATTAATCTGCTCTGTACTGTAAAGAGGTGTTTCCTCACAGAGTTTTAATCTCACGCTGACCTGATCCAGCTTATACTTCTTCTCTTCTGCCATCCGGATCACCCCCTTTCTCTTCAAAAGTCACGTTGACTATTACATCTTCTCTTATGAAATTAAGAAATGTGATCATTTCTTCTATGGTTAATTCGAGAGTTAATTCTTTCTTTTTCATGTATTTCCTCCAATTTTAAGATCCTTCGCTTTGCTCAGGATGACATTGGTTTTTCTATAGATCCTTCGCTTTACTTAGGATAATATTGGTGTTCTATAGATCCTTCGCTTTGCTCAGGATGACATCAGTCCGGGAATTCAAGTTGGTAATCGAACTGAAATCCGGTTTTTTCCTGACCGTCTTTGTCCGTGTAGCTGAAGTCACTTATTCCCTTCGGAGTAAGGAAGGCGTCAAAGGTCTTGCCCTTCTTACTCTTTATGCCTTTTACAAGGATCCTATTTCCCTCAAGAAGGCTTTTCACCTGCTCATCTGAGAGGTCCTTCCCCAGAGCTTTCCCCAGCTTCATGTGACAGCTCTTACAGGTGCAGTATGGTCCGAACTTTCCCTTTACCACATCACTGCCGCATCTCGGGCACTTTCCAAGGATCTCCCGGGATCCATTTCCAAATATGGCTCTCTGCTCTTCTGTAACCTCATGGTTTTCCGCAATCAGTTTTTTCACCAAGTCTTTTATTTCGCTTAAAAAGATCTCCGGATCCGTTTCCCCCTTCGCTATACTTGCAAGCTCGTTCTCCCATTCTGCGGTGAGCTTCGCTGATTTCAGAGTTTCGGGGAGGACGGAGATCAGTTTTATCCCGTCTTCTGTAGGGATTAGCTGTTTCTTATCCCTCTTTACAAAGCCGTCCGTTACCAGCTTTTCAATGATGTCTGCCCTTGTAGCCGGGGTTCCGAGGCCTTTGCGCTCAACATCATCTGACATTTCATCAATCCCTGCCCTTTCCATGCTGGAAAGCAGGGTATCTTCCGTATATGCCTTTGGAGGCTTCGTAAAACCCTCTAAGCTCTTCGACTCCACATCAAGGAACACTTGCCCTTCCACAAGAACGGGGAGAATACTCTCCTTATCCTTCACTTCCATCCCGAAGGCTTTTCTGAAATTTTCCTCAGTTTCCTTCCAGCCCTTCTTTGTGACCGTCTTCCCTTTAATGGTGAACTTTTCACCGGCACAGGATAAAACAGCTTTACGTGCCGTGTATTTATGGGGTTCTCCCACTGCACAGGCAAGCCTTACTGCCACGAGAGCCAGGATATTCTTCTCAGTATCCGGGATCGTGTTAAGATCTGCAGAGCCGGTCTCCACGGTGGGGATTATTGCGTGATGATCCGTGACCTTTTTGCTGTTAAGGATCTTTCCATAATTATCAAATCCACCTTCTCCTATAAAGCCGAAAACCTTTCTTACGGTGGAAAGTACCCTTCTTGCGGTCACTTCCATATCATCGGAAAGAAAACGACTGTCAGTTCTTGGGTAGGTTAATAGCTTTTTTTCATAAAGACTCTGAGTATATTCGAGAGTCTGCTTTGCCGTGTAGCCGAAGATCCTGTTGGCATCCCTCTGTAAGGTGGTAAGGTCATAAAGAGCGGGTGATGCAATAGTCTTTTCTTCTTCTGTTACAGATACTATAGTGGCGACTTTTCCTTTACAGCTTAGAGCCAGTTTTTCAGCTATGTCTTTATCCTTAATGGGATCTGAAGCAGCGTCCAGCTTGTCCTTGATGATATGTACCGTATAAAATGGTTCTTTCCTAAAGCTCTTTATCTCTGAATCCCTGTCGACAATGGCTGCAAGGGTAGGTGACTGGACACGCCCGACCTTAAGGGTCTTTCCATAAAGAGTTGAGAAAAGTCTTGTACCGTTAATCCCCACAAGCCAGTCTGCTTCCTGCCTGCATATGGCTGATGCATAAAGGTTGTCATAGTCAGTGCCGGGCTTAAGATTACTGAAGCCTTCCCTTATGGCATCGCCCTCCATTGAAGAAATCCACAGGCGATAAAAAGGCTTTTTGCAGCCAGCCATCTCATATACAAGCCTGAAGATGGCTTCCCCTTCACGACCACAGTCAGTAGCCTCAACCGGCTCAGTATCTTCACGGTTTAAGAGGGTTTTAAGAATCTCAAACTGCCCCCTTGTATCCTCTTTGATTTCATACCTCCAGGAATCAGGCAGAACGGGAAGGGTCTCATAAGACCACTTTCTATACTGCTCGCCGTATGTTGAGGGTTCAGCAAGCTCAATGAGATGGCCGAAGCACCATGAGACTACATAGTTGTCGTCTTCTATATAGCCTTTATGGCTGCCATCCTTATCCTTGATTCCAAGAGCGTCACAGATATTGGATGCAACGCTGGGTTTTTCGGTTATTATCAGTTTATTCATTATGGTTTATCTCCTTTTGTAGTAAAGTTAAGATTCTTCGCTGCGCTCAGAATGACATTGTTTCTAGCCAAAATGACAAGTGCAGCAACTATAAGTTTTCTCTTGCGTTAGGTTGGGGGTCTTCCACCCCCAAACCCCTGGATTCCGCAATAAAAAGGGAACCGAGGTGATGGTCCCCTTTTTATCGCGGGTGGGTATGGGGTTATTTAGGTTCCTCGTTGAACCTATCGCTCACATCCCCGTCCGGATCATATTCATCGTCCTGTGTTTCATCTTCATCCTCAGGATCCTCGTCCTCTTCGTAATCACCGTCTCGCTCCTTTACTCTCTTATTCAGGGTGTAACCGATGATTACTATCATAGCTGCGAGACCTATCAGCAAGAGCCTTGGAAGTACCGGTTTATTCTTTTCTTCCTTCCCGTCTGGAAGAGCGTCCCCAGAGACAGCCTCTTCCGTGACCGGTTCCTCTGTGGATTCCTCCAGAAGTGAATTGTCCTCGTCCTCCGTACTTAATAACAGATTGTTGTTTGGCAAAGCACTTTCCATGGTGGGATTCCCGTTTTCATTGAAAGCTGCGTTTTGGGGAATGGTGCTGCTGTTATCCTCTGTGACATTCAGAAGATCGTTCTCTGTGATGTCTGTAAGGAAATGGACTTTCTCTTCATCATTTTTCCGGTCGATTATAAGATAGAAGACCTTTCCGCTCTTTGATTCTATGGTGTAGAACTCCCTGCCTCTTCCGGGAATGGTTTCAGACTCTGCCTTTTCTTCTTCCCTGTCGGCCTCTGCCAGAGCTTTCTTCTTTTCATCGGATCTGCTGTTTCCACTGATGCTTTCTGCGGATGTAAGGGCGTTACCAAACAGGTTCGCAAGCATATTTCCAGCTTCGTCTGTCTTCACATGCTCCGTCACTTCCGCCACCGCCTGTGAGGGTTTTGTGGGCTCTGCGCTGTCCGGAAGAACCTTTGTTTCCTTCCCGGACTCATCTTTTGCCTTGTAGTAGCTGTTCTTAACCTTATAGGTATCTGACAAATTCCCGGCATAATCCATGGCCTGGATCATGAAATACTCATATCCGGTATCAAACTGCTGCATCCGGATATTTAAGGTTCCGTCTGTCAGATCCGTAAACTCAAAGCCGTTCACATATACTGCTTTCACACCTGATTCGTCATCATTGGTTTCCACTGTAAGGCTCCCGTTATTCACCGCAGCATTCAGCGTGGGCTTTCCTGTATCAAAGCAGGTGATCTTTTTATTCTTGTTGTAGGTGCGGCCTTTAGTATCTGTGATCTCCACATATATGACGCAGTTTTCATTTAGCTCCATAGACATGGAATCCGTTACATCAGTCCAGGATCCGGTATTCCCGATCTTGGCCCTGGCTTCCTTTACCTCGAAATCCCCTGTCCCAACCGTATCCTCTGCAGAGATCCTTACTTCTGCGGATTTCCTGTGCCATCCGGAGGGCTCAGTGATCTTTATCTTAACCTCGGGTTCCACCGGTTTTTCATCTTTCTTTCGATCTACTTCATCCTCTGATACAGATTCACTGTCATCAGCTGCCGGAATCACGATCACATTCTCGCTTGGGTTATCTTCTGCATATGCTTTTGTCTGTCCGGGCTTTGCTACAAGGATGTATGCAAACTCCACAATCATTAGCATTACCGCTGCCATCAGGACAGCAGCAAGCCTCACCATGAGTGTTACCTGCTGATGCTTATTTCTACGCATTATTCTTCTGAATAACATTCATTTCCTCCTTCTTCCTTCTTTCCTTTATCAAATTTATTTCCTCTTTACTCATATCCCTTAGGAATAAAAGCTCTTCAGGGGTCAGGCTGCTTTTCTGGATGATCTTCAGCTTTTCTGTGTCCAGGGCCAACTTTTCCAGTGCAGCATATTTTTTCTCCTCGGCTTTCAGTTTCTCAAGGTCACCCCGGATCTTTTCGAGGTGCTTTCTAATTGCTTCAAGTGTCATTCTTTTTCCTTTCTACGTAATGTTCATTTCAATGCCCTCATCCGGCCTCACTTTGTTCGGCCACCTTCCCCCAAAGAGGGAAGGCTTTAATGGTTAATTCTTCCATAGCCATAAAAATGAGCCTGCCAGTATGGTGTGTTTATGTTGCTGTATTTGATCGGGTCCCCGGCGTGGATCATGATCCCGTTCCCGCAGTAAATCCCCACGTGGGATACGGGATTACCGGATTTGTAGGTTCCCGTGAAAAATATGATGTCTCCGGCCTTGGCATCTGCAGCGTCAATAGGAGTGCACCTGTTGTATATTCCCTGTGCCGTGGTTCTTGGCATATTTGCAAAACCGCTGTTCGTTAAAACCCAGCAGACAAAACCGGAGCAGTCAAAGCTGGTAGTCGGGTTGCTTCCTCCCCAAACATACGGATATCCCAGATACTTTGCAGCTTCATCAAGGAGTGCCTGCACATCTGCATCTCCCGGCGCTTCCGGGGCATCAGAGTCATAAAGGCTCCCTTCCCCGTTTTCGAAATAAAATAACGGGTTATAGTACTCCCCGTTATAAAGACATTCGATATGAAGGTGGCTCCCCGTTATGCTTCCGGTGCTGCCTGTTTTTCCTATAAGCTGCCCATGGCGGACCGTCTGCCCAGTACTTACGCTGCTGCTTTCCAGATGAGCGTACTTTGTCGTATAGCCGTTACTGTCCTCAATTACGATATATATTCCGTATTCTTCGTCATAATCCGAGGTCACAACGGTTCCGCTCTGGGAGGCGTAGACATTGGTCCCCTCCGGCACCGCGATATCAAGTCCTCTATGGTACTGGCGTACCCCGGTCATAGGATTCTTCCGGTATCCGTAATAGCTTTTTATGCAGCTCCGCCAATCCAGATCCAAGGGAGTATAAAACTCCTGCCTTGCGCCCTCCGTTTCCCGGTACAGGGCGTACAGATCTCCGGTATCTCCGGTTAATTCAGGACTTATCACGGTTTCAAGGGGAGTAGAGGTTAAGGTTACTTCAAGAATTCTAACGGTGTATTCCTCTTCGTCCTCGTACTCTTCATCTTCATCCGTTTCCTCCCCGGTATCGGGATCCACTTTCTTTCTGGTCTTCGTGACTATCCTTGTCCGGGTTTCTTCCCTTTCAGAGATATCCAGGTCATACATCTGATCAAACAGGTTTTGGATCTCTGTTTCCACATCTGCAGCCGTGAACTCCACATATTTTGAAGACAGGTAATTTATCAGTGTATAAGGATTGTGCCCTATGGTTGCTAGATTATAGCTGTATTCGTCATATCCCGGATAATCGGTTTCTATCCTGTCTATTTCTTCCTGCAGTTCCATTTCCTTTAAGGTCATGGACTCATCCGCTTTATCGATCTCTGCAGGGAGGCTCTGGTATGTTCCTGCCATCACATCAGCAATCCCGCCTCCGAACATGGCAGCACAGGATGATATCCCGGTCATGATGATGAGGAGCAGAACAAAAATGCTTCCTGCCACTATAAGGACATGGGCATTGGCTGCGGCGATCTCTGCAAGCTTTTTTGCTGCCGCAGCTGTTGTCTTTGCGGCTTTCTCCAATACTTCCGCTGTTCTTTCCGCACCCTGCCTTGCCTTTCGGTATGCCTTGGCATAATCCCTTTTGATCTGTTTTTTCTGGAAGCGTTTTCTAAGCTCCTTTTCTGCCTGTCCGGGATCAGCGGCTCTATCTCCTGCAGGGTTTCCCCTCCGGAAGCTGTTGTCTTTTGTGAAGTCACTTCCTTTTAGGCTTCCTGCAGTTCCCTTTTTCTTCCGCTTCTTATAGCTACCCTTTCTGTGGACCCGTTCTCCGATCAAATCCTGCACCATACTACCGGCTCTTATTGAGGATTCTAGAGCCTGTGCTCCGCTGTTATCGTCCTCTTCTCCGTTGGTGCCATGCATAAAGTCTGTAAAGGATCCGGCGATCCCTTTTGTGATCCTCCAGCCCGAACCGGTACGCAACCGTTTTTCCTTTTCCTGTCTCCTTTTCTTCACAAAGAAAAACCGTCTGTAAGCTTCCCTTTTTGGTTTCGGGGGGCTGTCTTTCAAACGGTTTTCGGTCTTATCTTTGAAGTTGTGGATTGTTTCCGGGGATTCTTCCTTGGGGACTTCTTTAGGCGCTTTATTGCTGTTTCCCTTTATACTACCCCGTCCGGAATTCTGGATAACAGAACACTGCTGTTCTGGATGACTTTCGTTCTCCATATTCCCCGGAGATCTTGCTTTTTTCTTCCTCCAGAATTCCCTTATCATTTTTCTTTGAATTGCTTTCTTGTCTTTTTGCATCATTTCTCCCACTTTTATACCTGATCGTCATTTGAATCCGGCACTCGTTTACCACTTTCATCCATAATGAGACCGATTTCCACCACTCCGTTCCCCATTGTGGGATCCTTCGCAGGATGCTCTTCCAACCACTTTTTCTCCTCCGGATCCAGTTCTTCAAGGTATCCCTCGTAGGCATCCGTAAATTCCTTTTCAAGCTTTTTCTCCCACTCTACCTTATTTCCATCTTCAGACCTTGGCTTGGTATCCATGATCTTAAAGGTCAGGGTATCCTGAGGATACCTGTCAACAAAGGGAATGGTCACATCATTGAACTTTATGAGTCCGCAGCCCGGATCCGCATTGGTGACGTACTTAAGCTGCTTATCTGAAAGCTCTAGCTTATCGGCAAGTATCGCCTGATCCTTTGCATTCTGGTTAAGGAGATATATAAAGTCGGAGTTACCGAGTATCCCCTCTATCTGGGGAGATAATAGAAAGTCCTGCACATTCTGGGTTAAACCCGTCGGGATCCCTCCCCACTTTCGGAACCGCTTCCACATTTCCACGGAATACTGGGCTGTCTGGGGATCCCTAAGCAAAAGATGAAACTCGTCACAGTAGTACCGGGTCGAGACCTTTCTCTCCCTGTTCCTTGAAACCCTGTTCCAGACCGCATCCTGTACAATAAGCATTCCGAGATCCTTCAAGGTTGCGCCGAGATCCCGGATGTCAAAACAGATTATCCGGTTATCGGAATCCACATTCGTATGGTGGTTAAAGTAGTTCTGGCTACCATATACATAAAGCACCAGACTCTGAGCTATCCTCGTTGCCTTTGCTTTTGCATCCATTGCAAGTGCCGGATCCTTTACATCCTTCGGCTCATATGCGATCAGGGCATTGTAGAGATCTTCCAGTACGGGCATCCGTTCAGGTATGGGGTTTTTGAAGTATTCCTTATATATCCCCTCTATACAGCGGTCCACTATTCCCTTTTCATCATTGGCGAGACCTTTCCCGTCCCCGGCGATCATGTCGCAGAGGGTTATGATGAAGTCAGCTTTTAGTCTCAGGGCTTCCCGGTCATTCTTATGGGTGAGCTGTATGTCCATGGGATTTAAGTAATCCTTTGAATCCGCAGCAAGCCTTATCACTTCACCGCCAAGTTCTTCAACAACCGGATAATACTCGGACTCCGGATCACATATGAGGATGTCATCCCTTGTCACAAGGTAGGTTCCGAGTATCTCCCTTTTTGCAGAGAAGGACTTGCCGCTCCCCGGGGTTCCGAGCACAACTCCATTCGGGGTACGGAGCTGCTTCCGGTCAGCCATGATCATATTTCCGCTAATGGAATTCTGGCCATAGTAGAGGGCCTGTCCGTCCATAAAAAGCTCCTGTGTATTGAATGGTATAAGAATTGCACTGCTGTTAGTGGTGAGAACCCTTTCTATCCCGAGATCATTTACGCCTATTGGAGAGAGCGCATTTATTCCCTGCTCCTGCTGGTACTGAAGGCAGCGTAAGTTGCAATTTGCCTGCTGGATTATTCCGGACACTCTTTGTATCAGAGCTTCCATCTCCTTTTTTGTCCTTCCGAAGCATCCTATGACGAAAGTCACCCGTACAAGCTTCTGGTTACTGCTGTTAAGGTCATTTAAGAGTTCAAGCGTATCTTTTTCATAGGTCACGATATCGGTGGGTATGAGATCCATATCATATCCGGATCGGACTGCTTTCTTCTGCTCCTCGATCTTCATCTTCTGGATATTTGAGAGAGTGCTTTTTAGCATCTTTGCCGCCTTTACAGGATCCATGGTCTGCATATGCATTGAAACTGTTACATTCGCATCTATATCAAGGATCCGCTTTAAGAGCTCGTCATTTAAGCTCGGGGCAAGGATATCGAGGTAATGGATACTTCCGAACATCCTCCCGGTCTTTACCCTTGAAGGGAAGCGGAAATCAAAGCCTGATGGAGCCACGTAGTCCTTAACCGACTTTCCGGACTCTGCCATTTCCTCAAAGGAAAAGCGGAAGGGCTCCATGCTGTCCTGATGGTAAAACTCATGGAGGAGCTTAAGCCTTTCCTTCCCCTTTACGGGAGCAGCATCCGATCCCATTGCAGCGAAGTTTTGTACTACATCCTTTTCTATGGTCTCAAGCTTTGAACGGGCTTCATTTACATCCTTTGCTTCAACCCCGAATATGAAGTACTTTCCCTTTACGACTCCGTTCTTACCCTTGGCAAAGATCTTCTTTTCAATACCGGAGTACTCTTCCCTTATGACATCCTTCCCGTCTCCTTCTTCGGGGATATCAAAACGCCTGATAAGGGTTTCCGGATTTACCTGCCTGTTAAAAAGGAAATGCTGGAAGTGTATCCCGGGTCCGAAATAATTAATGAACTGGGCATTTAGCCCCAGTATCCCGGTCTGCTCCTCTTCATCCTGGAGAACATAATTCATATCCCTGAAGCTCACCATCTTTGTGTAATACCCTCTCCTGACTTTGCAGATACCGTCACGGTACATCTTTTCAAAGGTTATGGTTTTCTGAGTGGAATCAGGGATCTGTCCCTTTGCTCCGCCGTTTAGCTGCTTCTTAAGGTTTTTAAGACGCAGCCATTCGCTTAAGGAAAGTCCTGTGAGGTTTTTGAAAATAGAAAAGCCGGAGTCTGCTTTCTGCTTTCCTGCATTCCCCGGCATTCTGATCTTACCGGTTTTTTCTGGATTTTTTCTTTCTTTCTGCTTTAGCTTCAAGCCGTGACACCTCCTTTCTTATCCGGTCACGATCCTCCATTGTTTTATAGAGGTTTTCTGACCTGTATCTCCGAATCCCCGGCAGTATATATTTCTGCCGGAATATCATTTCAAGTATCTTTTCCGCAGGCTTCCCGTCTTTTTCATACATAGCAAGGAGGAATAAAGGAACCATTATGAGCATCATAAGTATTGCTGCTATGTCCGTTCCGAGAAACTTTTTCGTCGCTATGTATACGGGAATGCCCGTAAAGGCAGCTGCCCCAAAGCATATGAGCTGCCTTTTTGTTAAATTCAGCGCCACCTTCGTCTTATTGCTGATCTTTGAGAAATCCTTTGGCGCTTTTGCTGATATTGCCATATGTTTTCCTTTCTTAATGTGCTGAGAAGCAGGATTTTGCCAGGCTTCCGGTCTTGAACAGGCTGAAGCATAAGATCACCGTGTATGCCATCACTTCCCAGAGGGCTGAGTGGAGATTCGATGCCACGCTTATTCCTGAAACCAGCACTGCATATATTCCTACGCATATCATGATGAAGAATCCCTGTACAGAAAGAGCCGCTACGCCCTTTATGTAGTTAGAGCCTATATTGCTCCAGTCCCTGTTCGTAAATGTCGCAAAGGGGATCGGTGCCACAGAGACATAACAGTATATTTCGATCATCCTGCCGTATAGGATCACTGTGATAAGCACGCTCATGATCTTCAATGCGAAGCTCACCACCATTGTTTCTAGGCCAAGCCCTATCAGTTCTCCGATCTCCATAGTAGAGAGCTGGTTATTAAACATAGTTGTCAATGCAGCTTCCACATTTATGCTGGTACTTCCGCCTATTACTAATCCCGCACTGGTTACAAGGGTGCTGCCTATGTCAAAGATCCCCAGGACAAAATCCGAGGTATGACTTACAAGCACTACCGCTATACAGGCCTTGAAAAGGTACTGAAAGATCTGTGCACTTCCGATATCGTGCATGTTGTTCTTCTCTACCACCATGTTTATAAGCTCATAGCACAGGACAAAGGTTATGACCATCCCGGCTATCGGAACCACCACTGTATCGGAGAGGTTCCTCACCATATTGAATATCCCGGCATTCCATGCTCCTGGAGTCTGCGATACTTCCCCGGCGATGCTGCCAACCTTTGTATTCACATCCGTGAACATGTTTTCAAGGTTTGACAGCACCCAGCCCTGGAGCATCTCCTTTATGAAATCCGAGATTTTATCTAATATTGCTCCCATTGTTTGTCAATGCCGCTCCTTCCTGTCTTTATGTCTGCCGCCTTTATAAGCGGCGTTGACCCTTTGGTGACGCTTCCTTTCAGCGTCACCAAAGTTAGTTTGAAAGCCTGCTTTCAAACTAAGTCCTCCTTAGAAAAGGGTAGAAAGGAGCGGGATTACCTGTGTAGCGATGAGGATCACTCCACCTCCGGCCATCAGCTGCTTTATTCCCTGTGATTTAGCTCCGGGATTGTCATTGCCGTAGCCTTCAAGCAGGTTTATCACGCCCCAGGCTGATAAACCCCCGCCGATGGCGGTTACAACGGTCTGCAAGGTCGAAATACTTTGAGTCAGAAAAGCGTTCATATATGTTATGTAAACCAAAGATGCGATTATTATTGTCATATTGTGTAAGCAGAATCCGGATTCGAAAAGAGCCGCACCCCATTGGGTCAGCAGCTTCTTTCCTGCATCTCCGGTTATCCTCCTTATGTTGTGAAAATATCCGGATCCTGCTGTTTCCGGGTTTTCATATGCTTCCCCTTTCTCTCGTGAAACCAGAGAGTCACGCCGTTTAAGATCTCCTTCTGGGAGGCGTGGCCTACTTCCGTGAAAGATTTTCTAAATCTTTCACGGACATGTTATAATCTTCACGAGCCTTAAGGGCTTACCCGCATCCGGTGCTCATAGTTTGCCGACCATCTGCGCCGGGTGCTCTTTATGAAAACTCTTTTCAATATTCAATTTTGCCGTATTCAGTTTTCCCATATTCAGTTTTTCTTTGGATTCAGCCGCAGTACTCATATTCACGCAGTACCTTGGGCATCTTTTTTAAGAGACCATTCTTCATAAGGATTTCGCATATGACGATTTCGTCTACTGCGTTAAGCTCTGACATAACCACGATCATCTTCCTTTTCCCTCCGTTCCTCTTAAAACGGGAGCAGATCTCTTCTTCCGTCATTTCAAGTTCTTTCATCATTCTTCCATTTTTCCGGCATCATAAGCCTCATCCACCCTGTCATCCGGCTTTACCTTCGCGTGATAACGGTTCTTTATGTACCTTTCGATATTGAAAGCATTTTTCTTGTTGCTGTCCGAGAGCAGATGGTAGTTCCTGTGCTTCGTTATGTCGTATTTGTCTGAGAGAAAAGGTCTCACGCCCCTAAGCTGCAGGATACATTTGTTCCCATCCAGCACCGCCAGCTCGTCCTGGCTCATAAGCTGCTTACCCGTTTTCTGGTAGTTCTGCCCGTATGACCGGTTGGTTCCCCTTGTGTCCGATGTGTTATATAGGTCGATGGTCTCCTTTCCAAGGACTGTTTCCAGTTCCTTTAGTGTTGTCTGTTCCTTTCCGCCGAGGAACAGCGTGCAGTCGGCATTACCCTCTATGGTGTCCGCATGTTCCTTGTACAGAGCCTTCAGCTGCGACTTTGACTGCAAAATAATAGAAGCTGATATGTTCCGCGACCTTATGGTCGCTATCAGCTTCTCGAACTGCGGGATCTTTCCCGTATTTGGAAATTCATCCAGGAGACACCGGACATGGACCGGAAGATGACCTCCGTAGTCATTGTCTGCCTGCTCACACAGGAGATTAAAGAGCTGGGAGTATAGGATCGCTGCCAGAAAATTGAAGGTGCTGTCAGTATCGGAGATAATGACAAACAGTGCCGTCCTTCTTATTCCCAGAGTGTCAAGTTCCAGCTCATCCTTTTCGGTCATCTCCCGGACTTCTTTGATATCAAAGGGTGCCATCCTAGCCCCGCAGGAAATAAGGATGGATTTGATGGTCTTCCCGGCCGCAAGCTTAAACTTGCGGTATTGCCTTACGGCGAAGTGATCCGGTTCCCTTTCTTCCAGCTTCTTAAAGAGCCCGTCTATCACATTTTCATAGCCCTCTTCCTCCTCCCTTGTTTCACTCATGTCTATCATTTCTATAAGCGTTGAAAAGTTCTGCTCACAGGGCGGGGCTTCATACCAGAGGTAACCAATATAGGCAGTGTAGAGAAGCCTTTCTGCTTTCTCCCAGAAAGGATCAGCTGACTGTGACCCTTCGCCCTTTGTGTTTTCCATAAGAGTATTTACCAGCTTCAGGATGTCTTTCTCACTTTTGATATAGTGGAAAGGGTTATACTTCATAGACTTGTTGAAGTCTATGGTGTTGAAGACCTTGATCTCATAAGGTTCATAAACAGGTTTCCCATTTTTGTCCGTGACCGGCTTGTCGTTCTCATCTTTTTTCGGGATCCCCCTTCTCAGCATCCTTCCGGTCTCTATGAGGATCTGGCCTTTCGGATCCGTGACTACATAGCTTGAATGCATCTGCATAAGCTGTGGTTTTACATAGTTTCTGGTTTTCCCGGAGCCTGAACCGCCTGTGATTATTACATTCTTATTCCTGCCGTACCTGGGATCCTTTACTATCCTTGCCATTGTCAGATATTCAGTCTGGGTAAGGATTATGTTGTTTTCAAAAACGGGATCTATAAACGGGAGGATATCCTTTCTGGTTCCCCATCTGGCTGAACCATATTCCACTCCCTGCCGGTATTTCTTTGCATTTTTTACCCTGATGTACACGACTATCCTCAGGATCACTGCCCCTGTTATCCCTGTGATGATATCCCAGATATCCGGGCTCGGAAGCGGATTCTTAAAGGCAAGGCTCAGGCTGTTTATCGTATTCAAGAGTTTTATGACCGGTGGTCCCTTCATATGCCGGTACAGGAAGAAGCCCTTGTTAAAGAAGTATCCGGCAAGGATGTAGGGGATGGACAGGATATGTATCCTGTCCATCCCCATCGTTTTCTGTTTCATCTTTTCCGGTATGCTTTTCAGATCCGTGATGATCCCTGCGATTATCTGTCCGGCTGTGCTGTCCCTGCTATGGGCTTTGCTTGTTTTCACTTTACTCAAAAGCTTGCCTCCTTATCCTTACTCAACTTCTTTTCCCTGACTTTTTCCAGGTCGAGAGCCGGGGTAACTATTGACCTGGCCTTCTGCAGCTGCTGTCTTATTGAAGGCCTCCTGCTCTTTTTCTCGTTGATATCGCAGAAATCCCTGAAAGCCTGTGCTATCACATCCTTATCCCTTCCCTTGAAAAATACGAGGTACTTCTGTTCTGTTTTGGTTTTTACCTTTTTGACGGCGTAGTCAATGTTGTACTTTGCAGCCACCCGGTCAAAATCCCGGATGTTCCCGTTATTGATGTCTATAGTATCTGCGCCCTGGTCTTTTCCAACGAGATCCCTTACCGACATCTTTCCGTGTTTTTCCGGGATCTCCTGATTTGCAAGGTCGTTGAGATACGCCAACATTGCCCTTTTTAAAATCTCTCCCGAAAGTCTTGCAACCCTTATTATCAGCGCTACAGTGCGCTGGGTACTTTCTTCCTGCATAAACATCCCCCTTCCCTATTATGTGGAAACAAAAAGCGGCTCCCAGATTTATTCTGAAAACCGCCTTGCTCTTTTTTCTGTTTTGCCGGGGTTATCCTATGATCACCGGTTTATCCGTGGTCTTTTCTTCCTCCTTGAGAATATAATCGATAAACATATCTTCCGGGATAGGCGCGCTTAAGTAGTTACCCTGTATGTAGACGCAGCCGTTGCAGACCACTCTTACAGCCTGATCAAGAGTCTCCACGCCTTCTGCCACAGTTCTGATACCAAGGTCTTTTGCCATTCCGGAAATACCCTTTATGATCGCACCAGAATTATCCTTCCCCAGTCCCTCGATAAAGGATCTGTCGATCTTTATAGTGTCAAAGCAGGATCCCTTTATAAACTTTAGAGTTGATTCCCCATTCCCAAAGTCGTCTACCGCTACATGGAAGCCTTCTGAACGGAGCTTCTGCATCATTTTATTAAGGGGATAATCCTGTGTCTTATAACTCTCTGTGATCTCAACCTCAATCCTATCGTGGTCGAGGAAATAAGAATCCACAATACTGCAGAGGTGCTCTACCGCATCCCACTCATTGACGTGATATCTTGAAAAATTGACAGCTATCCTGATATCAGAAACCGTCTCCGCTATTATGTCAAAGGCCATGGCGCAGGCCCTGTCTATCATATACCAGTCAAGAGCGCATATTTCTCCGGTACACTCCAGTATGGGAATGAATCTGTCCGGGGTTATGATCCTGCCCTCCCTTGTTATGATGCGGCATAAAGCCTCGGCAGATACCAGGCAGCTTTCTTCGATATGATAGACCGGCTGGTAATAAGCCTTTATCCTGTCTTCTCTCATTGCTTCATAGTATTCCTTCATTATGTCCATATTCTCCATTGCTTTGTTTTCTCCTTTTCTTCATTACTCCCTTACCGAAAGAGTACCGTCAGTATTGAGGATGATCTCCACAGTCTTTGATCTCTTCGAATCTTCACAGCTTATTTCATCGGCATATTCTATTGGTAAATATCTGGGATTTAAGATGCTTTCACCTACGTTGTACTTCTCCTCAATGGTAAAGGTATTCGTTCCCGGCTTATAAACCGGCACGGTCAGATCTACGACATTTTCAGTAGAAAGAGGTTCATCCCTTATTACCCTTCGGCTGTTTTCATAATCAATGATAAACTGTCCTGCTTTAAGATCCTTCCCTTCGAGTTCCACCTTTGACCGCAATTTTACCTGCCCTATGTATCTGTTTGATTTTTCGAGTCCCGGGAAGACCTGGTCACAGAACTCCTTTGACGGAGATCCCTTGATCCTTAAAATACTTTCTTCACCATAGGGAACAAAGAAGATCTCATTTGCCCCTGATGGCTTAAAGCCCTCCGGAACCGTTATCTCTGTGAGTTTTTCACAGCGATAAAACATATCTGCCGCGTTGGGTTTGCTTTCTCCCCAGACTGCATCTCCTAGGTTCATCTGTTCCAGCTTGTAACAGCTACTGAACATACTTGATAGGTTGGTAGCCGAGCTGAAATCGAAGACACTCATGTCCAGAGATTTAAGGGATTCACAGTCAAAGAACATATAGCTGAAATCCTTTATTGCAGAAAAATCCATATCTGTAAGATTTACAGTATCAAGACTCCTGCAGCCAGAGAACATTGACTTTACCCTGTCCTGTTTACGGTCGCCGCCATTCAGAGTTACTTCTGTAAGTCCGTAGCAGTTTCTGAACATATCTTCCATATTGGACGCGTTGGGGCAGTTTAGTGTTATCCTGTTAAGCGATTCGCAGTCTGCGAACATTTCCTTGAAGCCTGAGCATTTATTGAGATCTAAATTATCAACATCCACATATTTCAGATTTCTGCAGCCGTAAAACATTCTCGGAGCCTGAGTCACTCCATCAGTCTTAAAATCGCTTCCGAAATTGATCCCTTCCAGATTTTCCATCCCGTAAAAGAAATCATCCAGCCTGTAGTTTATCTCAGGCTTCACAGGAACACCGTCTACAGAATAAAAGGTGACATGCTTTATGGTATCGCTTGTGTTGAGGGCGGTCATATAATGGCCATAGCCGCCTCCGCTCTTCATGCCGATGCAGACCGGATAGTCCACACCGTCAACTCTTGCCTTCCCTCCGATGGAAATGTCCGGTTCTATTCCGATGTACTTATTCAGAAAGATATGCTTTCCGTCATAGTTCAGATCCTTTATCTCGTACTCCCAGGCGGATAACCACTCCTCCGTATCCATATCCCCTGCAAATGCCGGGGACAGCATCAGTGCCCCCGACAGGATCATCATTGTAATTGCTGTTATGATTTTTCTCATTTTATCCTCCGTTTATTCCTTAATTCTTAAAGTTCCATCCTCATTGAGTTCCATCATCACCTCCCGGCGTAAGGCTTCTGTTTCGCAGGAAACTGAATCATCCTCAGTCATAGTGGCTACAAACTTAAGTTTCTCTGTTATGTCATAGACTTTTATTCTTCCAAAGGATATACGACCGGTAAAATCATTTGTGGCTGTTGCTATTACGCTGTCGTCAGAAACGCCAGTATCATACAGCTTGAATTCGAACATTCCGTCTTCAAGCTCTGCCCCATCAAGCTCCACATGAGCTTCAAGACTTACTTCACCTATGTATCTGTTATTGTCTTCCATAAGGGGCATAAGTCTTTTTATGAAGAGCTCTGATGGATTACCTTTTACCGTCAGTTCTGTAAGCTCATCGACCTTAAACATTTCCTGACATATGGAGGTGGGCATTAAATCATAAGGAACTGTTATTTCTGAAAGATTTATATCATCCGCAAACATGCGGCTCGTATATTTCGCCAGCTCACCCCAGGTTGCTGTTGTAAGATCTGCTGCTTCAAGTGAGGTACAGCCTTCAAACATACCATGCACTGTATATGTCTTACTGAAATCTGCCCCATCAAGACATATTTCCGTTACTCCCGTACATCCCTTAAACACATCCTCCGCCTTTGTACATTCGCTAAGATCAAGGTTCGTTAGATCTGCGGTTTTTAAGCTTGTACAACCTTCGAACATCCCGCTTATTGAATAAAGCTTATGAGATCCGTACTGGACAAGTCCATTATTAAAATCCACATTTTCAAGAGCAGTACATCCCTTGAATAGACTGTCTGAGCCCATTGCACCGGCAATGCCTACTGCAGTTCCGTCAACGGGCACAAAGCTCACCCTCTCTATATTTGTATTATTCTCAAAAATAGAGTGATAACACTGGGATTCTGTGTCGAAGAAGTTTTTAAGAAGGACCTGATACTCAAGGCCGTTCTTTTTTGCCTTGCCCTTTATAGTGATCTCCTTATCCGTTCCGTTATAGTTTTCAAGGACAATGTAATCTTCCCCGTTCATATTTGTTATATAGTTATCCCAGTCTGAGAGATTGAATGCTCCATCCACTGCAGAATAAACATTGTGGAAGGTTCCCATGTCTATAACAGGAATATCTGCTGCAAGAGCTGAAATGCTCATACTCACTGCCATTACCATGGCCATTATCATTGATATGGCTCTTTTCATCGTATTTTTCATAATCTGTTGTCTCCTTTATGATTATTTCAGTCCTTTGACCGTTACCTCACATTCAGCCGTTACATTCCCGGACTTTCCGTAGACTGTTGCCGTTCCGTTTGACATAGGTGCTGCATAGCCGTCCTTATTCATCTTCACCACCGATATATCAGATGAACTGTATTGAACTGCGGCATTATTGGACACATTTTTCATTGCGAGCTTCACAGGGCTGCTGCTTAAAGTGATCTTCTTCTTTTTGAAAGCCGGAAGCTTTGCTTTCACGGTACCCTTAACTTTCCTCTTTCCGAAATTCAAGGTTATAACCGACCTGCCGTTCTCTCTGACGCTTATGTCTCCGTTGGAGCTTATGGAGACCACATTTCCGTTCTTTGATGAAACGGCTGTGGGCTTCAGATAGGTGATACCGGACATATACTGGTTCAAAGAAACGGTCTTAACATCATTTACCGTCAGGGCATCTTTTCTGATCTTTGGATCCTCGGCGTAGATCTGGTATTCCTCCCTTTCCCCGGCTGATCCTTCGAGAGTTATTTTTACATTTCCCGGCTTTTTAACTCTCAAATATCCGCAGTACCACTTGTTTCCTTTGGATGATCTCGTTTTGTCCTTTTTTCTTTTGGCTTTTATGGCTCTTTTATCTGAGCTGCTTATTCCTACCACATTGAAAGATGGGCTTATCCGCCACTTTGTCTTCGTAGCCACTACCGTCCGGCTTTCCGTGATCAGGTCTCCTGTTGAGGGAGCCTGACAGATACCGTTACCGGAAGCTTCAGGATTTTCATTATCTCCGGGATGATTTATACCCGGGTCTTCGTTTCCCGGATGATCGGGGTTCGGATCTCCTGGTTCCGGATCTTCGTTTCTGGGATAGTCCTCTTCATTTCCGGGATCATCGTTTTCTCCCGGGTTATCATCCTCCCCTGGATCCTGCTCCTGCTCTTTAGCGGTCAGGTAGAATGTCCCGAGATCCACGGTACTTTCCGGTACGGCCAGTACATCAATACTCATCACTGTCACCGCCATCATTGCCAGTATCAGAAGCTTAGCAAGCCTCTTTTTCATATATTTCTTCATCGAAGTAATCCTCCTTTTTTCTTGCCTTTTTGGTTCTTTGGATTCTTTCCGGTTCCGCTTCTTTTCTGCATCTTTTCAATGCTTTGTCATCTATGAAAATGAGACCGTCGGTTGTGCCGTCCATGCTGAATTCATAGGTTAGCCACCCTTCAGATCCCGTATGGATCCTTGGGAATTTCTTGGTTCTGAGCCTTACCATGATCCCCATGTGTTTCAGGTTTCCCCAGAACTCAATGACTCCCTTCCGTTTTCTTTTGAATAGTCTTCTTACATATCTCTTTTTTACGGAGATCCTCATCCAGACCTCCAGACCGTTATAATTCCCGGTATCTTCAAATACATACCGGTCTTTTTCTTCTTTGAAATCCTTTATGGACAGGTTATTTCGCCAGTAGCAGATCGATCTGTTTGTTTTTGCCATCTGCCGTATCTGGGCATATCTGTCCTCATATGCGACCTTGGACATTGAGTCCTCCTTTCTTTTATTGGATTCGGAAAAGTGGCTTTTCCGAATTTCCTGTAGCCGGACTTTTTAGTTACAATCCGGCGAGGTTTAAAACAGAAAAAGGGGACGGCATTTGCATTTATAAATCACTTCAAACACCGTCCCCTTCAGGACTTGATCCTTATGTTCAGTTGTTACTCCCTTTCAGGGTGGAATGATACCGTATTTCCAGGGATTGCAGAACACCTTGGTTCTCATATTTTATGCTGCTCCTTCCTTTTTTTGGTGCTGCCTCCTTTGAAAGCAGCTTCTTTTCTTCTGCTTAGCGATCCTCTCATATCTCGCTATCATAAAGTAGTCACCGGCTCGGTTCTTGTCCGGATATATCCCGGATATCCTTACAACATTTATCGCCGGATCCTCCAGGAGTCGTTTCTTTTTCCATTTCATGTTTTTCCTGCTTCCTGTAATCTTTTCTTCTATCATACCCCTCCTTATGGTCTCTCCATAAATTCCCTGAAAAGCGATTCTTTTTCAGCGCTCACATCACTCTCACCGTCTGCTTTGATCCTCAGTAGCTGCAGTGCAGATTTAAGTGCCTCTGACAAAGCCTCATCGCTGTTATCAAGTCTTGTTATATTTACGCAGTCCTCGAATTCCCTGTCTCTCTGCTTAAGTATCCGGATAAGCTTTATCCTTGATTTCCTGCAGAGGGCGGTTTTTGCGTACTCCCATTTGTAGCCGTCCTTCCTGTTGTATTCCGGCTTTGAGATCTCTATCACCGCATTCTTTTCCCTGATGTAATTGGACAGCGGCACTCCGATTAAGTCTTCTTCGTCAATGATAACTTCATATCCTGCGTTCCTGATATACAGCCGCAGAAGAAGATCCGGAAATACCTTTTCAAAGTCCTTTCTGCATATGTGGCAGGGCTCCTTATCGAGGGTCCTGTATGCGATCTTTGCCCTCCACCTGTGTCCGTGCGGGCATTTCCACCAGACAAACCGCAGGGAGTTCCGGCTTACCATTGTGGGCTTTACTATTGTATTTCTGTCAAAATCCCACTCAGGAAGAATCCAGGGGTCTGTGGTCTGAAGGTCATTAAAGCCTTCCTTTACCATCCTGTCAGAGCATACCGGACAGCAGCCTCCTTTTACCCTTGCTACTATGACTGCTCTCCATTCGTACCCGCATACACGGCACTTCCACCAGACATTCTCCACTGATCTTGGAGATACTTGATCTGCTTTCTTAGGCCCGTTCCTTTCGGACCATTCGGATGAGAGCTCCGGGTAAAGTGCAGCAAGGTCATTGAAGCCGCTATAGATCCTGTGCCCTGTGCAATATGGACACTGGCTCCCGTAGAATCTGTCTGCTACCCTTGCCATCCATTCGTGTCCCCGGATGCATTTCCACCAGACCTCTTTATTGGTGCAGGATAGCACCATATCCGGCTTTAAGGGGTCATTTCTATCTGACCATTCGCATGCAAGCTCAGGTTTCATTGAGGCAAGGTCGTTAAAACCTTTAAGCAGCTTGTGTCCGGCACAGTACGGGCAACCGGCGCCGTTTCCCCTGTTCTTTATGGAGGCCTGCCATTCGTGACCGCAGGTACCCTTCCACCACACTCTTTTATTTGAACCTGCTGTTACATCTCCCGGTGTCAGGGGGAGATTCTTTATGCTCCATTCCCTTGACAGAAGCGGATACTTTGACGATAAAGACTTTTTCATGGTGCACTCACGCTTCCATCCGTTCAGTACCATCTTTCCACAGACCATTGGCAGAACGGTACTGAACATCGTTTGTTATCAATGTTCTTGTTGTGACGGAAGCATTGTACAGGGTGGATATCATGAAGCTCCGGATGTTGTGGATCTTTTCCGGGTAGCTGTTTATCTGCTGTATCGCCATGAGGAGATCCTCACCGTTAAGCTTCAGCATCCTGGACTTTACTATCGCCTGGGGAAAAACCGTCCCGTTAATTCTGTATTCCGGGATATCGCCAACGACTATCTCAAGAATGAGATTATAGAGATCATCAAACATCTTTCTGTCCTGGTCATCATTTCTTAGATCGAACATCTTCGTGTCATAGTCCAGATTCCGCTTAATCAGGTCCTCATACTCCCTTCTTCTGTCTTCGTCTTGCGCTTTTCCATCCATCAATCCATCAGTTGATACCTTACCGGCTGCGGGAGCTCCGGATGTATCTATGTCTTCATGATAGATAGATGGAGTCTCATTAAACTCAGTATATTTATATATAGTATCTATAGGGTTGGTTTTTCCCACTTCCGGACTACGAAATTTCCCACTTCCAGAGTTGGGTTTTTCCGTACTCCGGAGTTGGGTTTTTCCTACTTCAGAAAAAAGTTGTCCACAATCCTCATTTTTTTCTGAAGTGGATTTTTCCGTAGTCAGATTTTTAATTTTGGAGCTATCCGTTTCTCTCTTCTTGGTTATGAAATTCTTCACATAGATGAGATCCGGTTTTCCAAGACCGCTACGCTTTTTCTCGATCAGACCGAAATCCACGAGATTCTTAAGTGTTGCCCTTGCCTTGTCCACGCTGCAGTTATGCAGTATCTTCTGAATGGATTCCAGAGAGCGCATCACATAGATGCGCCCCTCTTCATCAATCCACTCCTTCTTTCTGGAAAGGTCAACCTGCTCATGTAAAAATCCGTACAGGATCTTTTCATCCGAGCCTAAATTTTCGTAGTCAGAATCCTCAAAGAATACCTTTGGGATCCTTAGGAACCGGAACTGATCTGCCTCCTCTCCGGAGTAATAATCGTATTCAAACTTTGACATTTCATATTCCCTCGTGCTTTCTCCGATGCTCTTCCAAGAGCCTCACTATCAGGCTTTCTATCTCAGCATCGCTTGTATCTGACGAGAAGTACTGCATTATGATCTCGTGCCTGATCACCACATTCCTTTCAACAATCCCCACCACCTTCAGTACAGCGTGGATCGCTTCTTTTGTGCACTTCTTTTCCTGTGAGAGCTTCTTTATCTGCTGCGCCTGATAAAGCGACGGAACCACTTCATCCTCTTTCATTACCTCAAGGAGAAGAACCTGTTCATCAGATGTTAGATATGAGAGCTCAACAGCCGGATTGAACTTGATCTTCTTTTTGTCTACCATTTCCAGCAGATCCGGGAGAAGTTCGGTGAGACGGATGTAACGCTGGATCTGCCTTCCGCTCTCTCCTGTGTCTTTACCAATTACATCTGCGCTTTTTAACTTGTCGACAACTCGTCGACAAGTTACCCCTTCAGACTTTCCCTGATGTGCCAACGCTTCCAGCTTCATCTTATAAGCAAACGCCTTTTCACTCGGCAGGATCTCCTCTCTCTGCAGGTTGGCATCTACCATAGCAATCACCGCTTCATCATCCGTGAGATCCCTTATTATCACCGGCACTGTTTCCAACCCCACAAGCTCTGCAGCGTGTTTTCTTCTGTGTCCGGATATAACCTCGTATCCGCCTTCCGGCCTGTTCCTTACCATTATGGGAACGAGGATCCCATTCTCCCGGACACTTTCTACAGTCTGTGACATCTTTTCATCATCCACTACCTTGAAGGGATGATTCCGGAACGGGAAGAGTTCCCCTATTGGTACTTCCAGTACCTGTCCAACCTGTTCCTGATCTATCCCGAAAAGGGAATCCAGATTCTTAAACTTTACTCTGTCCGGCAATGTCTTCTTAGCAGCCATAGTTAAGTACCTCCTTTGTCAGCTCTTCAAAAGCCTTTGCAACCTTTCCCTTGGGGTCATGCTTATAAATACTGACTCCAAAAGCCGTGCATTCCTTAGCTCTTACAGATTCCGGTATCATCACATCGAAAACCTTTATCTGTGACCCGTAGACCTCTCTGAGCCTACCAACTATGTCTCTTTCGTGGTTCGTGCGGGTATTCACTTTATTGATGACGATCCCCTCTATTTCAAGCTTTCTGTTTAGCTTCCGCTTCGTGGATCCGATGGATGCCAGGAGCTGCTGCAGTCCTGTCATAGAGAGATAGGATGCTTCAACAGGGATGATCACTGTATCGGCTGCTGTCAGAACATTGATCGTCACAAGATTAAGACTTGGAGAACAGTCGATTATCACAAAATCATAGGAATCCCTTACCTGTGAAACGAAAGCCTCCAGAAGATGTTCCCGGCTTAAAGCGTTCATTATCATATAGTCCATTCCAGCAAGCTTTATATTGCAGGGCATGATGTCCACTCCCTCATCGTTATGGAGGATATATTCCTCCGGGGGTATCGGGTCCTCTTTTATCTCCCTTTCAATGAAGGTTGCCAGTGTGTTTTCCAGCTCATCGGCATTGTCGATCCCGAGGCTTGATGTCAGATTCCCCTGGGGATCCGCGTCGATCACCAGTACCTTCTTCCCTGCCATTGCCAGGCCTACCCCGAGGTTCCCTGCCAGCTCAGTCTTCCCGACTCCGCCTTTCTGGTTAGCTACCGAAATTACTCTGCTCATTTTCATTCCTCCTTGTCTTAGATTTTGACCATAACAGAAAAGGACACTTTCATAAGATTTCTCTTTAGAAAGTGTCCTTTTTGTACTGATTGTTTACTTGTATGAATGCAACCCGAAATGCATTATCACGCAGGATCATGCATTATTAATTTCGAATTTGTTGCAAAATCGTTGCAAAATCTAAAACCGAATCGCCGCTAACCCGCATAAACACGGGATTTTTTCAGCCGAGTGACTTAAGTGTCGGGAACGCGATTACCTCCTTGATGCTCTGTGCATTTGTGAGCAGCATGCAGAGGCGGTCGATGCCATAGCCAATGCCGCCCGTGGGAGGCATGCCGATCTCCATGGCATGGAGGAAGTCCTCGTCTGTGTGCTGGGCTTCTTCGTCGCCGCACTCTGCAAGAGCATCCTGAGCAGCAAATCTCTCACGCTGGTCGATGGGATCGTTCAGCTCTGAGTATGCGTTACACATTTCCCAGCCATTGATGTAGAGCTCGAACCTCTCAACCTTTGAGGGATCATCGGGCTTCTTCTTTGTAAGAGGGCTTATCTCTATGGGATGATCCATAATGAATGTAGGCTGGATCATCTTGTCTTCACAGAATTCGTCGAAGAAGAGGTTTACTATATCGCCCTTCTTGTGATGCGGCTCATATTCGATATGCTTCTCATCAGCAAGCTTCTTTGCATCTTCATCAGTCGCAACGGCATCAAAGTCAATTCCGGTCTCTTCCTTTATGGCGTCAACCATTGTTAAACGTCTGAAAGGCTTTCCAAGGTCTATGGTAACCCCGCTGCCATCTTCTTCATCTCCGTAGTATACGGAAGTGGTGCCGCAGACTGTCTCTGCCAGATGTCTGAACATCCTCTCTGTCAGATCCATCATTCCGTTGTAGTCCGTGTATGCCTGATAGAGCTCCATCAGGGTGAACTCGGGATTGTGTTTGGTGTCCAGTCCCTCATTACGGAATACGCGGCCGATCTCATACACTCTTTCCATGCCGCCGATAATGAGGCGCTTCAGGTAGAGCTCAAGGGAAATACGGAGCTTCCTGTCCTCATCAAGGGCATTGTAGTGTGTTACGAAAGGTCTTGCTGCCGCACCGCCGGCATTCTCCACCAGCATGGGAGTCTCTACTTCCATAAATCCCTGCTCATCCAGGAAATGACGGATGGTGCTGATGATCTTCGATCTCTTGATAAAGGTATCTTTTACCTTTTCATTCATTATGAGATCCAGATATCTCTGGCGGTATCTTACATCTGTATCTGTGAGACCGTGGAACTTCTCAGGCAGGGGCTGGAGTGCCTTACTGAGGATCGTTATCTCAGTTGCCTCGATAGATACCTCGCCGGTCTTGGTTCTAAATACTTTACCCTTTACTCCGATAATGTCACCGGTGTCGCAGAGCTTCTTGAAATCAGCGTACTTCTCTTCTCCAAGGTTATCCCTGGCAGCGTACACCTGGATCTTTCCCTTAAGATCCATGACATTACAGAATGATGCCTTGCCCATTACACGCTTGAACATCATCCTTCCTGCGACAGTCACATCACTTCCCTCCAGAGAATCAAAGCTGTCCTTTATATCTGCTGAGTGATGGGTAACGTCGTATTTAACTACCTGAAAGGGATCTCTTCCCTCTTCCTGAAGCAGTTTTAATTTATCTCTTTTTACCTGTAGTATATCTTCCTGTGGCATACTTAATCTGTTGAAACCTCCAGAATCTTGTACTTAATTACACCGGCTTTGGTCTCTACCTTAACCGTGTCACCTTTTTTGTGTCCAAGGATAGCTCTTCCGACGGGAGACTCGTTACTCATCTTGCCCTGAAGGCTGCTGGCTTCCATTGATCCTACGATCTTGAACTCCATGTCCTCTTTGAATTCCATGTCTCTTATCTTTACTTTGCAGCCGATGCTCACCTTTTCTGAATCGATCTCGCTGGCATCCACTACTTCCACGTTTTTAAGAAGAGTCTCTATCTCTGCGATACGCTCTTCCATTATACGCTGGGCATCCTTCGCTGCGTCATACTCGGCGTTTTCGGAAAGATCTCCCTGTGCTCTGGCTTCTTTAAGCTCCTGTGCTATCTCTGCACGCTTTACATTTTTAAGTTCTGAGAGTTCATCCTCAAGCTTCTTTAAACCGTCTGCTGTGAGAATGACTTTCTTTTCATTTACCTGTTCTTCTGCCATTTCACCCTCCAACTATAGATATAGATTGCAAAATTACTTGCTTTGCTTACTATACAGTTCAACTCACGTATTATATCCATGAACCTCTGCAGTGTCAATCTTTTCCAAAAATCTCTATAAGTTCCATCAGTTCTTCTGCCTTTTCTATCTCGCAGCATCTGGTACGGAGCTTTGCCGAATGCGGGATCCCCGCAGTATACCAGGCTATGTGCTTACGCATCTCCCTCACTGCCGTGTATTCCCCCTTCCATTGGACTTCCAGCATTATATGTCTCTTCATCACGTCCTTTTTCTCTTCCAGAGAAGGGATATATCTCTTTCCGGCCAGCATTTCCTTAAATATCCAGGGATTTCCCCTGGCAGCCCTGCCTATGGATACGGCGTCACATCCTGTTTCAGCCATCATTTTTTCTGCGTCTTCAAAAGACCGTATATCTCCGTTACCGATGACCGGGATCGAAACACTTTCTTTAACCCGGCGGATGATGTCCCAGTCTGCCTTCCCTTCGTAGTACTGGTCTCTCGTCCTTCCGTGAACGTGGATAGCTGATGCTCCGGCTTCCGCGGCTATCTTTGCCACTTCCACCGCATTTACATGATCCTTGTCAAATCCTTTTCTTATCTTAACAGTGACCGGCTTTTTTGAAACACTTACCACCGCTGATACGATCTTACCGATAAGATCCGGGTCCTTCATAAGTGCTGAACCATCCCCGTTGTTTACCACTTTAGGCATCGGACATCCCATATTAATATCCAGTATTTCAAAATCCCTGCCGGATATTGCCTCTGCCTGCTCAGCCATTATCTCCGGTTCTGAACCAAATATCTGTACCGATACCGGATGCTCATCCGGATGTGTCTGCATCAGTCCGTCCGTAGCCTTATTCTTGTAATGAAGAGCTTTGGCGCTTATCATCTCGCTACAGACCAGTCCTGCCCCCATCTCACTGCATATTAAACGAAATGGCAGGTCGGAAACCCCTGCCATCGGTGCCAGTATAAATCTGCTTTTCAGTTCTGTATTCCCTATTTTCACTCGAACTTTTCCCCGAGAAAGACTACCTTATAATAAAGTGTCAGTTCCTCAAAAAGCTGCCTGTGTTCGCTCCTTATCTTTTTTATCAGAAGCCCGGCGCCTATCTCGTCATATGCTATGTCATCCTCTTCCGCGGAAGTACGGATAAGGAGTTCTCCTTCTTCATCAAACTGCATTTCAAGGATCCCTCCCACTTCTTCCACGAAGAGGGCACTCATAGCCTTCAGTTCATCTTTTACCTGATCCGGGAGTTTTCCGAATTCCGGGTTCAGATAATACTTTCTTTCATATGAATTTGCGGCGCAGAGTACATTGTATTCTTTCATGATCTATCCTTTTGCCCTCATCAGTCACCTTCGGTGACAGCCGTCTCGCCTCCCGGCTCGGTCGTCGCTGAACGCTTGCCACTGGCAAGCAGCGACCCCAGAGGGGGAAGCCTTTAAATTGGGAAGGCTTTAAACTTCGTAACCAAGTGTAGCAGCCATTACCGCTTTGATCGTATGCATCCTGTTTTCCGCTTCATCAAAGAGAACAGTGCTGTATTTCTGGAACACTTCGTCTGTGACTTCCAGATCCTCAAACCTGAATTTCTCTCCCATTTCTTTTCCGACTGTGGTCTTGTGATCGTGGAAAGCAGGGAGACAGTGCATGAAGATGGCATTGGGATTTGCCTTATTCATCTTGTCCATAGTCACCTTATAGGGGGTGAGTTCTTTTATCCTCTCTTCCCATACTTCTGCGGGTTCACCCATTGAAACCCATACGTCGGTATATATTACATCAGCGTTTTTAACTGCCTCATCCGTATCTTCAGTAAGAGTTATGCTTCCGCCGGATTCCTCAGCCCATGCCCTGCACTTTTTTACGAGCTCCTCATTGGGGAAGTACTTTGAAGGTGCGCAGGCTGTGAAATGCAGTCCCAGCTTTGAGCATCCTATCATAAGAGAGTTTCCCATATTAAATCTGGCATCTCCCATATATACGAACTTTTTTCCTTTTTCATCACCAAAGTGTTCCCTGACAGTCATCATATCCGCAAGGATCTGTGTGGGATGATACTCATCCGTAAGGCCGTTCCATGTAGGTACTTTTGCGTATTTCGCCAGTGTTTCCACTCTCTCCTGACCAAATCCCCTGTATTCTATACCGTCATACATCCTTCCGAGTACAGATGCTGTGTCTTCTATGCTTTCTTTTTTGCCGAGCTGGGATCCCGAATTGTCAAGATAAGTAGTCTGCATGCCAAGGTCATGTGCAGCTACTTCAAAGGAACATCTGGTCCTGGTGCTTGTCTTTTCAAAAATAAGCGCTATATTCTTTCCCCTCAGACCGTCGTGGGCTGCTCCATCCTTTTTCATCTTCTTGAACCTGCCGGCGAGGTCTATAAAGTGTCTGATCTCATCCGGTGTAAAGTCCATGAGTGTGAGAAAGTTTCTTCCTTTGAGTGATGACATTTTCATTCTCCTTTCGTTGTTGCGTATCTGTACATTAATATGGATGCGGATACCGCTGCATTAAGGGATTCTGTTTTTCCCTTCATCGGTATCCTTATCTTCTTATCCGACATTTCTATGATGCGGGGGCTTAAACCGTTTCCCTCATTCCCGATGAGAAAAGCAGTCATATCACTGTATTCCGTCTCGTGATAATTCTTATCTCCCTCAAGGCAGGCAGCATAAATGCAGATGCCTTCCTCTTTCATCTTTTCAAGTGTTCCGGCGAGATCTTCAGTATAGAGAAAAGGCACTCTGTATATCGCACCCATGGTAGAACGTACAACCTTTGGCGAAAAGATATCAGCAGTCTTCCTGTCCATTATGATACCCTTTACACCTGCTGCCTCCCCGGTTCTAAGCATAGTCCCCAGATTTCCGGGGTCCTGTATTCCTTCCAGCACAAGGTACAGTCCTTTTTCTCCGCCTATGATATCTGAAAATGAGTATTCCGGCTGAGTTACAACAGCCATTACTCCCTGGGGAGTTTTGGTATCTGATATCCTTGAAAAAACACTGTCGGAAAGTACTTCTCCGTCTATTCCCGGATTCTCCTTATGGAAGCTCTCGCTTACATAGGTTTCACGGAGCATTTTTTCAGGGGTTTCACGAAACATGCGGATGCCTTCTATAATGAAAGCACCCGCCGCTCTGCGTTCCCGGGCTCTTTCCAAGAGATCCCGGATCATTTTCACTTTTGGATTTGAAAAAGAAGTTATCAACGTGGCAGATCCCTTGCTATTTCAACGTAATACTCGGATATCTGCTTCTTCATTGCAAGAGCTTCATCGATATCCATGTCAGTGAAATCACCGTCTTTATGGCATACGACCCTGTTTATCACGCCCTTTGCGAGAAGGTCTGCTGCCATTGCTCCCATTATGGATGCATAGAAACGATCCTTGCAGGTAGGTGAACCGCCTCGCTGCATGTATCCGAGGATCGTTGCTCTGGTCTCCATTCCTGTTGCAGCCTCTATTCGTCTGGCCATAGAAACCGAATGTCCTACGCCCTCTGCGTTCACGATCAGGAAATGTGTCTTACCGAGCTTCCTGGTCTCTACTATGTGGTTAATTATCTTCTGCTCGTCAAAGTCATATTTCTCAGGAAGAAGGATCTCATCCGCACCGCTGGCAACACCGCACCAGAGAGCTATATAACCTGCCTGTCTTCCCATTACTTCTATTATAGAACATCTCTCATGTGATGAAGATGTATCTCTTACCTTATCTATGGCTTCCATCGCTGTATTGATGGCTGTATCAAATCCGATGGTGTAGTCTGAACATGCGATGTCAAGGTCGATGGTTCCGGGGATCCCGACAACACCTATTCCCTGATGTGAAAGTCCCAGAGCTCCCTTATATGATCCGTCTCCTCCGATGACTACCACTGCATCTATCTTAAACTCCTTTAAGATGTCCGCTCCCTTTTTCTGGCCCTCTACCGATCTGAATTCTTCAGATCTCGCGGTCTTTAATACTGTACCGCCTCTCTGGATGGAATCGGAAACATCCTCTGCTTTCAGCTCTTTTATTTCTCTATTTAAGAGACCCTGATAGCCTTTATCTATTCCCATTACTTTCATGCCGTTCTTTATGGCTTTTCTGGTAACGGCACGGATAGCAGCGTTCATTCCGGGAGCGTCGCCTCCGCTTGTTAATATCGCTATCGTCTTTATCTGTTTTTCTGCTTTAGCCATTTATTCTTACCTCCGCCGCAAACCTGACTACACATTATATTAGATGGATATCCATTTTTCAAGGTTATCGTATAAATTTCCATCACACCGTATATTTTACATTCTCATTTCCGAAGTGCTCTGTAAGCTGTGACATGAGCTCATCATCTGCTTTTACATTCTGCGAAGCAGGCAGGCTCTTCTGTTTCTTTTCTTTATTAAGGTAGATGACCACCCTGTCATTTCCCTCAGAAGAACGGAGTATTTTTTCCAGCTCTTTTGAGCTTTCACTGTATTTTTCCTTATCTTCAAACCGGATATAAAGAGTACCACCCACCTCATTAAGCGGCACAACCTTATCTACCATGAGCTGCCCGTCCTTCTCATCATCTGCTTTGACTTTTCCGGTGAGGAGAACTTTTGCATCTTCATACAGCAGCTTATTACATAAAGCATACGTCCTGGGCCATACTATACACTCTACGGACCCGAAGGTATCCTCTATGATAACAATGGCCATGGTATCTCCCTTTTTTGTCTGTCTCAGTCTCACTGAAGTAAGGAGTCCTCCGATGGTCACTTCTTTTCCTTCATCCACACCGATCATATTTGTTTCGGGATTCAGAAGGAAGTCGACGCTTTTCACATTTGTATGTTTTCTTATCAGTTCTTCGTATTCGGCAAGGGGATGCCCCGTAAGGTAGATACCAAGTGCCTCCTTCTCAAAGGCAAGTCTTATCTCTTCCGGATACTCATCTATTTCAGGAAGGATATCTCCCTTCCAGCCGGATACTTCTTCGTCATCCATCATGTCAAAGAGAGACATCTGCCCCGCCATGTTGTCCTTTTTCTCGCGCACCGCAGCATCCAGCATGGCTGGATATGCTTCCATGAACTGATGTCGGTTACCTTCGAAACCGTCAAATACTCCGGCCTTGATAAATGCCTCTATGGTCCGTTTGTTTACTTCTGTCCCGGCCAGTCTCTTTATAAAATCCGTAAGGGAAGAAAATGGTCCATTAGCTTCCTTCTCTTCTTCCACGGTTTTTATAACTGATACACCTACCGCCTTTATAGCTGAAAGCCCGTATCTGATGGCATGGTCCCCTGCAGGAGAGAATCCCGATTCTGCCTCATTTATATAGGGCGGCAGAAGCTCTATCCCCATCGATCTCGCAGACAGCATATATCCTGCAAGCTTTCCGGGATTGTCGAGAACACTCGTCATCAGACTCGCCATGAATTCCACAGGATAGTATTTCTTTAAAAAGGCAGTCTGCATTGTGAGGTAAGCATAGCATGCGGCATGGGATTTATTGAACGCGTACTTTGCGAAATCATTCATGCCGGAATAAACCTTTTCCGCAGCGTCTTCGCTGATACCGTTACCCATACATCCCGGTATCTCCTGGGTATCGTCCCGGACCATGATCTCTCCGCCATGAACGAAAATATTCCGGTTCTCATCTATCACCTTCTGCTTCTTCTTACTCATGGCACGCCTGATACTGTCGGCTCCGCCAAGAGAATAGCCTGCAAGTGACTGGAATATCTGCATTACCTGTTCCTGGTATACTATGCACCCATAGGTGGGTTTTAGGATCGGTTCCAGTTCCGGACAGAGGTAATGAACGTCTTTTCTGTTTTTCTTTCCGGCAATGTACTGGGGAATAAAGTCCATGGGACCCGGCCTGTACAGCGCGATCCCCGCTATGACATCTTCCAGGCTTTCGGGAGAAAGATCCTTCATAAATCTCTGCATCCCTCCTGACTCCAGCTGGAATATCCCGTCGGTTTCTCCTGTTCCGATGTATTTCAGTGTCCCGGGGTCATCATAGTCGATCAGGTTAATATCAAGATATCTGCCGTCTTTTCCCACTTCCTCCGGATCTCCCGTGGGAGATATCCTGTCAGTAACGTTTACGTTGATATAGTCCACCGCATTCTGGATAACAGTCAGTGTGCGAAGTCCAAGGAAATCCATTTTCAGGAGTCCAAGCTCTTCAAGGGTGGTCATTGTGAACTGGGTAGTTATCTCTCCGTTTGAACCCCTGGACAGCGGCACATAATTATCTGCATCTTCAGGTGTAATGAGTATCCCCGCTGCATGCATGGAAGTATGTCTTGGAAGTCCTTCGAGCCGCATACTCATATCCATAACGAGCTTCACCTGGCTATCCTCTTCATAGAGCTTTCGAAGATCATTATTCTCTTCCAGCGCTTTTTTCAATGTGATATTTAATTCATTGGGGATCATTTTGGAGAGACTGTCTCCGAAGGCATAAGGCAGATCCATCACTCTTGTCACATCTCTTATAACACCCTTTGCAGCGAGAGTACCGAAGGTCACGATCTGTACGCACTTTGACCTGCCGTATTTTTCCACTACATAATCTATTACTTCCTGTCTTTTCTCGTATCCGAAGTCCACGTCTATATCGGGCATGGATATTCTCTCGGGATTTAAGAATCTTTCGAAAAGAAGGTCATATCTGATCGGATCGATATCCGTTATTTTCAAAGCATAGGAAACTATGGATCCCGCTGCGGATCCTCTTCCGGGTCCTACCGGTATCCCGTGGTTTCTGGAGAAATTGATATAGTCCCAGACTATGAGGAAATAGTCAACAAACCCCATTGTCTCGATAACGGAGAGCTCATACTCCATCCTGTCATGGAGAGTACCGTCATCATCGGGGTAACGTTCCTTAAATCCCTCATCACACAGATGCTTAAGGTAACTCAGCGAATCACTGAATCCTTCCGGAACCTCATAATGGGGGAGCTTGGTCTCATGGAATACAATATCCACATGACATCTGTCAGCGATCTTCTGTGTATTTTCAATAGCTTCCGGAACATAAGAAAAGAGTCTCTTCATCTCCTCTTCGGATTTAACGTAATACTGGCCTCCCTCGTACTTCATCCTGTCCGTATCAGAAAGCTTCTTTCCTGTCTGAAGGCACAGCAAAATATCGTGAGGTTCAGCGTCCTCACTTAAGGTGTAATGACAGTCATTTGTACATACAAGAGGGATGTTCAGTTTATCCGACATAGCGATAAGGGTCTGGTCAACAAGCTGCTGTTCCCTTATGCCGTGATCCTGGAGTTCCAGGAAGAAATTGTTTTCTCCAAATATCTCACGATAACGGAGTGCCGCCTTTTCCGCCTCATCGGTAAGTCCCCTTACTATGTTTCTGGGAATTTCACCGGCAAGGCAGGCGGATAGACAGATGAGTCCCTCATGATATTTTTCCAATACCTCCATGTCCACTCTGGGCTTGTAGTAATAGCCTTCGGTAAATCCTATGGAAACTATCTTCATTAGATTCTGATAGCCGGTATTGTTCTCGGCGAGTAGTACCAGATGATAATATCTGTTGTCACTCATTCCGGGTTCTTTATCGAATCTGGAACCCGGAGATACATAGACTTCACAGCCTATAACGGGATTGATATCTGCCTCCCTGCAGGCCTTATAGAAGTCTATGACTCCGTACATAACACCGTGGTCCGTAATGGCCGCGGCATTCATACCAAGTTCCTTTACTCTCGCCACGTATTCCTTTATCTTATTGGAACCATCTAAAAGAGAATATTCAGTATGTGTGTGTAAGTGAACAAAACTCATAAAATCTTAAAGATACTTCTTGAGTGCTTCCACCTTATCAAGTTCTTCCCAAGGGAGCTTCACATCTGTTCTGCCAAAGTGTCCGTAAGCAGCTGTCTGCTTGTAGATAGGACGACGCAGATCCAGCATCTTTATGATGCCTGCGGGACGAAGATCAAAGTTCTCACGGATGACCTTTGTGAGCTCTTCATCGCTGACCTTACCTGTTCCGAAGGAATCAGCCTGGATAGAGGTAGGCTCTGCAACACCTATTGCATATGAAAGCTGTATCTCCACCTGATCAGCAAGGCCTGCAGCCACGATATTCTTTGCAACATATCTAGCTGCGTATGCAGCTGAGCGGTCAACCTTTGTGCAGTCCTTTCCGGAGAATGCTCCGCCGCCGTGACGTGCGTATCCACCGTAGGTGTCTACGATGATCTTTCTTCCCGTGAGTCCTGCATCACCGTGAGGTCCGCCTATTACAAAACGTCCTGTGGGATTGATGTAGATCTTTGTCTTGTCATCGATCATTCCTGAAGGTACAACAGGATCAAATACATACTTCTTTATATCCTTATGGATCTGCTCCTGGGTAACATCATCATCATGCTGTGTGGAAATAACAACAGCTTCAAGTCTTGAAGGCTTTCCGTTCTCATCATACTCTACAGAAACCTGTGACTTTCCGTCAGGACGGAGATATTTAAGAGTGCCGTCCTTTCTTACCTTTGTAAGCTGAAGTGTGAGCTTATGAGCAAGATCGATGGGATAGGGCATGTATTCCGGTGTCTCGTTTGAAGCATATCCGAACATCATTCCCTGGTCTCCGGCGCCGATAGCTCCGATCTCTTCATCAGACATATTCTTTTCAAGAGCTTTGAGATCTGCCTTTGTTTCAAGAGCGTTATCAACACCCATTGCAATGTCTGCCGACTGCTCGTCAATAGCTGTGAATACAGCGCAGGTGTCAGCATCAAAGCCATACTCTGACTTGGTATAACCGATCTCTCTTACGGTATCCCTTACTGTCTTCTGGATATCCACATATGCCTTAGTGGTGATCTCGCCTGTTACTACTACAAATCCTGTGCAGGCCATTGTCTCACATGCCACACGGCTCATGGGATCCTGTCTCATGCATTCGTCCAGGATCGCATCAGATATGGCATCACAGACTTTGTCGGGATGTCCTTCTGTAACTGATTCTGATGTAAAAAGTCTTTTTTCCATTTGTTTCTCCTTTCATCCGTATCCTTTGCTAATGTTCAGGATGCAATATACGAGGCACTGCCGTGCCTGGTTAAAGACTAGAAAAGTCCACTGCGAAGAGTGGACTCGATCGACATCAAATCCTCTCATTGTTCGATATTACTCGCTCAAGGGTGGCACCTTCCCTCTGATACCAAGGGAGGTTGTCGTGACTTCTCAGATCCTTTGCATCTCCATCACTCTAAATAAGAGAACATTTCGCATATTTGGTTGTGAACTTTTTCCAGTAAACTGTACACTTAACCGGAGGATATGTCAAGACAGAAAAAGACAGGGGGAAATCCCCCTGTCTTACATGCCTCAGATTCAGATATCTGCCTTCCATAATCCGTGAAGGTTGCAGTTTTCATAAGCTGCTACCAGCTTCTCTCCGTCAGAAAGAGTGAACTCTACTGAAGGCTCATCACCGGGGGTGATATCTCTCTTATAATAACCCTTGTCTGTTTCAAGGATTATAAATTCGATATGGTGCTCTTCCAGTGCGGGATGTATAACGGATCCCACCTGGATCTTTACCTTCTGCCCGTCGATCTTTACATCGGGAACGTGCTTTTCTGATGCGCCGTCTGTGGTATTGGGCTTTACTTCTGTCATTTCCTCGCCGCAGCACTCGGGTGTGCAGGGAGTCTTCTTTAAGAAGATAACGAAGTTACCGCATTTCATACATTTAAAAAATAACATGGTTACCCCTCCTTTACTGCATATCGGTCAATAATTCTCTTCACGGATTTCGAAGTAAGCCTGAGGGTGCTTACATACAGGACAAACATCAGGTGCTTTTGTGCCCACAACGATGTGTCCGCAGTTACGGCATTCCCAAACCTTTACTTCACTCTTCTCGAATACTTCCTTATTCTCCACGTTCTGGAGAAGCTTTCTGTATCTCTCTTCATGAGCCTTCTCGATGGCAGCCACTCCGCGGAACTTTGCAGCGAGGGTATTGAATCCCTCTTCCTCAGCTTCCTTTGCCATACGCTCATACATATCGGTCCACTCGAAGTTCTCACCGTCTGCTGCCGCGCTTAAGTTTTCCTCTGTGGTTCCGAGCATACCAAGCTCCTTAAACCACATCTTTGCATGCTCTTTTTCGTTATCGGCAGTTTTCAGGAATAATGCAGCTATCTGCTCGTACCCCGCCTTTTTTGCTACAGAAGCAAAATAGGTATACTTATTACGTGCCTGTGATTCACCTGCAAAAGCTTCCAGAAGATTCTTCTCTGTCTTTGTGCCTGCATACGGATTGTTTCCCATACTTTTGTACCTCCTTATTATCGTGTCAGCAATGTTACCCCCACATGCCCCGATTATACTATGAGCTCATGCGGTTAGCCAACATTAACTACCTGATTAAATGACGGAGGGTCATAATCATATCCGATGCCGACACTTCCCTCTTTTACGACCACAGTTGCCGCATAATCAGCTGCTGCCTTAAGGGATCGTCTGATAAGCGCTTCCTCCGGGATATCTTCTCCTTTTCCGGAGATATAATCGACGAGAAATGCTCCGATAAATGAATCTCCCGCTCCGAGCGCATCTGTCGCCTCCACCGGATTTACTTCATGGATATAGTAATTCTTCCCGTCATAGGCTATTACAGGATCACAGCCCCTCGTACCTATTGCTATGCTGCACCCCCTGTCCGTTGTCTTTTTAAGGACTGTTCTGATATCGTCCTCCTTCAGATGGCTGCAGGAAAAGAATCCATATTTTATATAGGGTGCTATGGCATCTATATCCGAATCGGTAAACACTGCATGAAAGTCATAGCAGATATCGATGCCGTAGCGTTCATACAGCATCTTTATGGTGGCAGGCTCAACATCCGCAACTCTTCCTGCCGATACAACATCAAAACTCTTTACATATCTTATCTCCTCTGCGCTGAACCTTATAGGATAAAGATCCGTAACTCCCTGACGGTTCCAGTCCAGGAATACTCTGTCTCCGTCATCTTTCAGACGCACCAGGCTGTAGCCGCTGGAGCCTTCTTCATGATGGCACATTCCCGTATCAACATTAAGATTTTTAAGGGTTTTTTCAAGTATTTCTCCTGCCAGATCATTTCCGAATACACCAAGGAATCCTGCTTCCGCTCCGAGTATGGATGCATTGCTTGCAACGTTATACTCATTTCCTCCGGGATACATCCTTTTCTTATCGGGATAAATATCCATAGTGGCAACTCCGACACCGAGAACCCTGGCTTTTTTAACCTCTCCCTCTTCTTTCCTCCGGACTCTGCCGGAAAGATATCCGGAAACATCAGTAACAACGGTCTGAAGCGGCTCCAGGCCGGAAAGAACTGTTTCAACCGCCGCCTCAGTCTCTTTATTTAAACCTGCCACACAGTCCTTCAGATATACTACATAGACCCCTGCATCAATGAGCGCCATTACTGTTGACAGAATACAACACTCAGCCACAACACCGGCGATCAGTACACTGTCCGCCTTTTTTACAGCTTCTCTTACTTCCGGGATATCCATGGAAGAATAGACGGATTTTGTATAAAGCGGATACTTCTTCAGGTCCCCGCTGAATACATCCATCATGGCATTTGCGTTGTCATCATTATTTATCTCCGCATATTCGCGGTTATAGTCTTTCCATGTACCTTTGGGATTGCTGTTCGCAATGAACCTGGTAAAAATGACATCCAGATCTTGTCCGGATGAAGATATAAGCTTATGGATCTTATCTGCTGCCGCTTCCGCTCCCGGACAGCACCATGCTCCTCCGGCTGCGTATACATTCTGCATATCAATGATAAGTAGAAGGTCTTTTTTCATTTGACACCTCACGGTCTGTAAAGCGATGTATCTGTTCTGAACAGTTACAAATCAATTTCTTTACGGCATTTTTACGTAAGATAGTGATTCTGATATTACAAGAGAAATATTAGTTAGTCAAATCAGTAATGTTGTGCTAGAATGTCCGATGAACGCAACAAATCTCATAAAGGGAGAACTATCATGAAATCTTATCTTGAAATGTCAAAAGAGGAACTCGCAGAAGAAATAGAAGCTCTTCGCGCTGAATACAGAAGATATCAGGGTTTGGAGCTGGAGCTTGATATGAGCCGTGGAAAGCCCTGCCGCGATCAGCTGGATCTCTCCATGGGAATGATGGATGCGTTGAATTCCAATGCGGATCTCTCCTGCGAAGACGGAACCGACTGCCGTAACTACGGGGTTCTGGAGGGAATACACGAAGCCAAGGTTCTTATCGGAGATATGATGGAGAATAATCCCGACAATATCCTTATCTACGGGAATTCTTCCCTGAACGTCATGTACGATCAGATCGCCCGTTCCTTCAGCCACGGTGTAATGGGAAATACTCCCTGGTATAAGCTTGATAAAGTAAAGTGGCTCTGCCCTGTACCGGGATATGACAGACATTTCGGGATCACAGAATATTTCAATATAGAAATGATACCTGTTCCCATGACTCCGAATGGTCCTGACATGGACATGGTCGAGAAGCTGGTATCGGAAGATAAGGCCATTAAGGGGATCTGGTGCGTACCCAAGTACTCAAATCCCCAGGGATATTCATATAATGATGAGACCGTCAGACGCTTTGCAAGGCTGAAACCCGCTGCAAGGGATTTCAGGATCTACTGGGATAACGCTTACGGTGTTCATCATCTCTATGACGATCATCAGGATTACCTTATTGAGATCCTTGCAGAATGTAAGAGAGCCGGAAACCCCGATCTCGTTTATAAATTCTCATCCACTTCCAAGATCACATTCCCCGGAAGCGGAATAGCTGCAATAGCCTCCAGTGCGAATAATCTGGAGGATATCAAGGCTCAGCTCAAAAACCAGACTATAGGACACGATAAAGTCAATCAGCTGAGACATGTGAGATTCTTTAAGGATATACACGGAATGACAGAGCACATGCGTAAACATGCAGCGGTGCTCCGTCCGAAGTTTGAAACGGTTGAGAATATATTTGAAGAGAACTTAGGCGGACTCGGTATCGCCGAGTGGACAAAACCCAACGGCGGATACTTTATCAGCTTTGACGGTATGGAAGGCACTGCACGGCTCATTGTCGACAGAGCCATGAAAGCAGGAGTAAAGCTTACCCCCGCAGGATCCACCTGGCCATATCACAAGGATCCTCATGACAGCAACATAAGGATCGCTCCTACTTATCCCACGCTTGAGGATCTCTCCACGGCAGCGAAGCTCTTCACTGTCTGCGTAAAACTGGTAAGCGCGGAAAAGCTTTATAAGGATTGATCCGTTTCCTTTAATTCTTTCTTTCGGATATACATCATGGCGTCTGCTCTTTCAAAGACGTCATGATATCCTTTGTCTTTTCCTGTTTCAAAATCGGAGATCCCGACAGCGATCACCACTTCCCTGTTCTTTTTATTTCTTTCGACACGACTGTTAAACTCCGCCATTATCTCTTCTCTTCTGGCGAAATCCGCCCCTGCAAGAACTACTACAAATTCGTCACCGCCCACTCTGTATACGGGACTATGCTTAAAGAACTCACATATCATGCGGCAGGCTGTCTGTATCATCTCATCTCCTGCCTTATGTCCCATGGTGTCATTTACCTGTTTAAGCCCGTTTACATCGCAGACTACGACTGCAAAGGGGTGTATGGTCCCCTCCCGGATCGCAGTATTATACTCTATCTCTTTCTCTGCATAGGCAGTTTTACTCTTTACTCCGGTGAGCGGATCGGTATAAGCCAGAGTCTTTGCTGCCCCGAGCTCCCTTTCCTTTTCCTGTTCCCTCTTCGCCATAAGCGCATGATTACTCATGATTATCCATACCGACACCGCGAAGATTCCCACCATCAGGATGGATCCGTATGTAGTCACCTTTTTAAGATCATGTAATTCTTCCAGGATATATTCGTCCGTTATCCTGCCTGTAGCTCTGTCCTCTGCACCTAATCCATAGTGGTGGATTATGTGATCCATAGACCTTTCGGCTGCAGCTGAAGCCGATTCCTCCATCCACTCCTGTGATGTAAGCAGTATCAACATTAGAAGTACGGTCCACACTATCCCTGACTTTCCGAATCGTCTGGTCTGATGATCATTTATAAGTATTTTTCTGAAGAATATTATTCCGAGGATCCCCCATATTGCGAATAAGAAATATGATTCCTTAGCCATGGAGCTGCCGGCGGTAAATACATTGGGCATGAGGAGCATAACTGCAAACCAGATCATTACTGCTACTCCGATAAATCCGGTCACAGTCTCCGTTCTGTTATTTTCTTTCCGGGCAATGCTGAATGCAGCGCCTGAAACACAACCATATATTATCGTGGCTCCAAGTGTTGTCACATCCACTATCCATCCAACAGCAACCCTTCCCAGGAAAGGTATCACCATCGAGACGATCACGATCCCGAGTACTGCATTTCCTGGTATCCCCGACTTATTTAAAAGTGCGAATTTATCTGATATCACTCCATCTCTCGCAAGAGCAAAAAGAAGCCTGCTCAGGGCTAACATATTCCCTATCAGACTTGTTATAACAATGGAAAGCAGCGTGATCATGAGAATGAACACACCTATATTACCGAGATAGTACTCTGCGGCATAGAAAGCAGGAAGTCCTTTTATTCCCTCCAGATTTCCGAGATCCCTGATATAGTCAAACCAGCTGCTGTATTCCGGCGGACAAACTGTTATGGAAAGAAGGATCACAAAAATGTATAAAAGAGTGGTTGAAATAATGGAGATATTTAAGATCGAAAATATCTTCTTTTCGGAAAACTTAAATTCTTCAACCGAGTTCGAGATATTCTCAAATCCGATAAATGCCCAGGGTGAAATACATGCGATCCTGACAACCTGGGAAACCGCTGACTTGTCCGGTATAAAAGCCGGGTTGAAAGTGGACATGTCTCCGCCAAGATGTAAAAACGAAGCTATGAAGCAGACTGTTATCCCGGCCGTAAAGGTAACTGCCAGAATTATCATTATGATCTCTGAGATCCTTTTTGACGTGATGCACAGCATACCTGCGGCAAGAATAGCAATGATAGATAAAAGCGCTTCTCCCAGGTATATCTCATAACCAAAAATAGTGTATATATGTCCGAAGCGGAAAACGTTGTTTAAGAAATACTGAGCAAAAATAGGAAAGGACGTGACATTCGCCCAGAAAATAGATATATAGGTAAGGATCAAAAACCAGGCCGTGAGAAATCCGTAGTCAAATCCAAAAGCATTCTTACTATATGTATAAACTCCTCCCGAATCAGGGTATTTGAGCATCATGTAGTAATAGTTTCTGCCTATAAATACCATGACTACTGCTCCGATTATAAGTCCAAGAGTACTCCCCATGGGCCCCGCTGCAGACAGATAGGTATTACCCGTGATCACAAAGGATCCCCAGCCGATACTGGTGCCGATCGATATAGCCCAGACCCCCATCGGCGACAGATATCTCGTCAAAGAATCAGCCTTATTATCTGTGTTGCTCATCCCCATAGCCTCCCTGTATATTAAGATTTCTTCGAAGCCTCCTTATACATACGGCCGCTGTTAAACTTATTCAATACCTTCGGATCGTTCTTATCCCTGTTTTCCTCTTTTTCCCTGTCACGTTCTTCTCTCAGCGCTTCCATATACCCCGCCGTGATAACACCTGAAGGAAGCGCCACTATCGCTATTCCGAAGAGTGACGAGATCATGGTGATCGCTCTTCCTGCCGGTGTCACAGGATAAATATCCCCGTATCCCACTGTTGTAAGGGACACGGTAGCCCAGTAGAATGCCTCAAAAAATGACTTGAAAGTATCTCCCTCCACATTGTATATCACCAGAGCGGAGATCATTATATATCCTATTGCCAAAGTACATACCGCCAACAGCGCATTACGCGATCTCTTGATCACCTTGTATATGATCATCATGCTCTTCGAATATCTGAAAGCTTTGAATATCCGCAGTATTCGAAGAAGCTTAAAGAGCTGGAATCCGCCGCCTGTTATGACCGAAACACTCGGAAGGATCGAAACCAGATCCACTATTGCCCATGGCGTAAAGGGATATCTCACAAACGCAGAGACCGAATGATCATTCAGTTTGTAATCAGCTGTACTCCAACGTAAAAAGTAGTCAACTATAAATAAAAATGTGGTGATTATATCCGAGTAAAAAAAGTAGGAGTGATTCTCCTTAAACGCAAGAGGAAGAATGCTGATAACTATGGTACAGATCATTATCAGATCATAGACAATACTGAGCTTATCGCCCTCTTTGGATGCTTCTATTACTTCGTATAATCTCTTCCGCATCCATTAAGTATACACCTTTTTTATCCACCGGAAAAGACACAAGATATGCCATAAAAACGTAATATTTTGCCCTATCTTATGGTTTTTCGGACATGTATTTTAAATAACTGTTTACAAAATCCCGGTACTTGTATTTTGACATGAGAAGAGAGCTGCCATCCTGTAATCTGACCTGTGTTCTCTCGAAAATATCGATACAATCCATATTTACGAGAAAGCATCTGTGGATACGGAAGAATCCGCCCTTTAAGGTTTCTTCCAGTTCGTTCATGGTCTTACTCATAACCCTGCTGGCGCCCTCCCTGGTGTGGATTATCTGAACTCTTCCCCTGCTCTCAACATAAGTTATGGAAGACTCTCTTAACACCTTGGATCTGTTTCCCTGTTTTACAATTATCGGTGACCTGTTCATACACTTCTCCGGATATTATCATAAAATGCAAAAAGCACATGACAAAAGATCCACGATCCTTATGTGTCATGTGCATTCCCTGCTGAAGATTATATCGGTAAAAACTGTTTGAAACTTTAGTGTTTTTTGGCTCTTCTTTTATTCGAATATCTGATATAATGTCCCGTGGCCCTTGTGGCAGCCTGCGATGCCCTGATGCTGGGGCAGGTGGAACAGAATGAAATGACCGCAGTATCACTGGCCACACAGGTCCAGTTTGTACAGAACATGTTTGTATTAGCGGTTACTTCTGCCGGATCTATACTTGGAGTCCCCGTTCTCGTGGTCTACGCCTGCACCTGTCTGGATGAAGTCGGCAAGATCCCCTGGGTCATGATACGACTCTATAAATTTAAGTGGGTTAAGGATCTTACGATCAGTGCAGACTGACCCTGCATTTCTTACCTGTCACCCGCTTTTTCATACCTCTTAGGCAAAACCCCTTTCGCTAGTAATTATTAGCTGTATAATGATCCCATGAACAAGTTGAAGGTAAAAATCGAGATCGATCCGGATATAGATGATTGTGAAGTTGTGATCAGATGTTCCGGAGTCAGCGAAAAAGTGGCTGAGATCCAGAAACTTTTAACCGAAAGCTCTCCGGGAACTTCCCAGATCAGCTTATTCAAGAAAGATTCTGAGTATTTCATACCGCTTGCGTCTGTTCTTTTCTTCGAAACTGAAGGCGGTTCTATAAGGGCCCATACCGCAGATGATGAATTCGATGTGAAATACAGACTTTACGAGCTGGAAGAAATACTTCCATCCTATTTTTTAAGGATCTCAAAATCGGCCATACTGAACACCCGGAAGATCTATTCCATCACAAAGAATCTCACCGGAGCAAGTAAGATCGAATTTCAGGATACCTACAAGACTGTTTACTGTTCCAGAAATTATTACAGAGCATTAAAAGATATGATCACGCCATAAAAGGAGATATTATGAAATACAGAACAAAAAACATCCTGACAGGAATAATACTTATCGCACTGGCTGTCTGCCTTGTCATGTGGAAACTCAATGTACTGAATCTGCCTCCGGTATTTACCGGCATCAGCGCATGGGGACTTTTGATAGCTGTATTAATGGTGGTCGTCATCCTGCACAGCATCATAGATCTTTCTTTCGGCGGGATCTTCATTCCCCTTGCAGTTATATGCATTATATTTGACAAGCCCCTTGGAATAACCGCTATCACCCCCTGGGTGGTGCTGATAACAGCTGTTCTGCTCACTGTTGCATTCCACCTGATCTTTCCTCACCACCATCACAGAAAAGATCATGCGCATTCGCACGGCGGATATAACCCTGTTTCTGACAAGTATTCAGAAAGCTTCAGCGAAGATGAAAACGGTTACGTAGACTATTCTACCCAGTTCGGATCTTCCACAAGATATGTCCGCTGCGAGAACCTGACTTCCGCCAACCTTTCATGCCGGTTTGGTGAGATGAGCGTCTTTTTTGATAAAGCAGGAGTCCCCGGAAAGACAGTCAAAATAGACTGCAAAGTGTCATTTGGTGCGATAAACATCTATATACCCCAAAGCTGGAGAATTGAAAATAAGATCGATGTCACTCTGGGGCATTGCGACATCAATGGCGTAAACCCTGATAATTCTGCTGATACTGTAACCTGTTTCCTCAACGGCTCGGTTGCTTTCGGAGAACTGAAGATCATAAGGGTCTGAAAAATATATAAAGCCGGAGGTCCGCCTGCAGGGTGGACCTCCGGAGACATTAATCTTTATATTCCGTACTTTTTCAGATCTACTTTTCCATTAACAGACTCAACCCCCTCTTTTCTCAGGATCTCTGCCTGTTTCCATGCACCGCCAAACGCATACTCTCCCGCAAGTTCTCCTTTGTGATTCACAACACGATGACATGGAATATTTTCCGGATCGGGGTTTTTGTGCAGAGCATTGCCAACTGCCCTTGCCATTTTTCTGTCTCCGGCCATTTCCGCAACCCGGGCATATGTCGCCACATGTCCTTTGGGTATCTTTTTAACGGCTTCGTAGATCCTTCTGGTCGGTGAATCGGCTATCAGGTCATAGCTCTCCGCGATCATCCTTTTTACATCTTCATCCGGTATCGATCCATCGAGAATGATCGTATTCCAATGCTCTTTATTCTGATGATATGCAGGGATCACGGATTTATATGTACTCCTCCAAAAATCTCTCCATCCGGGATCCACCTTTACGTTAAGATTGATATTTCCGTCTCTTTCATACGCCCAGAGAAACGCCTTTTTATTCCCCTTATACCTTACTAACTGCCAGTTCGGGTCATGAAACGGCGCATCCTGATATGTGTCCGGAAATGAAAGCCCGTATTGTAACACTTCTTCTCTAGTCTTCATAGGTTCCTTCTAAGTCAGTAAGTCAGTGGGGACGGTTCCAATGTCATTAAGTTAAATCCCGGTGTCATTCTGAGCGAAGCGAAGAATCTCATATACCTGTAGGAGAGATCCTTCGCTGACGCTCAGGATGACAAGGAGCTTAACTAAATGCCATTGGGACGGTTCTCGCTGACTTCTATAATATAGCATATCATTCTATAGTGCAATTTACACATATGTTATGGGTAAATTGTTTAGATTATAGTAAAATCTTACGAATAATCCTTGATGAAATTTATCCCATATAGTAAAATCATAATGCTTGTTGTAAACGTGAACCGGAGCAGAGTTCTGCTCCAAAATTCAAGGAGGTAGGTAAATGGCAGTAAATCGTTTTGTGCTTAACGGAATTTCATATCATGGTCACGGAGCTATCCAGGAGATTCCCGGACTCATTACATCCAGAGGTTATAAGAAAGCCTTTGTGGCTTCAGACCCTGACCTTGTAAAGTTTGGTGTTACCAAGAAGGTTACCGATCTCTTGGACAAAAACGGCATAGGATATGAGCTCTATTCCGATATCAAGCCCAATCCAACTATCGAGAATGTACAGCATGGCGTAGAGGCCTATAAAAAATCCGGCGCTGACTGTATGATAACCATAGGAGGCGGTTCCTCAATGGATACCGGTAAGGGTATCGGTATCATCGTAAATAACCCCGAATTTGCTGATGTCCGTTCTCTTGAAGGAGTTGCTCCCACAAAGAAGCGTACAGTTTTCACCATCGCTGTTCCAACCACAGGCGGAACCGGCGCAGAATCTACTATCAACTATGTTATCACTGATGTAGAAAAGAAGAGAAAGTTTGTCTGTGTTGACCCTAACGATATTCCTGATATCGCAGTTGTTGACCCTGATATGATGTCCTCAATGCCCAAGGGACTTACAGCTTCCACAGGAATGGATGCCCTTACACATGCCATCGAAGGTTACACCACCGGCGCAGCATGGGAGCTTGCAGATGTACTCAATCTTGAATCCATCCAGCTTATCGCGAAGAATCTCAGAAAAGCTGTTGACAATGATCCTGACGGACGTGAGGGAATGGCTCTTGCTCAGTATGTTACCGCTATGGCATATTCAAATGTAGGTCTCGGTATCGCACACTCAATGGCACATACTCTGGGTGCCGTTTATGACACACCTCACGGAGTTGCTTGTGCAATGATGCTTCCCATCGTCATGGAGTTCAATCAGGAGTACACCGGCACCAAGTTTAAGAATATCGCCGAGGCTTTCGGTGTAGATACCAGCGGAATGGATGAGAAGGCATACAGAAAGGCCGCAATTGATGCTGTTCGCCAGCTCTCTGTTGATGTTGGAATACCCACAAAGTTAGAGAAGCTTAAAGAAGAGGATCTTCCTTTCCTTTGCGAATCTGCAGCTGCAGATGCCTGCGCTCCCGGAAATCCGCGCCACGCAGAGCTCAAAGACTTTGAAGAGATGTTTAGAAAGTTGATGTAATCAACACCTATAATCAATCAGCCCCGGACCAAATGTCCGGGGCTGATCGCTTCACTCCAGGTTTTGATTTAAAGACAGATATTTACGTTTCCATATACTGCGAGACGTATAATACCGATAATTATCAGATGCAGCGGATAATATATATAGAAAAACCACTTCATCCATTTTGCCTTTCCGCGCTCTCCATTATAAAGTTTCAGTACAGGATAGACCATGAGCACACCGATAAGTTCTATCGCATATGTTTTACTGACAAAGAAGAACGAAACTATCCCATACACTGATACCCAGCCTGCAATTTTCAGCATCTGTTTTTCAAGATTTCCTCTTTCACTGTACATGCCAAGGATCGCAAGAACCGCTATACAGCTCCAGTCCGCAGGAAATGCGCTTAGGATAAGAACAGTTTGAATTGCGGTTTTCACCCACTTCTTAAGTGTCCCCGAATGATCTTCTATGTATAAAACGACAACTGCGATAAAAAGCGGATACATAACGCTGGTTCTGTTAAATATCCCTCCTTCTAGCGGATTAAGGCTTATCCCAAATCCGAAGCAGTAAGCGAAGTGAGAAATAAGCGCAAAGATCCCCAGGCGGAGCATATACTTCTTAACATCCTTTGTATAATGATATCCCTCACATACAAAGAACCACATGATCGGAGCAGTCAACCTTCCGATAAAATGAAGTACAAACGGCAATGCCTCCGCAGGAAATCCCGGGTACAGCAGATCTGTGGCATGATCGATCGTCATTGCAATAATAGCAATGAATTTTAAATAATTAGAATTTGTATGCCGTTTGATACCATCCATAAATGTATTACCACGCTCTCCTTCTAAAGAATAAGTCAACGGGGACGGTTCAAATGTCATTAAGTCAACGGATAAGAGCCGTAGCCGGCGATTGCTTCATCTATGGTCATTTCCCCTGTTCCGACTTTGAATACCGCCTGCCTTACCTGTACGAGCGCATCATCTGTCAGGCCGATCTCTTCCGGAGACAGGATCCTGGATTCGGGAACTTCCCCGAATGCGGCATACATACTGTCAAAAGACAGATCCCTGGTCGGAGACATAAGCCCCTTTATCTCCGCCATCTCATTAAGCTCGTCTGACGATATAAGGAACCGCATAAACTCATTTGCCATATCCAGGTTTTGGCTGTCCTTATTGACAGAGAACTGAAGGTTTGGCATATCAAGGAAGTATGCTCCATCATCCGACATAGGGATCGGTGCAAAAGAATATGAGAATGGAGCGTCAATGAATGCTTCGTAACGGCTCTCGCGTTTTTCTGTTCCGGAAACGGTATCCCCGGAACCTGCCATCATAGGCACATCCCCTTCAAAGAAGCGGAGGATCACAGCGTCATAGTTGTTCTCGATCTCATCGCAGGCTTCAAGATCCACGCATCCGTCGCCAAAGAACTGCACGGTCTTCTCAATGGCAGGCCTCATATATTCACCCGCTGGGGGATCAAGTGCATTAAGCTTTTTTACAGCCTCCGCATCATCCGCCACAGTTCCGCAAAAATACGGATAACTTGTCAACGTGAATATTGATGTAGTCTCCTCTTTGGAGAATCCCATCATCGGACTCTTATATCCCCTTTTCCTAAACGCATCACACACCTCCACAAGTTCGCGATAGGTCGTGGGAACGCTGAGACCTTCTTTCTCAAAAAGATCATTATTCACCAGCATACCATAGGTATTTGCAAAAACCGGTACCATAGGGAGTTTGCCGTCGTCTGTCTTCAGCGTGATATTGCTTCTGATACAGTTAAGATTCAGTCCCAGCGCCGGATCTGACAGATTCTCTGCATGATCTATGGAGGACTTATACTGATCCCGGCCATACATCCAGGAGTAGTTTACATAAATATCAGGGGCATCATTTCCATTGAGAACCGTACCGATCATGTTGTTATAGTCATCGACCTTTGTAAACACCAGTTCCACATTCGGATAATGATCGTTGAAGCGGTCAAATTCGGCTTCCAGTGCCTCAAAGTTATCGTAACCTCCGGCGACGTTGATATGGCAGCTCGTGGAAGTGTCAAGCCGCGGCTTGAATTTTTCGTCGATCACTGCTTCCTGCTTCACCGGACCGCACGAAACCAGTCCCAAAATCATCAGTGCTGTTAATAATATACACATTATCTTTTTCATGATGTCTATACCGCTCCTTTCTATGATCCGCTTCAAAGCTGCTCTCTGTCTTCCCGTATCCTTCGTATCTCTTTAATTACCAGTTTGATATCAATGGGTTTAGCGATATGCCCGTTCATTCCTGCATTCAGGCATTCCGTGACGTTTTCTGAAAATGCATCGGCCGTCATGGCAACTATCGGAACGTATGCTGCCCATGGGTTCTCTAATCCTCTGATCTCTCTGGTTGCATCGAGGCCGTTCATCTCAGGCATCTGTATATCCATGAAGATCAGATCATAGCTCCCTTTCTCAACTGCACGTATCATATCCACGCAGACCCGTCCGTTTTCCGCACGATCCGTAATAATCCCAAATGAGGTAAGTATTCTGGAGATGATCTCCCAGTTTATATCATTATCTTCGGCTACCAGAATGTGCATCCCCTGCAGATCGGAATTATCATCCTCCGGTTCATGGGATCTGCACTCTTTTCCGATAAGGTTGTTTATCTTATCATAGAGTGTGGAACGGAAAAGCGGTTTGCTGACGAAGCCGTTCGCCCCCGCCTCTTTGGCTCTGTCCTCGATATCCGACCAGTCATATGCGGAAATCAGCAGGATCGGAATATCCGCAGCTATGTCCGAACGAACGCGTTTGATGGTCTCAACACCATCCATTTCAGGCATCTTCCAGTCAATAATGACTATATCGTAGTCCCGCCCGGAGGTATGCCTGCGCTCGATCATTCCGATCGCTTCCGGCCCGCTCTGTGCCTGCTCCGCAGATGCTCCAAGTGATTCCAGGGTATCAACAGCCGTCTGCAGCATGATCTTATCATCATCCACGATCAGAACGTCAACAGGATCAAGCTGCATATCCTCTCTCTGTCTGTCAGCTAGCGGTATATCCAGAACAACAGTAAAGGTTGTCCCCTTGCCTGGTTCGCTTACGCAATCGATAGTACCGCCCATCAGCTCCACCATCTGCTTTGTAATGGCCAGCCCGAGACCGGTTCCCTGAATGCTGTTGACACGGCTGTCTATCTGTCGCGAGAACGGCTGATACATGGTCTCGATGAATTCCGGACTCATGCCAATGCCCGTATCCGCTACTACATATGTCATCCTTACACAGCCCGGCACAGAGCTCTCTTCCGCATTCAATCCCACGCTGACCTCTCCCCCGGGTTCCGTGTACTTGATGGCATTGGAGAGGATGTTGATATAAATCTGATTTAGCCGGAGCTGGTCCGTATAAAGGTATTCATTCTCCATCCTGCTGATATTGAAACGGAATTCCAGATTCTTTTCTTTTATCATCGGCTGTGAAATGTTTATAAGATTCTCAACCGTTTCCACAATGGAGAATGTCAGGGGGCTGAGTTTCAGTTTCCCGCTTTCCACCTTTGATATATCCAGAATATCATTTATCAGTGTCAGAAGATGATTGCTGGCAAGACTGATCTTCCGGAGACTGTCCTTTGTTGATTCCACATCTCCGGGATTTTTCCCCGCAATTGTCGTAAGACCTATGATAGCATTCATGGGAGTTCTGATATCATGTGACATGGTGGAGAGAAAATCAGTCTTTGCCTTATTCGCGGCTTCCGCTTCCCTGGCCGCAGCCTGAAGGCGTTTATTCAAGGACAGCATATAAAACATGTCGCAGATGAACAGGATGAGCAGACCGGCAGAAACGACCCAAAACATCAGCCAGTTTTCTTTATCCACATGGAGATCCTCTGCCGGCACGATACCCAGCATAGTCCAGTCCGAAGTGGCATCAACAGGGGTAAAGGCAAGTATACACTCCTGTCCGTGCGAATTGAGCATGGAAACATATCCCGTCGATGAAGTCACCTGTTCAAATAACTGATCTGCTGATTCGGGATCCGTGTGATTATATGATTTGTAAAATTCAAAAAGGCTGGAATTCTTAAAGCTGTATCCCTTAATGATATAATCACCGTCGGCATCTATCATGGACAATCCTGCGTTCACAAGCTCCGTCTGCGGGAAAACCCATTTCTGTTCAAGTTCTGATATCGGGAGCACTCTCAGCAGGATCGCGGATCTGGAGGTTTCGCTTTCCGGATCGTAGAGACTGACCGTGTTGCAGAAAGCCAGTGACTGCTCTCCGTTCATAGGATTGGTGTATGCGCGGGTAATGTTGATCGCTTTCCCGATCTCATTATCCCAATCTATGCCATCCAAAAGGCCCACCCGTTCATAGGAAACAGTGTAGTCATCAACTGTTCCCTGTTTGGGACGTGTGGAAAGACCTGTGAGCGTGTCAGGATAGATCAGATGTGCCGACGCGTTTTTTAGCACGTGGGATGCGCGGATATACGCGGTCGCCTCCTCCATGGTCATATCCTTATTGTTGATATAATTCGCCCATACATCGCAGATCCTCTGCTCCCCCTCCAGATAGTTTTCCGTCACCTGTTCCATTGTGACAGTTGTGTCTACAAAGTGCTCTATCTGTCGCAGGTACGAATCCCGGCTTGTAAATGCAGAGTATAGAACAACAAATATCAATATGGCAACCATAATGACCACATTGACAACGGTAATAAGAATCTTTTTCAAACTCTGATTCTCCATAAAAAAACCTTTGTCCCCCTGCACTTTGCTAGAATATTGTTATCAGCATCTAAATGATTAATTAAGATGCATCAATGTGTAATCAAAGAGTTTTTCCTTTTTTATACAACGGACATATATATACATAAGGGAGAAAGCCATAAAAGGTCCTAACGCCATACCGACCGCTATCCCCACCTGCGAGAACCGGCCAAACAGCGTACCGAACAATATCGGCAAAAGCGCTATGGCCATACCGAACAGACTGATCGTTCTTGGTAACCGTCTCGTGTACTGATAAAAAATAGCCGTGATCCGCGAAAGACATATAAAAACAGCTGTCGGAGCGAATATCTTAAGCATCAGAGCGGCAAGCTGCGCTGTCTCTTCATTATCGATGTCGAATGCTTCCGGAAGCGCACCCGAAGCAAGAATAATGAGCCCGAAAAGCACCGTCCCCTCTATCAATGCCGCTCTCAGCGTTTTCTTTATAGCCAGATCCATGCTCCTGCTGCTGTCTTTACCTATGCTGTCGTTTACCGAAACGATCTCGTATTCGCTTATGCCCTCGCTTAAATAGAAGGTAAACTCAAATATGTTTATCACTACTGAAACGGCGGCAACTCCCGCTGCGCCATAGTTCTTAAGCGTAAAGGTGTTAAGGCTGAATTCCATTATGACCACAAATATAGAGATCGCACTCTCCGGAAAGCCCAGCATTGCTACTCCAAGCGCATCCCGGACGTTTAAGTGCCATACGAACTTAAGCCCATGTTTTGAGGAGAACAGGAAGGTAATCTTCACCAATAAAGCAACCAAAAGAGAAATGATCGATGCCAGACCTACGCCTGTAAGTCCCATTCGCATTCCAAGCTGCCAGGAAAGCAGCACATTTATCCCTATCCGGGAAATAATGGCAGTATAAAAATTCAAAAAGCCACCCCGGTACAGCACATAGGCAAACATAAATGTGTCAAACATATCCAAAAGAGGATAAAACCTCATAACCTTAAAGTAACTGAGCGCGTTTTCATATACAGACGGATCATCTGCCACAAGCCGGACGAGCTGCGGTGTGAACAACACATATATCAGTGTCAGCGTAATTCCGCACAGTCCGCATACGATCAGCGTCTGACTGAATAATTCGCTCATTCTTCTTTTATCACCTGCGCCCTGTGCTCTTACGATAAGCGCTGCTCCGGCCACACTGACGAGATAAGCTATGAAAACTTCCAGGATCGTAAACGGCGTGATCAGATTGACCGCGGCAAAGATCTCGTCAGTGAACAGATTACCCACCACTATCTCATCTACAAGCGTCGCAATGATCTCCAGAACGACGCCTATAGTAGCCCCCAAAAATACCGGAAAAAATCGTATGTCTTTCTCTTTATCCACTGTCAACAAGTCTCTTTTTCTTAATATGAATTTGCAGGACTCCGGTCAAGCTGTTCTTCCTAAACGGATAGTATTGCTGTTACAGGACAGAACTACGTTATAGCTGCAGCGACAGTCATCGATATCCGGCTTAAACAGTTCCCCGTTGTCCTTTATTATGATCTCAGGCTCTCCTATGAATCGGAGAACGCACTCCCCAAGCACTTTGTTCTTTCCGCTTTTCTCCCCTGTTTTCTCAAAGATTGAAAGAACCAGACCCTTTAGTTCCTCTGTCTCTTTTTCATCAATCCCTCTGCCTTTAAGGCTATCGCCGATCCAGTCAAGTATCCGATCATATTCCGACCTGGTATATTCAAAGGAATTCATGCTGACTTTTTTAAAATCCGGATCATCCAGCATATAGGGAATGTTCTCACCCCCTTTAATGATAAAGACGAATCCAAAGAAAACAGCCACGGCGGAGATCTGCGCTAACAGCATGCCCTCGCCCATGCCAACGATCCCACCGTCCAGACAGAAGGTCACGCAGAACAGAATGGGAAAGAGGGCCGTGCGGAAGATGACCATCATGCTGGACCATAATGGTTTTCCCGTATCACCGTAATAATCCCCTAAGAACCCTCCTACAGAAGCCGCGACCAGTCCCACGGAACAGTACCGGATGCATTTTATTAGTTCGCTGCTTAATGGAGAATCCTCGATCCCATAAAGCAACAGTACTAAATCAGGCTTCAACAGCAGAAGAAGGGCGAATATCATTCCGATAAACACGCAGACGGATAGGGCTTCCTTAAACAGGATCTTTATGCCTTCGCCGTTCTTTTCGCCTGAATAGGTGGCGATCAGATACTCTGCCGCCTCGGAAGGCCCCTTTATCATCTGGTATATTTCCAGCATTGCGCATAGCACCGTGTTGGCGATAAGATAACCGCTTCCCCATAATAATAGGATCGCTTTTGTAAACGCTGCTGATACCGCAGCCATACAAAGACCTGAGGAATTGGTCTTAAGCGAATGCTCCGCAAATCTGAAAAGGTCCCGGAATGAGAAATATGGCCGCAGCTTATATGTATTACTCTTTTTAAGAAAATGGATCGAAACGACTAAGAGATAGCAGACATAGCTTAACATGGTGCCAAGGGCAAGACCGCCCATTCCCATAATGTTCGACAGGATTATAGATCCACCGACGTTAACCGCAAAAGAGGTCAGATATCCGGCATAGGAAAGCATATCATCTCCCTCAGAAGAGACGATCTCGTCCAGAAATACCGTCATTGCCATAAATGGAGGGACTAAAACAAAAAAACGGTAATACTCCCTGGCAAAAGCTCCTATCTCTCCTGAAGCCGCATAATATTCAAAATAAAAATCTTCCGTAAGATAGAACAGGACAGACTGCATGACCCCCAGGAAGATCGTTGTAAAAAAGCCAAGTGTGAAAAGCCTCTTTGCCTTTTCATGATCTCCATTTCCCTTAGATATGGCACAGAGATTTGAGCATCCGGAGGTGATGATGTTGGAAATAAATGCGCTTAAGGAAACAAGCGGAAACATAAGCGAAGTCGCTGCCAGTGCGTCGGTCCCCAAAACATGACCTGAAACCACTCCGTCAACCATGGTCAGCGCAACGGCAAAGACAAAACCAATCGAGTACTCCATGGCTCTGGCCCTGTATTCTTTATTTATATAATTCTGCTTAAAGATAGATTTGAAAGCTCCTGAAAAACTGCCCTTTTCCTTGATCTCTTTTCGCACGACGGTACACATTGCCAGCAGTACCGTTCCTATAAGCGCTACTGAAATACAGCCTGAAAAAGTATTGTCGCTCAGCGCCATCATCTCTTCCGAAAAATCTTCCCTGGTCCAATCCTCGACGATAAACCCGAAAAATAACACAGCAGCAGGAGGCGTTGACAGATATAAAACGGCAGTGTTCACCAGGATCTGGATGAAATTGAAGACCACGATCTCCCGGACGCCGAATTCATCCTCATCCTTGATAAGGCTTCTGTATATCACTCCGATGAGCGCCATGGACGACGCTTCGAAAATCGCCACAAAGCTGTATTCAAAACTATGGTAGGTAAGAAAGTCTGTGGTTACGCAGCTTATCAACGTCCCGAAAAATCCCACGACCGGGCCAAAGATTATGGATGCCACGGCCTCGATGGATTCTCCGAGCCAGATGGAATCGTCATGGGACAATATGATGATCAGATAATCAATAGAAAATGATAATAACGCTACAATAAGGATCTGTATTATGCGCGTAAAAACAGCCCGTAACTGCTTCTCCATATTCCTCCCCCGATCAATCCTGTTTCTATGCAATATATATTATCACTATGAAGAGAATCATTCCACTTTTATTCGGAAAGCCAACGGGTGGGACGGTTCTAAGTCAGCGGGGATGTTTTCATTCGCTTCGAGCAACTTCTGTCCTGATACACTTAACCACCATGGAATAAGGAGTTTGATCCTCTGTTTCTATCTTTACCATTTGTCTACTTACCATCCTTCTAATACAAAATATTATGATATATTCGGATCTGTTTTACACTGATTTAATTATTGTACTGGTTAAGATCAAATAAACTCATCTGCGAATACTTCTCCGGCAATTCATTCATAAACCGGAAGCATTCATCCGGCCTTGACAAAATCCCGTTTGCCTTACACGTTCTTTGGAATAATCCTTCCAATTCTCCGGCTTTAGGACTCGGCAATGCATAGGAATTCCCATATCGTTCAATGTACCGCTCCTTCATCCCCGGAAAATGCTTGTCGAGTGCAGCATAATAATATTCCCGATCGCCTTCCCTCAGAGTTAGTCCCATACCATAATCTATGATGCCTTTTACGCCTACCCGGATGCATTCATTAAGGATAGATGTGATATTATCCTCCGTATCATTGATGAATGGCAGGATTGGCGAGATCCATACAACTGTAGGAATACCCCTTTTCTGCATCTCTTCCAGTACTTCTATCCTTCGTTTTGTATTACAGACATTCGGTTCCAGTATTCCGCACAATTTATCATCATAGGTCGTAAGGGTCATCTGCACCACACACTTTGCAGAGCGGTTTATCTCATCAAGCAGATCGATATCCTGAAGGATACGATCCGATTTCGTCAGTATCGCAACACCAAAACCATACTGTAATATGATCTCCAAGCACTTTCTTGTAAGACGTAATTCTTCTTCAATGTGCATATATGGATCTGACATCGCACCGGTTCCGATCATGCATTTTCGTCTTTTTGATCTCAATGCTTTCTCCAGCAGTTCCGGTGCATTTTGCTTAACTTCTATATCCTCAAACGGATGAGTGAATTGGTAACACCGGCTCCTGCTGTCACAGTATATACAACCATGACTGCATCCCCGATAGATATTCATTCCCAAGTGATTACCACTACGAGTCAGTATTCCTTTGGCTTTAACAAAGTGCATATCATAAACCCCATAAGTCAATGGGGACGGTTCTCATTGACTTATTTTGTATATTCCTGTAGTTTCTTAACCTCGCATCCCTTACTCTCATAATATGCAAACATTTCGTCCAGCTTTTTCAGATCATAGCTGGTAACGCAATCGGATATCACATGTACGGTGTATCCGGCCTTTGTCATATTATAGCATGTGGACTTTACACAGCCTGTCGCATCCGCACCTGTGATATAAAACTCATCAAGTTTATTCTTCTCGATATACTTTACGAAATCTTCATTTGTGAGTGCATTTGACTTTGATTTTACAAAGATATCATCGGATACTACCTTCAGTTCCGGAACCAACTCGGCACCTTTCGTATCCGGCTTAAAGGTTCTGGTTCCCGCTGACAGATTGTTGTGTTTGATATAAACAACGTTCATATTCTCTGCTTCAGCCCAATCTACTGCTTGATTTAACTTATCAATAATTTCTCTGTAATTTTTTGTGATGTCATTTTGAATATCGATCACTACTAATGCCTTGTTTCCCATGTTGCTTATCCTTTCTTTTGTAAATAAGGGTCATATGATCAACTTGCATGTAAATTCTATCAGGCATAACATGCCATTAGTGTGTCATGTTTAAAATAAAAAATCGAGTCAATGAGAACCGTCCCCGTTGACTTCCAAAATGTACTGAGCGTCATCCTGCTCTTCACCACTGATTACTGCTTCAACATGATCATCTTTCCATGTGACATGACATAAATCAGGACTGGCATTTCCTCCATCATTTGCTATATCAAAACGGCATTTATCAATCGTTCCCGATCCATCTTTAAGAACTAACCTGGCATGAGTATGTCCAAATGGCCAGTCTGCGTCTCCTACCTGCTGGAACAATAATTCATACTTTCCATCCGGCGAAGTATATGAGGCAACATCATGAATTTTGTACTTTGTCGTATAAGTAAAACTTCCGTCTAAGATCATTATAAGAATATTGAACAACGCCACCATTGCGAATATCCCTCTAACCACCGGTTTCTTTATTTCTTTACAGCATATTATTGATATTACCGTTACTATAAATGCTATGATTAAAATCATTTATACGTCTCAATTCCTGTCTTTTTCTATCTGTGAAATACTGACCCTATACTGATAGGCGGGTATACGGTTTATTCCATCTCCCAGTATCTTATTTCCCATGTACATAAAGCTTCCATCGGCATTCTCTTTTATGGTTAATTCATGCGTAATAATTGCCTCATCATTAAGGATCATTTCGCATACCGCATTTACGATCAAAGTAATGGTTCCATCATCATTTTTTCTTTTATCAACAACTTCCGGGTATGACGTGCCAAAATAATTTGGCGAATAATTCATGCAGCCAAGCCTCGCCCAGTAATATTCCTCTTTTTCACTATTATATGCAGCGCTGCGTCTGATAATTTCCTGCGAAGCCGGAATATATTTCATAATGAGCGTTTCAAACTCATCTGCCGGAATTCCGTCAGCATCTTCGTTAAGACAAAAATGCTCCCCGGTATCCATCGCATACAGATATTCATACATTCCCGTGTAGTCTAATGTATCAAGACTATCAATATCCCAGTCAGAGCAAAGAATATTATTACCCTGATATCCAATGCCAAAAACATATTTCTCACTAGCCAGTCTGTTTTCCTCTGAAATTGGTTTTATCCTTATAATAACACTTCCATCTACAACCTCTGTGACTTCAGGGTATTCCGGCACACAAAGTTCATAGCAAAACCAACCCGTGTCTGTATACCTCCATGTTTTTATTCGGGTATAAGTGCAGTATGTCTGTTGCCTGCTTCCATCCTGACTTATCTCCATCCCTGATGCAAAAACATACATATCCAAGCCGTCAAAACTGTATTCATACCTCGCCACGGCTCCTCTTTTTCTTAATTCATATAAAACTGTTCTTCCCTGCTTACCTTTCTCCGCATCAGTCAGAAACGTCTCGAACATTTCCTCATTTCTGATATTTGAATATATTCCATCCGCCCTGACCAAATATCCGTTATTTGCTAGTACCGCTGTCATATTCTCCTGAACATCTTCAGGTATTCGGGATTCATCATCTAAATAAGGCTGATACAGATTCTCTATACAATCAAGCAATTCCTCTGTTTCCTTCTCAGCCTGATCCATATCACTTTGTAAGATCGGTAGATTATATCCTTTTGCATAAACATCCTGATAATTTCTATCCTTATATTTTTCGTTCCATTCATCATCAGACAGTCTGTCCGCATGCCACCACAGGTTAAGCTCGTCATCTCCAGGTATTTCATTTGAGAGATAAAAAACTTTTTCGTTTTCTTCCACTACAGTGACCTTATGTGAAAAGAGTTTTGATGTATTATCATTAGGATAAACAGCGTTTACAGTAAGTGTCATGCTGCCATCATTATTTTTTTCATATGCTACAACTTCCGGATACGGAACTTCTGCATAATCAGATTCTTCAAAGCCTCTTGGCCTGTAGATATAGACTTTTTTATCTGCATCATATCTTAGCCGGTAATGCAATTCTTCAGGACTTATCTTAAAATGCCTCAGAATTACATTTTCAAGTTCGTCTGCTGATATTTCATATTCATTGCCAATGGATAAATTGTCATTCATAGAATAAGGAAAGTTTCTGCCATAAGTTTCTGCATAAAACTTTTCAAAGACATCATAAAGATCCAGATCAGAATAATCGTCTTCTTTCCAATCTGTAATGAACATATTATTCAGGTTATAAGAAACCGGAGCCACATATTTTTCGCAGAGCTTTCTACACTCTTCATCAAGCGGATCAACTCTGAGCGCAATATGTTCTTCCTCTTCGCTAAGAGTAAGCACATATTTTTCGGGTGAATTCCAAACACCCTCGATCATTAGGTAGCCTTCATCCGTATATTCAAAATATTTCGCTTCATATTCACTTTCTTCTGTTTTTATCAGATGATCATCCTGAAATGTGTAATATGTCTGGCTGATGTGAACCTGCCCTTTATCTGCAGTAATAGAAAGAACATTGATCAGATCAGAATAAAAAATCCGGAGGACGCATATTTCCGCATGCTTTCCGGATCTATATATGTTTATGAATTGCCTCATGTTATCGGCATTAGTCATATCGATTTTATTTTCACTATCTATTGCAATAAATCCGTCTGATCCAAGTCTTTCAATAACCTTATAAACACATTGTGTTCTGTCTTCCTGTCCTTCATATTCATCAATAAAAATTCGTTCTATACCGGAAATATCTATAGTCTCATCAACTTGTTCCGCTACAGCCGCATTTTCTGTCGCAGCACCGGTATTTTCAATACTACCTGCACTACATCCTGCTAATATGCAGCAAGCAAGGATCATTACTCCTATTTCTATCTGACTTTTCATTTCATCATCTCCAATTATTTCAAGTCAATGGGAGGGTCAATAACTATTTTAAAATCTTTTCAAAAATGACCTTCTGTTCCTTCATAGATATCTTTCTGACCTTAAAGCCATACTCCGTCAGTTCTTTTTTATAGGTCAGAAAAGAATGGTCTATCGGAAGGCCTGCTATCTTTTCAATCTCAGCATAAGTCAGGCTGAATTTATCATCACCGTTTTTCTGTATCCATTTCCATAAGGGATCATATTTACTCATTGATTTCTTCATATATTAATTTCCTTATAGGCTCAAAATTTTTTTCTTCTAAATTGTGAAAGAAAGCCATATTCTTACATTTTTTATATTGGGCACCGTCAAGCGTAAAGGAATACCCGCCTCCACATGTGGGTGAACATTTCAATCCATTTAACTTCTTACAATCTCCGGCCTTAACAATATCCTTTTTCATATTGTCAGGAAAATCAGTCAGAATATCATCATAATCTCCAATATTCTGAGCATAAATACGCATCTTAACACCTGTTTTACGAAAAACATAATTTAGTAATGCTTTCCCTGTTTTGGGGTTTGAATATGATGTTACAAACCCGCTCTTTGCAGATTTTATGGTTCTCTTACTTTCATTTTCTGTCAGGTATTTATCAAGTTCCAATACAAATCCCTGACATTCTGCAGGTATATCATTTAGAAACAACATGAATAGTTCGTCCATTGTTAAATATCTCCTTTTCTAACGATCTATAGCCAGATTTCATATTTTGTCTTTTCAGGGAAAGCAAATCTTATTGAGAATAAGCTACCGGCGGGAGCCTAAGTTCCTGCTCAGTAACATCATTTGATAGTAATCTGAAGGATCCATCCTCAAATGGCTTTACAACAATTTCATTTGTAAATGCATGATCAGAATTATATTCCGGCCATACCCCATCAGCGTAAAGCGTAATTGTTCCATCGGCATTATATTTGTAGTCTGTAACTTCTAAAAAAGGTGGATATGGACTGTTATATACCGTTTCCTGACTATAAGTCCCTGTAGTTTCGTCATACTCATAAGTTTTTCTCAGATCAGACACTGTAACCGGCAAGTAAGTTGTCATCACTTCTTCAAACAAATCTTCCGGTATTGAATCAAAAGAGTCTCTATATGCATCACCGAATTTAATATAATAAAAATCTTCAAACATCCCGGGTGCGAGAAGCTCGTGAACTGTTTCCTCATCCCAATCACACACCATTAGCTTATATTTTTGAAATTCAAGATTTTTTAAGAATCTGTCAGTAAGGCTTCTGCATTCATCGGACATCGGACTAAGCCTGAAATATCCATATGAACTCGCATGCAGCATTGGATTTTTATCTTCATAAATGAAATATCCTTTGGGGGTATATTTGACAGAAGCGATTTCCTGTACATTCTTTCCCGAAACACAGGGCTCTCCGTTTGTTCCGGGCTTAACTCCTACATAATAACTTTGAATTTCTCCATCTCTATACAGGAAGGTGATCGATCCAATCAGTCCGTCGTCATAAACCTTATATATGGTTACCATTCCGGACTTTCCATTTAAATAATCATCATAGAACGGAATAAACTTTTCGCCATTCTGAGTATTCGCATCATTAGTTGTCGCAATAACTCCAAGCTCTCCTAACGCTTCTAATACAGAAATCCTTTGCTGCTTTGTAAAATCTACAATTCCGGAACTGAACGAGGGAAGTGATCCATCAATAGTTATATTCTCATATAATCCCCATACCTCTGTTGCAGTCTGCAAAGTGTCTGTTTCAATCTTTTTCTTTTCTTCTTCTGTAAAAATATCATGATCAGCCTGTGGGATCATCCAACTGTAGTCATCTTCTGAATCAGCACTTTCTTTATAATTCTCATCCCATTCTTCATCAACCGGCACCTCATATTCATCATCTTCAGATATATTTGTGCTATCAATATTCTTTGCACTACATCCGTCCAGCATAAGACACGCAAGGATCAAAGACAGCACCACATATTTCCTTTTCACATCATTATCTCCATCACTGAATCCTTTCTTCTACTTAGAATTCCGATAAGTCGACGAAAACCGTCCCCATTGACTTCCACTGACTTCCACTGACTTAAATCTTTCCTATCAGCTTTATGATCTTCTTAACCTTTGCTTCAGGAACTTTATTCAACTTTATAGTGTTATCACAGACAACGGTTCCTATGCAGGAAAATCCCGATGTTTTAAAATATTCTTTGACCGCCCTTATCAATCCTGTTGTCTGTCCAAATAAAACAGCGAATGGCATAGGTGTATTGCATGCGGTCAGGAGTATGTATCTCTTGCCTGAAAGCCTTGGCTTGGGAAAAGTATCGGTTTCCTCCATAGACGTACCGGACATCCTGTCAAACAGATTTTTAACTATCGCAGGAACGTTGGCCCAATATACCGGGGCAGCCAATATGATGACATCGGCATTCTTTATTGACTTTGAAATCCATGTCATGTCATCGTCTTTAACTACACACTCACCGGTTTCAAAACACTTTCTGCAGCCCCTACAGTAACCGATCGTGTGGTCATGAAGCCGGATATATTCCACTTCGTACCCGGCCTTTTTCGATTCTGTAACCGCAAAATCCAACATAGATGATGTCAGCCCGTTATTCCTGAAGCTTCCCTGTATGGCAAGAATTTTCTTCTTCATGATCGTTTCAAACCTTTCCGGACGTCAAAATATCCTTCTTAGCCTCTAATGTTTTTATTATAGATATTTTAGAAATCAGATGAACAAATGCACAGATTAACATCTATTTTACACTGATAATTCCGTCCACAGTATTTCCTGACGTTTTACTCACTCTTCCCCGTACGATCATCAAGAGCAGGCACACAAACCATCCTCTCATAAAATGAAACTTGAGTCTTGTTATGATATTGCACATATTGATCAAACCATAATTCACATTCGGGAAAGAATATATCTGATTTAGCATGATACTGTTTTCCATCATATCAAGAATCCCTCTGATCACAGCAATCACATAGGATAGGATCTTTATTCTGTTGATCACAGGGCCTTTAAATCCACTCACCATCTGGATCATATAATTCAAAAATGCAGCCGTGAAAATAAAATCAAGTATATAGTATTTCCAATATATACCCATATCTTTTGATGCATTCATCATCTTAATAAACACATCAGCGTTATATTTTGTCATATCCAAAACGCCATACCCGCCATTTGTAAGAGAAACTACATGGATCTCTATAAGGGAAAAGCATAAAGCCGCAACAAACAAAACAATTGCAATAATTCTCTTTCTGACTGATTTCTTATTATCCATCTTAATTAAACCTCCTGACCGCCCATTCTTTTAATCCGTCCGGCATTATCGTAAACACTCTGTAGATCCACGAAACACCTATTGTATATCTGACCTTCAGCTTTCTTTTCCCATTAATCTGAAGCAGCCTTTTTGCACATATTTGGACATCAGACTTTGCCTGCCTGCTTCGGAAATTTAAATCTCGCTCATAAATCTTTCTGTAACATGAGTCAGGATCCTTCATTTTCCCATCTGAATTTCTAGCCAGTGTTCCAAAAAAGTCTGTATCCATAGCTCCAGGTTCAATAACGCAAATTTCAATCCCCATGTCCTTTGTTTCATACCTGGCCGCCTCTGTTATAGCCTCTATAGCATATTTACTGCTGCAATAACCTCCATTGGCAATTCCCGTCATTCTGCCTGATATTGAGCCGATGTTATAAATCCTGCCTCCGCCATGTTTTCTCATCACAGGCAAAACAGCCTGCATCATCCGAATTGTTCCAAAGACATTTACGTCCATCATATTCTTCAGTTTGTCGATCTCGATCTCTTCTACTGCGCTTCTCACCGAATATCCGGCATTGTTGATCAGAATATCAATCCCGGTAACCTCACTAAGTATTAATTTCATAGAATTACGGATGCTGCGCTCATCACTGACATCCAGTTCTATTTTTAAATCCGCCTTTACATCTGAAAGCTTCATAACATTTCGCGCTGTGGCTATTACATAATAGCCACAGTCCTTAAATTCATTACACAGCGCTCTTCCGAATCCCGACGAACAGCCCGTGATCAATACTGTTTTTTCCAATCGAGTAGGAGGAAATTTCTCTAATAGAGAAATTTCCGACCTCTCACACCACCGTGCGTACCGTTCGGTACACGGCGGTTCAATCAACTTAGCAA
>CACZBM010000010.1 GCA_902779445.1 uncultured Lachnospiraceae bacterium
AACTTCTGAACATTTTATCCTCAGCAATTGGATCGCTTACGAATCCAAGCAAGTTATCTGCGACATTTAAAAGTGTTAAAAACAAGACTATAAGCAAAGGAACCATAATCAAATATATAGAGTACCTTAAAGATTCATTTCTTATTGATAGTGCAATTCGATATGACATCAAGGGTAAAAAATACATTAATACTCCATCGAAATATTATTTTACCGATCTGGGACTTAGAAATGCGAGACTTAATTTTAGACAGGTGGAGGAGACTCATGCAATGGAAAACATTATATTTAACGAATTAAAATTACGTGGATATAATGTGGACGTTGGTGTTGTTGTGATGAATGAAGTTGACAAAAATGGTAAGAAAATCCGAAAACAGTTGGAAGTGGATTTTGTCTGCAACAAAGGTTCAAAGAGATTTTATATTCAATCAGCCTATGCGTTGCCTGATAAAGAAAAGATGGAACAGGAACAACGCTCGCTAGTGAATACAGGCGATGGATTTAAAAAAATTATTATTACAAAGGATGCTGTGGCACCGCTTTATAATGATAAAGGCATATTGGTAATGAGTGTTTATGATTTTCTTCTAAATCCAGATAGCATGGAAATCTAACTGAATATTATAACTTAGCGTCAGCTCAGGATTAGATTAATCCTGATGCTGGCGTTTTTCTTTGTAAGAGTTCACATTATGTGTACTTTATGTCCACATTAGCGCTAACGATTCATAGGCGCATTCCAATTAGAATTACCGGTTTTGCCGTAAGAGGGTTTTTAAGAGATATTTTTTTTTTAATATGATATAATATTGATATTCTGTTTTACGGAGAGATGATCGTATGATCCAAATGACAATTACATCCCTCGGATTTATAATCTTTGTACTTGCTGCTTCGCTGATCTACTATATCACACCTCACAGATTTCAATGGATCTCATTGTTGTTCATAAGCGTCGTGTTTTATTGTCTGGCAGCAGAACCATATACAATCATTTTTATCGTGATCTCGACCTTGATAATTTATTTTTCTGCGCTTTATGCAAAAAAACATTCAGGTTCAGGACGCGTTGCTTTTTCGATAACTATAGCTGCCATCGTATTAAACGCATTTATCTGGTTTTTATTTAAGGGATCTGCGTATTGGATACAGCTTTCTTCATTTATTCATGCCAGGGTACCCGCATTTCCGGCCATGGGCGGCCTGCCTTTTGCGGCAGCCCTCGGAATGGGTTATTATACCTGTCAGGCAATAGGTTATACGGTAGATTGTTACTGGGGAACCGCAGAGCCACAGGATAACTTTTTCAAGCTTTTCTTATTCCTGATCTTTTTTCCGCAGCTTACCACAGGTCCCATAAGCCATTATAACCGGCTTCTTCCTATATATGAGGGAAGAGTATTTGATCTATACAGGATGCAGAGAGGTATGCAGCGGATACTGTGGGGCTTTTTTAAGAAGCTGGTCATTTCTGAGAGGATTGCAATACTTGTAAATGCCATAGACGGAAACAGATCATCCTTCAACGGAATATGGCTTCTGATCGCATTATTGTTTTATCCGCTACAACTTTATACAGACTTTTCCGGCAGTGTGGATATAGTGCTGGGAACCGCTGAAATACTTGGTATCAAACTGCCTGAAAACTTTGATAATCCTTTCTTTTCACAGTCATCGCAGGAGTTCTGGCAAAAGTGGCATATGTCTCTTGGAAACTGGGCAAAAGACTATATTATGTATCCCGTATTAAAAGCAAAGAAAACACTGGAACTCAGTTCGGGTGTCAGGAAAAAATACGGAAAGCGTGCAGGAAAGCTTGTTTCTCTTGGAATTGGAGTATTTTTCACATGGTTTGTTACAGGTTTTTGGCATGGTAATTACAAGTATATCGTTGGATGCGGTATGTTATATTTTGTGGTGATGATCCTCTATGAAGCTTTCTCACCATTACTAAAACGGCTCAATGATCTGCTGGGTGTAAAAGAAGACAGTTTCAGCTGGAAACTGTTCCGGATGATACGTACTTATATCATATTCAGTTTTTCATTGATATTTTTCAGGGCTGATGGCATTAGTGAAGCTATAGGAATGATCCGTGATCTTTTCCTTTCATTCACTCCCGGAATATTTAATCCCTGGATATTTTTTGACGGAGAACTTCTGAGCGCGGGACTTACGGATGTGGATTTTCATATAATATGGATATCCGTTATTTTGCTTATTCTCGCAGCGATATTAAGGGATAAATACGGATACGCAAGGAACTGGGTGGCTCTTCAGGGCAGGATATTCAGGTGGTGTGTGTGGCTGTTACTTCTCACTCTGGTTATGGTTTATGGAAAATACGGACCCGGATATCATGCGGCGGATTTTATTTATCAGGGGTTTTAAATGAAAAAGAATAACTGGTTGTTTACTGTTATATTTATACTGGTCGTTTTTATGCTTTTCATGGGATTATCAAGGATTCTTACAAATAAGACCAGTGAATACCGTAAAGCTGAATTTTTTAATGCAGAAACAGATTTTGATGCGTTATTTTTTGGAGCAAGCAGAATAAGGGAAGCCGTTGATCCTATATATTTATGGAAGAATTACGGTATTTCGTCATACAATATGGCATCTGCTGGGGAATCTATACAAATGACCTACTATGTTCTTGCTGAGGCATTAAGAAAAAGTACGCCGAAAGTAGTGTTTATAGATTCCGCCAAGATTTCTGACGAACCGGATTCTATCGATTCGGGGTACGGATTTGTACATGAATCAATAGATGCACTTCCAATAAATAAAAATAAACTGGAAGCCATTGATTATGCAGGACGTTTTTTTGAGGGGGGCAGGCTTGCATTTCTGTCTATGATGTATGCATATCATGACAGATATGAAGAACTGGATAAAGATGACTTTGTTATGAAACCCAACTATGATAAGGGTGCATATATTATGACTACGGTATTAGGTGCCGACAAACCGGTGCATCTCACAGATGAGGCAGAGGACCTGAAAGGTGGTGACGGTGTACGCTATTATCAGAGGATCCTTGATCTATGTAATAGTAAAGGAATAAAATGTGTCCTTGTCGATATTCCGGTCAGTAAAAAAATGTATTCGGAAGACAGGCAGAGGAAGCTGAATGCACTGATAAAGATGACCCGCGAGAACGGCGGTGAAACGATCGCTTTTAATGAACTTATAGATGAAATAGGTCTGGATTATGATCACTGTTTTGGGGACAGAGGACACATGAATTTCCTCGGCTCTGAAAAAATATGTGATCATCTGGCAGGATACATGATGGATCTCGGGATCCGGGATCACAGGGATGATCCGGCCTACAGCATATCCTGGAATGAGGATGTTATAAAATGGAGTGATCGAAAGGTTGAAGATCTTTCCGAAAGAACAGACGCTGTTGATTATATGTTCTGGGCAGCGGATGATGATCATAAAATAACCCTGTATATAAAAGACATGGATGATCTGTATGATCAGTATGCAATGGATTTTTGCCTTGAAAAGCTTGGCATTGAACCAATTGAGGCGGATGAAAAAATCCTCGGTGGTTATGATATGAATATTGAGGTAAGAGATAAAAACGGAGTGTTTTTGGCGGAACAGTTTTTTAAATACAATTTTAGCAGTGGACTATTTACGGTGGAATAGTACCGGGGGAACAAGCGGAATATGAAGGAATTGGAATACCCATTCAACAGTGAAGAGATCATACGCAGGAAGAAACAGTTTAGAAAACAGCTTTTGAAAAATCCGGGGCTTACGCCTCTTAAGATCGCTGTGCTCGGGGGAGCGACAACAAATGATATCGTGAAGATCATGGAACTTTTTCTTCTGAATTACGGCATCTGTCCTGAGTTTTACGAATCCGAGTATAACCGGTATTACGAAGATGCCATGTTCCCTAATCCCGAACTTGAAGCTTTTAAGCCGGATATCATCTTTATATGTACTTTTAACAGGAATATCACTTCTTATCCGGAAATCGGGGATACATCAGATGTCATAGCCGGGAAGCTTGAAAATGAATATACAAGATTTGAAAATATGTGGAAGATGATCGCTTCGAAATATAAATGTACGATCATCCAGAATAATTTCGAGTATCCTTTTTTCAGGCTTATGGGCAACAGGGATGCGAGCGATCCCCACGGAAGGGTGAATTTCATTACAAAGCTTAATATGCGCTTTAATGAATACGCGGATTCAACTGAAAACTTCTATATACATGATATCAACTATATATCTGCTTCTTACGGTATCGAAAAATGGTCAGATCCGTTCTACTGGCATATGTATAAATATGCTTTGTCAGTTCCCGCAATACCGGATTTTTCCTTTAATGTTTCAAACATAATAAAATCAGTTATGGGGAAAAATAAAAAAGTACTCATGCTTGATATGGATAACACCCTGTGGGGAGGAGTCATTGGTGATGACGGTGCTGATAATATAGAGACCGGGCAGGAAACTCCCATAGGACAGACATACAGTGAATTTCAGAGTTACGTGAAATCTATCGGACAACTGGGAGTTCTTCTCACACTGAATTCAAAAAACGATGAAGAGACTGCATTGGAGGGGCTTAGACGGGATGACTCGGTGCTAAAACCCGATGATTTTGTATTAAAGAAGATAAACTGGATGCCAAAGAGTGAAAATCTGATCGATTCGGCAAAAGACCTGAGTCTTCTGCCCGATAGTTTTGTTTTTGTTGATGACAATCCTGCAGAGAGGGAGATAGTCCGTGCAAATGTTCCCGGCGCTGCTGTTCCGGAAATTGGAGACCGTCCGGAGCATTATATAAATATCATTGACAGATCCGGGTTTTTTGAGGTTACAAATCTCTCAAAAGATGATATGAAACGAAATGAAATGTATAAGGTAAATGCAAAACGGATGGAAAGCCTGAAAGCATTTACCGATTACGGAGAGTACCTTAAATCGCTCGAAATGAAGGCCGAGATACAGGATTTTATACCGGCATATATGTCGAGGATATCCCAGCTCACTAATAAGAGTAATCAGTTTAACCTTACTACTAAACGGTATACCCAGAGCGAGATCGAGGCTGTAGCTGATAACGACAGCTATATAACAATATACGGAAAGCTGGCAGACAAATTCGGTGATAACGGAGTGGTAAGCGTAGTGGTAGGACATATAATCGGAGATGAATGCCATATCGATCTGTGGATAATGAGCTGCAGAGTATTAAAAAGGGATATGGAGTTTGCCATGATGGATATTCTGGTAGAAAAATGTCTTTCAAAAAATATCAAGAGTATCACAGGATATTACTATCCTACGGCTAAGAATGCGATGGTTAAGGAATTCTATGCGCTTCAGGGATTCGAAAAGGTCTTTGAAGATGAAGAAGGAAATACCAGGTGGAAATTCGAACTTGACAAAGATTATATAAAGAAGAATAAATATATACATATAGAAAACAGTGGAAAATAAGAATATGAACGGAGGATAAAACATGACAAGGGAAGAAGTTTTTGAACGGCTGACGGATGTATTCAGAACGGTCTTTGATGATGAAACCATTGAATTAAGTGATTCTACAACTTCAGAAGATATTGATGACTGGGATTCATTTGAGCACATAAACCTTATCGTAGCCGTGGAGGAGGAGTTTTCAATAAATATTCCCATGGGAGAAGTGACAACAATGAAAAATGTCGGGGAAATGGCAGATATAATTCTGGCGGAATCCTCAAAGTGACCGGAAAGGATCTAAATGGAGATACATCATATCGGGTATCTGGTTACGGATATTAAAAAAAGTGAAAAGCAGTTCATTTCATGCGGCTATGAGACAGAGCAGGAGACCATGTATGATCCGCTGAGGGATGCAGACATAGAGTTTTTGCTGAACGGAGATTACCGTGTTGAGCTGATCGCTCCCAGAAAGCAGTCGGATCTGTACAGATTGCTTTCAAGATTTAAGAATGCTCCGTATCACATATGTTATCTGGTTGATGACCTTGAACAGGCCATTGAAGAATATAAGTCCATGCATTTTGTTGTGGCGGATCCGCCCATGGAAGCTCCGTGTATAGAAGGAAGAAGGGTTACGTTTCTCAATACTTCCGGCATGGGAATGATAGAACTGCTCGAAAAAGAAAAGCCCGTCATTTAGTAAGATGTAAAGCAAGATTTACAGCGATCCTTTTTTTCAAAGCCTTTTCATAGGATGTTCCGTTTGATGTGACATAAAAGGAATCGCAGACCCTGAATCCTGTTTTCTCCACAAGTGAAAGAACATCGTCTATGCTTCTGAAAAGGAAAATATGATCGATCTCAGGGGCATTTATAGGCACAGAAATATAAATATCAGGTTTATCTGTGGTGATATCATAGATACGTTTGAGAAGTTCTTCCGGTTTCTCCACATGTTCCAGTACTTCGCTCATACAAACGGCATCGAAAAGTCTTTCAATTTCATATGTATTTATATCACCGCATATCAGCTCAAACTTTTTATGATCTTCAGGCAGATTGTCATTAAGATATTTATTGGCAAGATTTATGGAGCTTTGTGACAGGTCGATCCCTGTATATTCATCAAACCTTCCTAGTGAAACAGCCTCCAGAAAATAAAGACCGTGACCGGGTCCTATTTCCAGAAAGCGGGAGCCTTGAAAAGTCTTAATGGTTTTCCTGTACCACCGGTTTATCTCAATATGATTCTTCCAGAGATATCCGGACAAAAGAAGTCCCATCATATACCGGGTCATATATTCTTCATTTTGATAAACCTTCTCGTTTACTTCTTTTAACGAGGAATAACGATATCTTCCGTTTTCTATGAAGAATTTTGTTTCAAGCATCGTATCGCTTATCAGCATAAGGTAGTCAGACGCCAGCTCTTCAATGCTGTATTCTTCTGAAAGAATAACCAGGATCTGCTCCAGAGCATTTTTCTCAGAATCTGAAAGCAGATCCCGGAATACCTCGTTAAGATATTTTTTCTGACGGGGATTCTCATCACTTATTATTTTCACAAGTTCATCAGTCAACTTACTCATATTCAAAGATCTATCCCCGTATCCTTACCAGAAGCCCGTCCAGGTTTACATCAAACAGCTCGTTCCTGAAGCCAAGGAAGAAATATCCATAGGCTGAATCCTCACCCTTACATAATCTTCCGATCTCCCATCTGTTAATATAGAAGAACTCGAGGAATATGCCTTCGTTTACCACGTGACCGTCAATCACATAGTTACCGTTACCGTCCGGTGCGAGTTTTCCCTCAGCTACAATGGGTTTCGCTATATGGCTTAAGTACTGCATAGTCTGGAGAGTACTCATACCCAGATTTACAAAGGAACGACGTAAGAATACTTCATCAGGATTTGCCACATCTATGGGAAGATGGGAATCCAGATATTTTACGCTGTTTTTTTCAAGGAACCGTTCTACTATGCTCATGGCATTATGGAAGCTGTTTAAGAGATCCCGGTATTCCTTGATCGTTTTATCGGATCTGGTATCAGGAGCCGGTGATCCTGAACTTTCCGCATCGGGAGCGGGACTGCCGCCGACGCTGGCTTCATATTCTTTTCTGAGCTCTGCCTTTTCGTCATCGGAAAGCTGTGAATATATCATCTGGCACATCGCATAATTCTGTGCTAATTGTTTTACGGCAAAAAGCCAAAGTTCAAATTCCATATGATCACCTTTCTCCTATATTGAATGTCCACTGAGCGCACTTTTATAGTATAATAAATGCTATCAAAATTCAATTACAAAGTATTGATCCGGGAGGCCGAAAAATGATCGAAGAAAAGATACTTATTACAAGTAAGGATGAAGAACTGAATGATGCATTAAAGAAGATCGATGAACATATTGACAGTTTGAAGCTGGGAAAGAAAGATGCTCTTCACTTACGGCTCATTTCAGAGGAAATGCTGGGAATGATGAGCAGCTTGACCGGACGGTACAGGGCTTTCATGTGGTATGAAAGGTCGGTAAAGGAAGCAAAGGTGTTTCTCACGGCCAAAACCGACAATATGCGTATTGATGCGAAAAAGGGTCTGCTCTCCGTATCTTCCTCCGGTAAAAATGTGAGTACCAAGGGTTTCATGGGAAAGATAGGAGATATTATTGAAAACGGACTTCTGAATTTTGAGAATATCATGGAAATAGAGCAGCAGTATGGCGGTGGGTATATGGGATACTCCAATATGGGGAATATGTCTGCGGATTCTGTTCTGGCATGGTCTCTGTCACAGTACAGGAACTCCTTAAAAAACGAGATTGATGGAGAAAACGAAGCAGAGTGGGATGAGCTTGAAAAATCAATCGTGGCCAGTCTTGCGAAAGATGTCATCGTGGGGGTTAAAAAAACCCAGGTAGACATGACCGTTATAATGGAAATTAAAGAATAATAGATGGTTTTTAAGGGTATTTTAACAATTAAAATGCCTCGTTCTTGTTGATTTTTTCGGGTTTTTATGTTATCTTTGTTTCGAGTGTAACATTTTCGTAACAAAATTGTTTTGATATAAACACAAGATTTAGAGGTTTTTTATTAATGCATCGCATAAAAGCACAAATTATAGCGGGCGTTCTCATTGCAACCCTGGCCGTTTCAGGAGGTCCGATCACTGCTGTAGCAAGCAGTGTCACAAGTGAACTTCCTGCAGCCGGGGCTGCCCGTGTTTTAAATGAGGGCAAATCCGCTACTGCTATAAGGGCCGAGAAGATAAAGGCCACAGGAAAGGTTGATGCTTCAGACGTAGCAGCTGTTACCAGTGCAGCATCTGAGGCCACAGAAAAAGCACCGGACAGTACGGGAGTCATAACGATAGCAGCTGTGGATGACAGCTCTCTTGTTGTATATGATGATGACCAGGATGCTTCAACTGAGACACCTTCTGCCGGAGCCGGAGATTATGAAGTAGAGGCTGACGGAGACCAGAGTCACAAGGTCAGCTCAAAGATATCTTCTTCAGATAAAAATGAAGAGAAACAGATCACTTCAGACGGGCTGGACGCCCTTTCTGCAGGAGCAGGAAGTGAAGAGATCTCATCATCTTCCGGTGACGGAGACGAGATGGATCTGGTAAAGGCTGTCAGTGAAGCTGAAGATGAGACAGAAGATTTCAGTAATCTGGTAGTAGCAAACGTATCGGATTTTGTATATGTGAGAACAGAGCCGTCCGAAGAAGCAGGAGTTGCCGGAAAACTTTATAAGAATTCTGTGGGTGAAGCTCTTGAAGAATCTGATAACGGATGGATAAAGATAAAATCCGGAAATACCGAAGGATATGTGAGTCTGGAATTTGTATTTACCGGTGACGAAGCAGTAGCCAAAGCTAAGGAAGTGGGTCAGAGGAGCGCACGTGTTACAACAACCACCCTTTATGTTCGTAAAGATCCAAATACTGATGCAGAGGTTGTTGGACTTGTTCCCATGGATGACGTGCTCACCGTTGAAGAAGAAACGAATGACGAATGGGTCAAGGTTTCGATCGAGGAAGGTGACGGTTATGTCAGCACTGATTACGTGAAGCTTTATACGGAGTTTGTACATGCCGAATCAAAGGCTGAGGAAGAAGCCCGTCTGAAGAGAGAAGAGGAAGAGAGAAGGGCAGCCGCAGAAGCAGCAGCAAGAGCAGCCGCTAAGAATAAGAAGAATAATAATAACGGCGGCAAGAAGAACGGAGCTTCCGGAAAGACCGGATCATCCGGAGGTGGCGGCGGATACGTAGCCAGCGGAAGCGGAAACGGCGCATCAGTTGCGAACTACGCGCTGCAGTTTGTTGGTAATCCTTATGTTTACGGTGGTTCTTCACTTACAAACGGAACCGACTGCTCGGGATTCGTAATGAGCGTATACAGGAACTTCGGAATATCGCTTCCTCACTCATCCGGTGGAGACAGAGGTGTTGGTTACGGAGTATCCGGTGGTCTGGCAAATGCCCAGGCAGGAGATATTGTCTGCTACTCAGGACACGTTGGAATCTATATTGGAGGCGGACAGATCGTACATGCTTCCACAGCAAGAACCGGTATCAAGGTATCACCTGCGAACTACAGAACTCCTGTGGCAGTACGAAGGATATTCTAAGATATAGCACATGATCAGACCGGAGGCAGAAATGCCTCCGGTTTTTTGCTTTTTTAAGTAAATACAATATGTATTTTCGGAAAGCGTTTTCCAAGCACATGTTGTATAATATGGATTATTTTTCGGAAATTCATCTGTTATCTGCGAATTAAGAGTCAAGTGTTTATACAATAGATACAGGCTATATATGTATACAATTAAAATATGCACAAAGATATTAAAAGCAAGTAAAAAATAAAAAGAAAATTTTTGTTATTTTATTTTTCTTATACACTGTTTTTTGCTTAAAAATCCACTTATACACAGAGTTATCCACGTTATCCACCGAAAAAAACGGTTTTTGGGCACCTTTTTATGGTAACTGGGTCGAAAATGTGTTTTGTTTAAATAACACAAATAACATTTGGAATTAGCAAAAAGCAGACTTGAATGTTGATTTTTTAATTGTATATGCAATTTACGAAGTAGGGTAGCGGATGTGATATAAATGCTGATATTTCCACGGAATAAAATGCCATTATTTCCACGGAATCCCTTGACAACCGGAATACCTGTCGTTAGAATGTCAAGGTATGCATAAACCCTGTGCCAACGTGTCAGGCCTCGGAAAAAGCATAAACACTTAAATTTCGAGGATAAGGAGGTAAGGAAGATTGGCAAACATCAAATCTGCAAAAAAGAGAGTTATTACAAGCGCTAAAAGAGCACTTAGAAATAAATCTGCAAAGTCAGCAGTTAAGACTTCCATTAAGAAGGTATATGCTGCTATCGATGCAAATGATAAATCTGCGGCAGAGGATGCGCTTAAGAAAGCCATCGGCGAGATGGAAAAGGCCGGCTCAAAGGGTCTTTACCATAAGGGAACCGTTTCCAGAAAGGTATCCCGTCTCACAAAGGCCGTGAACAAGCTCGGATAAAAGATCCGCAGACTATACACGATTTTAAGGCTCCCTGAGGTATCCCTCTATACCCCGGGGAGTTTTGCTGTATAATAGGCGAAGGATATAATCCAGAATATGCGTGAAATTGAATTTAAGATGGAAATAGAATATGATCATATACAGCCGGGAGCCCCGGTGGAGGTGGAAGAGTCCGAACTTCAGGGAGGGCTTGTGGTGTATTATACAATAATACCCGCTATAGCTATGTCCGGTAATTTTAAGAGAACAGATGCTCTTTCTGATCTTCACGGAACGGTCAAATCCGTTCGCGAGGGAAACGGAGGAGGGTGGTATGTGATCGTTGAATTTCCGGGGGATGAGACCACTTAGTGAAGGGATAACAGTCACTTTACGGCAGGGTGAAATTAAACTTGCAATCACATGAAACAGATTTGAATATAAGCGGATTTCGGAAGATAAAACATCTGTATTTAAAATGAGGATATTATGGACCAGCAGCATATCAGAAATTTCAGCATCATAGCTCACATTGATCATGGTAAATCCACCCTCGCAGACAGGATAATCGAAAAGACAGGTCTCCTGACCCAGAGGGAAATGCAGGAGCAGGTTCTTGACAACATGGATCTGGAAAGAGAACGTGGGATCACCATAAAAAGCCAGGCAGTCAGGACGGTATATAAGGCAAAGAACGGGGAAGAATACATATTTAATATGATAGATACCCCCGGACACGTGGATTTTAATTATGAAGTGAGCAGGAGCCTGGCAGCTTGTGACGGTGCAGTGCTTGTCGTGGATTCATCCCAGGGTATCGAGGCACAGACCCTTGCAAATGTATATCTCGCATTAGATAACGACCTTGATGTTTTCCCTGTATTAAATAAGATAGATCTTCCAAGTGCCGAACCTGAAAGGGTGGCGGAAGAGATCGAGGATGTGATAGGCATAGAAGCTATGGATGCTCCCAGAATATCAGCGAAGCAGGGAATAGGAATAGATGATGTACTGGAAGACATTGTGAGTAAAATACCTGCGCCGGACGGAGATGCGGACAAACCTTTAAAAGCCCTGATATTTGACTCCCTTTACGATTCATACAAGGGTGTTATTGTTTTCATAAGGATCATGGACGGCTCGGTGAAAAAGGGTGACAGGGTGCGGTTCATGGCCACCGGTAAGAGTGATAATGTGGTGGAAGTGGGATATTTCGGAGCAGGGCAGTTCATACCCTGCGATGAACTCACCACCGGAATGGTGGGCTATATCTGTGCCAGCATAAAGGACTTAAAGGAAACAGCGGTGGGAGACACGGTGACAAACGACCAGAACCCCTGCGATGAGGCGCTTCCGGGCTACAGAAAAGTAAATTCGATGGTCTACTGTGGGATTTACCCCGCAGACGCCGCAAAGTATTCGGATCTGAGGGATGCATTGGAAAAACTCCAGCTAAATGATGCGTCTCTTGTGTATGAACCGGAGACGAGTGCTGCTCTGGGCTTTGGATTCAGATGCGGATTCCTGGGACTTCTCCATCTGGATATCATACAGGAAAGACTTGAAAGAGAGTATGATCTCGATCTGGTGACCACGGCTCCGGGAGTTGTATATAAGGTATATAAGAACGACGGGTCGGTGATCGAGCTCACTAACCCCGCGAACCTTCCGGATCCTTCAGAAATAGAGCATATGGAAGAACCGATGGTGGCAGCGGAGATCATGGTAAATACAGAGTATCTCGGAGCTATTATCAAGCTCTGCCAGGAAAGACGCGGGATCCAGATCGGGATGGATTATATAGAGACCACCAGGGTACTCCTGAAATATGATCTTCCCTTAAATGAGATCATCTATGATTTCTTTGATGCCTTAAAGAGCAGGTCCAGAGGATATGCTTCTTTTGACTATGAGTTAAAGGAATATGTTCCCTCACAGCTTGTGAAACTGGATATACTCATAAACAGGGAATACGTCGATGCCCTTTCGTTCATTGTATTTAAGGACAGTGCATATGAGAGGGGCAGGAAGATGTGCGAAAAGCTGAAGGGAGAGATCCCGAGACATCTTTTTGAGATCCCCATACAGGCTGCCGTTGGAGGAAAGGTAATAGCGAGAGAGACCGTTAAAGCGGTGAGAAAGGACGTTCTTGCCAAGTGCTACGGCGGTGATATTTCCAGAAAGAAGAAACTTCTGGAAAAGCAGAAGGAAGGAAAGAAGAAGATGCGTCAGATCGGAAGCGTAGAGGTTCCGAAGGAAGCATTTTTAAGCGTATTGAAGCTGGATAGCGAGGATTAAAGATCTGCTGTGGGAAAGCATATTTCTATCTATATTCATATTCCTTTTTGTATCCGGAAATGCAGATACTGTGATTTTTTGTCTTTTCCGGTGGAGAACCATGATCTGAACAGCTATTTCAATGCTCTGAAAAGGGAAATAAGAGAAGAGACGGAAACTGCAGGCAGAACAGCGGATACCGTATATTTCGGAGGCGGAACACCATCGTGCGTTCCGCCCCGTTTTATTCTCGAAGTCATGGAGGAACTCCGTAAGAAATACAGGATCACGGAGGATGCTGAAGTGTCATTGGAAATGAATCCCGGGACTCTAAAAGATGACGGGCCGGTTATATACAGGGATGCGGGGATAAACAGGATAAGTCTCGGAGTACAGTCGCTTAATGACGTAACCTTAAAGAGGCTGGGGAGGATCCATTCGGCATTTGATGTGAAAAAGACCTATGAAACATTAAGGACAGCCGGCTTCAATAATATAAACTGTGACCTGATCTCTTCAGTGCCCGGGGAGAGCAGTACAGACCTGAAAAGAAGCCTTGACGGGATCGTAGCCATGGACCCGTCACATATTTCCGTGTATTCGCTGATAATAGAACCGGGTACACCGCTGTACGACGAATACAAAGGCGGCGGGCTTACAGATCTTCCTAATGAAGACGAGACTGCTGATAATGATCTTATGATCATTAATACTCTCGATGCAGCAGGCTATGAGAGATACGAAATATCTAATTATTCACTCCCGGGAAAGGCATGCAGACATAATGAGGCATACTGGCAGAGAAAGGAATACAGAGGTTTCGGTCCGGGAGCCGCATCTCTTGTTGGACACAGAAGATTTACGAATACACGGAATATGGAAGAATACAAGAATAAACCGGGAGGAATACTTGCTGAGGACATACACCTTACGAAAAGAGAGGAGATGGAGGAATTCATGTTCCTCGGCTTAAGAGAGTGTAAAGGCGTGGATAAAAATGATTTTTACAGGGCATTCGGACATGATATCACTGATGTTTTCGGAGCAGAGATAGAAAAACAGAAGGAAAAGGGCTTTATGGAGGAGGGATCGGGAAGATATTTTTATAATACAAAAGGGCTCGCAGTATCAAATGTTCTGATGGCTGATTTTATCGAGGCATAAACACCGTGAGATATTAGTAGAATACACGTTTTGACGGATTGCAAACGGTAGTGCGCTTTGGTAGAATATAGAAATGGAGACTATTGTATTTGAATATGATATTCAGTCTGACGTTATGAGCTTTTCCAGAAACGTGGCAAAGTTCATTCCCTGTCAGGTGAAGATCCTGAATTACAGCGAATCACTTGAGATCGCCGGGAAGGTCTGCCCCGACGATGTTAAGCGTGCCATTATGTTTTTCAGACCCATGCGTTACGATTCTCCGGGACGCAGGGAGTTTTTCAGATGCATGGATTACAACGGATCTTTCCAATGGTACAAGGTCAGCGGAAAGACCATTATGGATGAGAATAACCGTCCTGCCCTCCTGTATGGTACATTTAAGCCGGTCGATATCAATGATGAGACAGAAGGCAGTGAGATCAGAAGCGTGGCTGATGAGCTGACGGGTCTTGATACCAGCGGAGAATTCAGTAATAAGCTGGATACTGCCTATGAAGAGAGAAAGGTTGGAGAGTTACCGAACCTTATCCTGGTGGAATTAAAGGGTTATGACAAGCTGCTAAAAGATGAAGGACGGGACAGAGCGGATGCGGTAGTAGTAGAAGTATCAAGGATCTTTAAGCGCTCGCTTCGGGCAAGCGATATCGTGGGACGTCTGGATTATAACCGTTTCCTTGTTTTCTTAAGGGGAGTTTCGGATCCCGGTATAGTTATTGATAAAGCCACATATTTCAAACGGGCTATCAAGAATATCTGGAATAATTCTTTTATTGAGAATCCTGACAGGATAGTAGCTATCGGAATAGCCATAATGTCGGGAGAAGATACTCCTGATTACAGCAGGATGCTGTCGATGGCAGGGGAAGCTCTTAAGGAAGCTAAAAAAGAGGATTCCCGTGGATTTGTTTATTATGACAATGAATTAAAGGGCAGGAACGAGATAGAGGAAAAGCCTGAGGAAATAAGTGATATCAGGCTGATAAAGAGCGTTCTGGACCCCATAATGTCCATAGCTTATGCGGTGGATGATGAACATCATCTGCTTTATATGAATAAGGCTCTCAGGGAGAGAGATCACGAAAAGACAACGGGAGCATGTTATGAGGTGTTAAAGGGACGTAAAGAGCCCTGCAATGACTGCCCGCTGGAACTTTTGGGAGAGGATCATTCCTCGGTGGATGCCGATGTATATTCTCCCTACCTTAGGACTGAGATAAGGACCAGGGTTACCCGCATCTCCACCGGCGACAGGAGAAGAGCATATGTTCTCCTGGATGTCAATGATGACATGAAGACCGAATTCCAGAACATCCATAAGAGTATGGAGCGGTTCAATAATGCCATCTACAGCTCCCATGATCTGATATGGGAGATCAATCTCACCAGGAATAAGTGTACAAGGGTGAGAGAGGAGAACATCATGTATGTTCTCGAGAATCATGTGGCGGATTATGAGATCTTAAGAAAGCGCTTTTTAGATCACGTTATTTTCTTAGATGACAGGGAGGATTTCCTTTTCGTGACTGATCCCGGATACCTGAGGGAATCCAGGAAAAAGGGAGAGAAAGAGCTCCACAGGCAGGTAAGATTTCTTAATCAGGACGGCACATATCACTGGTATGATGTAAATACTGTATTTCTTCCCGGGTATGAGGAAGATGAGGACGAGCTGGTATTTATAGCTGCCAGGGATATTAATGAGATCAAAAATGACAATGCCAGAAATGCTGCCATTGAGAATAAATACAGGGCAATGCTGGATAATAATGCCTACCTGAATGAGCTTGCCCAGGATAATGAACGCTACGAACATATAAACGAGCTGACAGGGATATATGTATTTGAATATAATGCGCCTGAGCACAGATATTATATCTGTTCCACTTTTGAGGATATGTTTGCCCTGACTCCTTCCATGAAAGAGGGAGCATGGACTTTGCTGGAAAGCCTCGAACCGGCGGAAGAGGATCGCAAGAAATACGAGACCTTCATAGAAAATGTCAGAAATAAGCCGGACACAAACGTGATCACCATAAGGCTTATCAATAAGCATCAGGTTTCAAGGTGGTTTACTATTACGGTGCAGACCTTAAACGGATTGAATAATAAGCTCACCAGAGTTCTCGGAATACTTCAGGATGTGAATGCCGAGATGGAGATAAAGGCAGAGCTCGAATTCAGAGCTGATTACGACTCCATGACAAAACTCTTCAATGCAGATGCATTTTACAGGAATGTTTCCGAACGGATCCACCTCATGAAAGGTTCCAGTTTTGCCATTATAGCTGTGGATATTGAGCATTTCCGTATAATCAATGACCGTTTTGGTGTGGAAGTGGGAAATAAATGCCTGATGGCTATGGCACAGGCGATACGGGAAAGCCTGTCAGAGAATGATATTGCCGGAAGATATGAGGCAGATATGTTCTCGATCCTGATACAATATAAAAAAGATCAGGATATCATTGATTATATCAGGAAGCTGGATTCGCTTTTCGTATTTGAAGAGGCAAAGCTCTGTGGTTCTACCCTTAGCTTTGGTATATATAAGATCACAAACAGGAATGTGGCTATCCGCCTTATGTGCGACAGAGCAAGGCTCGCTAAAAAAGACATTAAGGGCAACATGCTCACTAATTTCGCCATCTATGACGACAGGATCAGGCTCATGCAGAGAAAGATCGCCCAGATGGAGAGTGAGATGCAGACAGCTCTTGAAAAGAATGAGTTTGTGATGTTCCTGCAGCCGAAGATAGATCTCAAAACCGAGGAGATCTGCGGGGCGGAAGCTCTGGTAAGATGGAATCATCCCACCGGAGGATTAAGGCTTCCGGGTGAATTCCTGCCTTTCTTTGAAAGCAATGGATTTATCAAAAAACTTGATGAATATGTATGGGAAATGGCGGCGGAATTCCTGAGCAGATTAAAGGAAAAAGGTGCGAAAATACCTATTTCCGTCAATATTTCCAGATTCCATGTGGGAAGCTCGGACCTTATCGGGATCCTGTGTGATCTTACGGAAAAATACGGCATTGATAATAAGGATCTGGAGCTTGAGATCACGGAGAGCCTGTTTACAGAGGATGTGGATAAGCTGTATGAACTCATGAATTCCCTGAAGTCCAGAGGATTTATTATAGAGATGGATGACTTCGGCACCGGATACTCATCCCTCAATATGCTGAGAGAAGCACCTGTTGATGTGATCAAGATAGACAGATATTTCATAGATGAGATAATGTCCACCAAGAGGGGACGTATAATAATAGAGAACTCCGTCACAATGTCAAAGCAGCTGGGGCTTCTGGTGGTGGCAGAAGGCGTTGAGACCAAGGAACAGGTTGATTTTCTCAAGTCCATAAACTGTGACGTGGCTCAGGGATATTATTATTCAAAACCGGTGAACACTGTCGAATTCGAAAAAATGCTGTTTAATAAAAAAAGTAGAGGTTCAGGTAAAAAGAAATGATTTTCGTAAAACAGAAAGATCTGAAAGTTGGTATGAGGCTTGCCAAGCCGATTTATGACAAAAAGGGGGTCCTCTTATATGAGAGGAATTCCAAACTAACTCATCAGGGCATAGAATCCGTTAATAATTTTGGCATAATAGGATTATATATTCTGGAGCCTGCAGAACCGGTTCCGCCTATCACGGATGAAGATCTTCTGTTTGAAAAGTTTCAGATGGTATCTACTTTTACCGTCAAGGACGAGTGGAAGAGCATCAGGGAAAAGGGTAAGGCTGCTGCAGTGCCTATGCTGGTTTCACAGGTTATCAAGAATTACGGACATCTGGATCATAAGCTGAACTTTGTACAATCTTTAAGAAGCCAGGAAGATAAATACTATAAACACGCCCTGAATGTGGCAATCCTCTGCGCACTTATTTCTCATAAGATGAATATCACGGTCAGTGAACAGAATGAGCTCGTTACTGCTGCACTCGTACATGATATAGGGAAACTGGATATTCCTCCGGAGATCCAGGCAAAGGAGGAGATGCTTACAGACGGGGACTATGATGTGATCTATAAGTATGAGTCTTTGGGCCTCCAGTATCTCGACCAGCCTTTTGGCACTTCTTCCAATGTCAAAAAGCTTATCCTGCAGGCACAGAGAACTATGCAGGCATTCAGAAAAGGAAATGCCGACCCTAACGCAAAGACTTCCGTAGGTGCAAAGATACTCATGGTTGCGGATAAATTTGATTCCAGCACTGCTATGAATGAGCACGCTGATCCCACTTCTGAAATAACAGCTGTCAGGCATTTACTGGATCATCCCGAGAAATATGATTCAAGAGTTACGGATGCCCTGATCGAGAGCATAAATATTCTGGTGCCCGGATGTACGGTTGAGCTTACGAACGGCGAAAAGGGTCTGGTAATAACTGAAAATCTCAGAAATGTACTGAAGCCGACGGTGCTTCTCTTCTCTGATAATTCCATCATAGACCTTGGACAGGAGCTTATTTTCGGAAATCTTGACGTAAAAGATGTCATGAAGACTATGGATAACCGTGTGGCTGTTGACAGGGATGCAATGGAAGAGGCTTTCGGAATGAAGAAAGAGAAGAAGGCTGAGGATCTTAGTGAGGCCGGAGCCATTGCAGAGGGTATTCTTGGTGCTCTGCCGGAGAGTTAAGGTATGCTTGATATAAATACTCTTATCAGGGAAGCATCTGCCAGGAATGCTTCCGATATTCATATTACAGTAGGGGCACCTCCCAGGTTCAGGATACACGGGGAACTCGTCCAGACTAATTTTCCTAAAATGACCCCGGGCGATACGCTTGAGGTCCTTCTTAATCTTATGACTCCCGAGCAGAGAGATACCTTTGAAAGAAAGGGAGATATCGATATCTCTGTTTCAGTAAAGGATTCCGGCAGATTCAGGGTCAATGCCTATAAGCAGCGGGGAATGATCACCATAACCATGAGACTTGTGGACATGGAGATACCGGATGCCAGATCCTTAAAGCTCCCGGATGAAGTAATGAAGCTCTGCGACGAAAGAAAAGGGCTCATTCTGGTTACCGGACCTTCAGGCTCAGGTAAATCTACCGTCATAGCGTCTTTAATTGACTGGATCAATTCCACCAGAGCCTGCAACATCATTACGCTTGAAAACCCTATTGAGTATATTCACTCTTCGAAGATGTCAATAGTGAACCAGAGAGAGATAGGTATAGATGCTGTTGACTATCATTCTGCCATCAGTTCTGCATTAAAGCAGGATCCGGATGTGCTGGATATCGGAGAGATCGGAGATGAGAATGAAGCTTCGCTCACCCTTTTAGCTGCTGAAACCGGACGGCTCGTGTTTTCCAATTTCTATACGATGAGTGCTGTGGATACCATCGGGGCATTTATAGATCTCTTCCCGGAGGAAAGGAGAAGACGGGCGGGTAACCGACTTGCCAGTGTTCTGAGGGCTACGGTATCGAGGCAGCTTATACCCTCATCCGAGGGGAACCTTATACCTGCATATGAGATACTCATTGCTGATAATGCAGTGAGAGAGATGATCAGGGAAGGAAAGATCCGGGATATTGCGGCATACATGGAAAATAATACCGATAAGGGACTGATCACCATGGATCAGTATATATACAGACTATATAAGGACGGCCTTATTTCCGGAGAAGAGGCGCTTAAATCCGCCTGCGACCGGGAGTCAATGGGGACGGTTCTCTCTGACTCCTTGAATATAACTTCGTGAACAACATTTGATCTTCAGTCATAATATGCGGTCAGATTACGCTCACTACCTTTGTTTTGTGATGAAATAATTGGACGGTGCTACCGCTCAAATAAAGCTCTTTCGCTTCGCACCGCCAATTTCATCACAAAACTGCAGTCGTTCGCTATCAATCTGCCGCGCATATTTTGCCTGAAGATCATGACTGTTACAGCCTGTAATGATTAAACGATATGCTTAAGCATTTATTTTGAACTTCTGGTTCTTTTTTGAGTCAGTGGGAGATGGTTCTCGGTGATTCCCTGTGTCATCCATTTAATCTGGTGTCATTCTGAGCGAGGCGAAGAATTTCCTCCCCCTTCCAGTGAGAACGGAAAAAGGTCTATATAACTTAAAAAGGTATGCGCTTGATCTAGTACGGGATTTCTGGACTAGTCGTCGGGGACTTCCCAGGTATAAATTTTTTTTAAGATATTCCGATATAAAGATAGAAGGTAGTCTATTGGTGAATCGGTATGTCAAATGGAATGGTGATAACTCACAATCTGTCCGGGATGTTTACAAACAGGCAGCTCGGTATTGTGGGAAATAATAAAGCAAAAAGTTCAGAAAAGCTCTCATCCGGCTACAGGATCAACAGAGCAGCAGATGATGCTGCCGGACTCTCCATCTCAGAAAAAATGCGCAGGCAGATAAGAGGGCTTAAGCAGGGTGCCGAAAATATGCAGGACGGCATCAGTTTCTGCCAGACTGCTGACGGCTATTTAAATGAAGTTGTGGATATGCTCCACCGCATGAATGAACTGTCCGTAAAGGCTGCTAACGGCACGAATTCCGCATCAGACAGACTTGATATAGATAATGAGATACAGGAATTAAAGGAAGAGACTGCGAGGATCTTTGAAACCGCTAAATTTAATGAGATCTATATTTTTAAGGTGCCGTATGTTCCGGCACCTGTTGTGCATTCTGACGGCATACAGGTATTCAGTAACGGTCTTCAGGGCGGAACGTTGATGTACGGAGGTATCGAGGTAAATGATGTACGCCATACCTGGGATGAACTGGGGATCGCTCTGTCTGCAGATAAGACTACATTTGCTTCTGACCAGACAATATCATTTAAGGACTATACCAATGAGCTTATTGAGCTCCATGTAAAGGCAGGAGATCCTTTAAATCAGATCACACGAAGAAACTACTGGAGCGCAGATGACCAGGGGGTTTATATAAATAATAAACTCGCCCAGACCTGGGATGAGATCGGCATAGATGAAAAAGCTAATCAGGGTGAGTACAGTGTCAGGTATTCTTATAAAGGCGAAGTCCAGCAGGAGATATTCTTTGAAGTAAATGATGGTGACAGCCGTGAGGACGTGATCGATAATATCAATGGCAGATTATTTAACTCCCTGTATTCCTGGGATTTAAGCACTTCAAATATAGAATCCTCGTCTGCACTTAGCATAAGAAATGCCGACACGCTGACCATTAATAACAGCAGCAAGGAAATGCTCGCTCCCGGAGTCACATATACCATAAAGGCCTACAGAGGAACAGATGAGGACAGTTCCTACGTTACTGTAGAAAATAGCCGCGGCGATTCTTTCAGAAAGATGAGCTGGACAGAGTTTAAGAATATATTATCAGGTGATTCCTATCCCATATCCGACTGGGGTCTTACTGACAGAGATAACAAAAAGCTTGAGTCTGACCTTAAAAGCTTTGATGATACTGCCTTATATGAGTACAAAAATTCCGATTCCAATATTCCCATAGAATTTACTTTCACTCTTTCGGATGAAGCCGGTATTGATGAGGCCATAGCTGCGTTAGACGGAGCACTGCTTAATAAGACTGTATCGTCACCAAACAGAATTTCTGTGACGCGCAATTCGTCTTCAGCAATAAGCCCTGCTGTATCATTTGACAGGTCGAGCCTTTCATATGATGTAATGAAGGCTTACGGCAGGGATTTTAACAGTGCAAATGATGTAATGACCGGGGATATAGACAGGAAGCTTATTCAGGAGTCGGGTCCCAGCGAGAGTAAAGGAAACGCATACGCTGAAAGCGCGGTGACATCTATTTCAAACGGTTCTCCACAGTCGGTGGGAGAATTCTATTATAAGGATACCGACGGGAAATACTATAAGATCAATAAGCTTGAGGAATCATTTACCGACACAAAGACCGCCAAAATGAACAGGACAGTTACATCATCCTACCATTATTCATACACGGATCCCGATTTCAAAGGAACAACTCTAGATCCAATAGCTGACGGACAGACTTTTAATTATAATAAATACTACACGGATGACGTTAAAGCGACCGGATCCCACACTGTGATATCCTTTGATTATGATAACCGTGAAGAAATGACAGGCTGGGACGATGATTATATGAATTCACATTCGGAATATACCGTTGTAAATAATATCTCAACGATCACCACCGATACTTCCTGGGGAGAATGGCAGAGTACCGGTACTACACTTACCGGCGAGGGAAAGGATCGGAATTTACGCGATACCTTTACTCTTACATCGTCCAACGGCACTCTTGGCACAGTGACCATTACTGATAACGGAGCCGCAATAGGAGATTCAAAATTTGATATAAATTATCAGTCACTGGGCCGTGCTACTGCTTCTTTCAGCGCCAGCGCTAACAGCACCGGGAATAGAAGCGACCACGTGGAAATGCGTAAGAGACAGGTAAACGTTCCCCTGAAGGAGCTTCCCATCCATGCCAGCGCAAATAATACGGATTATATTCCATTAAGATGGAGCGGCCTGAATAATGCCATAATAGGTATCAAGGGAACTAATACGGAAACTGTTCAGGATGCGAGATATGCAATAGATGAGATCGCAGATGCTATAAAGATGGTATCGGACACCCGGTCCACCTTTGGTGCCCAGCAGAACCGCTTCGAACATGCCATAAGGCAGAACAATAATACGGCGGAAAACACCCAGGCCGCCGAATCTCTTATAAGAGATACCGATATGGCAAAAGAAATGGTTAAGTTCTCCAAAGAACGTATCCTCGAGCAGGCCGGTCAGGCGATGCTCACTCAGGCCGACCGCACAAATGAGGGTGTTCTCTCGCTGCTAAGGTAAAGCCAGGGAGTCCCGCTTTTTCTAAAGGATTTAGAGCATGGCAGAATATTTTGACTGTTCGGCTGCCGGTATTTCAAGCGTATTCATAGCCTGCTCAGCTGTCAGTTTCATATTCTTCATAAGTTTTCTGATATTATCTAACATAGTATCCTTTTTTTCAGCAGCTCTTTCTTCTGCTATCTCTTCCTTCATCAGTTCCCTTAGCGCCTGACACATCTTATCGTCCCTCCTGATCCTTTCAAAAAGCTCTGCATTTTCCGAAACACTCACCTGAAGAACCGCATCTATATTATTTCGTTCTCCCGGTTCCTTGGCCTGTTCCGCTTCCTGCAGAAACCTCCTTACATCCTCTTCTTCCGCATTCTTTGATAATATCTTAAGTCCGGGATGTTTCTTCCCATCCATAGCCCCTGTTACTATGATCTGTGTTTCAAAGAGTACCTTTCCTGTAAGATAGTATATCCCTTTATATTTTTCTATGATCACCACTCCGGATTCTTCAAGTATCCTGAATAGCTCCCTTGGATAAGCCTCTCGTATCATGGTCAGCGTAAGGTCTTCAGCTGGTATTTCATTCACATGCTCGCCAAGTGCTTTATACAGGCAGCCATACGATATCGTTTTGTAGTAATCATCGATTGATAAGGAGTCTCCGCTTCCCTTGTATTCAAAAACATTGAACCGTTTGAAGAGTTTGCCTATCTCATTCTTGACAACCACAGATGGATCCTTCTTAATGACAAGCAGATCCATCTCAAGAGCCTGTTTGCTCAGCTGATACTCAGAATCGAAAAACAGGTCGTCCTTATTTTCTTTTAATTCCCATTTTGTGGCTCCGAAAAACGCCGGATGCCAGTATGTTCTCACTGATTTCAATTTGCTTTGAATTTTACCCCCATTCTATACCATGCAAAAACTATTTTCAATTAATCCAGGGATTGATTCCTGTCACTATTTATCAGGCTGACATATAACTGAATAGCATCTGTCAGGTATTCATCTTCAGTATATAAAACCCCTGCCCGGCCTTTTCTACGCAGCCCTTCAGCTCCAGTTTCAGGAGTTCCAGCGTAAGGTCAGAAAGATCGTAGCCGGTTTTATACGCTATTTCATTGATATTTATGGGATTGTAGTCGAGATATCGGATTATTTTAAGCTGCTTTTCGCTGAGATTTGTGAATTTTTTCAGGCTTATCTTCCGATGTTTATTTTTGCCGCATTTAATAAGCCCCAGGGCTTCCAGTATGTCACCGGGGCAGGTGGCTATCCCAGCACCGTCCGCTATGAGCTTATTACAGCCATGGCTCAGGGGATCGGTTATCCTGCCCGGCACAGCAAATACATCTCTTCCCTGATCCAGAGCGCATCGGACTGTTATTGAAGTTCCGGACTTCTGGCGTGCCTCTATTACAAGAAGGATGTCTGAAAGAGCAGAAATAATGCGGTTTCTTTGGGGAAAAAGGGATGCTCTCGGAGACATACCCGGCGGGTATTCGGATATTATCCCTCCTTTTTCCAGAATGATTTCATATAGCCTGCGGTTTTCCGGTGGATAGACTACATCGATCCCACAGCCAAGTATACCGAAGCTTGATCCTCCGGCTGCAAGGGCTGCACTCTGGGATATGCCGTCTATGCCCCGGGCCATGCCGCTCACTATCTGGACACCGTTCTTTGAGAGCTCTTTTGCAAAGTATTCTGCTACTCCTCTTCCGTATTCACTGTTATTTCTGGAGCCTATTATCGATACCGTCTTTTTACCGGGATCCGGGAGCCGGCCCTTTACATAGATCCCCTGTGGAGGGGTTGGTATGCCCTTGAGCTTTTCCGGAAATTCGTCTTCCAGGGCGCAGATATACCTTATGTCTTCATTACACATTCCATAATCCTCTGTATGCACTTCTGTAACCTATCGCTTCACTCAAATGGACACAGCTTATCCTGTCGGAATGGTCCATATCCGCTATAGTACGGGCGCACCTGAGTATCCTGTGATATCCCCTGGCAGAAAGATTCAGTATCTCAAAGGATTCTTTAAATAGCTCCTCTTCTTTTTCGCCCAGTTCACAGAAAACACGGATGTCTTTTGTACTCATTTCAGAATTAAAGTTGATCCGCATATCTTTAAACCGCTTTTTCTGGATCTCAAAAGTATCTGTCACCCTGCCTCTTATGGTCGCAGAGTCTTCACCGGATGTTTCATCGCTGTTTAAATCCTCAAAGGAAAGGCCTTCCACATTACAGACTATGTCTATCCTGTCCAGAATGGGTCCGCTGATGCCGGAGAGGTACTTTTTTATGGAAGTTTCGGAACATGTACATTTTTTATCGGGATAGTAGCCGCATTTACATGGATTCATCGCGGCTGCGAGGAGGAAATTCGCGGGAAAGGTATAATTGCCGGAGGCTCTGGATATATGTATCTCCCGATCCTCCATTGGCTGCCTGAGAATCTCAATAGTGCTTCTGGCAAATTCTGGAAATTCGTCAAGAAATAGGACTCCCCTGTGGGCGAGGGATACATCTCCGGGTTTCGGTATGCCTCCCCCGCCGGACAGTGCCTGGCGCGAAACCGTATGATGCGGACTTATAAAAGGTCTCTTTGTGACGAGTCCCTCGCTTCCAAGGATCCCTGCGATACTGTGTATCCCGGTGATCTCCATGCACTCGTCCTTAGTGAGATCAGGTAGGATAGAGGGTATACATTTAGCCATCATGCTTTTTCCGCCTCCGGGAGGCCCCGTAAGAAGGATATTGTGCATACCGGAAGCAGCCACCTCTATAGCTCTCCTAGCGGCTTTCTGTCCCTTTATCTCTGAAAAATCAGCGCTGTAGAGTTTCTTTGTATTAATGAGTTCTTCCACATCAATTCTTCGCGGATCTATAACAATATCCTTGTTTAAGAATCTTATGACTTCATCGATGTCTGATACGCCTATAACTTCTATACCGTCTACGGCCCCTCCCTCTGCTGCATTTTCTTTGGGAACAATGAAACGCTTGTAATTTAGCTCATGCGCTTTTATTGCCATAGGCAGGATACCGGTTACCTTCGATATTTTTCCGGAAAGGCTTAATTCCCCTGCAAAAACCGTATCATCTGTACTCTCTGTAATGATTCCCATAGACCGGAGCAGAGATACTGCCACAGGAAGATCAAAATGTGAACCGGTCTTTCTCATGTCAGCAGGGCTCAGGTTTACAGTGATGCGTTTTGGGGGGAGATAAAAACCGCAGTTTCGAAGAGCAGTCCTTATCCGGTCTTTTGATTCCTTGATCTCACTTCCGAGAAACCCGACCATTTCAAAGACAGGCAGTCCGCCTTCAGCGATATCAGCCTCCACAGATACTTCACGCACTTCAAGACCATGAAGTGCTAAAGAATGAACAGAACTGAACATAGAACACTCCTTAAATATAATTAAAAATGAGATCTGATCATACAGAACGCATGATCTCCGGAGAGATCCCCCGAACAATTTATAAAACTATCACCAATCCTGACCTGTGTCAAGGGGAGTCAATGAGGACTCCACAGAGAGACAATATATTTAAAAACAGAAAAAGCTGCCATTTTGAATTCATATTCGTATATAATAATATAATGATAAAGCAGAACAGTCTGCTGTTACAAAAAAGGAGATAAAAATGAACGATAAAAAGAGCAGGAAACTCAATGATGATACCCTTGGAAAGGTATCCGGAGGTGCTGATATACAGGGTAGCACAATAGAATATCAGATAGTTGACAAGTTCGGCACAGTTGTGGGCTCATATCTGAGTAAAGAAGAAGTCATGGAAGAGCTTGATAAATATGGAGAAGGTTATCAGATAAAAGAAGTCATCCATTAATGCGATATTAAGGATTATAACCAAAAGGCAAATTCGTCTATGGAGGAAGAATATATGAAACTAACAGATAGTGAACTTAAGATGGTATCCGGAGGAGTAAATACCGATCAGAATATAGACAGCAGTATCACAGAAAACACAATGCCGTTCTGCTGTGAAAAATGCGGAACTAACTTTGATATAGAACTCGGAGTAAGAGAAGCGGAATGTCCTAACTGCGGACATAGACATGTGATCGATGGATGATCACAGGTATTTTGCTTAGTTGGGACTGTTCTCGTAATTTGATAAATCCGGCCATTCTGACAGGCCGGATTTTTTGCGATAAAACAGCAGAATGGCAATCTTCTTTGCGGAAAGCATTGAATTATTTCCCCGATTTTGATAACATCATACAGTCTGGTTATTTTTTTAACAATAATTGGATGATTTTGGGAGAAGAGTTTATTTTTTAACCGGAAAGTGGGGACAAAATGTTCGGAAGAAGAAAAGAAAACACCGATAACAGAAATGCAGACAACGGGAAATATCTTTCCTTTTACAAAGTTATCGGATCCATGATCGAGGTTATCGGTTTTGATACGAGAAATCTCCTGTGGATTGCTAAGAAAAACGAAGAAGCCTTTGAAAAACTGGTTTCAAAGAATCAGATGTCAGCGGACATTTCAGAACGCAACATGAAATATGTGGAAAAGGCTGAAGAAGCAGTAGGAATGGTGACCGAGAGCAGCGAGCAGATCAATGAAAGGATCTCAATGGTGGGGGCTGAAGCTGACAATACTCTGGATCAGGTTACAGAGGGTCAGAGTACGGTCAAGGAAACCTATAACCTTCTTAAAAATGTTGAGAATACATTTCGTAACACCCAGAGTATCAATGAAAAATTATCAATTTCTTCAAAAGAGATACAGAAGAATATACAGTATATCCAGAACATTTCTTCACAGATCAATCTGCTTGCACTGAATGCAAGTATTGAGGCTGCAAGAGCCGGAGAGCATGGAAGAGGTTTTGCGGTTGTTGCTGAAGAAGTTGGAAAACTCGCTAAGGAAACGGCGGTATTTGTAGATGATATCGAAAAGATAATACAGGTTCTTGAGGACACAACTGCCCAGGCTAACGCTTCCATTGAAGAATCCTCTACATCCATTGAAGAGCTTCATAAGATGATGAAGAATACCGTTAAGGTTTTGGACGGCTCTCAGAATTCCATGAGCGTGATCAAAGACAATATAAATGAGCTTACCCATCTTACAAAGGAGAGCGTATCTGCCTCCGGAGAAATGAAGAATACGCTTGAGGAGCTGGTTTCCGGGATAGAAGAGAGCAACGCACATGCCCAGGAATCTATCACCCTTATCGAACAGCATAAGCAAAAGACCTCAGATCTTCTGGATTACTGCGATAATCTGAATGATACTTGTGACAAGATGCAGAAGGAAATGTCTAAAGCAAAGGGAGATGACGAGATCACCATCGGTATCAACCCCTTCACTTCACCTGCAGACATTAAGAATATGTATGCTCCTATTCTGGAGAGGATCTTTAAGAGTATCGGGATGAAGACCAGGATCGTTATTTCAAAGGATTATAATTCCCTTGGAAAGAACATTAAGGACGGAACCCTGGACGGAGGATGGTTCTCCCCCATGGCTTATACTGATGCATGTAAGGTTACAGACCTTGTACCCGTTGCCACACCGAAGGTAAACGGAAAAGATTATTATAACGGATATATCATTACAAGGACCAATTCAGGTATCAATGATATCTCAGATCTCAGGGGAAGGGACTTTGGATATGTGGACAAGGCCAGCGCATCGGGATATCTTTATGCCGATTACAGCATCAGACAGGCCGGGCTCAATCCTGACAGGGATCTCGGAAATATCACCTTTGCAGGCAGCCACGATAATGTAATAAAGGGCGTTCTTGCAGGAGACTTTGCAGCGGGAGCCACATACAATGAAGCCTTTGAGAAGGCTCAGAAGAACGGAGTGGATGTATCAAAGCTGAAGATCATATCAAAAACCGGAAATATCCAGAAGGATGCGATCGCATTCAGCAAAAAGCTTTCACCCGAGCTTCTTAAAAAGATCGCAGATGCATTTGTTTCATTTAATGATTTCTCCGGTCTGAATACCCCTGTTACAGGTTTTGTGGAAGGAAAAGATTCCAATTATGACCTTATAAGGGAAGTGCAGAACAGCAAAAAATAACGGATGAATGAATCTTTTAACGGGAGAAGGACCCTGCATCACGCAGGGTCCTTTTATATAAAAGGTTTGCAAAGCTAAAAAAAATGTTGTATAGTGCACTCGTTTCTCTATAATAGTAGGAACACAAAATCATTAAGGACAAGAGACGTAAAATGGCAAAGAATTTAGTAATAGTCGAGTCACCTGCCAAAGTGAAGACGATAAAGAAATTCCTCGGAAGCAATTATCAGGTAATGGCCTCCATGGGTCATGTAAGGGATCTTCCGAAGAGTCAGATGGGTATTGACGTGGATAACGGTTTTGAACCGCGTTATATTACCATCCGCGGCAAAGGGGAGCTCCTTTCTTCCCTTAGAAAAGAAGTTAAAAAGGCTGACAGGATCTACCTTGCTACCGACCCTGACCGGGAAGGGGAAGCCATATCATGGCATCTCATCAAGGCCCTTAAGATCGAAAAGGGAGAGACAGATAAAAAGGTTGAACGTATAGCCTTTAATGAGATCACAAAGACCGCGGTCAAAAATTCTCTTAAAAATCCAAGAGAACTGGATATGAGTCTTGTGGACGCACAGCAGGCACGAAGAGTCCTTGACCGTCTGGTGGGATACGGGATCTCACCACTTCTCTGGGCCAAGGTGAAAAGAGGACTGTCCGCTGGCAGAGTGCAGTCCGTGGCGCTCCGTATCATCTGTGACAGGGAAGATGAGATAGATGCATTTATTCCGGAGGAATATTGGACGATCGATGCCTATCTGAATGTCAAAGGTGAGAAGAAGCCGGTAGTTGCCAAGTTTTACGGTGATATTAACAGTAAGATCGAGATAAAAAATGAGGCACAGGCCCGCGAGATAAAAGAGTACTGTGAAGGATCTGCTTTCAAGGTCAGGGATGTGAAAAAGGGAGAGAGGGTAAAGAAGGCCCCCCTTCCGTTTACAACCAGTACCATGCAGCAGGAGGCATCCTCACGCCTTAATTTCTCCACACAGAAGACCATGAGAGTTGCCCAGCAGCTTTATGAAGGCGTGGATATAAAGGGCGAGGGTACGATAGGACTTATTTCTTACCTGCGTACAGATTCCACGAGGATCTCTGAAGAAGCGGCAGATGCGGCGGCTTCGTATATAGGAGAGACTTACGGAGAAGAGTACCTTATGGAAGGTACCGGCAAAGGTAAAAAGGGAAAGACAGAGCAGAAGATACAGGATGCTCATGAGGCCATCAGACCTACTGATATCAGAAGGACGCCGGAATCCGTTAAAAGTTCCCTGAGCCGTGAACAGTTCAGGCTTTATCAGCTTATCTGGAAAAGGTTTGCAGCCAGCAGAATGGCAGCTGCAAAGTATGCTACCGTAAATGTGAAGATATTATCCGGAGAAAAATATATCTTTACGGTTTCTGCTTCAAAGCTTGAGTTTGACGGCTTTATGTCCGTATATACCGATGATTCGACTGAGAAGCCGGATAATAACGTGCTTGCCAGAGAATTAAATGAAAAATCGGTATTGTCTCTTGATGAGATAGAAGAAAAGCAGCATTTTACACAGCCCCCGGCGCACTATACTGAAGCGTCACTGGTACGTACCCTGGAAGAACTGGGAATAGGGCGCCCCAGTACATATGCTCCCACTATCACTACGATCCTTGCCAGAAGATATGTGACAAAGGAACAGAAAAATCTGTATGTGACAGAGATAGGAAGGGCTGTCAATAATATTTTAAGAGATGCCTTCCCGAGTATAGTGGATGTGAATTTCACAGCTAACTTTGAAACACTCTTAGACGGAGTGGAAGAGGGAAAGGTCCAGTGGAAGACCATTATCGAGAACTTCTATCCGGATCTTCAGGAGGCAGTGGAAAAGGCCCAGACTGAAATAGAGAAGATAAGCATTGCCGATGAGGAGACTGATGAGATCTGCGAAAACTGCGGACGTCATATGGTCATTAAGTATGGTCCTCACGGGAAGTTTCTAGCCTGCCCGGGATTCCCGGAATGCAGGAATACGAAACCATATTATGAAAAGATCGGAGTTTCATGTCCCGACTGTGGAAAGGATCTGGTGATGAAGACTACCAGAAAAGGCAGGAGATACTACGGATGTATAGGTTATCCTGACTGTGAATTTATGACATGGAATAAGCCTTCCAAAGTCAAGTGCCCCAAATGCGGCAGCCTCATGGTGGAAAAAGGCAGTAAGATCTTGTGTACAAATGAAAAGTGTAAGAACGTTATTACCGGGAAAGAGGCATCATGGGCAGAATAGAGCTTCTTGACAGGATAAGGACCATAAATGGTTTACTGAAAAAAAATCAAAAAGGAAAAGTGGTATTTACCGATATCTGTGAGTGTATCGGACAGCTCCTTCTTGCGGATGTAGTGGTCTTAAGCCGAAAGGGAAAGATAATCGGAAGAAATGTCTCAGAAGAGGAAGAGTATCTGGTGCTTAAAGAAGTAAGCGTCGGGGAAAAGATAGATTCATCAGTTAATAAGCGGCTTTTAAGTATTTTATCCACTCAGGAAAATGTTAATCCGGAGCTTCTCGGATTAAAGAATGAAAAGGATATGAGGCTCCTTGTTACTCCTGTTGAGATAGCGGGGAAAAGACTTGGGACCATGATAGTATGCCGGATGAAGGAATCATATTCCATTGATGACATCATCCTCTGTGAGTATGCTGATACGGTTCTGAACCTGGAAATGCTCAGATCGGAAACTGAAGAGCAGAGTGAAGAGGACAGAAGAGAGAGAATGGTCAGGGGTGCTTTTTCTGCTCTTTCATACTCAGAAGCTATGGGAGCCGTAAAGGTACTTGATGATCTCGCCGGACATGACGGCACGGTGATAGCTTCCAAGGTGGCTGAAAATCTGGGTATTACCAGATCTGTAGTGGTGAACGGCTTAAAGAAGCTGGAGAGTGCCGGAATAATAGAGACCGGATCTGCAGGAATGAAGGGTACGAGGATCCGTATCAAAAGCCGCGAAATATACGAAGAAGTCGGTAAATGGAAGCTCCAGAACCGTTGACAAAACATAAAACAATACGTACACTTTAAAGTTAGGTAATAGTCGGCTATTATGCCGTTATTGCCGTACTTTATATTCATAGGAAAGGACACATGATGTCAAAGGAACTAGCCAAGACCTACGATCCCAAAGGAATGGAGGACAGGCTCTATAAAAAATGGATCGATAACAGATATTTTCATGCGGAAGTAGATAAGAGCAAAAAACCCTTTTCAATAGTGATGCCCCCGCCGAATATCACGGGTAAACTGCACATGGGTCATGCGTTTGATAATACCATGCAGGATATTATCACGAGGTTTAAGCGGATGCAGGGCTATAATACCCTCTGGCAGCCCGGAACAGACCACGCATCCATAGCTACAGAAGTAAAGATCATAGAAAAGCTCAGGGAAGAGGGGATAGACAAGGCAGATCTCGGGAGAGAGAAGTTTCTCGAAAGAGCCTGGGAATGGAAAAAAGAGTACGGCGGGATAATCGTCAGCCAGCTTAAGAAGATGGGAATATCCTGCGACTGGGAAAGAGAGAGATTCACAATGGACCAGGGCTGCAACAATGCAGTCAACGAGGTCTTTTTGCGGTTATATAAAAAGGGTCTTATTTACAAGGGAAACAAGATAGTAAACTGGTGTCCCGTGTGTAAGACTACTATTTCCGATGCAGAGGTGGAATATGAATCACAGGCTTCCCACTTCTGGCATATTAAGTATCCTGTGGCCGGGGAAGAGGGCAGGTTCGTGGAATTCGCCACCACCCGTCCTGAGACCATGCTGGGAGATACTGCAGTAGCGGTAAATCCTGCTGATGACAGATATAAAGACCTTATCGGCAAGAACGTCATTCTTCCGTTTATGGACAGGGAGATACCTGTTGTGGCCGATGATTATGTGGATATGGAGTTCGGAACGGGAGTAGTTAAGATCACACCCGGACATGACCCTAATGACTTCCTTGTAGGCCAGCGCCACAATCTTCCGGTCATCAACATAATGAATGATGATGCCACCATCAATGAAAACGGCGGAAAATTCGCCGGTATGGACAGATACGAGGCTAGAGAACTCATTGTTAAGGAACTTAAGGAAATGGGTCTTCTAGTAAAGATAGAGGATTATACTCACGATGTCGGCACCCATGACAGATGCCATACCACCGTAGAGCCCCTTGTAAAACAGCAGTGGTTCGTGAAGATGGATGAACTCATAAAACCGGCTGCTGATGGCGTAAGGAACGGTGATATCAAGCTGATACCGCCAAGGATGCAGAAGTCATATTTTAACTGGACGGATAACATCAGGGACTGGTGTATTTCAAGACAGCTCTGGTGGGGACACAGGATCCCTGCCTATTACTGCAGTGAATGCGGTGAACTCATAGTTGCAAAAGAAATGCCGGATAAGTGTCCTAAGTGCGGTTGTGAGAGATTTGAACAGGATCCGGATACACTTGATACATGGTTTTCGTCAGCGCTCTGGCCTTTCTCTACTTTAGGGTGGCCGGAGAAGACGCCGGAACTGGAGTATTTCTACCCTACCAATGTGCTTGTGACAGGTTACGACATCCTGTTCTTCTGGGTAATAAGGATGGCTTTCTCAGGATATGAGCATATGGGTAAAAAGCCTTTTGATGCTGTTCTTTTCCATGGACTCATAAGGGATGAGCTTGGAAGGAAGATGAGTAAATCGCTGGGGAACGGGATAGATCCTCTTGAAGTCATCGAAAAATACGGAGCAGACGCATTAAGGTTTACGATCATCACCGGAAATGCGCCGGGAAATGATATGCGTTTCTCTGACCAGAAGGTTCAGGCCAGCAGAAATTTTGCCAATAAGATCTGGAATGCTTCGAGATTCATCCTTATGAACATCGGAGACAATAAGATCACCGAGCCCGGCGAAACGGCTCTCGAGGATGCGGACAGATGGATCCTCTGCAGAATGAATGAGACGGTAAAAGCGGTTACCGATAACATGGAAAAATATGAACTCGGTATTGCAGCGCAGAAGATATACGATTTCGTATGGGATAATCTCTGTGACTGGTATATAGAGATGGTTAAGCCGAGGCTCTACAATACTGAAAATGCGGAGAGCAGAAATGCGGCGCTCTGGACGTTAAAGACCGTTTTGGTATCCGCGTTAAAACTTCTCCATCCCTACATGCCTTTTATTACAGAAGAGATTTACTGTACGGTTAATGAAGAGGCTGGAGATGATGCAGCTGCTCCGTCCATTATGATCTCGGACTGGCCGGTATTTGAAGAAAGATTTGATTACCGTGAAGAGGCCGAGAACGTTGATATCATAAGGGAAGCAATACGTGCCGTGAGAAATGTCCGGTCTGAAATGAATGTTGCTCCCGGCAGGAAAGCAGACATCACCGTAGTTTCTGCTGATGAAAAAGTGAGGGAGGCTTTCTCAAAGGGACAGTTATTCATTAAGAGCCTTGCTTCTGCGGAAGAGGTCATTATCCGTGAAGACAGGGAAGGGGTAAGAGATGACGATGTTTCGGTCGTTACCGGCTCTGCTACACTCTATATTCCTTTTGCGGATCTTGTTGATATTGAAGAAGAAAAGAACCGCCTGCAGAAAGAAGTGAAGAGGCTTGAGGGAGAGTTAAAGAGATCCCATGCTATGCTTTCAAACGAGAAATTCCTTTCCAAGGCACCTAAGGAAAAGATCGACGAGGAAAAGGAAAAGCTTGAAAGCTATGAGAAGATGATGAGTGAGGTACAGGAAAGACTTAAGATTTTCAGCTAAATTTTAAATTCGGAGGATAGCCTATGGGATCCCGGGACGACAGAAATATTAACCGAGTAATTCTTAAGGACAATGATATGCGGGCGTATGTCAACCTGTCTGCACCTGATGACGGCGGCGAGTACAGTATAGATGAGATACTTGACCTCTTAAGGAAGAACGGAGTGAGGGAGGGTATCAACAGATCCAGGATATCCGCTATTATAAAGAAACATATTTATAACACCGAACAGATGGTGGCAGAGGGAACACCTCCTGTAGACGGAGTGGACGGATACTTTGAGTATTTCTTTAAGCCCAGCGGAGGAGGGAAAAAATCACCTCCCCTTATCAGAGAAGACGGAACGGTGGATTACACCAGCGTCAATGTTATTGAGTGCGTTTCCGCCGGAGACAAGCTGGCGGTTTACCATCCTGCCATAAAGGAAAAACCCGGGATCAATGTCAAAGGAAAACCCATGCCGGGAAGACGTGCAAAGGAACTGATGCCCTTAAGGTGTACGGGATGCACATATAAAGAAGAAGAGCTTGCATATTACGCAGATATTGAGGGAAGAGTCGACGCTACCAAGGCAAAGCTTACGGTAACCGGCCTTCAGGAGATAAACCACGATATAGACCTTGTCTTTGGAGATATTAATTTTAAGGGTGATGTGATAATCCACGGCAGCGTTTCCGAGGGTGTGACCATAAATGCCACCAGGAGCGTTACCATTAACGGGGTATTCCACGGAAAGTCAATCTATGCAGGTGAGGATATCATCGTTCAGGGCGGGATACTGGGAGTTAACAGCCTTGCAACAGATACCATTGAAATGACCATAGAGTGTGGTGGAGATCTGATGGCTGACTTTATACAGTATGCCGAAATCAAGGCAAACGGCAATGTTTCTTCCAATTACATTCTGGATTCCAGGATCGTTGCCAATGACATGGTCCATGCCACCGGAGAAAAAGGCAGCATAGTGGGCGGAGACACATACGGAATGCGTGGTGTGGATGCCAAATTCCTGGGTAATGATGTCCTTCTAAAGACCATAGTGGCTTCAGGTGTCAGGGAGAACGTTACCCAGAGGAGAAAACAGCTTGCAAAAGATGAAAAGACCCAGACAGAGCGACTGGAGGAAATGCAGCGCAGATCTGATGAAATAGAGAGAAATGTGAGGCTTGGTTCTGCAAATGAAGGAATGATGCAGGAACGCCAGACCATAATGAGGGAAAAGATCGAGGTCAAAGCGTCGCTTCAGACGATCCAGCAAAAGGGCGCTGAACTTGATGAGCTTATAAAGGCAGCAAATGGAGCTGCAGTAAGGGCATATGATACGGCTTTTGAAGGCGTGGTAATAATGGTGGATTCACAGCAGTATGTTGTGGAAGACAATAAACGTGCGGTGGAATTCGTCAGAGATAACGAAGGTAACCTTCTGCCGTTCCCGCTTGCATCTTCATTTACAAGAAATACAAATTTTGAATCTTAATGAAAGTGAGATAATATGATAAATTTTGATGAAGAACTCAAGAAATTCCATCGTTCTCTTGAAGTCGAAGATACCCAGGATGCGGTGAATGATCATAATGAGCCGGATATGCTGGATCTCCTGTTTTCCATGCTTGGGATTAAATTTAAGGAAAAAGAGTAAACACGCGGAGTGATCTATATATGAAATGTTATAACTGCGGCTGTACATTGTCCGAGGACGATTTTTGCACGGCCTGCGGAGCGGATACAAAGACCTACAAGAAGATAGTGAGGCTTTCAAACTACTATTACAATGAGGGTCTGAGCAAAGCCAGAGTGAGGGACCTTACCGGAGCGGCCGCTTCGCTTAAAATGTCTTTAAAATGTAATAAGAACAATATTCAGGCAAGAAACCTTCTGGGTCTTGTCTATTTTGAGACCGGAGAGATAGTTTATGCTCTTTCCGAGTGGATCATATCCAAAAATATCAGGCCGAAAAAGAATATTGCCGATGATTTTATCAGTGATATCCAGAATAATCAGGCAAAGCTCAGTAACTTTGATACACTTATAAGAAAATATAATCAGGCGCTTTCCTACGCTCAGCATGATGACCTGGATCTTGCTGTCATCCAGCTTAAAGCCGTTGTTGCAAAGAATCCCAATTATATGAGGGCCATGGAACTTTTGGCTCTGATCTACGTGAATAACGAAGAATGGAACAAAGTTAAAAAGGTTACAGAGCGCGGATTAAAGATAGATGCAGGTAATACGACTCTTCAGACCTATCAGAAGGAAGCACAGATCAGGATATTTGAACGTGAGAATGCATCCGGAAGAAAGACGCGAAAGCAGAAAGAAGAGGCCATAAGCTATACCAGCGGAAATGAGACCATTATCCAGCCGCTTAATGATTCCGAAAGGACCGGGGGACAGACTATTGTCAATATCATTATAGGTCTGATGATCGGTGCTGCACTTATGTGGTTCCTGGTTCTTCCTGCCAGGATCCAGATGGCGAGAAATGATATTAATAATGAACTGAGAGAAGTGTCTGAACAGCTGACGGCGAAGACAGCTGATATGGATGATCTCAATAAGAGAATAGAAGCTCTCCAGGAAGAAAATAAAGGCTTTGAAGACAGGATAGCGGAATATACAGGAGAAGACGGTGTCATGGAGGATTACAATAATCTTCTCTCAGCCGCTGAAAGCTATGCAAAAGACCCGGATGATGCCCTTTCTGCTTCTTCATATCTGGAAAAGATCCAGAATGCGGAAGGATCCGATGTCTCATCGGAATTTAAATCCCTCTATGACTATCTGAACAGCAATGTTTCTGCCAAGGCTGCTGAACAATATCTCTCCAATGGAGTGGATAAGTATAATGACGGGGATTATGAAGGAGCCATTGATGACCTTAAAGAAGCATTCACATTGAATCCACAGAGTGATCAGTCTCTTTACTATCTCGCCCAGAGCTATGTAAAGAGCGATGATCAGGATAAGGCAATAGAACTCTTTAACCAGCTTATCACGTCCTTCCCTGATTCGGAATATAAGGACAAGGCTGAGAGATATGTGAGTCAGGGCGAAGAAGATAACGAGGATGCAACGCTTAGATCTACTGATGATACTCCGGCTGCTCAGGATACATCAGCTGCCGAGCAGGCTGCATTGCAGGCGGCACTTGAAGCTGCGGCCCGGGCACAGTCAGAAGCAGCTGCAGCAGGCACGAATGTGGAAGCACCACCGGTACCGGCCGGCCAGTGAGAAAGGTAAACACGTATGGAGATCAAAGCCGATAAAAAAAGTGGTTTTAATACATCTGACGAACAGCCTCACGAACGACCCCATCGGGAGATATCGAAGAGAGCGGCAGTTGAAGGAATAGTTCTCCTTGAAAATAAAGAGAATGTTCTGCCCCTTGAAAAAGGTGCGAAGATCGCTCTTTATGGTCAGGGAGTCAAGAGAACAATAAAGGGCGGAACCGGAAGCGGGGATGTAAATGAGAGAAGGGTCATTTCCGTTTATGAAGGGATGAAAGAAGCCGGATTCCGCATCGTTAACGAAAACTGGATCGATAAATACGAAAAAGAATATGAGAGTAAAAGGATAGAGTGGAGAGACTCTCTTCTCAGGGATGTTCGGGAATCCAAAGATGAGAGTGAGAACTTTTTCGAAATGTATGCTGCGAGACCTTTTCCTGCTCCTGCAGGGGAAGAACCGGAAAAGGAGGACACGGATACCGCTGTTTATGTTTTGAGCCGAACTTCCGGAGAAGCTGCAGACAGGAGAAATATTAAAGGAGACTACTATCTTACAGACGAAGAAGAGAAGTTCCTGGATGATCTTTGCAGGCTTTATGACAGGGTGATAGTTATCATAAATTCCGGCGGCATCCTGGATCTTTCTTTTATGGACAGTCACAAGAATATCCTTGGGCTGATATTATTGAGCCAGGCAGGTATGGAGGGTGGTTCCGCTATTGCAGAGATCATGTCGGGAGAGGTTTCTCCCAGCGGACATCTTACAGATACCTGGTGCTATGATTATGAGGATTATCCGGGAGCGTTGGATTTTTCTTTCATGAATGAAGATCTGACCACTGAGAGATACGAAGAAGGTATTTACGTGGGGTACAGATATTTCGATTCTCTCGGTATCCCGGTCCGTTATGGTTTTGGATACGGTCTTACATACAGTGAATTTATATTCGAAGCTGATCCGCCGGAATATGATGACGGTGTCATTTCGATCCCCGTAAATATTACAAATATTGGTGATGTACCTGCAAAGGAGGTTTTGCAGGTTTATGTATCATGCCCTCAGAATGGGATTGAAAAGGAGTTCAGACGTCTTGCAGCTTTTCATAAGACTTCGCTTATTCCCGCAGGAGGTACTGAAAAGACGGTTTTGAAGATAAGCCTTGACAGTCTCACTTCATATAACGGGGATATTCCGGGATGGGTATTGGAAAAGGGTACATACGGCGTATGGGCAGGCTTTTCTCTGGAGAGAGCTGTACTGACGTCCGTATTTGAGCTTTCGGATGATGTTACTACGGAAAAGACGGAAAATATCTGTGCCCTTCAGGATGTGATAAATGAGTTCTCTATTCCCGAAGATGAGAGAATGGAGATGTACGACAAGTGGAGAAATAAGGCGAGGAATGAGGAACTCCCCTGCCTTACGGTCGATCCTTCGGCAATAGAGACAAAGACCTGTATCTATGGAAAGGACGACAGTATTCCGGACGATATCAGGACTCTTGTAAATTCTTTAAGTGAAGATAAGCTTATCTCACTTTTGACAGGAGCTCTCGGAGATACAGATGATGCGGAGCTTGTGGGCTCCAGCGGTTTTCAGGTTGCCGGAGGGGCAGGAGATACCAGTTACCTGACAGTTGATGACGGTATTCCGTCCATAGTTACGGCAGACGGACCGGCAGGGCTTCGTCTTCAGGAGAAATATATCATTCGGAACGGTGCTATCAGGTCTCTTCCCTTCATCAAGACTGTGGAACATGGCTTTTTTGATGTGGAAAAGAAAGAAGAGTTCTCTGACGGAGAGATATATTACCAGTACTGCACAGCTTTTCCGGTGGGAACGCTTCTCGCCTCCACGTGGAATCCGGAAATGGTATCCGAAGTGGGTAAAGCAGTGGCAGAAGAAATGGATATATTCGGAGTTTCCCTCTGGCTTGCTCCGGGTATGAACATTCACAGGAATCCGCTCTGCGGAAGAAATTTTGAATATTTTTCAGAGGATCCGCGACTTTCCGGTATCATGGCAGCCGCAATGACGAAGGGCGTGCAGAGTATCAGGGGATGCGGAACCACAATTAAACACTATGCCTGCAATAATTCCGAGGACAACAGGTATTTTTCAAACAGTATTGTTTCCGAAAGAGCACTTAGGGAGATCTATCTCAAGGGATTTGAGTTAGCGGTTAAGGAGTCTCAGCCGAAGGCGCTGATGACAAGCTATAATAAGATAAATGGAATTCATGCAGCCAATAATTATGACCTGATAACCAAAGTCCTTCGTGATGAGTGGGGATTTGAGGGACTGGTCATGACGGACTGGACTACCACATGGCACGGGGATAACTGTACTGCCAGAGGGTGTGTAAGGGCCGGGAATGACCTTATCATGCCGGGACATTCGGATGATCAGAAAGAGATCCGGGAAAGCCTTGAGAGCGGCCTTCTCACCCGTGAGGAAGTGCTTAAATGTGCATATCGGGTGGTGAGGACTGTGAAGGAATTGAAGAGATAACATTATTGGCTGAGAGCAATATGCTATTTATAAGCGCTCAAAAGTTCAGCTACCGCATTGGTGTCATTCTGAGCGAAGCGAAGAATCTCTCATAGCCCTGAGGGAGATCCTTCGCTAACGCTCAGGATGACACCGGTCGTTCAGGATGACACCGGTCGCTCAGGATGACACTGGTCGCTCAGGATGACACCGGTCGCTCAGGATGACACCGGTCGCTCAGGATGACATTGGGATAGAAGCATAAAAATATATATCATAGAGTAAATGGAAGAAAAAGCGAGATAATGGAAGATAATGCAATATAATTGTTATATTTGGCGCAATTGATACAGTTGCAATTAAACTTCCAAAAAAGTATTATGTCCCTTGGTGATTAGCACTCGAATTGAGTGAGTGCTAGTAAGAGATAAAAATGATCTAAGAAAGTGAGGTCTTTACAATGAAATTAAAGCCGTTAGCAGACAGAGTTGTTCTTAAGCCCATTGAAGCTGAAGAGACAACAGCATCAGGAATAGTTCTTCCCGGACACGAGAAGGAAAAGCCCCAGCAGGCAGAGATCCTTGAAGTGGGCCCCGGAGGAGTGGTTGATGGCAAGGAAATAAAGATGCAGGTCAAGAAGGGCCAGAAGGTTATCTATTCCAAGTACAGCGGAACTGAGATAGAACTGGATGACAAGAAGAAGGTCATCATCGTTCGCCAGAATGACATTCTTGCAGTAATCGAGAAGTAAGACATTTAATAAAGGAGAAAAGAAATGGCTAAGGAAATCAAATACGGCTCAGAAGCAAGAGCTGCATTAAAATCAGGTGTTGACCAGCTTGCGGATACCGTAAGCGTTACTCTTGGACCTAAGGGAAGAAACGTGGTACTCGACAAGTCTTATGGTGCTCCCCTCATCACAAATGACGGTGTTACCATCGCTAAAGAGATCGAGCTTGAGGATGAGTTCGAGAACATGGGTGCACAGCTCGTTAAGGAAGTAGCTACAAAGACAAATGATGTGGCCGGCGACGGAACCACAACCGCTACTGTTCTTGCACAGGCTATGATCAACGAGGGAATGAAGAACCTTGAAGCAGGTGCTAATCCCATGATCCTCAGAAAGGGCATGAAGAAAGCCTGCGATGCAGCTGTAGAAGCTCTTAAGAAGATGAGCTCCAAGGTTTCATCCAAGGATCATATCGCAAAGGTCGCTTCTATTTCTGCAAGTGATGAAGAAGTAGGACAGATGGTTGCGGACGCTATGGAAAAGGTTAGTAATGACGGCGTTATCACCATCGAAGAGAGCAAGACCATGCAGACAGAACTTGACCTTGTAGAAGGTATGCAGTTTGACCGTGGTTATGTATCAGCTTATATGTGCACAGACATGGATAAGATGGAGGCTAATCTTGAGGATCCCTATATCCTTATCTATGATAAGAAGATCTCTACAGTTCAGGATATCCTTCCTCTTCTTGAGCAGATCGTTAAGAGCGGACGTGCTCTTCTCATAATCGCTGAGGATGTTGACGGAGAAGCGCTTACAACACTTATCGTGAATAAGCTTCGCGGAACCTTCAATGTAGTAGCTGTAAAGGCTCCCGGATACGGCGACAGAAGAAAGGATATGCTTCAGGATATCGCAGTTCTTACAGGCGGACAGGTTATTTCCAGTGATCTTGGACTTGAGCTCAAGGATGCTACAGTTGAGATGCTTGGCCGTGCTAAGAGCGTTAAGATCACAAAGGACGATACAACGATCGTAGACGGACAGGGCAAGAAGGCTGACATCAAGGCTCGCCAGGCTCAGATCAAGACTCAGATCGATGCTACCACTTCTTCCTTCGATAAGGAAAAGCTTCAGGAGAGACTTGCAAAGCTTTCCGGTGGTGTAGCTGTTATCAGAGTTGGTGCTGCTACCGAGACCGAGATGAAGGAAGCTAAGCTCCGTATGGAGGATGCTCTCAATGCAACACGTGCTGCAGTTGAAGAGGGAATCATCGCAGGAGGCGGATCTGCTTACGTTCACGCTGAGAAGGAAGTAGAAAAGCTCATAAAGAACCTTGATGGTGATGAGAAGACAGGAGCGAAGGTAATACTTAAGGCTCTTGAAGCACCTCTCTATCATATCGCTGCAAACGCAGGACTTGAGGGAGCAGTTATCATCAATAAGGTAAGGGATTCCAAGAGTGGAGTCGGCTTCAATGCTCTTACCGAGGAATATGTTGACATGGTTAAGACCGGTATCCTTGATCCTCTCAAGGTTACAAGATCTGCACTGCAGAACGCTACCAGCGTAGCAGCAACCTTCCTCACAACAGAGTCAGTTGTGGCAACCAAGAAAGAGCCCACACCTCCCGCACCGGCAGCACCCGCACCGGGGATGTACTAAACCAGAAATCAAAAGTCGAAATGGCGCCCATGCTTGCATGAGGCGCCATTTTTGACTTTGGATTTCGCCCCTGTATGAGCATGTAGGACGATAGTCCGGAATGCGAATACAGGGGAGGATTGCGAGAGTGCGAAGCACGAAGCAATCCGTAGGTTTAGAATAAGTAACGCGACGCAAAGTAGGATTGCGAGAGTGCGAAGCACGGAGCAATCCGTAGGTTTAGTATAAGTAAAGCCTCCACATTTTGAGCCCCAATAAGGTATGTGATATACTGACGGATGCAGGATGAATTTCAGAAGGCGCTTCAGGATTAATACAGGAGATACACCATGAACTCGATAAAACAAATAGAAAAAACGGATATACTTGCGGCAGCAGCGGGAAGTCTATACTTCTGCTTTACCCTGTTGACAGCAGGACCCATATTTCTTCTATGTACAAATATCAAGGAATTATGGTTTGATCTCTTTACGATCATTCCTGTCATGATAGTTGTTGATATCGCAGTATTCATTATCCTTATTCTTATATGGTTTTTGCTTTACCGGATCAAAAAAACCGCTGCCAGGGTATTTTGCACTGTTATATTTATTATATCCTTCTGCTATTATATACAGGGTAATTTTATCGGATGTGATTATGGGCAATTGAACGGTGATGAGATACTATGGGATACCTTCCGGCTGTATGCAGCTGAAAGTATAGCCCTGTGGATTGGGATTCCGGTCATCATTGCGGCATTGATAAAGTGGAAGGGATATAAAAAGATCATAAAAGGTGCAGCGTATCTTGCCCTTCTGACTGTAATGATGCAGGCAGTAGCACTTGTGACTGTAATATATACAAGCAGCGCTTATAAAGAAAAGGATATGAGGCTTGTTACAACAGACTCGCTGAATGAATATTCGACGGGAAAGAATGTTGTGGTTCTTGTGTTTGATGCGCTGGATACCGGACTTTTTACGCGAGAGATTGAAGAAAATCCCGAAAGCGCAGAAGTCTTCAGGGATTTTACCTATTATCCGGATACTTCGGGCATGTATCAGAATACCAAGTGCTCTGTTCCCTATATTCTGACCGGGATACCATATAAAAACGAAGAGACATATGACGATTATATCGAAAGATCATACAGTGAGACCGAACTGTATGATGAACTGGAGAGATCGGATTTTTCAACCGGGATATACTGTTCCGGCATGTACGTATCTCCCGAAATGGAGGGGAAGGCTGTTAATATGCATATTAACAGAAAAGTTCCTTCTTCCTATCCCGGTATAGCGAAACTCCTGTACCAGCTGGTACTTTTCAGGTATTCACCCCATCAGTTCAAGAAGTATTTCTGGCTTTATTCCGGAGATTTTAATAAGTATGCGTCAACGGGGGGCGAATACTATGAATTATATCCCGAAGAAGAATTCTCAAAAGCGCATGAGATGATAATAAACAGGCCCATTGAACTTACCGGCGGAAAAAACACATTTAAATATATCCATACAAGAGGCGTGCACAGACCTTTCGAATGTGACAGCGATTTTAACAGTCTTAGTGACGGGCAGGAAGTCACCATAGAGGATATGACAAAGGCCTGTTTTAAATTTGCAGAGGAATATATAGACAAGCTTAAGGAAGCGGGAGTTTATGATAATACCGCACTTATAGTCACGGCGGATCACGGGTGCATATATTATCACCAGAACCCCATATTATTATTTAAGGATTACGGACATCACGGGGAATTCGAGATATCCGATAAACCGCTTTCATTTGAGGATCTGATGCCTGCATTCAGGTCCATGATACAGTCTGACAGGACAACAGTATTTGAAGATGCCGATCCGGACAGGGTAAGACCCTTCTATTTCTATGAATGGAATACCAGGATACAGAACTGGCTTCCGCCTATAAAGTATTTCGAGATACATGGAAACGCCACGGATATTGACAGCCTCATAGAGACAGATGTTACATATAAGCCGAAGAATGAGATCGGAAAGGGTATATATACATTTGAAGGAGATGACACCATTATCTTTGATGACAGCGATAAATGCAATTCCATCATCAAGGTCGGAGTGTCGAGCTATATTGATAACGAATGGGGAGTGAAAAAACGCTGGTCCAATGCCCCGATAAGTGAATTTCAGATAAATGTGCCCGAAGCATTTGATAAGGATATCCATGTATATATTACAGCAGACACGGAGGATAAGCAGAGTCAGCATGTAGAGATATCCGCAAACAATAATAAGATAGACGATATACAGTTTTCGGGCGGAACCTTTGACTTTGTGATACCTTCCGAATATGCAGAAGACGGCGTAATAGGACTGAAGCTTGCCTATCCCGACAGAGATATAGAATTTGGAGTGAGGGGAATCACACTGCACTTCTCGGAAATGAAACTGAAGGCTGAGTAGAGGTGCGCAGGAGTAGAGAGAGGTCAGTAAACGATGCCGAGAATGGAGTCACGTTTTACGATCCCGATCTTCTCATGACGGCTGTCTATGCTCTCGGCTGTATTATCGCCGATAGCGATGAATTCATCCTCCTTTAATGTGACAGGAGACTCCAGAATGCCGGAATAGTTAAACGACCCTTTAGGATACGTGTCTGAAGGAACGTTGTCCACATAGAGGGTAGCGTCTTTTATCACAACGGACTGACCCGGAACGGCAGCGATCCTTTTTACCAGGACTGCATTCACCCCGCTGCATCTGAAGGCGACGACCTTTCCTGCTTTAATATCACTATCGGAAAAATTCTTATTTAGTACTACAAGCTGGAGATTGTGATATGCGGGCTCCATTGAGTGTCCCTGTATGAGCATGAGCTGGAGAAAGTGTTTAGATATGATGGCTGACAGGATATAAATAACGGCAACAGCTATCAGCCATTTTATGGTTTTTTTATTCATAAGGCATCCCGGGGAGAAGAATTGAATTCATTCAGTTCTTCAACAGTATCCAATTCTGTTATCTGTCCGTCTTTAACCGAGGAAATGCGTATTTTCAATCTGTCAAGATTCTCATTTACCACATCATCCCAAAAGAGATCCCTGTAATCACCATGACCGTAGCGCTTTTCAATGGCGTCTTTCAGAATAAGCGCATCCTCTGATCTAAAAAAGGACACACCCACCATGTTATAGCAGTCTGTGCCGCCCTTTCCAACTCTTGAAATGAAGCCGTGAGAATCGGTTTCAAATACCCAGTCACCTGAGAAACCCGGAACGAATCTGCCGAAGTAGCAGGTGCTTCCGGAGCATTCCTTTAGAAACGAAGGATCTGAGATAAAGAGATCCGCTTCGCATATGAAACAGTCGCCCAGACTCAAAACCTCTCTCGCGGCATACACCGAAGAGATATTATTTACGGTTTCATAGTCATCATTTTTTATAATGTGAATACCGGGATATTTATTCATAAGATAGGAAAACTGATCACCGAGATACCCGACCACGATGTAAATATTGTTTACACCACAGGAAACCATCGCATTTAAGACGGTTTCTATCATGGGTATTCCCCGTGCTTTTATGAGGGGTTTCGGAACAGAGTCCGTAAGGGGACGCATTCTGGTTCCCAGACCCGATGCCATAATGATAGCGTTCAACATAGATAAATCCTAGATTTCGTCAATAAGAGTAATGATATCCTTTATGGGCATGAGTCTGTCATCCGCCTCTTTTGCCCGGTGATATCTTAAAATATCCTCTGCAGTCTGTTTCATGGCAGGGAAGGCGCTTCTGGTGAGCTGGTTTGCATAGATAACGATATTCACCCCGTGTTCCGCGAGCTCTGCTTCCGTTATGGTATTAAAGGAAGACGGAACGACTACAATGGGAGTTTCTTTATCCTCGGTACGGAATTTATCACAGAACTCCAGTATTTCAGCAGGATCCTTTTTCCGGCTGTGTATCATTATCCCGTCGGCTCCGGCTTTCACAAATGAACGTGCCCGGTTGAGAGCGTCATCCATGCCTTTTTCAAGGATCAGAGATTCGATCCTCGCTATGATCATAAAGTCATCCGTAAGCTGGGCCTTTTTCCCGGCTGCGATCTTAGAACTGAAATTTTCTATACTGTCCTGTGTCTGGGCAACTTCGGTTCCAAAAAGGGAATTCTTTTTTAAGCCGGTCTTATCCTCGATTATCACGGCTGAAACACCCATTTTTTCAAGGGTCCTAACGGTATATACAAAGTGCTCGGTGAGTCCGCCGGTATCTCCGTCAAATATTATGGGCTTGGTAGTGACCTCGGTCACGTCATCAATAGTCCTGTACCTTGATGTCATATCCACAAGCTCAATATCGGGCTTTCCTTTTGCAGTAGAGTCGCAAAGGGAGCTTATCCACATGGCATCAAACTGGTCAAGCTCTCCGTCATGTTCCACGATCGTTTTCTCGGCAATGAGTCCCGTAAGTCCGCTGTGGACCTCAATGGCCTTTACAAGCGATCGTATATCTATAAGCTGCTTTAAGCGTTTCCTCCTGTATTCGGGCATGGCGAGCTTTGCTTTAATGCGGTCGTCAATATTCTTTACCGTTTCATTATAGGTATAGGGAATATCAATGATCTCCCCACCGTAGGACGACAGCGCATTTGCGACATTATTACGGATAGAGTTTAACGGTTCTTCAAGCCAGTTATCCCCATGCACCACATAGTCAGGACGCAGCTTTTCAATGATGCTGTCATACATTACGTCATCCTGTATGACAACATTGTCGACCTCGGGTATTTCCTTTACGATCCGTATCCGTTCTTCAAAATCAACAGTGGGAAACCTGTTGAATTTTATCATTGCGGCGTCGCTTAAGATGCCGACAGTGAGCTCACCGTATTTACGGGCTTCTCTTATTAAATTGATATGTCCTTCATGGATTACATCCGTACAGAAACAGGTATATACTCTTTTCAATTTATTTCCCCTCTTTATTCATATTTGACAGGAATCCGTATCCCGTTTGCTTTTAATGCACCCTTAAAAACCGAAAAGAAGCTTACTATGTCGTCGGTATCTATGGCGCCGAGGGCACAGAGCCTGAAGGTTGAGGTCGTGGAAATTTTACCGGGATATATGGTAAAGCCGCGGTCATAGCAATAGTCATGTACCTTTTCAAAATCCCAGTTGGGGTCATCCGGATATTTCACTGAAACCACCAGCCCGCACTGCCACTCACGCTTTATCACATCCTTAAAGCCGAGTTCATCAAGTCCTTTATGAATGGCTTCGAACACTCTTTTATGCCGCTCCCATTTGGCAGTTTCTCCTTCCTGCCAGTATTCTTTAAGCGCCTGAATTGCAGCATATATGGTCTGTACGGGAGGGGTGAAATGCATCTCGCCTGTTTTTTCAAAATAATCGTATTGCAGAAACAGATTACAGTAATAAGATCTTTTGGGGTAAGATGCGGATCTCTCTATAATGTCCCGTCTGCCTACCACAAAGGAAAGACCGGTCATGGCCATCAATCCCTTCTGGGCAGATGCCATGCAGAAATCGATATTTTCCTTCTCGATGTCAATTGGTATCATGGCGTAGGTTGATGTGGTGTCTACAGTGAATACGGCGTTGTACTTATGGGCAAGGGCACCTATTTCACGGATAGGATTTAATATCCCTGTGCCTGTCTCATTATGGGTTGTATGGACAAGGGCTATATCCGGGTTATCACGCAGGGTCTTTTCGACTGCCTCAAGATCCGGAAGCTCATCCACGGGAAATCTTAAGTCTATGTGGGGCAGACCGTAATACTCGCATATTTCAACTGCTCTTGTGCTGTAAGCACCGTTATTTACTACCAGAACTTTACTGTCTGCGGGAAGCAGTGAGTTTATACATACGTCAATATTTAATGTGCCTGAACCGCAGAACAGGACAGAGGTAAATTTATCAGTATCTCCGTGAACTATCTTTACAAGGTCATCCCTGAGTCCCTTCATAAGTCCGGCGAATTCTTTTTCCCGGGGACAGATATCGGGAACGACCTGAGCGAGTTTTACCGAATCTGTTGTCGTAGATGGTCCGGGGTTCAAAAGTATGTTTCTTTTGATACTGGTCTTATTCATTATCTTCTGTGTCCTTTATGATAATATCGTCAGATTCCACTTCTTTATTTTTGTTTTCATCAATACCGAGTTTATCATTAAGCTTTTTTCTGGCACGCCTGAAATAGATCCCGGCTGCAGCGCCGACAGCTATTATGACACCAGCCACTGCCTGGATCAAATAGGTCATTACGGACGGGTCAATGTATGCAAAGCCGTTCTGTCCGAATAAAAGCATTCCTGTAAAGCCCGTCAGAGCCAATATGGATAAGCATTGAAACTTTTTCACTTTTGTTTACTCCTTTTTTTATCTATTTTATTCTTTATGCTCTCTACTATATATTTTCCGCCAATCTCCGAAGAACTGTCAATATTATATAAGTATTCGCCGGCCAATATGTCAATGGTATTTCTGTAATCTTCGGAATGTGAGATAAGATAAGCGATCTTTTCCGGAAGAGTCCGTATATTATCAGTATCCACGCTTATTCCGATCCGGTCTCTAAGGGCAATATTAATGGGCGGTTCTTCAATCTTCTGCCAGTCGGGATTCATAACCTTCATCGGCGTGTTTATGAATAAAACCGGATGCAGCGTTGTAAAAGCAAATTCCCAGCTTATATCGGACCAGTCGGTTATCAGCATATCCGACTCCATGACCGGATTATTCGATGAAAAATCAGTCTGTATCTCGATTCCCAGGGGTTCGTATTTTTGCCTGAGAACCTCCATATAGCTGCTTTTTAACCGTACCTCCTGGGGATGCGGACGCACTGTGATCTCATAATCCTTATCCTTTAAGGCATCAAGTATTTCCTCGAGGCAGGTGTCTATGATATTGTCCTTCTGCCATGAGGGAGCGATAAGTATCTTTTTCTTTTCATGTACAGGATGATCTTTTGCGCGGTAAACAGAACGCATTTCGTCAATAAGGGGATAGCCCACGTCTACAAGTCTGCGCTCCGGAAGACCGTAAAGCTTAGAAAGCTGTTCTTCCTCTGTCCGTTGGTGTTTTCCAACGAGAAAAACAGTATCAAAGTGGTCGGTTGCTCCCTTTCTCAGAGTCAGGTTAGTGCTTCCAACAGCATGATTAACAAAGATATACTCTATATCATTCCTGATATAGCTTCTTTTGATATGGAAATTATCGAGGTCAGGCATTGTAAGAACCACTATATCAGCATCCATTTTCATCATAAGGGTGATAAGCCTGTTTTCGCCTATATAGTAGGCTCTTATTTGGGAATTTTCCTTTTCCATTGCGAAAATATTATCCCGGGGATCGCTGGTAATATAGTGAATGGTAATGTTTGTGTTATTTAGAATGTATTCGATTATTCCCTTATAGTATTTGTAAAACCCGTTACTTTCAGAATAGAATACAAGGTGTTTATTCACAACACTGAAGAATCTTTTATAGTCTGCCTTTTCCCGCTTTTTATCTTCCTTTGATACGGATTTTGCCTTATCGACTCCAATTTCAGAGAGCTTTGACAGCTCTTTGCGGCTTTCAGAGAGGCGTTCATAGTCCACATAAGAAGATGGGGGTATGAGGGCGTTAAGTATATACATCTGAAGGATGGAGAAGAGGTTACTTAAGATCCAGTACCATGCAGTGCCAAGGGGCACGAACCACCCGAGGTACAGCGACAGGCCTACAGAGAAGACCATCATTCCGTATTTATTTGCTTTAGACTGTTCTGACTGCAGTACGTTGGATAAATTCTGTGTGATACAGAGGAGAAGTGAGGACAGTCCGGCGAGAATGGGTGAGAAAAGAAGACTTATCCCTTCTTCCGAAGGGATAAGAGCAAGATTCAGCCCCGCGATATTCATATCTATGGAGGGATCGGCTATCCCGAGATTTATCACTCCCACGACGCCCATCAACAGGATGAGCTGTATGATCAAAGGTATGGTGGATGCGAGAGGACTGTATTTTTCCTTTTTATAAAGCTTTGCCTGTTCTTCCTCTATTATCTCCCTCTGGCCGTAATATCTGGCTTTCAGGAAATTGATGTCAGGCTGGAGCTTTACCATTTTTATGGAATTCAGATGGGTCCATACGGAAACGGGAATAAGGATCAGTTTGCTTATCAGGGTAAAAAGTACTATGGCAATCCCGTAATTGCCGCATATCCCGTAGCACCGGTTCATAATAATGCTTAAGACTTCATATAAGTAGTTCATTCAAGTTTCCGTTACAAACCCCATCTGATTTTATTGTACAAACGAATCACCACACAAACCGCCAAATCCATGCCGATCACTACCATAGCCCACTGTCCGTAAGAGGTTACGTGGAACACCGGATCTCCGATAAAGCAGCTTAGAATAAATGAGGGAATTAAAAGTTTTAAAAAGATTCCGATGAATTCTTTTATTCCTCTTCTTGTCTGTCTCTTTTTATATTCTTTTGCGTCCATGTCTTTTTCGATTTCACGAAGTTTTCGTGCACCGACAATTTCTTCTTCCGCTTCTTTGCTTCCGAATTTTACGGCGTTTTCGATATCATCAATCCACCAGGTCTTTCTATAAATCTGATACCAGCGGTTTCCGTCTTCTTTTGCCAAATCCTTGGCACGGGCATACAATTCGTTTTGAAGCATCAGATCAAAATCCCAGTACCACATGTAAGGACGGGCGCTTTCCTCTCCAAGCTCTAAAGATTTATCAAAGTATTCCTTTGCTTTATCCAATTTCGGAAGAAGAGTTCTTTCTACATACTCCTCATTTTTCCAAGTATCGCGGCGCTCACCGATACAGTCATGGTTTTCCACCATGGTAAAGTAGCGCTTTTTGTAGTTCTCCAAGTTGGGCACATGATTTACTCCCGGCTGATTGATTTCGCAAAGTCCGCAGTCGCAGTCATTTATGATAAGAAGTCCCATGACAAAGTAAGCATAGGAGTTTCCAAGTTCGATAGCCCATTCCGTATAACGTAGCGCATCGTTATAATTTATTACCACGAATTTACTGCCTACGCGTGTACTCTCATAATGAGGTTGTGCATAAATATATCCAAGAAAGGCAAAGGCTTCTCCGCGTTCCTCATCATCCAAGCCCTCATCCAACGCCCATTCAATGGATTGAATGGCGTCATCGGTACTCTGATGATAAGGCGGACGGCCAAAGTAATAATTATAGGCCATTTCCAGGTTATGATTTTTCCCCTTTTGCTTTTTTTCAGACGATGCAGAAGTTTGTCCGCTGTTTGATACTTGATTTAGCAGACTGTTTTCCCTTTTTGTTTCTTCCTTTTCGACAGGCTCGTCAGCCACTGCGATGCCGGTATCGGCTGCGCTGCCTGAAATACCGTTTGCTCTTCGCTTAATAGACCAGGACAAAGATGAGATGGCACCTTCCATATCTTCCAAATCACCTTTTAATTCTTTTTTTCTCTCTTCGTCTTCCACGCTGTCCAATCGGTCTAAGTATTCCATCTGCTTTTTTTCCAAAGCGGATAAGATTTCCTCGTCTGAAAGAGAAGCTTCAATTCCCAGTTTTTTTAATAATTTTTCCATGTTTTCTCTTACTCCGTTATTTCTATATCTTCCCCTGTAAGGGTAATAAAGTCTTCGTCCTCTACATGAGAACCGCTTCGAAGAAGGGATGCGATTCGCGAGTCTTTTCTTCTGATGCAGTTATCCAACATATTTCTTACTCCTCTGGCATTTCCAAAATCTTTTTTCTTTGCTTTTAAAGAAGAGATGGTATCCTTTATTCTTTCCTTGGGTGCATCCACCTTTAAGCCCTTGTCCTCACACATGAAAGAAAAGATTTCTAACAACTCCTCATCAGTGTAATCTTCAAAAACAATTTCATTGGACAAGCGGCTGGCCAAGCCCTGATTTACGGATAAGAATTCATCCATATCTTTTCCGTAGCCTGCCACGATGCACATCAGGCTCTTTCTTCGATTTTCTAATTCCGCCACCAAGGTCTGGATGGCTTCGCGACCGAACTCATCGTTATCGCCGTTTACCAAGGTATAGGCTTCGTCAATAAATAAAATACCGCCGTCGGCTTCTTCGATTTTTTCTATTACTTTTTTGGCGGTTTCACCCATGTAGTGACCTACCAAATCCGCACGGCCGGTCTCCACGAATACATTCTTTTGTAAAACACCAAGCTTTGTATAGATTTGGCCTAATAGTCTTGCAACCGTGGTTTTTCCGGTTCCCGCATTTCCCTTAAAGATAAGATGCAAGGTTCCGTTTTCATCATCCACTTCGATGCCCCGCTCTTTCATTTTTTCGCGGACCAAGATGGCATCCACCATTTCCTGAACTTTTTGCTTTGCAGAAGAAAGGCCCGTTAAGGCATTTACTTCGTTTAGTAAATCTTCTAAAGACTTTTCTCCTTCCAAACGTTTTCCTGCAGCGGCTTCGATATCTTCACAGCGGATAGTATCGTAGTCTTTTGCAGTAAGGGTTCGTCCTGCGCTTTGTTCTTTTAAGAGACGCTCGTTTTGCACTTCTCTTACATCGTCATATAGGTTTCTTACCCCTCTGGCATTTCCAAAGTTCGGAACCTTTGCCTGGGTTTCAATGTACTGGCGTAGGAAGTCCTTTGCGGCAGCTTCCAAATGCATGGAAGAAGACTCACAAAACTGCTCAAAGATTTTACACATTTCCTCCGTCGAATAATCTTCAAATTCGATTTCATGGCGGAAGCGGCTTCTTAAACCCGTGTTTGCCTTTAAGAATTCCTCCATCTCTTTTTTGTAACCGGCACAGATCACGATCACATCGTCTCTGTGGTTTTCCATCTGGGCTACGATTTCATCAATGGTCTCACGGCCGAAGCCGTCTTTTTCGTCAATGCAAAGGGAGTAGGCTTCGTCAATAAATAAAATGCCACCCTCTGCTTCTTTGAATTTATCCTGTACGTTTTTGGCGCTGTGGCCCTGGTACATGCCCACCAAGTTTCCTCTAGTGCACTCCACCACTTTATCGCCGTTTTGAAGGATGCCTAAGGTTTTATAAATACGACCCATGAGACGGGCGATGGTGGTTTTTCCGGTTCCCGGATTACCGGTAAAGAGCATATGCTGGGTTCCCGTTCCTCCGGATCTAAGGGCTCCCGCTTCCTTTGCGCGGCGGTCTGCCTCAATGGAATAGATGCGTTTTCTTACCTGCTCCTTTACGGAGGAAAGGCCGGTTAGGGCATCCATTTCATCTAAGATCTTTTGAAGTTCTTGATTTAATTCAATGTCTACGTCGGTATCGGAGGCTTCGTTCGTGGTTCTGTGGGCACCTGCGCCGATAGTTGGCTTCTTTGCGTCAGCAAGCGCTTTCTTTACTTTCGCGATTTCTTCGTCATCCATATTGGCCACGCGCTTCATATGATACTCTTCAGATACATGATAATCCGGAAGAGAAACGTTTAAGTGAATGAGCTGATACACATCCAAAGAAATGGTAATCTCCACCGCAGAACCTTTCGGCACCTGCACAGGAAGATCGATTTCAAAATCCCCAATGATGGTAACATCGGTTAACTCACGATATTCGCCCTCTGTTACGCTTAAAATGATGCTCTTTTGATTCTCCGATACCGTTTTAAAGCGGCGGGTCTTTTCTGTGGGAAGATGGGTGTTTCGCAAAATGATGCGCTCATTTTCTTCTTTTCCGGCGCTATTAATAACCACAAGTCCGATGCTGTGGGAGTTTACATCTGTAAAGTTTATCTTTCCCTTGGATAAAATATCCGCATAGATAGCGGCGCCTATCGCCACGGCTTCATCCGGGTTTACATCCCGCTGAATCTCTTTTCCCATAAACTCGGAAATCTCATCACGAATGTATGGGATACGGCTGGATCCGCCAATTAAAATCACACGATCGATATCTGCCTTTGAAAGATGTGCATTATCCAACGCCTGCGTAATTTTTCGCTTGGTCTTATCGCAGGTATTCTTTACGATGTCGTTTAAATCCTCCCGGGTGATGGTGATATTTACAGGTGTGATGCCTACACGGAAAACAATATTTGCACTTTGACGAAGACTTAACTCTTTTTTCACTTTTTCCGCACGAATAAAAAGATCCTGCAAGTCGTGAGTATAGGCATCATCGTACAAATCGATGCCCTGTTCCTCTCGGACTTTTTTTCGCACGAAGTCCACGATATCCTTATCAAAAAAACTTCCTCCTGCATGGGAAAGGCCATCTGTGGAAATGACTTCGATATTATCCTCGTCTCTTACACCTAATATAGTGACATCAAAGGTTCCGCCACCTAAGTCATATACCAAAAGCTTTTCGTCCTTCACATTGTTTTGTCTTATATAGCAAAGAGCCGCTGCCGTTGGTTCGTTAATCATACCAAGCAGAGGATAGCCGGAAATGGTGGCCGCATCCTCAGTGGCTTTTCTTTGTGAATCCTTAAAATATGCGGGTACGGTAATCACCATGCCCTCCACCTTTTCCCCGGTGGAAGTTTGCGCATCATGCGCAATCTTTTTTAAAATAAAACTGCTGATAATTTCCGGTGTGTATTCGATGCCGTCCTGCTCTAAAACCACTGTGCGCTTTCCCATCTCGTTTTTGATGACGGAAATCACTTTTGCGGGCTCTAAGAGTGCATTGTCTCTTGCCGTTTCTCCCACGATGGTATGGGCTTTATCTTCCACAAAAACTACGGAAGGCGTAAGCTCACTACCCTCTGCATTATCAATAACATGAACGTCCCCGTCTTTGCTTAAGTACGCTCCGACCGAATATGTGGTTCCTAAATCAATTCCCAAAATCATGATTTCATATATCCCTTAAAGTAAATACTATACACCAAAAACAGTGCTCCGTTCAACCTTATGCTATAATGTCTGAAGTATAGTGAGATATAGACACATAATTATTGACGTAGTAATCCTGGTGAGTTTCTTCACCTCTGATACATACATCTTCTCTGTATCATACCTTCCGTATAGGAGTTTTTCCTTAAGACTTGCCCACATGCTTTCACGTTGATCCTAGAAAGCTGGATAGTCCGTTTTATGATCCCATTCTGTTTTAGATAATTGCCAAAACCTTGAACTTTTCAGGTACTTGATTTAAATTCTATAATTTTATATAATTACAAGGAAACAAGGAATCCTTACTTTCGCATATGGAGGTTAAAAATATGCCAGCTTTAGCAGTAATGCACGAACAGAAAAAGGTTACAATATCATCAAAACGCCAGTTTACCATCCCCCAGAAGTTTTTCACGGAGCTTGGCTTTGACCGGGAGGCTGTATGTACCCTCGGTGAAGGAATGCTCATTATTGAGCCTGCCAGATCCGAAAACGGCGGGGAATTTGCTGAGCAGATATTAGCTGATCTCATAGAAGAAGGATATAGTGGGCAGGAGCTGCTTTCCGAATTCAGGGCAAGACAGTCCAAAGTCAGACCTGCAGTTGAAAAAATGCTTAAAGCAGCGAAGGATGCTGTTAATGGCACAGGTGAATACTACACCTATGATGATATATTCGGAGAGAAGAAGTAATGGCAAATCTCGTAATTCTTCCGCCCGCCGTAAAATATCTGAAAAAGCTCAAGGATAAGCGACTTAAAAAATTATACCAGGATGCGATTGATGAAATTTGTGCTGATCCTTCCGTCGGTGATCCCAAACACGGCGATTTGGAAGGCGTCCTCGGATACGATATCTATTACAATAAGATCAATTATGAGCTTGCATACACCATAGAAGAGAGAGTGATTGAAGGTACCGATGAAACCGAAACAGTTGTCGTTATCATGGCGGGTACGCGTGAAAACTTCTATGATCAGCTAAAGAGATACAGGCCTTAATCAATGTATAAAGAATAAAAGAATTGGAAAATTCAGATTCAGAATGCTGATCGGGAATTTGTAAACCATTAAAATAATGGCAAAACACATCTTGAAAACCATCAAAATAAAGGTTATACTATACTCGTGAAGTGACAATATATTCATGGAGCAGAGTATGACTGATTATGTTATTCCGACTTTTACCACAGGAAAAGAAATAAAAAAAACCAGACAGAAATGCGGCATGACCCAGAAGGAGTTTGCCGCATTTGCCGGCTGTTCAAAATCTACTGTCGAAAGATGGGAGATGAGTGATCAGAAAATTACCGGTCCCATCGTAACGCTTTTGGATATTTTAAAAAGAGATCCCGATATGGTTGAAAAGATGACCATACCTAAGGACCGGCTAAAACTTCGCTTATATTACATGTATGATGATATGGTTTGTACCATAATTGATGTTGATGAACAGAAGCAGAAGGTCAGGATATTTAATTATACTGCGAACCTGATGTACAGGGCATTCGGGAGAAACACCGAGCCCGACTTTAAGGATTACGAGGAATTTCTGGAGTCCAGATGTTTTCCAAGGACCAGAGATAAGATAAAGCTGGAACTAAAAAAACTGGATATCCCGTTTTATGATCCCATTCTGATAATAGAGAAAACAGAGGGAAGAATGGCAGATGATGATTTCTGGATAAAGATAGAGAGGTAGAGTATGATAGAATTATTCGAAACGAACCTCCGGGACAGCGTACAACAATACCGGAGTTGCACACGAGTGCACAACGGTGCACAACAATTCCGAAGTTGCACACGGGTGCACAACAGTGTACAATGAAATCGAAGTTGCACACAAATGCACAACAAGGAAAGAATAAAAATGCAAAATCCATTTACCAGTACATATGGAATCAAACCGGAATTGTACATACAGAGCGATAGCATGGACGATCTTTTAGAGAATTTCTCTCATGATGATCCCACTGAAAAGGCATATATGATAACCGGCGTCAGAGGCTCCGGAAAAACTGTGTTGCTTGCTGACCTGTCGGAAAGAATGAAGGGTATGAGTTTCTGGGAGGTCATAAACATTAATCCTGTTGGTGATATGCTTGCTTCACTTGCTTCCAAATTGTATGACATTGGCTTTATCCATTCATATTTAGTGGATGCGAAAATTGATATTTCCTTTATGGGGATCGGAGTATCCGTAAAAAGTGGCAGGGATAAAGTTTTTAATATAGAAACTGCTATTGAAAAGATGCTTGATGGTGCACGCAAAGAAGGAAAGAAAATTCTGATCACCATTGATGAGGCGTCACCTTCTGAGGAAATGGAAGCGTTTTGTCTGGAGTATCAAGCCCTAATCCGTGAAAGATATCCGGTTTTTCTGATAATGACCGGGTTACATCAAAATATAGATTCCCTGAGCAATATGAAGAAATGCACTTTTCTTACAAGAACTCCCAGAATCCGGCTTAGTAGTCTTGATGAAAGCTCTATTGCAGTAATCTACAAGAAGATCCTTAATGTAACAAAAGAGAATTCTATAAAAATGGCTGAACTGACGAAGGGCTATGCTTATGCATTTCAGACGCTGGGAAGAATCTGCTTCGAAATGATATCTAAGGATCAGGATCCGTTTGAAGATGAAATAATGGAGGACCTGCTTTTTCAGTATGAAAGTGAACTCATAAGGTATTCCTACAGAAAAATATGGTCTGAATTATCTGAAAAGGATATTGAAGTTATTAAAGCAATGGTGAAACTGAATGGCGATGGCCCGGTAAAGCGGGAAGAACTCATGAAAGAAACAGGCTTCAGCTCATCGATGATGAACCGGTATCGTCAGAGATTGATGGATAAAGGCCTGATAACGACAAGCAAGGAAGAGTACGGCAGCTACAGCTTCGCACTGCCTATGTTCAGTAGCTTTGTCAGGGATTATTATATGGATTGATTATAAAGACCGTCGAAATAAATCATCAGAAATCCTATAATAACAGGAAGCTGCATCCGGTACATATAGAATGTGGCATGAACCTGGTTTAGGTCACTGAAAATAAAATAATATATATAAGGCATAATCATCAGGCAGAGAAGAGGCAGGTATTTTTTTGGTTCACTCCATCTGCCTTTTTTTACAATAAGCAGTATTATCATTATAAAGAAAGCAATCAGGATTGTCAGATACAATGATGGATTATCCTTTGGATGGTTTGGATGATTTGCTTAGGATGACAGCAGGTGAAAATGAATAGAAAAATATACTACGATAAAATACGTATTCTTGCGATGTTTCTGGTGATCGGAGTTCATGCAGTGGGCTCTATTGCGCAGTTTGCCCAAGGAGGGGTACAGGAGACAGTAGCAGGGGTTCTTGACAGCATTAATTCTCTGGGTGTACCGATATTTTTTGCTTTGAGCGGATTGCTGATTTTATCAAAAGACTACACCGACATTATAGGGTTCTATAAAAAGAGACTCATAAGAATTGGTATCCCATATTTAATATATTCGATCTTGTATGTATGCTATTTTACAGGATATGAAGAAAAAAATATTTTGGGGATCCCCGCTGCGTATGTAAAAGATATCCTGACAGCAAATGTTCATGCCACTCACTGGTTTGTGTATTCAATAATGGGGCTTTATTTTGCTGCTCCGTTTTTATCAAGAATGTTTCATGCTATAAGTGATGATGAACTGAAAATACTGTTTGGCGGGTGTCTTTTAATTACGGTTTTATGCAGATTATTTGAGCTTTTTGGACTTAGCTTTGGAGTCGGGGATGTTGTTTTCAATTCCGGAGCGCTGTGGTCATTTATAGCAGCTTATTCATTAAACAGATTAATGGGTGCAAAAAGCAGGAATAATATCCTTGTAAAATATCATTTAATAATATCAGGGATCCTCGCACTGTTTTATGTTATTTCTAAAGAGAGTCTATTCAGCCAGATGGCGGTTATGTTTCTATTGATCGATAGTGGAATGATAGACGATAAAAATGAAAGTATATGGAATAAGTTGATCGGGGATATATCAAAGCATTCTTATTCGGTATATCTGATCCATGCGGCGGTTATATCGCTGTTATTGAGATTATATACAAATTGGACTGATTTATTTGTTATTAAGTGTTTTTTGATCTATATTGTGGTATTCTTGATAAGCTTTGCGCTTGTGAGAATTATAGATTATCTTATAACTGACAGAATAATATGTTTAGCTAATCATTGGACAGAAAAGACGGTAAGATAGACGGTATATAGATTAAATGTCGAATCTAACAGCATAATTGTATTATTATTTATAGCAAAAAAGGATGATGATAAAATGAAAGATAAAGTACAAAAATACTTTCTGTGTTCGATAATAGCGCTTGTAGTGGGAGCATTTATCGGGATTATCCTGATGACCGCAGTATGGGCGATCCCGGACAGCCTGGTGAAAAAAGGAGTGGATGACGCCAGAAACTGTTTCCGACATGAAGGGATTTATGATCATGAGATACAGTTTTTTTGTTATACATACGGGAGTAAGCTGATAGCAGATAGACCAATGACAGATGTGATATTGAACGGAGATCAGACCCTTTCTACTCTGGAAAAAGCAATGTCTGTTAACGGATACTCCAGATACTGGCATGGTTATATGGTATTCCTTCGACCTCTTCTTGCGCTTTTTGAATATGGACAGATTAGGTATATCATGTCATTACTTTTCTTAGTCCTGATCGCTTTGATAGTTACAAAGCTGCAGGAGAGAACGGATAAGGTTATTTCAATTATTTTTATCCTTTCTTTAGGAATTATTCACTTTACAGCCGTTCAGTTTTCTCTGCAAACCGGAATTGCGTTTTATGTGGCATTTATAAGCTCAGTTGTGATACTTCATTTTTATAATAGGGCTGGAACCGGTCTGTGGAGGTGGATGTTTTATTTCATATCCGGAATGTGTATGGGTTTCTTCGATTTTTTGACGAGCCCTATATTGGGGCTTGCCCTTCCACTTCTCTTTGAGCTTATTCTTGATGAATACTCCGACGAATGCACATATATTAAAAAACAGATGCTAAAATGTATCAGCGCTTCCTTTGCATGGGTGCTGGGTTACGGATTATTCTGGGCAGAGAAGTGGCTCCTCGGGTCACTTATACTTCGAAAAAATGTTCTTGAAGACGCTACAGGTAAAGTGGGACAGTGGCTGGAAAAGAGTGAAAATGGAGGAGTATTGTGGGCTATCCAGAAAAATATATTCTGCCTGTTTCCATCCGGTAAAGGAGTGAGCGAATTAATACCGTTTTTTGTAATTTATGTCGTGTTTTTCTTAGGCTTAATGATAGTGTTTATTAAGAAACATGACTCTTGGAACAGGATAAAGAGGCTGATCCCTGTTCTCTTTGTATCTGCATATCCATATTTCTGGATGATAGTAATGAGTGATCATTCCGCGATACATGCTACATTCTGGGTATACAGGACGCAGATCTGTTCTGTCTTCGGATGTCTTGCAGTTTATTGTATGGCGTTGAAAAAGAAGCAGCAACTCGAAATTGATTAGTATGAATAAAGCGATTAACTACAAAACAGTATTAAAGATTGTCATGGTAACGGCTACCCTGACAGCCGGCTGCTTCAAGATTCTTTACGGGTGGGATCAGGACGAGTCATATATCATGCTGCTCGTATTCCGCCTTCTGAAGGGAGATATCATTTTTAAGGATATCTGGGATCTGCATCAGACATGTGCTGTTTTGCCGGCTGTGCTGGTTTCGGGATACTATAAAGCCTTCGGCATAACGGGAATGGCTGTATTCTTAAGATGTGTTACACAGATATTACTCGTTTTGACAGCTGTTTTTTTATATCTCGTGATCAATAGATCGTATGGTCCGGATGCCGCCTTTTTCTCGGCATTTATCGTTTTGAACATGCTCCCCAGAGCAACCCTGCAGATGGAGTACGGATTAAGTACTGTTATATTTTCAATCATAGCATCGGCGCTTTTGCTGGATGTATGGAAAAATAACGTGAGCAGAGCAACGCTTAAGATAGTGTTTGCAGGATTATTTTACGGACTGTCGGTATATGTTTATCCCACAATGATCATAACAGTTCCGCTTTACTTTTATATCACCTGTTTCAGGCTGGGAGACAGCATGAGACAGAGGATTAAATATGCCATTCTTTTTTGGGTGACATGCGGGATCCTCGCAGGCCTCTTTTTTATGTATGTATTTAGCTACATCACTCCCCGGGATTTCCTGACCGTACTGGGTGAATTTGGAAAAACAGCCGATCATACGGTAATGTTTCCTGCGTTTCAGAATCCGGCAGTGATACTTAAGTCGGGTATTAGAATAGTAATCTTTTTATCTGTTACACTTGGGCTATGGTTTCTGCTCCGGAAGAAGCTTATTCATCCGTCTCAAGTGTTCTTTGTATTTCTCGTTGTCTCCTTTATTTCCGTTGTGATACCGAATATTACAGGTCTAAGGCAGTCGGGCCCGTTTGGACTTTTGGAGAGATATATAGTGATGGCGGTCATATCAGTGTTTATAAGTTTTTATACAGATGATAAACCTCTGTTCTGGACCTTTCTTATGGGAGGATTGTTTTATTATCTTGGTTCTCTTATGGGATCAGCGTTGGGCTTTAATGAGAACGCCATGTTTCTCGAAATGACGATCATTGCCGGAACTGTCTATGGGATCAGGGTAATGGACTTATACGAGGATGAGAAAATACGGATTTTTTCATTTACAGCGATATGTTTTCTGATATTTGAACTGGCTTTTTCCAAAGGATATTTTGTGAGGGTAAATAACACAGATCCTGCAAATATCACAGAGTGTAATAGCATACTGAATAAGGGACCCTGTTACGGTATAAGAGTAAGGGGAACACAGAAGTCAGGCTATGATAGTCATATTGAGATAATAGAGCGAAACAGTACTGAAGACCAAGTATATATGTATCTCGGAAATGATCCTATATACAACTTCTTTTTCAGGGGAGAGGTGACGTCTGCACAGTATGTGGGAACGGCAAGACCAAATATTCAGTTTGTGGATTACTATTCGGTATTTGGTCATGAGCTTCCGAATCAAATCTACATTGATAAGAGCATGTACCCTGATATTGAAGGATTTATGAATACCGAATTTGGAGTATTCTTGAAAGAAATGGGTTATATCGGCAGCATTGCGGATGTGGATATGTATTTCATATTAAGCATCCGCAAATAAGTCACCGGGGTAGTTTATTATATGATTACCGACCGACTTATCAGAATTGCCTTAAATCAGTCGGATCCCACCACCCCTGTATCTAAGTGAAGCAAATTCCTGAAGAAACCGTCCCTGATGACTAAATTGCGGGTGCTCCATAAAGTGGTCAGATTTCCCCCAATTTAATCACGGGTTTATTGAAAATGGATTTTGCAGGGTATAGAATGGGGGTGAAATGAAAGACATAGTGAAATCAGAGAAAACATACTGGCATCCGGCGTTTTTCGGAGCCACAAAGTGGGAATTAAAAGAGAA
>CACZBM010000011.1 GCA_902779445.1 uncultured Lachnospiraceae bacterium
GCGGTAGGAGGAATGAACCAATCCACAGCATCTTTAACAGCATACCCAAACCTGTAGATAAGGTAAAGAATGGGTATGACTATATAATACGAGGAGGAACCTTAAATGTCACATTTTAAGCTGGAAGAGTATTCCGGAATGTCGGGAGAGGCAAAGGGATATATTGAAGGAACCCATGACCGGGCAATGTGGCTCCACTATTTACTGGAGACAGCAGAGAAGCTGGGAACAGATGTGGAAGCTCTGACAGATGACGCAATATTTAAGAACGGAAAAGCAGCTACGTCAAAGTGGGATTGCAAAAACGCAGGGGAATTTGCCCGTGCCATGGCAGATAACCCTATAGGAAAAGAGGCTTTCCATGCCACCATTGAGGAAGCAAATGAGAAACACGCAATAGTTCATTTTAAGTACTGCCCATTGGTAGCAGCATGGCTGGAAGAGGGATTAAGTGAAGAGAGGATAGCGGATCTCTGCAGACATGCCTGCAAGGGCGATCAGGGCAGAGCCAGCAATTTCCCTATCAAGCTGGAATTTCCGAAGCAGCTTGCGAAGGGCGACGAGTACTGCGAACTGGACATCACAACTGTATAAATCCACGCATAAAGGCTTCTCCCTCTGGGAGAAGCTGTCACCGAAGGTGACTGATGAGGGTCTAATACCATGAACAACATCTCCGAAAAAGAAATAAGAAAAGTATTTGAAAAAGCGGCAGCGCTTCTGCCGGGAACAAAATATGTGGTCTGCAAGCTTGAAAACGACATTGACTATTCGGGCTATTACCAGTCGATGGGATACAACTATGCAGTGCTATTCTATTTTCCTCTGGATGAAAACGTATGGGAAGACTATACGGAAGAGAGGATGGCGGTACTTCAGACGAGATGCTTCCCGGATGCAGGCCGTCTTGGAAACTACGTGAAGGAGCTCTGTGATGAAGCGGGTATTCCCTATCATATTCCGTCAATTCCCTGCGATCATATGACACCTCCCTATATTTCGCCTTTGTCAGTAAAGGCAATAGGAGTTAAGGCGGGTGCGGGATGGATAGGAAGAAGCGATCTCCTTATCACCTATGAGTATGGTCCGAAGATCACCACAGCAGGAGCTGTATTCTATGCCGATGATTTTACGGTGGGTGATCCGGTGACGGATAACCACTGCGGAAACTGCCACCGCTGTGTGGATGCCTGTCCTTTCCACAATATCTACGGGAATGCATGGCATGCGGGAGTAACGAGAGACGAGTTGGTGGACTACCATAACTGCAGTGTGTGCAGATACAATAATTCCACCAGTAAGAGTACGGATATCCCCGGAGTCGGCAGGAAGATGGCCTGCTGCGGCTGCATGATGGCTTGCCCTGTGGGAATAAAGAACGTACTGAAGGTGATAGAAGAAAACCGGGAGAGAAGACAATATGCCTAGATGTATTTTTTGTGAGTTCATAGAGGGTAAAACTCCATGCGAGAAGCCCTATGAAGATGAAAAGGTCAGTTCTTTCCTTGACTGGAACCATTTAGACGGGATCCATGCGGTTGTTTTTCCGAAAAAGCATATCGGTGTAAAGGATGAGGGCTCACCGGAATTTGAAGAAGCAAAAAAACTGCTCTATGATTCCCTGCCGGTGGTTGCAAAGGCAGCGGGAATACAGGGAGAGTACAGGCTTCTCACAGAGGACGGAGAGGACAATTTCAGCCAGAATCTGGAGCACATTCATGTACACGTAGTAGGGGAGAAGTGAATATACGTTAATTGGGAAGTGTCATTCTGAGCAAAGCGAAGAATCTTCTGGATCCTTCGCTAGCGCTCAGGATGGAAAAACGTCCGGGGGACGTTTTTCGGGCATGTTCACGAGCGCTGAGTGCGAGTATGCCCCGCACCGTTCTTGATGACATTGGATTGAAAATTATGATATAATCTGGAGTATATCTTTAAGGAGGAATTAATTATGGCAGTAGTTAGTGTAATTCTTGGTATACTCTTGATCATTTCCGGATTTTCATGTATGTTCACACCCTTTGCGACTTTCCTTTCAGCGGGATATTTCGTGGGAATAATGATGTTTGCATACGGTATCGCCGGTATCATCAAGGCATTCCAGAAGCGGAGTACTGTGCTTGATACGGTTATGAGTATCCTTGCATTCATTGTAGGTATCATTTCACTTATCCGTCCCGGAACAACCCTTGTTTTCGATATGATGATCCTCTATCTTGTAGCATTCTGGTTCCTGATGAGAGGAATAATCGCTATCGTGGTTGCTTTCCAGGTAAAGGGTATCAGCAGTAACTGGTTTTTGGGACTGATAATCGGAATCCTCAGCGTGATCCTTGGTATATACTCATTTGCACATCCCGCTGTTACAGCATTTACAACAGGATTCCTTATCGGCTTCTACTTCGTGGAGACCGGGATCGATCTTATCCTGGCTACCATAATGATCAATAAGATAAAGGATGCGGTATGACAACACCGGGTTTTCTGCCGGTAACGGTTTTTATCTTATTAATGATCGTCCTCATCGGCTATTTCAATGAAAAGGTAACAAAGCTTACATATGAGATAGCGCTGATGTTGTTTTCTGTAGCTATAGGTGGTGCGGCTGTTCTGACAGCCGCATTTATCAAAGGAACAACTGTCAGCACTCTTCTTTTAGGTACGATTATTTTTGACTTTGAAGGTTTTTTGATGGACGGGGTTCTCTGCTTTATGCTTTTTGCAGGATCCTGCCATATTAGGCTTTCACACTTCAGGAAAAATGCCAGGGCTGTAGGTGTTCTGGCTTTTCTTTGTACACTTCTCGGAGCAGTATTTTACGGACTTCTTTTTTATCTCGCTTCACATCTCATGAAACTGGGATTTTCACTGCCCATGTGTCTGATGTTTGGAAGCATCGTTGCTCCCACGGATCCGATCGCGGCAACAAGCATACTGAATAAATGCGGTCTTCCGAAGGTTACGGGATTCCTTATCGAAGGGGAGTCTCTCTTAAATGACGGTGTGGGAGTTGCGCTTTTCGTATGCTTTTCCGGAATGGTCACCAATAGCGTGGGAGAAGGATTCTTCTCGGTGATGGTAAGGGAAATACTGGGAGCCGTGATAATAGGAACGGCGGTTTCAATTCCTTTTTATATGATATTTAAAAGGACCGGTGACAGCAAACGGAGGATATTTATAAGCCTTTTGACAGTTGCCCTTGCTTACTGGCTCTGCGAACTCTTTTCCTGCTCAGGTGCCATTGCATCAGTAGTGTGCGGTGTGCTCTTTGCCACCTTTCGTGACGGTGCAGAGGAAAGAGGGTTTAAGATGGAACTTACAGAGTTTGACGGATTTTGGGATATTCTCGATAATCTTCTGAATTCCATACTCTATGTGATACTTGGTTTTTCATTTATCAGGATTCTCCAGATGCCGTATGTTATCGCACTTTCACTGGTAGCAGTCATCTGTAACCTGATCGCTAGGTCGGGGAGCCTGTTCGTCAGCACCTTCTTTATGGGAGAACTGCCGGACGGATTTACGAGAGTTAACTTTACAAAGCTCTTAACCTGGGGAGCATTAAGGGGAGGATTGAGTATAGCCCTTGCCATGAGCACTGCGACTATTCTTAATGAATATGCATATCATATAGTTCTCGGATGCACCTATGCTATAGCCTTTTTCACTACGGTTGTCCAGGGATTATCGATGAAGAAGGTATTCGAAAAAATGGTGTGAGAATAGGGGGATCGAATTGACATCATCAAGACTCAGGAATTTCATCATTTCTCTGATCGCCATTGCAGTGGTGGTTTTCCTTGCGGTAAGCGTTTTCATAATGCGGGGAAAGGCCGGAAAAGCTGGAGAGGAAGCAGCGGCAGCAGAGGAAGCTGCAGCGGCATATGCGACAGCACTGGCTGAAAGCACTGCCAGAATGAATGAAGCTGTTTCCGAAAAACAAAGTCTTGAAACACGCGTGGCAGCTGCTGAAGTGCCTGAAAAAGCAGATTATTCCGGAGAAGCGATGATCTATTCGGAGTTCATTGCGGAGGACGGAACGATAAGAAGCGCACTGTCTGCGCTTTCCCAGGATGATCCTGAGTTAATAAAGAATTTCAGGATAAAAGTGGATCTCCGGAAAATGGAGACCGTTAAACTTAACAGCGGAGAAGGCAGGCGTGTCCGCTTTGAGGGAAAATTTGCAAAGCCCGTGACACGGAAGAATGCGATCATCAGGATCAACGGTGTCAGCGGCACTTATAACGGAAAGATATATGTCACCAATATAAGGTTTGACGATACCAAATACCTTGATCTTTCGGGACTTACGGATGAGGATGTGGCTTCGAGCCATGGATCTGCTCTTAGGAGCGTTAGCCTGACCGATATAAACGGGGAACGTGCCGTAGTCTGCGAAACTGAGTACACAGGAAACAGTGAAACAGATAATACCGCAGTACAGATACCCTTTGGGAATATTAATTCCGCTGAATTATCCACGGTATACTATGATCTTTATTTTGAGGGGACTGATGCAGACCTGAATTTCAATACGGGCTGTGACTTTGCCGGAAAAGATGATATCTCAAAGGATCTGGATGAGATCAATTCGGCTTTTGCGGTATACCGGGGAAAAGAAGCAGCTGGACAGGATGCGGGGGAAGCAAAGGAAAAGGTGCTTTCATCAATTGAGAAGATGAAAGGTGATCTTTCCATATATCAGGAAACAGATCCGCTTGTGATAAAGATCAATGAACTTCTGGACCGGAAGAGATCGGTCATTGAGGGCACCCCTGCAGGTGAGGACGCAGAGACTGAAGCCGGGCAGGAAAAGGCGGCTCAGGCAGGAGAAAACACAGCAGAAAACATAGATGCCAAAGATAATGCCGGTAATGGTACTAATGTGGCAGGGGGCTATGTTCCATCAGGTGCCGGTAAGAGTGAGGGCGGTATGCTGCCGGTTATTTTAGCAGCGTTTTTTGCGCTTCTCGGGATCGTGATGATCATAATACTCGGAATATCTTCAGAGCCTGCAGATGAGGAGGATGACACTGCTGAGATCACGGCTAAAGAGGCGGAAGAAGCTATCGAAGCCCGCAGGATCGAGAGTGAGCGGATCCATAAGATAACTGAAGACATTTCAAAAAGGATAGACACTCTTAATAATGAAATCTCAGCTCCCGGACCTGATCTTTCCGGTATTTTTACAGGCCTTGATGAAGCCACGGGAAAGGTGGATGAACTGGAAAAACTGTTCAGTGAATTAAGGGAAGCATTAAAGAGCAGTGATAACGATGATACTACCCGGGCTGTGGAGAAAGACTTAAAGGAAATATTGAGCTCCAATGATTCGCTTAAAGAAAGTTTAAGCGGCCTTTCTCTTCAGCTTGATGAGACCAACAGATCTGTTACGGATATCAATAAAGCAGCGACCATTATAGCGGACGTTGCCAGCGAGACAAATCTTCTGTCCTTAAATGCATCCATAGAGGCAGCACGTGCAGGAGAAGTCGGCAGGGGATTCGCGGTTGTGGCAGGAGAGATCCAGAAGCTTGCTGACCAGACGGAAAAATCTGTTTCTGAGATTTCCGACACTGTTGAACAGCTGAATTCAGATTTTGAAAAAACCAGGGATCATATGGATACCATCCGTGAATCTGCCGATGCTCAAAGTGAAAAGATCGCTGCGGTAGCGGCTGACTTCAGGCAGACAAAAGGATCCGTGACCGGGGGAAGAAATACTTCTGAATACAGAGAAAACATCCGGGAGTGCGAAGGAAAGATCAAAGAATTAAGAAAGCACATCATCGCTCTGTCATCAGAGGCAGAGGAATTAAACAGGTCTTCAGACCGCTCATCTGTAAGCGGCAGTCTGTTAGCGGGTATCAAAGAGGAGCTCGGAGAGATCTGAAATTCTTAGTGTCATTATGAGCTTATTAATGTCATTCTGAGCTTCTTAGTGTCATTCTGAGCTTCTTAGTGTCATTCTGAGCTATTAATGTCATCCTGAGTTTCTTAGTGTCATTCTGAGCGGAGCGAAGAATCTATGGGAGATCCTTCGCTAACGCTCAGGATGACATTTTTTTATTTATCAGGATGACATTTTTTATACTCAGGATGACATTTTTTTATTTATCCTTGACATAAATTAAAAAAAGTAGTATTAATTCAAAGTGATTTAGTTAAAAAAATTTATCTAAATCATATTTAGTTATTTTAACTGTGAAACGTGGTTATCAAAACTACATTTATTTAAGGAGGCAATATGGAATTCGAAGAGGTAAAGAAGATTATCGTTGACACACTTGGATGCGATGAAGATCAGGTTACGGAAGATGCCAATATCATGGATGATCTTGAGGCTGATTCACTGGATCTCGTGGAACTTCACATGGCTTTTGAAGAAGCTCTTGATATCAAGATCCCCGATGAGACACTTGCAAAGCTTCAGACTGTAGGCGATATCGTTGAGTATCTTAAGGGTGCAGCAGCAGATAAATGATGAAGGAAGAAAGAGAAAGATCTATCCGTTCCGTATTTAAGACGGTAACAGAGAGAATAGCGCCTGACTATGTGAATTGTAAGGCGTGCGGCAGACGTGCCATAAGGTCCGTCTGGAAAAAGAATCTGAATGTCTGTCCGTTCTGCGGCTATTATATGCCTATGACGGCAGACTTAAGGCTCAATACCCTTTTCGATCCGGGAAGCAGGGAGGATTTCAACAAAGATCTGGAAGTCAGGGATCCCTTAAATTTCCCGGGATATGCGGAAAAGGCAAAACGTGCGGAAAAGAAAACGGGGCTTAAGGAATCGGCGGTTACCTCCTATGGAAGGATCAATGGGATAAAGGTAGTGGCGGTTGTTCTTGATACTCGTTTTTTCATGGGTAGCATGAGCAGTATCGTAGGTGAGAAAGTCACGAGAGCTGTCGAAGCAGCGGACCGGGAAAGACTTCCTCTTATTATTTTTGCGGCAAGCGGTGGAGCCAGGATGCAGGAAGGCATTCACAGCCTTATGCAGATGGCAAAGACAAGCTCGGCTGTACAGGAGTTTTCTGAGCACGGCGGACTCTATATCAGTTATCTGACACACCCTACCACGGGAGGTGTAACAGCAAGCTTTGCGACCCTCGGAGACATTACTCTCGCTGAGCCCGGAGCACTTATCGGATTCGCGGGGCCTAGAGTTATCGAGCAGACAATCGGAGTCAAGCTTCCCAAAGGATTCCAGAGAGCCGAGTATTTAAGCAAACACGGCTTTGTGGATAAGATCGTAAAGAGACCGGATATGAAACAGACCTTATACAACCTGCTTAAGCTGCATTTGGATTCAATGCAAGGAGACAGATTATGATCAGAGAATCTCTTATGGAGGCCGACCGCATTGGAAGCCGTATGCAGCAGCTCAGAGCGGAGGGCGTGCCGGAAGAAGACCAGAGGATGCTGGATCTTTCCATGGAGAAAGCAAAGGCTCTTCGTCCGTTAAATAAACTAACTGCCGAGGATAAGGTTTTTCTCGCAAGGAAAATAGAGAGACCACATATTGATGACTATATCGGTGCTCTGTTTACCGACTTTTTCGAGCAGAAAGGCGATCACCTCTATGATGATGACCCTGCTATATACGGAGGAATAGCCAGATTCCATGGTATTCCTGTGAGTATAGTGGGTCACAGAAAAGGACATACCGCAGAGGAGAATGTGGCCTATAATTTCGGAATGGCTAAGCCCGAGGGCTATCGTAAGGCTCTCCGTATAATGGATCAGGCTGAGAAGTTCAGGCGGCCCATAATCACTTTTATAGATACTCCCGGTGCATTTCCGGGTATAGATGCGGAGGAACACGGTCAGGGAGAGGCTATTGCGAGAAATATGGCCAGAATGTCAAGCTACCATGTGCCGATTATATCTGTGGTAACAGGTGAGGGCAGCTCCGGAGGGGCGCTTGCGATCGGTGTATGCAACCGGCTTTTAATGCTGGAATACGCAGTGTATTCCGTTCTGAGTCCGGAAGGATTCGCGAGCATTTTGTGGAAGGACTCGTCGAGACACGGGGAAGCCTGCGACATCATGAAGCTCACGGCTGATGATATCAAAGAAGCGGGTGTGGCTGATGAAGTCATCCCTGAACCGCTTGGAGGCGGACAGGAGAATCCCAGAAGATTATACGGAAGTATGGATATGGCTATCGAAAAGGCTCTTTCAGTACTTATGTCCATGACTCCGGAGGAGCTTTTGAGGGACAGAAGAAGAAAATTCAGAGGTATGCTGTAAATTGATGGATGGAATAGAAATTGTAGCAACAGGCGTCGGAATACCTTCAAAGGTAATGACGAATGACGATTTTGCAAAGATTGTAGACACGAGTGACGAATGGATATATTCACGGAGCGGCATAAGATCCCGTCATTTCTGTGACGAGGGTGAGACAAATGCCACCATGTCAATAGCCGCGGCGAAGGAGGCTTTTGAAAGATCCGGGGTGAGTGCGGATGAAATAGGATGTGTGGTGCTTGCCACCGTTACACCTACATACGCTTCTCCAAGCACCGCCTGCCTTATACAGAAGGAGCTTTCACTTTCGGAGGATATTCCGGTTCTGGATATCAATGCGGCCTGTTCCGGGTTTCTCTACGGTCTGGAGGTTGCGAGAGGCCTTTTAGCTGACAGAGACAGGAAATACGGTATTGTCATCGGCGTAGAACATCTTTCCAAAGTTCTTAATATGGAAGACCGCAGCACCTGCGTATTATTCGGAGACGGTGCCGGTGCAGCGGTGATAAAGTCTTCACCGGATGCGGAATATACCGGTTATCAGGGTGCAAAGGGAGGACTTGAGATCTTTATAGAGGGTGTAGGTTCACCCGTATCGCACGTACATATGGACGGAAAGGCAGTATTCAGATTTGCGGTTTCAGCCATTCCCACGGTTTTAAATCACATATTTGAAAAGAGCGGATATACCATGGTTGATGTGGATCATTGTATCTGTCATCAGGCAAATACAAGGATAATCGATCATGTTATTAAGAAGTATCACGCTCCGGAGGAGAAATTCTATAAGAATATGGATCACTTCGGAAATACCAGCGCCGCATCCATTCCCATTGCAATGAATGAGATGATCGAAAAGGGTATGATAAAGCCCGGTCAGAGGCTCTTACTTGTGGGCTTCGGTGGTGGACTCACCATGGCCGGTGCGATGTTGAAGTATGCCGGAAAGTGACTAAAGCCATGTCATCCTGAGGGCTTTGCCCGAAGGATCTCTTAGATTCTTCGCTTCGCTCAGAATGACATCAAATAAATAATGAGGTGTATATGAAATTTCTAAACGAGATCTTAGGAACAGAATTTCCCATAATACAGGGAGGAATGGCCAATATTGCAACCGGCAGTTTCGCTGCTGACTGCTCAAACGCAGGTGGGTTTGGTCTTATAGGTGTCGGAGGTATGAATGCCGATGCTCTTAAAAAAGAGATCAGTATATGCAGGGAAAAGACGGATAAACCCTTTGGGGTCAATATAATGCTTATGAATCCCGATGTGGATAATCTTGCCCGGGCAGTTATTGATGAAGGAATAAAGGTTGTCACAACCGGCGCAGGTAATCCCGGTAAATATATGGATGCCTGGAAGGCAGCGGGAATAATGGTTATACCGGTAGTTGCTGCCCCTATCCTCGCGAAACATCTGGAGGACTGCGGGGCGGATGCTGTCATTGCAGAGGGTACAGAAAGCGGCGGCCACGTGGGAGAGATGACCACCATGACGCTGGTGCCTCAGGTCTGCGATACCGTGAAGATCCCGGTAATTGCCGCAGGCGGCATAGCAGATAACAGGCAGTTTAAGGCCGCAATGGCTCTCGGAGCGGTGGGAGTGCAGGTGGGGACCTGTCTCTTAGGCAGTTTTGAGTGCCCTATACATGACAACTACAAGCAGGCAATTATCAAGGCCAAGGGCAGCGATACCGTTGTTACCGGAAGAAGCGTAAATGCGCCGGTGCGTATCCTGAAAAATAAAATGGCCCGTCAGTACGTTAAGGAAGAAAAGGCAGGGGCAAGCAGGGATGAACTGGAGAAATTCACCCTGGGTTCCTTAAGAAGAGCTGTATTTGACGGAGATACCGATACCGGAAGTCTGATGGCAGGTCAGACCTGCGGCCAGATAACCGGGCTTAGAAGCCTGAGAGAGATATTTGAGAGTATTGCCCGTATTTAAAGGCTTCCCCCTTTGGGCGAAGCTGACTGATGAGGGTAATAGAGGAGGTATGACGTGAAAACAGCATTTTTATACGCAGGTCAGGGAAGCCAGACCGTTGGAATGGGTAAAGACCTGTATGAAAAATATGGATCATTCAGAAAAGCATTTGATGCAGCTGACCTTTCATTTGATCTGAAAAAGGTCTGTTTTGAGGACCCTGACGGAGTGATCAATGAAACGGAATATACACAGCCCTGCATGACCGCTTTTGCAGTGGGTGTAAATGCGGTATTCGAAGAGCTGGGCATCGGGAAGCCGGCTTATGTTGCCGGATTATCTCTCGGCGAGTATTCGGCACTTTCAATGGCTGGAGTATTTGATGCGAAGACTGCCGTTGAGACTGTGGCATACAGGGGAAAGGTAATGGCAGACTGTGCTGAAGGGATCGATACCGGAATGACAGCGATCCTTGCCCTTCCCGTTGAAACGATACAGGAATGCTGTGACAAGGCAGGATCCGAGGGTATCGTACAGATATGCAATCTTAACTGCCCGGGTCAGACGGTAATAGGCGGAGAAAAGAAGGCTGTAGATAAAGCTTCGGAGCTCTGCAGTGCAGCAGGAGCCAGAAGATGTGTACCCTTAAAGGTCAGCGGTCCCTTCCATACATCTATTATGGAGCCGGCGGGAGAAAAGCTGTACGAGTATCTTAAGGGAGTTGAATTTGGAGAGATGCAGATCCCTGTACTCTTTAACTATCTCGGGCATGAGAAGGAAGATAAAGACGATATCAGGGAGCTATTAAGGCTCCAGATCCAGAGAAGCGTAAAAATGGAGGACACACTCACATACCTATTAAAAGACGGAGTGGATACCTTTGTAGAGATCGGTCCGGGAAAGGCACTTTCCGGATTTGTAAAGAAAACCGCCAAGGCGCTGGGGATCGAGGACTACAGGATATTTAACGTGGAAAATGCAGAGGATATAGAGGCCCTCATGAAAGAAATGGGATGATAACCCTCATCCGGCACTCACGTGCCACCTTACCGATGGCAGCCGTGCATGGCACGGCTATGCGCCATTCAAAACGTGCCACCGGCACGATTTGCCCCAGAGGGGGAAGGCAAAATAGGCTTCTCCCTTTGGGAGAAGCTGTCAGCGGAGCTGACTGATGAGGGAGTAAGGAGGAAAACATGGAAACAGTAGATAGTATCATCCGTTGTGCTCTGGTAACCGGGGGAAGTCGCGGCATTGGAAGGGCGGCAGCCGTTGCTCTTGCAAAAGCAGGGCATCCGGTGATGATCAATTATTCGGGAAATAAGGAGGCAGCTGAAGAGACGGCAGCCCTTTGTAAAGAATCAGGTGGAGACGACCTTCCGGTATTTATTGAGAAAGCAGATATTTCCGACGAGGAAAGTGCGGCAAACCTTGTTAAGAGCGCTGAGGAAAAACTGGGACATATTGACATTCTCGTTAATAATGCAGGGATCACAAGAGACGGCCTCATTCTCAACATGAAAACCGAAGATCTGGAGGCAGTCCTTGATACGAATCTTAAAGGCACGTTTTTCTGCTGCAGGGCAGCATCCAAACTCATGATGAAGAGGCGTTTCGGCAGGATCATAAATATGGCAAGTATCGTAGGCTTACACGGAAATGCAGGGCAGTCCAATTATTCTGCCAGTAAAGCAGCTGTGATCGGCCTCACGAAGAGCCTGGCAAAAGAGCTTGCCAGCAGGAAGATCACCTCAAATGCCATAGCTCCGGGATATATTGATACAGACATGACAAAGGAGATCAACGAAAAGGCAGTCGAGGCCATGATGAGTACGATTCCCTTAAAAAGAGCCGGGAAACCGGAAGAGGTGGGGGCACTTGTGGCGTTTCTCGCATCGGAGGAAGCGGCATATATAACAGGTCAGGTAATAGGTGTAGACGGAGGAATGGGAGCTTAAAGCTATGGAAAAAAGGAAGGTAGTTGTAACAGGTATCGGAACCGTTAACCCCATCGGAAACAGTGCAGAGGAAAGCTGGGAAGCTATCCGGCAGGGAAGGCACGGTATCACGGAGATAACCCGGTTTGATGTTTCGGATTTCACCGTGAAATTTGCCGGGGAAGTTAAGAACTTTGACTTTGCTGAAAAATACAGTAAGAAAGAGGCAAGGACTATCGATCTCTTTTCCCAGTATGCCATATATGCAGCAGATGAGGCTATTTCCATGAGCGGACTTGACTGTTCAAAAGAAAACCCGGATGAAACAGCGGGTGTAATTATCTCAAGCGGAATAGGCGGCATAGGGCTTACTGAGCAGGAGCACGACAGGGGCCTTGAAAAAGGGTTTGAGCGGATCAATCCCCATTATATTCCAATGACCATAGCCAATATGGCAGCGGCTCATATTGCCATAAGATACGGACTTAAGGGCATGTGCTCATGTCCGGTTACAGCCTGCGCAGGAGGAAGTAATGCTGTCGGGGATGCTTTCCACAGGATCCGTGACGGATATGAAGAAGTGATGGTCTGCGGAGGTACCGAGGGCGCTATCACACCGGTAGCCATCGGCGGATTTGCCAGCATGAGGGCACTTAGCCATGCGGAAAGTGTTGACAGAGCCAGCATTCCCTTTGATGCAGACAGAAGCGGATTCGTAATGGGAGAAGGCGCCGGAGTCCTGGTGCTGGAGTCTGAAGAACACGCTAAGAAAAGAGGCGCAAGGATACTGGCAGAAATAGTGGGATACGGTGCAAACTGCGATGCCTACCATGTAACAGCTCCTTCTCCTGACGGTGAAGGCGGAGCAAGATGCATGGAACTGGCATTAAAAGACGCCGGTATAAAGGCAGAGGATATAGACTATATCAATGCCCATGGCACATCCACACATCTTAATGATGCGGGAGAAACAGCCGCCATTAAGAAGGTATTCGGGGATCACGCGAAGAAGCTTGCTGTATCCAGCACAAAATCAATGACCGGACATCTTCTCGGAGGAGCCGGCGGAGTGGAAGCAGTATTCTGCGTTCAGGCATTACAGAACGGATTCATCCCTCCTACGGTGGGTTACAAGAACCCCGATCCGGAGTGTGATCTTGATTATATTCCGAATAAAGGAAGAGAAGCGGACTTACAATATGTTTTGAGTAACAGCCTCGGATTCGGCGGCCACAACGCCTGCCTCATATTTAAGAAAGGATCCTGATCATGGAAGAAAGAGAAAAGCGTTCCCTTACAGCAACAGAAATAGCAGAGATCCTGCCCCACAGATATCCTTTTGCACTGGTAGACAGAATAGAAGATTATGAACCGGGAGTGTGGGCGAAGGGAATAAAGTGCGTCACCATGGATGAGCATTTTTTCCAGGGTCATTTCCCCGGACATCCTGTGATGCCGGGAGTACTCATAATAGAAGCTCTGGCACAGACAGGAGCGGTAGCGATGCTTTCCCTTCCGGAAAATAAAGGTAAGATCGCCCTGTTCGGAGGCATTAAAAATGCCAGATTCAAAAAACAGGTTGTGCCCGGAGATGTACTCGAACTTTACTGCGAGATCACGGAGCAGAAGGGGCCTGTAGGAACGGGAAAAGCCGAGGCAAGAGTAAACGGGAAGCTCGCCTGTAGGGCAGAGCTTATGTTTGCAATACAGTAGCATGCGGACGAGGGATATATGTTGAGTAAATCAATGAATGATCTGTACAGTGCCATGAGGGTGTACTTCTATATGCAGATCTATTCCAAATTTGAGACAAAAGAAGCTACACTCACAGCGGTAGAATCTTTTTCCATGGAATGTATAAAATATCTGGGAGAACCCACGGTGTCGGAATTTGCGCATTTAATGGGAATATCAAGCCCTAATGCTGCATACAAGGTAAATAGTCTCGTTAAAAAGGGATATATAGAAAAGAAACAGTCGGAAAACGATAAAAGAGAATATCATCTGTGTCCGACAGAGAAATATATGAAATATTACAGGATCAGTCAGGAATACATCAATACTGTGGTTGACAGATGTATGAAAAGGTTCTCCGAAAAGGAGATAGAAAATCTGGATTCTATGTTTCAGATAATAAGATCGGAACTAATGCCGGAAATATCCCAGCAACCTCAGGAAGTGCAGTAAAACTGCACTTCATTTTATATTATGCAAGCTTATCAGCCTTCTTCTTATTAAACTCCCTCTGGTAGTTCTCAAACTCTTCTTTTTCTTCCTTGGTGGAAGGTCTGAAGTTCTCACTTCCGCAATCGGGACATCTCTCCACAAGTCCCACTCTGTCAAACATAAAAAGACATTTCTTGCATGTGTAGATCATTTTTGATACTCTCCTGTTATACGGAACGAATTTTTCTTAGTATAACACAATAACAGTTGTTCATGTACAGGAAATAATTAAATAACTAACACTATTATTCGGTCGTCCGGAAGGAGGAAGATAATGGAAGAAAACATGAGAAAAAAGGAGAAACGCATAGGGATCATCATGGCGGTAGTCATGTCAGCAGCCATGGGGATCATCGCATCTATTGTCATTGCGGGAAATCCTGAAGCTAAAACACCGCCATTTCCTGTATTCTGCGCGATAAACCTTATAGAATCCATAATAGTCGGACTTTTGGTGGCCTTCATAATCCCCCTGGGAAGGATAGGAAAGGGTCTTGCGGATAAGGCGGGTGCCACGCCGCCGTCCATGAAATTTAATCTCATAAATTCCATTCCCTATGCGATCGGAAATGCGGTCATAGTGAGTGCTGTCGTAAGCTTTATCAATATAGCCCAGGCCCATGCATCGATCCCGGCTGAAGAGGCGCCGCCTCTTATGGCAATGTGGATATCAGGCTGGCTCCCCCTGCTCCTTCCGGGAATAGCAGTAGGCTATGTGCTTGCAGTTATCATTTCTCCTATAGTTGTGGGGATAGTGATGGGCCGCAGATGAGAGAAGAACTGCGGTTTAGAAAACGACCTGGTTTCTTCCCTTGGTCTTACCGAGATACAGCTTCTGATCTGCGGAATTGATCAGGTCATCAATAGAATGGTGGAAATCATATTCTTCCAGTCCGAAAGTCATGGTAAGATGCATTTCGGTATCGTTATACTTAAATGAGGTCTGACTGATCTTTGTCCTTAAGTCATTGAGTTTGATAGCAGAAACATCTGCATTTTCGCTGGTAAATACGAAAAGGAATTCCTCGCCGCCCCATCTGGCAGCAAAGCCCTCTTCCTTCATCACATCACGGAAAATATCAGACAGCTGGACAAGGATCGCATCACCGGCTTCATGACCGAAAGTATCATTGATCTTCTTAAAATAATCAATATCCCCGATAGCGATATTCAGATAAAAATCGGTATCGTTTGATTTCTTCACATGCTTTTCAATACGCTCTATGGCATCTCTTCTGTTCGGAAGATTTGTAAGGGTATCGGTCTTTGCCAGTTTCTCGATCTTCTTATTATATTTCATGAGCTTCTGCTCCATCTCCATGGAATCTTTTGCGAAAAGCATGGAAATAACAAAGAAAAGGCAGAAGGTGAACAGTGTGTTTACGATATTAAGGACATAGCTCTGTACTTCATTGACCGTGTAAAACGGTACATGGGTATAGGCGTAAATATAAAGCGTGATCCTGAAGGCGCAGAGGAAAACGGCCCACAGGACTTTATAAGCGATATCCTTATAGGATGTAAGGAGCGAAAACAGGAAAAGGGTAAAAATAATGTGCTGGTATGAACAGTTCCAGCCAAGAAGCGCGATAAAGGCGGCTATCCATCCGAGAGTCAGAACTTCTATATAATGCTGGGTAAGGATGGTATATCCCTGATATGTCAGAATGAATGCGCCTACATAACCAATGAAACAACAGACTGCCAGGATCCCGGCCCGGGAATAGCGTGCAAGAAACAGATCTACTATCTGGATCACAAAGAATAAAGCAAGAAAAAGAGATGTAAATCTCATGATAACAGAAGACTTCTTTGTCTCGTTCTCATTGGCTACATCGAGCATGATCAGGTCTTGAATTTTCTTTATCAGATCCATAAGCTAAATTTTACCAAAATATCAAATGAAATCAACCTATATTTTACGGGGTAGTGTATAATAGTTGTCATCCCATTCAGGAGAAAAACATGGACGCGATTACTACTGTTAGAGAAAAAACCCTTATAAAGACCAGCATTATAGGTATCGCTGCAAATCTTTTCCTTGCAGCCGTAAAAGCGGTGATCGGAATGCTGTCAAATTCCATTGCTATTATATTGGATGCAGTTAATAATGTTTCGGATGCAGCTTCTTCCGTGATAACCATCATCGGAGCAAAGCTTGCCGGGAAAGAGCCGGATAAGAAGCATCCTTTCGGCCATGGAAGGGTTGAATATATGACGGCTCTGGTGATAGCTGCCATCATTTTGTACGCAGGTATTACTTCTCTTATAGAAGCGGTTAAAAAGATCATTAACCCGGAGATACCCGAGTACACCGCGGTTACTCTTGTGATCGTCGTGATCGCGGTTTTAGTGAAGGTGGTGCTGGGGCTTTATGTTCGGAAAAAGGGACGGGAGATAAAGGCTGAAACCCTTGTAAATTCAGGGACGGATGCCCTTATGGACGCCGTAGTTTCCACAGCTACGCTCCTTGCGGCTATTATTTATATATTTTTCCATATATCTATAGAGGCCTGGCTCGGAGCTATTATCTCTCTTGTGATAATGAAAGCCGGAATAGAAATGGTGCAGGAAACGGTCTCAAAGCTCTTAGGAGAGCCCGGAGATATAGAACTCGTAAAGGAGATAAAAAAGACTATAGCGGAATTTCCGGAGGTAAGGGGAGTTTTTGACCTTATCCTCAATGATTACGGGCCGGACACGTATACCGGCTCCGTACATATAGAGGTGGATGACAGTATGTCCATGAGGGAACTGGATATACTTACGAGAAATATCACCGACAGGATATTTGATAAAATGGGAGTCTATCTCACCGGCATCAGTATCTATTCCATAAACAGCTCGGAGCACATTACGGAACTAAGGAAGAATATCTCTTCTATTGCACTTCAGAATAAGTTCGTTCGTCAGATTCACGGCTTTTTCGTGGATGAAGAGAAAAAAGAGATAAAGTTTGATTGTGTGGTAAGCTTTGACGCGGGAAGCCGTAAAACCGTTGTGGCAGATGTAAAGGAAAGAGTTCACGGGAAGTATCCTGATTACGATATAACCATACTTCTAGATACGGACTATAATGAATTGTAATTATGCAAAGAATATATAGATCCTTCGGCCTATGGCCATCAGGATGACACAGATGATTGTCATTCTGAGCGAAGCGAAGAATCTCTTATAGAGGAGGCCACTATGAAGAAGTTTTCTACATTCATACTGCTGTTAATACTCGCCTTATGCCTTGCCGCCTGCGGAAAGTCGGGAAAAGACAGCATAGCAGAAAATGACAGCCTCGCAAGGATACTGGGAAGCGGGGCAGCGGGATCCGGAAGAGGAGCCGGAGAATCAGCGGTGGCAGACCTTCCGGATGTGGACAGCGCCAATATGAGGTCAAATTCCACAGAAGGAGTCACATATTTTAAGCTGGTGGACACCGTTGAGACCGTTATTGAGCCGGCAGGCAAATATACTGTGGGAATGGCTGATAACAGCACAACCATAACAGTTAAAGATGCAGACGGGAACGTGACTGAAACCGTCACCATCGGAGCTCAGGGAGACGGCAGTAAGGGAGTTATCAAGTCTGCCGCCACGATCAAAGTGCCTGAAGGAGGCACTGTCACTTCTGTAGGCGGAACCTGCATAGCGCAGAAAAATTGATAATATACCGGATAAATGGTATATTAAACGCCGGCATACAGAATTAGGTGATTGAAAGGAACAGGTGGCTTTATTGCCGGGATTAAAAAATGTCAGAAAACTTACAATAGCAGCATTACTGGTTGCATTGGGTGTGCTGGTGGGATTCTTTAAGCTGCCAATATCCGATATACTGGAGATCAGATTTACATCTATTCCTTTGGTTGTAGCCGGCGCATTTCTGGGACCGGGGATCGCTGCGGTGATCGGAGCATTATCCGATATCGGAGGGTATATGCTCATGCCTACCGGACCGTATTTCCCGGGATTTACTGTTTCCGGAGCAATAAGCGGGATAATCTACGGGTTACTGCTTCACCGGAAGGGTTCTGCAAAGATAAGTATTAAAAGGATACTCATTGCGGTAGTGATCAATACGATCTTTGTAAACATGATATTAAATTCGCTCTGGCTCAGCATAATGTACGGCAAAGGCGGGTTTATCGCAACTGTCTCTGCAAGGATAGTTAAAGAACTGGTAATGATCCCGGTCAATTTTATCCTGATAACAGCAGTATTAAAGCCAATTTCCCAGTTAATGAACAGACAGGGCCTGTCACAGGAGGGAATGGAGTGACAAAATGCAGGAAATGACATACGAACAGGCGGTCCAGTATCTGGACCGGATACCGAAATTTTCTCCCAGATCCATTGTGAACGGAACTGAACCTTATAATTTAGCGGCTATTACGGAGCTTCTCCGCAGGCTTGGAAACCCTCAGGACCAGCTGAGGTTTGTGCATATAGCAGGAACGAACGGAAAAGGGTCTACAGCCGCATTCTTAAGCAATATCCTTGCTGAAAGCGGGTATAAGGTGGGTGTCTATTCTTCACCCCATCTCATCAAGTATACGGAGAGGATGCGTATCCTGAACGGAGGAAGGGAAGAATACGATATCTCGGAAGACGATCTTGGATTTTTAACGGGGATCGTCAAGGAACGTGCGGAAGACATGAAGATGGATGGGGAGCAGTACCCATCGGAATTCGAGATCATCTGTGCCATGGCATTCCTGTATTTCCTGGAACAGGAAGTGGATGTGGTGGTGCTGGAAACAGGACTCGGAGGCAGACTGGATGCCACAAATGTGATAAATACTCCGGATCTCGCTATCCTGACTACCATCAGTTATGACCATATGGAGATCCTGGGAGATTCCCTTGACAGGATCGCCTATGAAAAAGCAGGGATAATCAAGGAAAACGGGGATGTTATCATGTATCCCCAGGCTCCGGAGGCCGAGGCTGTTTTTGATAATGTTTGTAAGGAACGCAAAGCCTGGCTCCACAGAGCGATACTTCCCGGAAAGCTTAATGAGATAAGCTTAAAAGGAATATTCTTTGATCTCCCGGGACTTAAGGATCTGGAGATATGTACACCGGGTATCTACCAGGCCGGGAATGCCGCGGTTGCGGTTGGGGCTGCAAAGATACTTTATACCAGGGGATACGATAATATCACGGATGAAGCCATGAGGGCAGGATTAAAGAAGACCCGTATTCCTGCCAGATTTGAGCTTCTATGTGAAAAGCCCTATGTTTTTGTGGACGGAAGCCACAACGAAGAAGGAGCCATGGTTCTGGCAAGGAGCCTGGAAGCCCAGTTCGGGGAAGAAAAGAAGATCGTATTCGTTGCCGGGGTACTGGCTGACAAGGAATATGACAGGATGATAGGCCAGGTGGCACCTCTCGCGAAGAAGTTCTTCACAGTTACGCCTCCGTCAGACAGGGCACTTCCTGCAGCGGAGCTTGCGCAGTTCATTCATTCGGCGACGGGTCTCACAGCTACGCCATGTAATACGGTTCAGACAGGCATCCGTATGGCATTGTCGCAGGCTTCAGAAGATGATGTTATCTGTGTCTTCGGCTCTCTGTATTATGTGGGTGAAGCAAGGACTATAATCGGATCCAGGAAGGCCATTACAGAGGAGCCTAAAAGAACTGCATCGGTGGGGGAGAACAGAGCCTTACAGGAAGATGATGATGAATTCTATGAAGAAGAGGCTCCGAAACCCAAAAAGAAAAAGAAGGGATTATTTTCATTTTTCAGGAAATAGATTATACTAGATCTAAGCGGCAAAAGTATATTGCCAACAGGCAAGCTTGCTTGCAATGTTGGCAATTACTTTGGTCGCAACCCTATACGAGCAAGGAGCGGGGAAGGGGTCCTGAGGAATGCGAGTATAGGGCAGGATTGCGAGAGTGCGAAGCACGGAGCAATCCGTATTAGATCATAATATTTAATAGGAGGTACTATGGGATTAATTAAAGCAATAGGAAATGCAGCCGGCAGTGTTCTTGCCGACCAGTGGAAAGAGTATTTTTACTGCGATTCTATTGACGAGACTGTTCTGGTGGTAAAGGGAAGCAAGAGAACCAGTGCTAAGAGACAGTCCTCAAATGTAAAGGGTGAAGACAATATAATCACCAGCGGTTCTGTTATTGCCGTTAATGAAGGTCAGTGTATGATCATCGTTGATCAGGGTAAGGTGGCAGAGGTCTGCGCAGAGCCCGGTGAATTCACTTATGACGCTTCTACCGAACCGTCCATTTTCAGCGGCGGTCTGGGGCACGGAATAGCTGAGTCCTTCAAGAATATCGGAAAGCGTTTTACCTTCGGCGGAGATGCTCCGAAGGATCAGAGGGTATATTTCGTTAATATCAAAGAGATCATCGGAAATAAGTACGGAACAGCCAATCCGGTTCCTTTCCGTGTAGTAGATAATAATATCGGTCTTGATATCGATATCTCCGTAAAGTGTTTCGGAGAGTATTCTTATAAAGTAGTAGATCCCGTTCTTTTCTATACAAATGTATGCGGAAATGTTACGGATCAGTATGAGAGGGAAGAGATCGATTCCCAGCTGAAGTCAGAGCTCTTAACTGCTCTTCAGCCTGCATTTGCGCAGATCTCGGCGAAGGGTGTCCGTTACAGTGAAGTTCCCGGACATACTAATGAGATCGCAGATGCATTAAATGAGATCCTTTCCAAGAAATGGTCAGAGCACAGGGGAATCTCCATCGTTTCCTTCGGCGTATCCTCCATCAAGGCGGACGAAGAAGATGAGAAGATGATCAAAGAGGCTCAGAGAAATGCCATCAACAGGAATCCCAACATGGCTGCGGCTACACTCGTTGGCGCTCAGGCACAGGCTATGCAGGATGCTGCAAAGAACGAGGGCGCAGGCGGCGCAATGTTCGGATTTGCTGGAATGAATATGGCTCAGAATGCCGGCGGCATGAACGCAGGTCAGCTCTTCCAGATGGGCGCTGCTCAGGGACAGGCTCCCCAGGCAGCAGCACCTCAGGCAGCTCCTCAGGCTGTGCCGGCAGCGGGCGGATGGGCATGTCCTGCCTGCGGAACCCAGAACACCGGCAAGTTCTGCACGAACTGCGGAGCAGCAGCTCCTGCACCGGCTCCGGCAGGAGGTCAGTGGTTCTGCCCTGACTGTGGCACCAAGAACGAAGGTAAGTTCTGCACCAACTGCGGCCACCCGAAACCGTGAGAATAGAAAATGAGGGGCATCAAACGCCCCTCATTTTTATATACTCCCTGAACACCGGCCTTATCGGCTCCGAAATATCCTCCGGGATATCCTTCACATCAAAGAACTGCAGGTCCCCGATCTCTTCTTCCTGAGCCTTAATAGTTCCATGGTACTTCCTGCAGATATATATGATCTCCACATTCGTGACTTCGTCCCCATTTGGATAAATATAATGGGCCTCCGGCCCGGAATTGATCATGAAGAACTCAAGCTCTTCGGCAATAAGACCCATTTCCTCCAGAAGCTCCCGTTTTGCGGCTTCCTCCACAGTCTCATCGATCTCCAGGCTTCCTCCGGCATAGGTCCACTGGTGGTTATCAGTCCTCCTGCCCAAAAGCACCTGCCCCATCTCATTTTCAATTATCACACTGGCGGCACATTGCATCAGCACCCTGTGCCCCACGATCTTTCTCAGATCCTGAATGTAATTACTCATATTTTCCACTTATCCTGATCGATCAACATCATACAGATCCTGATTGATAATTTATCAATTTTCGCAGCCTTTCGCAAATACGTCTGTAGACTTAATCATGTTTCAAATGGTAATATACCCCAAGAAGAAAAACAAATGGTTCAGAGGATCACCAATGATATTCGATACACACTGTCACTATGATGATGAAAAATATGATAACGACAGGGATGAGCTTATAAAATCCATGGAAAAAGAGGGGGTCAGACATTTTGTAAATGTTTCGGCAGATAAAGATTCCGTAGATAAAACATTGGAAATACTTGAAAAATACCCGCAGAGCTACGGTGCTCTCGGTATTCACCCTTCGGAAATAAGAGGCTTAACCGATGCCGACATGGAAAATATTAAAGAAAAAGCCCTTTCAAATGACAGAATAGTTGCTATAGGCGAGATCGGGCTTGACTATTGGGAAGAGGGCCCCGACAAGGATTCTCAGGCATTCTGGTTCCGGCGGCAGCTCGCTTTAGCGAGGGAAGTAAATAAACCGGTGATCATTCATTCGAGGGATGCCGTTCAGGATACATATGATATTCTGATGGAGGAAAAGGCCGGGGAACTCGGAGGTGTCATTCATTGCTTCTCAGCCTCTGCGGAAATGGCAGAAAGATACGTTAAAAAAGGTTTCTACATCGGAATAGGCGGAGTTATTACTTTTAAAAATGCGAAAAAGCTTCAGGAAGTCGCTGAAAAGACCCCGCTCGACCGGATAGTCCTTGAAACTGACTGCCCATACCTTGCACCGACTCCATACAGAGGGAAAAGAAATTATTCCGGGTATTTAACCTTCGTAGCAGAAAAACTGGCAGAGATAAAGGGCGTAACCACAGAAGAAGTATATAATGCAACATATGAAAACGCACTAAAGCTTTACAGGATAAAAGATGGCGACATTAGGTAGTTCCGGCGGCACGACTGCTGTCCTTAAAAAATTTGATATACGGGCAAATAAGAGATATGGCCAGAATTTTCTTATTGACGGGAATATTTTAAATAAGATAATTTCTGCTGCAGAGATCACAAAAGATGACACCGTGATCGAGATCGGTCCCGGCATTGGCGGAATGACACAGTACTTATGCGAAGCCGCAGGAGAAGTGTGGGCTTTTGAGATAGATAAGAAGCTGCTTCCCGTGCTGGATGATACCCTGAAAGAATATGAAAACGTTCATATAATAAACCAGGACATTTTGAAAGTTGACATAACTCGTTTTTTGGCAGAAAACCATATTACGAAACCGGTTAAGGTCGTTGCTAATCTTCCCTATTATATAACCACACCGATCATCATGGGTCTTCTGGAATCAAAGGCGCCTATAGACAGCATAACCATAATGATCCAGAAAGAAGTAGCAGACAGGATGATCTCACTTCCCGGAAAGAAAACATACGGGGCGCTTTCTCTCGCTGTTCAGTATTATACCGAAGCGGAAGCAGTGGCTATTGTTCCGCCGACCTGCTTTATCCCTCAGCCAAAGGTATCATCTACAGTTATGCGCCTGAAAATAAGAAAAACCCCGGTGGTCGAAGTTCTTGACGAAGAAATGCTCTTCACACTGATACGTGCTTCCTTTAATCAGAGGAGAAAGACCCTCTTAAATGGTTTAAAGAATTATCCCAAGCTTGGGTTCAGCCCATCCGAGATCACGGAAGCTATTGAAAAACTTGGAAAACCGGCAACTGTCAGAGGGGAAGAATTAAGCCTTGAAGAATTTGCCATGCTGTCAAATATCTTTACCGAAAAATAACCGGTCACTATCTGATCATATGCACAGCGCTTTCATATTCCACTGCGCTCTTCGACTTTAATATGGCGCGGATCTCCCGCTCTTTCCCGTCGAAAAGAGGGTTTTCTTTGATCCATCCCCATAGTTCCTTCATTTTATTAACAGCATAGATCTCAGCGTGAAGCCGTTCTTTATAGCTCCTGTAGAGTTCTCCGGTGAAATCGGATATTTCCGGTAATGAAAGAGGCTTTCCATCCTTAAATTCACGGGCCAGAGCAAGATCTCTTATCATTCCGCGGCCTATCATGATGGCTTTTAGTTTCGGGTATTTTTTTACAGCTTCTTCTATATCATATGTGGATTTTATTTCTCCATTAAATATAACGGGATGCTGTAATCCTTCATACATCTTTTCAAATGCCGCCATATCAAGGGGCCCTCTGTAGAAATCCTTTCCAAGACGCGGGTGTACAGTGATATCGCTGACAGGATATCTATTTAATATTTCTATGATCCTGTCCAGATTACCGGTATCGCTGCGGCCTATCCTGGTTTTAACAGAAATATTCACATCGTCATAACCTTTTTCTGCAAAGGTATTGAAAACCTCGTCAAAGAACCGGTCCAGCTTATCCGGTACGGTAAGAAATCCGGAGCCCTTTTTCCTCTTAACCACATCCCTGGAGGGGCATCCGAGATTGAAGTTGATCTCCTTATAGCCTTTGTTAATGAGCATGTCTGCTGTATTGATAAAGTCACCGGAACTGTTCGTAAGTATCTGGGGAATCATATTAATTCCCTGATTATTCTCCGGGGCTGTATCTTCCAGCTCACGACGCTTGATCTTCCTCTCCGGTTCCACAGCGGAAATAAAAGGCGCATAATACCTGTCCACGCCCGGAAAAATCCTGTTATGAAGATTTCTGAAAAGATACCCCGTTACATCCTCGAGTGGGGCAAAATATATTTCAGCTGTCATATGACTATAATACAGCAAAATATGGTTTTTGACACTGTTTCCCTGCTGTGATATCCTTATATAGACTATGCAAATGCGAAAAATAACTAATCCGTCGGGGTAAATTTAAGTGGATCGCTACGAATATAATGTGCGGCTGGAACAGATACGGTCGCTTGCAGAAGAACAGGAATTTCATGAGGCTATGGTGATCGCGGACTCCATTGACTGGAGAAAAGTCAGGAGTGTCAAGACCTTAAGCTTCATAAGCGAAATATACAAGATAAATAAAAGATATGAAGAGGCGAGGGACATCCTTTTAATTGCAGATTCCAGATGCCCCAATGCTCGTTCCATTATATATGCACTCTGTGAGCTCTCTATCAAAATGGGAGATCTCAATGATTCAGTGGGATACTTAAAGGAGTATATGGAAATGGCTCCCCAGGATCCCAGTACTTATGTACTCCAGTATAAATTCTATGCACTCACCAATGTGGGTATCCAGCAGAGGATTGAGATTCTGGAACAGTTAAAGAACCTTGATTATCAGGAGCACTGGGGATATGAGCTTGCAAAGCTTTATTCCGAGGCAGGTGATACAAAGAAGTGCATAGACGAGTGTGACAGGCTTATTCTCTGGTTCGGACATGGCAAATATGTTACGGAAGCCATGAAGCTGAAGATGCTTTATACGGACCTTACCCCCGAACAGCAGCATAAATTCGATCATCAGGATGCGATCGAGGTCCTTGCGGGAGCAGAGGATATTTCCTCTGATTCTCCTTTATCCATTGAGATCACGGATATCCAGCCATCCAATCAGCCGACTAAAAAGATCCCGAAGAAAGAGATCAATGAAAAGCTCGGAGTGGATGATATTAAGGAACCCTCCGTAAATCTGGATAAATACAGCACCATGAACCTTCAGGCTGAGCTTAAAAAGAATATGGTAGCCCTTGAAGAAAAGACCGGAGAACCCTTAAGAGAAAAGGAAGTTTCGCTTCCACCCATGAGAGATCTGACCCCCATGAAGGCAGATACCGATATCAGCGAGATCATGCCGGAGAAGGAAACACCGCCTGCACCTGCACCTCGTGAAGAAGCGGGAGATGATGATATCCTTTCTCACAGGATCCCGCTTAACATAAGGAAGAAATCGTCAGACCGTGATGTAGATAAACAGTTTGCGAGTATTCTGTCCCAGGATTATGACGGACAGATAAGCTTAAATGTCCCCGATGGCCCGGAAGATACCGAAAGGCAGATCACGGGACAGATGAGCATCGAGGATATCCTTAACGGCTGGAATAAGCAAAAGGAACAGCACGAGAAGAAGAGGCTGGAAGAAGCCAAGAAGAAGTCCTTGGAACAGACCAGCGATATCGTAAACAGTCTCGTCAATATAAAGATCGAGAGGCATGCAGAGCCGCCGATAGCACCGCCGCCGATGCCGTCTAAGGCAGAGCCGGCACCGGCAGTGCCTGTCGAGGCAGAAACTGAAAAAACGAAGATAACCGAGCCGGTAGTACAGGAAGAAGCTAAAGAGGAAGCAACACAGATACCATCTCCTTCCCGTGGCATGAAGCGGGAGACACTGGAGATCACCTCTGATCTTACAGGACTTTTAAGAGAGCATAGAGAGCGCATAAACGCCCGTAAGAATAAGAAAAAGCCTGTAGAAGAACCTGTGCAGGAAGAAGAAGCAAGGGAAGAGGAAGCGCCTAAGGAAGGAACATCGACGCCTGTTGAGGAAATTCCTGAAGAGGAGACTTCGGTAGAAGAGACTCATACAGAAGAGACTTATATGGAAGATGCTCCGGAGAACAGAGAGGACGCAGACTACCCTGCTGACGAAGACGACGAAGAAGATATAGATGAAGATGAGACCGATGAGGTTGAGGAGGACGAGGAAGAAGATGAAGAGCCGGAGGTAAAGGCTCCAAAGAAGTATGTGGCTCCGAAAGCCCAGGAAGTACACGGGTTTGATGAGGAGGAGAAGGAGATATTTGCCCAGTTTCTTCCGATGCACGATCTTCCGGATCTTATCAGAAACACTCTGGACCGCATGAAGTTGAACGGTAAGAACGGTAACGTATTCATTACAGGAAATGAGCAGAGCGCAAGGGTTAATCTCGCCAATGCACTTGCCAGAGGGTATATGTACGAGCATCCCGAGGAATTTGTGGGAAAGATTGCCAGAATACCGGCTGATCTCTTTAATACCAAGGATGTACCGGATGTACTAAGAGCCCTTGACGGCTGTGCACTACTTATCGAGCATGCGGCAGATCTTACGGACGCTTCATTTGAAGACATCAGGAAGGTTCTGACCGGGCCGGACACCTCCATTATCCTGATACTGGAAGAAACAAAGGCGTCATACAGGATCCTGGAACGTAACCACAAGAAAGACTGGTTTGATGAAGTATTTGATGTAAAGATAGAGATACCTACATACACCAATGATGACCTTGTATTCCACGGAAGAGAGTATGCGAGGGAACAGGAATACATCATTGACGACATGGGAGTTCTCGCTCTTTACACAAAGATAGATGAGAGGCAGACTGCGGATCATTTCGTGACTATCGATGAGGTAGAGGAGATCGTGGATGAAGCGATCCGCCATGTAAACCGCAAGACACCCGGGCATTTCCTGGATGTGGTTGTCGGCAAGCGTTATGATGATGATGATCTGATTATTTTGAGAGAAAAAGATTTCATTTGATCGGGGGACCATATGGGGATAGAGAAGGTATTTATTTCTGAGGATGATCAGTATTATTTCGGGGACGGTACACATTACGAGATCTATAAAAAGCTGGGAGCTCATGAGAGCGTAGAAAACGGGGAAAAAGGCTTCTATTTCGCTGTATGGGCGCCTCATGCACGGAGTGTCAGCGTTGTGGGAGAGTTTAATAACTGGAACACAGAAGCTGATACCATGGAGAGGCTGGAACCCTTGGGTATCTGGCAGAAATTCGTGCCCGGGGTAAAGAGTGAACAGCTTTACAAATTCTATATCGTTAAATCCAATGGAGAGATAGTCTATAAAGCAGATCCTTTTGCTGTCTATGCGGAAGAACGGCCGGGAACCGCGTCAAAAACCTTTATTTCAGGAAAGAGCGGACATCCCTATAAATGGGGTGATTCCAAGTGGATAAAAGAGCGGACAAAAAAGGACATGAACCGTGAACCTGTAGCCATCTATGAGTGCCATATGGGTTCCTGGATGAGGCATCCTGTCGAGGAGAATGACGGATTCTATTCATACCGTCAGTTTGCCAACAGGCTGGTAACTTATCTAAAAGAAATGCGTTTTACCCATGTGGAGCTCATGGGAATCGCAGAGTATCCATATGACGGATCCTGGGGTTATCAGGTTACGGGATATTATGCGCCCACTTCCAGATACGGAAATCCCGATGATTTCAGATATCTCGTAGATACCCTGCATAAGAATAATGTGGGAGTCATTCTTGACTGGGTTCCCGCTCATTTTCCGAGAGATGAGCACGGACTTGCTAATTTTGACGGAGAACCGCTTTTTGAGTACTCGGATCCCAGAAAAGGGGAGCATCCCGACTGGGGAACGAAGATCTTTGATTACGGAAAGAATGAAGTAAAGAACTTCCTTATCGCAAATGCGTCATACTGGGTGGAGCAGTTCCATGTGGACGGCCTCAGGGTAGACGCAGTGGCATCCATGCTTTATCTCGATTACGGAAAGAGGGACGGAGAATGGGTTGCGAATAAATACGGCGGAAATAAGAATCTTGAAGCTATCGAGTTCTTTAAGCACCTGAATTCATTTATGCTTGGAAAGTATCCCGGAGTAATGATGATAGCAGAGGAATCCACGGCATGGCCAAAGGTTACGGCACCGCCGGAGGATGACGGACTCGGATTTTCATTTAAGTGGAATATGGGCTGGATGCATGACTTCTGTGACTACATGAAGCTGGATCCTTATTTCAGGAAAAATAACCACTATAAGATGACCTTTGCCATGAGCTATAATTCTGCCGAGAATTATATTCTGGTGCTCTCGCATGATGAAGTGGTGCACTTAAAGTGCTCCATGTTAAATAAGATGCCGGGAAGTCCTCAGGAAAAGTACGCTAATCTCCGGGCAGGATATGCCTTTATGATGACTCACAGCGGAAAGAAGCTCCTGTTCATGGGTCAGGAATTCGGGCAGGAGAGAGAATGGAGTGAAGAAAGGGAGCTTGACTGGTATCTTTTAGCCGATCCAAATCACGCAGCTCTGCATAAGTATTATAAAGAGCTTTTGAAGATCTATAGAGAGTATCCTTCTCTCTGGGAGTTCGATAATGACGAGAGAGGCTTTAAGTGGATAAATGCCGATGATACGGAAAAGAGCCTCTATTCATTTATAAGAATGAATTCCACGGGGAAAGAAAACCTTGCTGTGGTCATCAATTTCACTCCGATAGAGAGGGATGATTACAGAATGGGACTGCCGAAGGACACCAAGTGCACGCTGGTATTAAACAGTGATGACGTGAAATTCGGAGGGACCGGAGCCAGGTTAAAAAAGACGATCAAAACCGAGAAGATCGAATGGGACGGACAGCCCTATTCGGTCGGATTTACGCTTCCGCCGTTTGGAGCGGTGATATATAAATTTGACTAATTCAAGGCCTTCCCCCGTTTATGAGGGAAGGCTTTTTAATTAGTGTCATTCTGAGCGAAGCGAAGAATCTCTTATAGATCCTTCGCTAACGCTCAGGATGACAACGGGCTAGCGCTCAGGATGACAACGGGCTAACGCTCAGGATGACAATGGGCTAACGCTCAGGATGACAACGGGCTAGCGCTCAGGATAAAAAGGTGTAAAGAAAACCTCCACATCTGCCGACATATTATATGAAACCCTATTTTTCTATGGCAATGCAAGGACAGCGTTGCAGGTAAATAAGCGCAGGGAAGCGTTTATTTGGCTATGCATATCAGTTTTCAGAATGAAATAAAACCCGAAATAAAAGAAAGAACCGACGATCATAAGAATATACGGGCTATGGATGCGTACGGCGGGAATAAAGCCGAAAAGACAAGATCGTCCGGTATTGTTATGGATATAGGCGGAGATCACAATGCAGCCTATGGCTTCAAAGGAGTGGATAAGGGTCAGAAGAAGGATAAGGCGAACATCCTCGATGACGCTGCTTCTTTTGATGCGAAAAACGCCCATAATTACATGGCCGTAATGTCAAATACCATGTCTTCTAAAGATTTTCAGGAGATGAAGGAAGAGGGTTATCATCCCGGAAAAATGAGTGAGGCGGAAGCGGTCACTAATCTTGACAGGATAAAAGTGATACTTTCAGAGGCAGGAGTGGATGTGGCCGGATTTACCGACACCGTAGACAGAAAAACCGCTGCGGAAATAACCGGAAGTGAGGCTGCAGCGAACAGGATCACGGACAATACTCCGGTGGACAGAGAGCTTCTTAAAGATGAAAGATCGCTTGAAGAATATATCAGTAAAAGCCTTGAAGAGGCAGACCTTCCGGCTACAAAAGAGAATGTCAGCAGCGCGGTCAAGGCTTTTGATACAGCGTCACAGATAGAATCCATGGATAAAGGTGCCATGGAATACATGGTGCTTAAGGGGGAAGAGCCAACCATTGATAATGTATATATGGCAGAGCACTCCGGAGGTAAGGAGTCCGGGGGTAGTTCAAGGGGTTATTTTAAGACCGATGGATCAGACTACTATGCACAGGCTGCTTCAAATGAGGATCTGGATGCCATAAGCGGACAGATCGAATCCGTAATAAAAGCTGCCGGATTCAAGGTAACGGAGGATATCAGGCAGGACGCAGAAGAGCTTATTAAGGCCGGATTTGCGCTTAATAAAGAAAATCTGACGCTCTATGAAGATCTGAAAGGGATATCATTTCCGTTAAAGGCCGGAGACCTTATGCAGGAGATAGCGGAAGCGGAAGCCCGGGGAGAGAGAGCCGGAAATGCTTATCTGATAAAAGGTTATAACCGGATCAAAAACGAGAGGATATTTAACGAGACCAGACTCGTTATGAACAGCGAAGCTAACCGGTCTATCTCATCAGATAACGGATTTACACTGGATACCGAAGAGCTTTCGGAAAAAGTAGAGCTTCTTAAGGAAAAAGAGAGAGCCTTTTACCGTGCGGCATTTGCGGGAGAAGAAACCCGGATGTCTCTTGAGGACAGCATAAGCATTGCTGAAGAGACGGTATATAAGATAAATGAGATAAAAAATATGCCGGCGGCTCTGTCGGGAAACCTTATTTCTGCGGAATACTTTACGGTCAATGATATCTACGAAGCCGGAAATGAGCTGAAGGCAAAGTTCGATGCGGCAAATGCGACTTATGAAGCGGTAGGGACAGAGGTAAGGGCAGATCTCGGTGACCGGATAGGAGACGCATTTAAGAATATCGGAAGTCTCTTAAAGGACATAGCTTTTGAGGAAACTGCTGATAATCTGAGGGCTGTCAGGATCCTTGGATATAACGGAATGGAGATCACAGCGGAGAATGTTACCAGAGTTAAAGATGCGGACCAGACCGTGAGAACTCTCGTGGAAAGGCTTACCGGATCCGCGGTGGTTTCGCTTATAAAGGAAGGTGTAAATCCGCTTGAAGCCGGTGCCCGGGCGTTGATAGACCGGATATCAGAGATGGAGAACCTGGATGAAGCGAATGCAAAATTCAGCGAATATCTGTTCCGTCTGGAGCGCAATAATGAGATAAGTGAAGATGAGGCAGAATCTTATATCGGTATTTACAGACTGATAAGACAGATTGAAAAATCCGACGGTGCGGTTATCGGAGCTCTTGTAAATAACGGACGGGAATTATCACTGAAAAATCTTCTGTCTGAGCTCAGAACCCGCAACAGAGGGCCCATGGACTATAAGATCGATGATGAGTTCGGGGGAGTATCTCAGGGAGACAGGTCAGCGGATAATCTTAGGATCGATACCCAGATCGAAACCGCTTTCAGAAAAGAGCCCCGGGAAGAAGACAGGTCATGGCAGGGGTCAGATGAAAAGCAGGCGGAAACAAGGTATTCAGAGAATGTTCTTCACGAAGTATATGATAATCTGACTCCGGAAGGGCTTAGAGACCTTAATGGGTTTAACGGCGATACTACCTTAGATGATATCTTAAATTCTTTAAGAAATGCCGGAAACCGGGAGACTTCAGAGGCTGAGTCTCAATATAACGAAGAGGATCTCGGGGTTATAAGGGAAGCAGCCGCAAAGGATGAGGCGGTTTATGAGATGCTCCTTGGATACGGACAGGATGTGACAGCGGAAAATGTCATTGCCATGGATGCCCTTATGAACAATAGGGGAGCCATGTTTGACGCACTGCTTAACAGTGTCAAAAAGGAAATGAACGGAAAGCTTAAGGACTACTCCGAGAAGATCCTTGACAGCATGGATAATGAGGCAGAAGGTGACACAGCAGAGGCTGTTAAAGAAGCCTATGGTGAAATGGCGGATGAGATCGGGGAAGCGGTTCAGGACGAAGCAGAGGGCGCAGAAAGCTATATCGACTTAAAGACACTTCAGAATATAAACCGTCAGTTAAGTATTGCGAAAGCTCTTTCAGACGAAGAGAATTATGAAGTGCCAATGGAGATAGAGGGGCGCATGACTTCCATTAACGTAAAGATTGTAAGAGGTACCGGAGAGTCAAGGGCAGCCGTATCCTTTGAAACGGAAGGCTACGGAAAAGTATATGCGGAATTTACCCTGAATGATGGGAAATTAAGCGGGATCATCACTTCTTCCACTGATGAAGGAACAGAGCTTTTAAGAAACGCTGCAGGTACACTTTTTGAAAATGAAAATGTTATTTTTGAAAAGTCTTTAAAATCTGATATTAATAGAATTCCGAAACCTGCCGATATACAGAATAGAAGTTTTAACAATACAATAAATACCGCCGGTTCAGGGACGGACGTGGCAGATAACAAAAACACATCAGAAGGCATGGATGCCGGTAATAATACAGCGATTCTTTACAGGAGGGTCAGTGATCTTATCCGCTCCGTAAAGTAAAGCACTTTTTGGAGGTATCCTATGCAGATCAACAGTAATATCACAGCGGTCATCACCAACAACTCGCTTCTTAGAAATGAATCCGCATTCGCGCTTTCCACGGGAAAGCTTTCATCGGGCTATAAGATCAATACTGCGGGAGATGATCCCACAGGTTATGCTATTTCCGGAAGAATGCGCCAGCAGCTTGAGGCGCTGAAGAGAGCTGATATAAATGCCACAACCGGCAGATCAGTTCTGGATACAGCTGACGGAGCGCTTTCTGAAGTGACAGACATGATCCAGAGGCTTAATGAGATCGCGATCAAGGCCAGCAACGGCACAATGTCCGCAAACGACAGGGCTGACATGCAGAATGAGGTTGAGCAGCTGATCGCGGAGATAGACAGGATCTCAGGCCAGATCGAGCTTAACGGAAAGAAGCTTATCGACGGAAGTCTGGAGAATCACGGGTATTGCGAGAGCAATAAGAATATCCATGTGGAAGAGTATAACGATAAGGTAAAGGCTGGTGGGACGGAGCTATATAATTTTTCTCTTGTGGAAACGGTTGATTTAACTGGCAAAAAGCTAAATGTTACGGTTACAGATTTGCCGGAAAGTTGGGGGCTTGACAACAATACGATTAAATTGAGCCTTGATTATCCGGGATATATTGACTACGAAAAGATCGAATATGATGAAAACGGTAAAGAAAAAGATAACGGAGAAGCAGTAAGTGCGGGAACATATACAGATGGTACACGGGGAACTGTTAAGATATGCGAAGATGGTTCGCAGTTTATTACATTAAAGGGAGCGAATGGTGAGTCTCTTACGTTGGCATTGGATAAAGAAATAACAAAGCCTCAGGATGATTACATTTCGGATGGAGGTGCCAAGTATCACACTAAGACTTTTGATATACAGTGTGTAAAAATAGATGATAGCAATGATAATAGGGTAAAGCTCACCATTACCGGCGAAGGCGCAATGGACCTTCACATCGGAGCAAATGAAGAAGAAATGATCAAGTGCTCCATCCCCAAGATGTCACTTAAGAGGCTTGACCTCGACGATCTGGACGTTGGAACAATGGCAGGTGCTCAGAACGCTATAGACAGGATCACAAGGGCTCTTTCCTATGTGTCCAGCACCCGTTCAAGGATCGGAGCATATACCAACCGCGTAGAGCACAGTCTTTCCTATCTGGCAGCTTCCACAGAGAATCTGACAGCTGCAATGAGCAGGATTCAGGATACGGATATGGCAGAGGAAATGACCAATTACGCAAGCCAGCAGATACTGGTTCAGGCAGCTACATCGATGCTCGCCCAGGCAAATCAGGCACCCCAGCAGGCACTGCAGCTGATACAGTGATGCACGGAGGAGTACAACATGACCGACGAAATGAAGAAGGAATTTACACTTAAGATCTCACAGGCAAATAAGAGCAGGATCCTTGTTCTTACATACGAGCTTGCGCTTCAGTATATAGAAGACGCCAGAAATGCAACGGACAGAGAAGAATTCAACCGTGGTGTTCAGCATGCGAAGAACTGTATTGACCAGCTGAGAAACGTTCTCGACTATTCACAGGAGATATCACTTTACCTTTTCAGGATATATAATTATGTCTATATTCTGATGGATAAGGCCATCATAAGGCACAATATGGCTATTCTTGCCGAAACAAAGGCACTTCTGCAGAAGCTTCATGATGCTTTTGACCAGGTGGCATCAAAAGATAAGTCGGAGCCGGCAATGAAAAATATTGAAACCGTTTACTCCGGTATAACCTATGGCAGAAACGGTGTCAGAGATAACGTTGCCGTGACAAACAGAGGCTACATTGTCTAAGGGTTGTTATTGTGTTCAGCTGTTCAGCGGACTGCCGGTCCGCTGAATTTTTTTATTGTAATCCCCGGAAAATGCGATAAAATGGAAAAATGAGGAGATTGCTTTTTCTGGTGATAACATTCGCCATGCTTTTTAGTGTTGACGCATTTGCTGCAGTAGACATCAATGCGCTCAATAATAGAATGTTGTCTTCCATCAATGAACTCCGGGCATCAAACGGAGTAAAAGCACTGACTCTTGACCGGGATCTGATATCTGTCGCCAACATACGTTCACAGGAAGCATCTTCAAACTGGAGCCACACCCGTCCAAACGGCGAACAGGGTGTGGAATTGATATCGAGCAACAAATGGAGGGGGGAAAATCTGTCCCGCATTAAAGGAACAGAGGATCCGGCAAAAGCTGCCAGCGTTATGTTCGAAGATCTTGTTGCATCCCCCGCACATTATGATAATATGGTCTTCGGAGAATTTACCAGGATAGGTATCTCATCTTACGTCGAAGGCGATAAGATCACTGTTGCTTATTTATTTAGTAATTGAAAAGGATGAAAAAATGTCAGACATTACGAAAATGGAAAATGTAATAATTATCGATCACCCTCTTATCCAGCATAAGATCACAAGGCTCAGGGATAAGAATACCGGTACAGCAGAGTTCAGACAGCTGGTAAATGAGATCGCGATGCTCATGGGATATGAGGCTTTAAGAGATCTTGAATTAAAGAATATTGATGTTGAAACTCCGATCGAAAAGACGGTATCACCGGTTTTAGCAGGAAGAAAACAGGCGATCGTGCCTATACTCCGTGCAGGGCTTGGAATGACCGATGGTATTCTGAATCTGGTACCTGCCGCAAAGGTTGGACACATCGGATTATACAGGGATGAGGAGACGCATAAGCCCCACTCATACTACTGCAAACTGCCGGCGCCCATAAATGAGAGGACCATAATCGTTACGGATCCCATGCTCGCAACTGGCGGATCTGCTATTGATGCCATAAGGTTCATTAAGGAAAGCGGCGGAAAAAAGATCAAATTCATGTGTATCATAGCAGCTCCTGAAGGAGTAAAGGCTCTTACAGAAGCACATCCTGATGTTCAGATCTATATAGGACATCTCGACCGTCAGCTCAATGAAAACGCTTATATCTGCCCCGGACTCGGAGATGCCGGCGACAGGATCTTCGGTACGAAGTAATATTGTTCAACAATTAGTACAATAATCGGGCTGGACAAACCGGCCCGATTGGTGTATTGTTTTTTTTACATTTCATGAAATCATTTTTGCCCTTCGGCAAAAGAAATCCTTATTTTTAATTTCAGAAGGCTTGAGACATGGGGAAACCGGTTTTATTTTTGTTCCTTGCAGCCGCCTCTTATACAGATCTTAAATATCGCTATATCGATAATTTCCAGAATATCTTTTATTTCATATTGGGACTTATATTTATCGGACTTGAAAAAGGTATATATGGTCTGGCTGACGGTGTTATAACAGCAATTCTTGTTTTTGCGGTATCACTTATCTTTTACGCAGCGAGGTATCTCGGAGCAGGGGATATTAAATTCATAATGGGAATAGCTGTCTTTACCGGACATGAAGAGATACTGAACTCTTTGATCCCGGTGACGATGGCAGCGGTAATGGTGATGATCCTAATGATCATAAAGAGCGGAAGTATAAAAAACCAAAAGATTCCCATGGCAGTACCGATAAGTCTCGGGGTTTTCTGGCAGACAATGATGATATGAGGTGATCAGGAATGAAGAAAAACACGTTGGCAGTATTTGACTCGGATGAAGAATATGTAACCAAGCTTATGAGCTATATGTCGGATTCCAGGTCAGTGCCCCTGGAGATCCAGGGCTTTACCGATAAGAAAAGACTAAAGGACTATATGCAGGGAAATGAAGTTGATATCCTGCTGATCCCGGAAGAGGAGCTGGATGATGAGATAGAAGCTTATGAAACCGGCGAGATGATGGTACTTTCAGAAGGGGATTCCTCTGAAGACGGAAAAGGACATAAATCCATATGTAAATATCAGTCTTCAGAAAACATCGTAAAGGAGGTAATGTGCTACTATGCCGACAGCCCGGAAACAGAGCTGGGTATACTGAATGCAGCGAATACTGAGATCATTGGCATCTACTCTCCAATAAGGCGGAGCTTTCGCACATCATTTGCCTTTGCGCTGGGGGAAGTTCTCTCAGAGAGGGAAAAGGTCCTCTATATCAATCTTGAGGAATATTCGGGGTTTAACCAGCTTTTACAGAAGAATTTTATGATGGATATTTCAGACCTGATATTTTATATAGGTCAGAAAAAGAGGAATTTCCCCTGTAAACTGGCAAGCATGGTTGAAAAAGCAGGGCTCATGGATTTTATTCCCCCGGTCATCTCGCCTCTCGATATCCTGTCTGTAGACCGGGAAACCTGGAACATATTCTTTAATGAACTGTGTAACTGCGATTATTCAAAAATCGTTGTGGACATCTCGGATTCCGTAAGTGCATTTCTCGACATACTTTCCTACTGTAAAAAGATATATATGCCGGTACGCGAAGACACTGTTTCAAAAGCAAAGCTCGAACAGTATGAAGCGATGCTACGGATAATGGAGAGGGAAGACATTATCGACAGAACGGAGAGACTCACGATCCCTTTTATGAACGATCTTAACGGAAATCTACGGACACTTGGGGATTCATCCCTGGGAGATTTTGCGAGGTCACTCTTATGAAAGACCTATCATCCGTAAGACAGGATCTTCACGATGCAATACTCCGGGAAATAGATCTCTCCCGGGAAGTAAGTGATGAAGAGATTGAGGAGATAATAAACAGTTCCATACTGAACGCAGGGAAAAATCTGTTTTTGAGCCTTGAAGAAAAGCAGCGCCTGATGCGGGAACTCTTTGATTCCATAAGGAAAAAGGGAGTCATTCAAACTCTTATAGATGATCCGCAGGTGACGGAAATAATGGTAAACGGAACAGAAAATATCTTCATCGAAAAAGCAGGAGAGCTGTTCAAATGGGACAGGAGATTTGAGTCAAAAGAAGCATTAAATGACGTGATCCAGCAGATCGCTGCCGGCTCCAACCGGGTGGTAAATGAAGCGTCACCCATAGTGGATGCAAGGCTTGAAAACGGTTCCAGAGTCAACATCGTCATGAATCCGGTGGCCTTAAACGGCCCTGTCATCACCATCCGGAGATTCCCGGATAATCCCATCAAAATGGAAGACCTGATAAGATTCGGGTCGATCACCGCAGAAGCTGTTGAGTTTTTGAGAAAACTCGTTATCAGCGGATATAACATCTTCGTTTCCGGAGGGACCGGCAGCGGTAAGACAACCTTCCTAAACGCCCTGTCTTCCTTTATCCCTGAAGACACAAGGGTTATTACCATTGAAGACTCTGCGGAGCTTCAGATACAGGGGATCCCAAATCTTGTCAGTCTGGAAACCAGAAATGCAAATGTTGAAGGCTGTAAGCCGATAACGATGAGGGATCTTATCAAATCGTCCCTGCGGATGAGGCCTGACCGCATAGTGGTTGGCGAAGTCAGGGACGGGGCTGCGTTTGACTTTCTTCAGGCTGCGAATACAGGACATGACGGCTCCCTGTCCACGGGACACGCTAACAGCGCAAAGGACATGATATCAAGGCTTGAAACAATGGTTCTTATGGCGGGGATGGAGCTGCCTCTTCAAGCCATCAGGAGGCAGATAGCTTCTGCCGTAGATATCATAGTCCATCTTGGCAGGATGAGGGATAAGAGCAGAAAGGTCATGGAAATATCGGAAATAACAGGATATTTGGACGGAGAAGTGGCCATAGAACCTGTATATAAACTTGTAAACGGGAAACTGAAAAAGTCAGGGAGCCTTAAATTCACGGAAAAACTGGAAAGGAGTGGTTTCACTTGAACTATGACACCTATAGATTTTCAAAGGGGGAAAGAGCGACATACCTGTTTCTGGGAGCGTTGATAGATGCACTGGTATCATGGAGCTTTTATAAAAGCCTTGTAGTGTTTTTTATATTATTGCTGCCGACAGAATGGTTTTTCCTGCAATTTGTAAAGAAAGGGCTTATCGAGAAGCGGAAGTTTGAGCTGTCACTTGAATTCCGTGAAGCGATAATGGCGGTGCAGGCATCGCTTAATGCCGGATATTCCGTGGAAAACTCATTTATCGAGGCAGGGCGGGTTATGGAAAATATGTATGGCAGTAAGGGTCTTATCACGGTGGAATTCAAGGTGCTTACGAGGCGGTTAAGATCGAATGAAAGCCTGGAGAAGATACTTTTGGAGCTTTCAGACAGATGTGGCATAGAGGACATTGAAGACTTTGCCAATGTGTTTTCAGCCGCAAAACGAAGCGGAGGCGACTTCACAAGGATTATGCGGAAGGCCGCTGATTCCATAGGGGATAAGATGGATATCCGAAGGGATATAAGGACGAGCATCAATGCGAGACGGTACGAAAACAGGATCATGGAGATGGTGCCCTTTGGGATAATAATCTACCTGAATATCACGTCAGCCGGATTTCTCTCATCTCTCTACCATAACAGCGCAGGCATGATAATAATGACCATAAGCCTCATACTGTATCTGGCCGGATTTTTAATGGCTGAAAAGATCACATCGGAAGCGGAGAAAGTCTGATGATCTATTTTAATCTTCTGATACTTATTATATTTATCGCCTTATTCATCCTGTCATCGGGGATAAACATAAGTAAAAACAAAAAGGATTCCGGAATAAAACTCTGCTTCAGACGAATGGCAGTCTTTATTTTGAAGTACATAAAGACGGGAAACGATACGGAAGTAATTAAGAAGCAGGCACTTTTGAATCCGGCCGCCGGAGGAAGGCAGGAAGCCCAGAATTACAGAATTGAAAAAATGTCGGAGATACTCCTCATACTTTTTGCAGGGAATATCCTTTCACTGCTTCTATTGTTAAGCGCGCTTTTCTCGGGAAATGATGTCGAGGGCTATACAATAGCCCGCAAGGGATACGGGGAGGGTGATCTCATTGTAAACCTTGATGCGAGGGTCGGTGACAAAAGTATCGACGAGCCTATAGAGATAACGGTTGGAGAACGGCAGTATACGAAAGAAGAAACTGACAGGATATTTGAGGAGATCGGGAATTCACTGCCGCAGAGGATCCTGGGAGAAAATGAATCCCTTGAAAAAGTGGAATATGACCTCAATCTTATCGACAGTGCTGATGATTATCCTGTCAATATCGAGTGGTCCGTTGATAACTATGATGTTCTGGATAGTGACGGGGTAATTCAGGAGGATGTCACAAATGAAAAGGGGACAGCAGTTGTGCTGACTGCCTCTCTTAATTATATGGGCCGCTATGAGGAATTTATTTTTCCGGCGGTGGTATATCCGAGGCACATGGAGGCTGCGGGAAAGCTCAAGAGTTTGGTGATGAGGAAGATCGCAAAATACGAGGGCCTGACAGTTTCATCCGCAAATCTGATCCTGCCCGATAAGCTGGGAAATATGGATATTTCCTATAAAAGGACACCCGGAGCAGCCGCACCGCTTGTGTTTGGAGGAGCAATACTTATGATATTTGTGATCTGGTTTGGCAGAGACAGGGATCTGGAGAAGCAGGTACAGATGCGGGAAAAGGAAATGCTAAATGATTACCCGGAAATAGTAAGCAGACTGAGTCTCTTTTTCGGTGCAGGAATGACAATAAGAGGTGCATTTGAAAAGGTGGCAGAAGACTATGAGAAGCAGGTCAGGAAAGGCAGGAAGAAAAAAAGATTCGCTTTTGAGGAAATACTTATAACCGTCCGGGAAATGAGGGGCGGGGTGCCGGAGTGTCAGGCATATCAGAATTTCGGGACGAGGTCAGGAGTAAGAAGATACGGGAAGCTCGGGACACTTCTATCCCAGAATCTGCAAAAGGGAAATGCGGGTATCACCGAAGCTCTGGAAGCCGAGTCAAAAGACGCTTTTGAAGACAGGAAAGCAGATGCCAGAAGAGCAGGAGAAGAGGCAGGAACAAAGCTGCTTCTGCCAATGGCGATGATGCTGCTTGTTGTTATGGTGATAGTGATATTACCGGCGTTTATGTCATTCGCACAGTGAGACCAAAAATGCGTGGCAAAGGCTTCTCCCTTTGGGAGAAGCTGTCACCGAAGGTGACTGATGAGGGGAAACCCAGATGAGCCTGTCTGTATATTACAGACGTTACTCATAAATATCAAAAAGAAAGGAGGAGAACCCTATGTTGAAGAGATTTTTTGAAGAAGAAGACGCCATCGGTACCGTAGAGATGATATTAATACTCGTGGTTCTGATCGGTCTGGTGATCATCTTTAAAACCCAGCTTACAGATCTTGTAAACAAGATATTCAAGACCATCAATTCTAAAGCAACATCTATCTGATTCACAATATTTAGCAAAGGAAAATCTATGAAGAGGGGAACTATAACCGTATTTCTAAGTATTTCACTGACTATTATCCTGTCCCTTGTCGGAGCCGTTATAGAGAGCGCGAGATACAGCGCTCTTAGGATGAGAACGGAAATGATAATGGAAATGGGGCTTATGTCGGTATTTGCTGAATACAACAGGGAGTTACTGAAAAACTATGACCTCCTCTTCATAGATACCTCATACGGAACCGGAAAACCGGATATTGCCGCTACTGAGGACCATCTAAAAGAATATATGAGTTATAACGGACGTCCCGGCAAAGGTCTTTTATCTGTTGGACTGGATGAAATGATGGCGCTTGACGTTAAGAAGACAGAAATTCCCATGTATTCCCTTGCAACAGATCAGGGAGGAAGAGAATTCAAAAGACAGGCGATCCATGCAGTCAAAGAGTATTTCGGTTTAGGTCTGGCGGAGAAGATAAAACAGAATGTTTCAGATTATAAAAAGAGCGGAATAAAAGACTACGACGTGGATAAGAGAAGGGCAGCGATAGAGAAGAAGCTTGAGGGCGTGGATCTCAAGGTGGAAAAATGCCCGGTGGATGAAGTATATGACGAAAGGCCGGGAATAATAGAGAGACTGGTTTCAGGTGGCATAACAGTTTCCGATAAAAAGCTGGATCTCCATAATACCGCCTCTCACAGAGACCTGAATAAAGGTATTGGAGTAGTGAGGCCGAAAAGTGATCCCGATTCAGAGATAAACGATCTTCTTTTCGATCAATATTTAAGATGGAAAATGAGCTCATTCATAAATGATCTTAACCATTCTTCATGCTCCTATGAAATGGAATACATATTAAACGGTAAGAATACCGATAAGGCCAATTTCCGGGACACTGTCGCAAAACTGTTCATGATAAGGGAAGCCGCAGATACCATGGCGGTATTTAAAGACGAAGGGAAAAAGGCGCAGTGTAAAGCGCTTTCGGAGGTCATTGCACTTCTTCTCCTAAATCCTGAGATCGAAGAGCCTCTTACAGATATGCTGCTATTCACCTGGGGATTCGCTGAAAGCGTTATGGATATGAGGATACTGTTAAAGGGAGGAAGGATACCGCTAATTAAGACAGGTGATGATTTTCAGATAAAAACTGTTGCAGGTATAACATTATTTCTGGTAAGCCCGGTGTCCAAAGAAAGCAGTAAAAAAGGGCTTAGGTACGACGATTATCTCCTTATGCTCCTGGCGCTTGAAAACAGAGATAAAAAGGTAATGAGAGCAATGGATGTCATTGAGATGAATATGAGGACAAAAGAAGGAAACAGGGGATTCCGGCTGGACGGATGCGTTGATTATCTGGAAGCGGACGTGACTCTCAATGCGAAAAAGGGATATACCTTCACCATTCGAAGGGATTATTCATACGAGCCGGTCATTGAGTAAACGGGCATAAAGCAGTTCGATTCTGAGCGTAGCGGTGTCATTCTGAGCAAAGCGGTGTCATTCTGAGCAAAGCGAAGAATCTCTGGAGAGATCCTTCGGGTTAAAGCCCTCAGGATGACAGGAAATGCGAGCCCTCAGGATGACAGGAAATGCGAACCCTCAGGATGACAGGAAATGCGAACCCTTAGGATGACAGAAAAAGTAAGGAAGGAGGGGACGGGTGGATCAAAATCTCCCTTCATAAAAGATGTGAATATTGGAAAATAGCATGAATTGGAATAAAAAAGATTATTTAGATATGAATATAAAATGCCATAGAGGTTCCCCAAGAATCGATCCACCCGTGCCCTCTTCCCTTGCTGCCAGTCTGACAGTTGAAACAGCATTGGTACTGCCTATATTTTTATTCGCTATACTGACTGTGATAATGGTTGGCGAAGCTTTACGGTTCTCGTCCAATCTAAATGCATCTCTCATGGAAACGGCAAAGAAGATGAGCATATACGCATATGCGGGTAAGAATTTGACAACAGACAGCCCTGCAGGAAGCATCGGAGGAAAAGTCATCTCTATGACTGCCGGTAAGAACATGGTGATCACCGATCTCGGAAAGGGTTATGCAGAAGAGTCTCCGGTGGAAGGCGGTAGTTCCGGATTATCCTTTATCCATTCTTCTGTAATGGGACCGGATCAGATGATAGACCTGAATGCGGTCTGGAAAATGAAGATCCTTTTTCCGCTTCCCGGGATAAACGGGTTTCGGGTCATAGACCGGGCAAGGATACGTGCTTTTACAGGATATGACAATACGAGGCGCAAAGACCGGTCCGGAGAGTCAGAGGAAATGGTCTTTATAACGGAGAAAGGAACGGTATACCACAGAGACCGAAACTGCAGGCACCTGAATATTAAGATAAGCACTGTTAACAGGTCATCTGTTAAGGGAATGAGAAACAGCAGTGGGGGAAAGTACTACCCTTGCGAATACTGCGGAAAAGGATCCGGGGATAATCTCTATATCACTGAAGACGGGGACAGATATCACACGAAGATCAGCTGTCCCGGATTAAAAAGAACTATAAAAGCAGTACCGATCTCGGAAACAGGGGGAAGGGGCCCCTGCGCGAGATGCGGCCGTTAGATGATAAGGAGGAGAGTATGGCGGCAAACATGATATTGGGTACATTTTTAGGGATCTGTTCATATACGGATATAAGGAAAAAGGTTGTGTATGTAAAGGTGATAGTGCCGTTTCTTCTGATCGGGATACTGCTATGCATTTCACCCTTGGGGAACGGGATCCACAATGCCTTATACGGTACAGTAGTAGGTCTTGCGATACTGATCCTCTCGTTTGCGACAAACGGAGCAGTCGGAGAAGGAGACGGGCTTGTGCTTATGATCACAGGATTCTATCTTGGATTTCTAAATAATATACGGCTTCTGTGTATGGCTCTTTTCCTTTCTGCGATCGTTTCGGTGGCAGCAGTGATCCTCGGGAAATGGGGGAAGAAAACCGAGTTACCGTTTATGCCTTTTCTTCTTATCTCATTTTTGATCATTAAAGCACAGGAGATACTGCCATGAAAAAAGAATTAAAAGCATCATATACATTAGAGGCATCCTTGCTGTTTCCTTTTATTCTGGCGGTTATTGTTCTGATAATATACGGATCCTTTTTTATCCATGACAGAGCGGTTCTTGATATAGCAGCATATGAAGCGGCGCTTAGGGGAAGTGAAGTCACAGACCCCGATGGAGATATTTTCTCAAAAGTCAGGGATACCGGAAACCGGGAAACAGAGGGGAGACTTCTCGCCACGAAGAACGTGTCTATGGATGTCAGGGTGGACAGTAAAGCAGTAAGTGTTGTATATACCGGGGATTTTACTATTCCAAGAGGGGTGATACTCGTCCCGGGAATGAATATGAAGGGAACAGAGATAAAGGTGGAAGGGAAAAGCGCCAGGGATGATCCGGCGGGTTTTATAAGGGAATGCAGAATGGTAGAAGCGAGGCTTTCTGATCCTGAGGAAAGTGAAGGATCTCATGACACCGGGAGGAAGAGATAAATGGAGGTTGAATTCAGGCAGGATCTTTGTAAAAGGACCATGATCGTACACAGGAATAACAGCGGTAAAAACAGTTTCAGGGAAAAGATGCTATTAAAAAACAGCATACGGGGTATAGCAAGAGTAAACGTACAATACCTTAACGGAGATTCGTTTTACAGCTACGATATGGGTTCATGCCAGACGCTTAAAAATGTGTTTGAAGGAACACCCATGTCGTATAAGGAGCTGAAAGCACTTTTGTCCGGGCTGTCATCCGCCTCTCACGAACTGGAAAAATACCTTCTCGATGTTAAGGATCTTATGACTGATCCGGAACAGATATTCTGGGATCTTGAAAAGGAGGAGCCCTGTTTCTGCTATTATCCTGAAAATCCGGGGAAAGGAGAGGATTTTGTCGCTCTTGCCCAGTTTCTTATCGATGCCATAGATAAAGAGGATGAAGAAGCTTCCGCGCTTGCTTATGCATATTTCGACCGGGTGTGTGAGGGCATGTTACTGCCGGACGATATATTGAGAAAAAATACTTCGGAGGATAAGGAAAACCGGAAGACCGATACGGAAAAAGAAAAGACCCTGCAACAGTCGGAACCTCTAACATTGTCGGAACTATGGTGTGATGACGGAGATGATAATTATTATCTGGAGGAAAGCGGCGGTAAAACCGGAGATGAGGAGAAAAAGGGAAGCCTGTTCCTTCTGCTCCTTGCCTTTATCCCTGCTATAACAGCCGCGCTTGTTTACGGCTTTATCTTCATGGATCCCGGAAATATGGCGATGCTGGGATTGTCAGACGGGGATTATATAAGGGCAGGGATAGGAGTGACGGTGTTTTCAGGAGTATTTATTGCAGCGGGAGTTTATTTCTGGAACAGACATAAGAAAGAAGAGGAGGACAGAAAGCTCGACATGGACAGTCTGAACTCAGATATCCATGAAGAGGAATACAGATTTGATGAACTGGAAGAGAGATCATTGGAAAAGACTTCGCTCCGCGATGAAGACTATGATGCTACCGTACTCCTTACGGATCTGCCTGCAAAGAATAAAAGATCTCCTGTTTTAAGCGGCAGGATAAACGGTATAGAGAAGACTTATGAGATCGACAAAAGCCCGTATATGATCGGGAAGCTTAAGAGTAAGGCGGACGGTGTGATATCAGATTCCAAGGTCAGCAGGATACACGCATGTATAAGGGAAGACAGGGGCCGGTATTATATTTCAGACTTAAATTCAACGAACGGAACATGCATCAATGACAGGAAACTTTCCCACAATGAAACAGCGGAACTGTCCGACGGGGATCTGGTGAGATTTGCAGGGGTATCCATGACGTTCCGCCTTGCATAAAAAACTATCTGATAGTAGAATACTACGGAAGTGTACCCATAAGGGAATGCAAGCGGGAGGAAGACCCTGTGGAAGAAAAAATAGCTGAATATCTGGTAAACAGGGGCTATACATCCCTTAGTTCATCCATTGCGCAGGTGAAGGTGTTTTTCAGGGTGGACGGCGATCTTGCCATGTCTGTCCTTATGATAGACGGACGGAAGATGATAATGAGCGTTGAAGCATTTAGGATGATAAAGGCGAAGACGCTGGAAATGTTCCGGAATAAAGGATACAGTAATGTGAGGCTGTTTTCCCTTCTTCTTACCCAGAACGTGATGAATTTCGGTGCCATAGGAACTCAGGAAGAGCTTTCATGGATCGTTGATCTGAGAGACAACCGCCTTTGCATCTTTGATAATGAAGTGGCGGATTTTGATGGCTTAAGAGCCGGTCTGGAACAGCTCCTGGAAGAAGGCGGGGAGATGAACAGGATCACTATCGCCGGAGCGTTAAAGGAGTTTTTCCTGCACAGTAAGGCACCTGTTACGCTTGCTCTGATCCTTGTAAACCTGATAATCTTTGTCACCTTATCATTTAAGACGCTGAACTTCGACTCTTATTTTATGCTGGAACATGGGGCATTATCCCTGTCCAGGATAATGGCGAACTATGAGTGGTACAGGCTTTTGACCGCAGCTTTCCTTCATTTTAATCTGGAGCATCTGGCTGCGAATATGCTGGCGCTTTGGGTATTCGGTGAAAGGGTTGAAAAAGCTCTCGGTAAGGCAAAATTCCTGATACTCTACCTCGTTGCAGCGGTTATGGGAAACGCTGTATCACTTGTGGTTTCACTTCTCTCAGGAGCAAATGTGGTTTCGGCCGGTGCCAGCGGAGCGGTTTTCGGCATCATAGGTGCGCTGTTTGCCATAGTGATAAAGAATCGCGGGAAATATGCGGATCTGACAGGAGGACGGGCTGTATTTCTCGTGATATACAGTGTTTTCTCCGGATTTGCAGGTGAAGGGATAGATAACGCAGCCCATATAGGCGGGCTTGCTGCCGGTCTTCTGATGGGATTTATACTCTACAGGAACCGGGAAACAAATGAGGAGATATCGCAGGAAGGAAAGGAAACTCCGGAATGAAGATCAATATTTATTATGGAGGACGGGGGATCGTAGGAGATTCCACACTGTTTGTTCTTTCAAAGATGCAGAATGCGCTGGAAGAGCTCAATGTAAGGGTTGAACGGATAAACCTTTATGAGATGAAGCATAATATCACTTCCCTTCCCAGTACATTAAATGATGCGGACGGCGTGATACTCGGTACCTCTGTCGAGTGGTTCGGCATAGGCGGATATATGACACAGTTCCTGGATGCATGCTGGTTCTATGGGAATAAGCAGAAGATATCGGAGCTGTATATGTGCCCCGTCGTTATTTCCACGACCTACGGAGAGAGACAGGGTGCCATGACTCTGCAGACTGCCTGGGATACTCTCGGAGGACGGTCATGTAACGGAATCTCTGCATATGTACGGGACTCCGTAGCTTTTGAGCTCAATCAGGAATATGTGAAGGTCATTGAAAAGGCCGCAGAAAACCTGTACAGGAATATTTCCAGAAAGGCCCTCATACTTCCTGCCAGTAGTCAGGCTGTGAAGCAGATGGTAACAACTGAAACGCCCATCGATTTCACGCCTCAGGAAACAGAGCAGTTAAGCAAGTATGCTTCCGACGATAAGTATATACAGACGCAGAAGGAGGATTTAAAAGAGCTTGCGAGCCACTTTAAGACTCTTCTTAAGAATGACGGGATGCCGGAAGAAGAGGTACTCTTAAATACGTTTAAGAACAGGTTCAATCCGCAGAAATCCTTTGAAGCTCTCTACCTTTTGGAGATAGACGGCTTCGACGAGCCTCTTATGCTTGAAGTTAAGAATACTGTTCTTACAGCGGCATTTGAGCGGAGGAATGACCAGTCGGTCCTCTGTAAAGTGTCAAAGAAAAAACTGGAAGATATCACTCATGGTAAGGAAACCTTCCAGCATGCTTTTATGTCAGGAGATATGCAGGTCAAGGGAGATTTCCGCATGCTCAGGATGCTGGATACGGTATTCCCTTTTGAAAAAAAATCTTAAAGATCAACCGTCCTCGGAACCTCTTAAGACTCCGAGGCCATGTTTAAGCGCAGGGAGGACCGTATCAAGGTTCTCCCTGCATGCTTTTGGGCTTCCGGGAAGATTTATGATAAGGGTTTTCTTCCGTATGCCGGATGTCTGGCGGCTTAGCATTGCATGAGGAGTTATCTCAAGGGATTTAGAGATAAGGCCTAAGGATATGCCGGGAGTCATTCTGTCGCAGACTTCTTCGGTAACTTCCGGGGTTATGTCTTTTTCTGAAAAACCGGTTCCGCCGGTGGTAAAGATGACACTTGCCTGTCTCTGGTCAGAAAGGCGGATCAGGTTATTCCTGAGGAGTGCCTTGTTGTCGGGGATCAGTATCTTCTCTATGATGTCATACCCATTTTCTAAAAGTATCTTTTCAATTAAGGGACCGCTTTTATCTTCATATGTTCCGGATGATGCCCGGTCGCTTAACGTGATGACCGCGGCGCTGAATGGTCTGTTATTATCCGCATTTATAAGTTCGATATTGTCACCGGCTGCGATCTTTCCACCCTTTATTACTTTGGTAAAAACACCTTCTCTCGGCATAATGCAGTCACCCACTGTTTTATAAATATTACAGTGGTCGTGGCATTCTTTCCCGATCTGGGTAAGTTCCAGGAGGGTGTCTCCGATGGCAAAGCGGGTTCCCACGGGGAGAGACCTGAGGTCAAAGCCTTCTACCACAAGGTTTTCACCGAAAGCACCGAAATCGACCTGAGCGCCTTTTGAGCGGAATTCCTCGATCTTTTCTACAGAGAGGAGACTTACCTGACGATGCCAGTTTCCGGCATGGGCATCACCCTCTATTCCGTGATCCTCTTTTAAGAGAGCTTCATTTATCTGATATTTGGCTGTGCCTTTTTTATCGCTTCTGCAGATCGCAATTATCTTTCCCATGGTGATCTATTGTATTTTCCTTTCTCTTATAAACCTTATCCGCCGATAGAGATCATCCGTTTGTTCTCTGTAATAAGGGACCGGTTTTCAAAGCAATGGGATTCCGGCTTACTCATAATGGCGTTTTGGAAGGTATCGGTAAGCAGCTGATGCCTTTCGGAACCGTCCGTATTCCGAAGGATCTTCCTTAAGTCGATTGTGTCACCAAAGCAAAGACAGGGCTTCAGTTCACCAACTGCTGTCAGACGGAGCCGATTGCAGGAAGAGCAGAACTTTCCGTGAATTGCGCTGATAAATCCCACACTTCCGGTAAACCCGGGTATGCTGACATACTTTGCCGGTCCGTTCCCGTGCTTCCTTTCGTCTTCAACGATACCGGGAAACTGAATCTTCAGCCTTTCTAAGATGTCATCATTACTTACAGGCTTAAAATAGGCGCCCTGTCCAATGGGCATTATCTCGATAAAACGTATATCCAGAGGCTTATCTTTTGCAAGCATGACAAGGTCAGGCCATTCATCATCATTAAGGTCCTGCTGGAGAACGGTATTGATCTTCAGGCGGATACCATTTAAAAGACAATCATCTATGCTTTGCATTACATCTTCCAGATGATCAAAGCCGGTAATGGTCTTATATTTTTCTTTATCCAGCGTGTCCAGAGAGATATTTACAGCGTCTATTCCGGATCTGATGAGAGGATCAAGGTATTTTGAAAGAAGTATCCCGTTTGTGGTGAGGGTTACTTCTTCAATACCGTCCAATGCTTTCAACTGTGCGATAAGATCTGTACAGCCTATACGCACAAGGGGCTCCCCTCCGGTGATCTTTAATCTTGTGATGCCAAGGGAAGAGGCTGTTTTTGCGACCTCTACTATTTCTTCAAAGGTCAGGATATCTTTCATGGAGATCAGGTCTATCCCGTTTGGCATACAGTACCGGCAGCGGAGATTACACCTGTCAGTTATGGAAATTCTTAAGTATTCGATTTTTCTGCCAAAAGAATCAAACATTTGCTAATGATTATATGCTCAAAACCGTATACTTTCAACGCTATGTATTAAAGACCGGGTATGGTATACTTGTATGGAAAACTATATAAAACAAGGAAGAATAACATATGAAGTTAGTTGACACAAAAGATGCAGTGGGACAGATGCTGTGCCATGATATCACAAGGATAATAAAGGGACAGGAAAAGGGACCTGTATTCAGAAAAGGTCATATCATCAGGGAAGAGGACATTGAAGTGCTGCTCTCGGTAGGGAAAGATCATATTTATATTTGGGAAATGAATGAAAATATGATGCATGAGAATGATGCAGCTCTTGTATTATATGATCTATGCAAAAATGATCATCTTTCCCGTACGGATGATATAAAAGAGGGTAAAGTGGAGCTTGTGGCGGAATGCGACGGACTCTTAAAAGTAGACGCGGAGAGGTTGTACAAGGTGAATTCCTTTGGACAGATGATGATAGCTTCGGTCCGCAATAATTATCCCGCAAAAAAAGGAAAACATGTGGCGGGCATGAGAGTCATTCCACTTGTGATCGAAAAGGAAAAGATGGAGGGGGTCAGAAAACAGGTAGGAGATGAGCCTATATTTAAGCTCATACCCTACAAGAGTAAAAAAGTCGGAATAGTCACCACCGGTAACGAGGTTTATCACGGCAGGATAAAAGATACCTTCACGCCCGTGGTTACTGCCAAGATAGAGGAACTTGGCTCGAAAGTGGTCGCTCACGAGATAAGCTCCGATGATCCCGAGATGGAGATTGATTGCATAAACAAGGTTCTTGCAGCGGGAGCGGATGTGGTGCTTTGTACGGGAGGAATGAGCGTGGATCCCGATGATAAGACTCCCTATGCGATAAGACAGACAGCAGACAGGGTTGTGAGCTACGGCGCCCCGGTACTGCCCGGCGCCATGTTTATGCTGGCATATAAAGGTGCCCATGATGAGATCCCTATCATGGGCCTCCCGGGATGTGTGATGTTTGAAGGCAGAACGGTCTTTGACCTGATCCTTCCAAGAATATTTGCTGATGATATCATCTCGAAGGAAGAGATAGACCGCCTGGGAATGGGAGGGTACTGCATGCATTGCAAGTCCTGCAATTTCCCTGACTGCGCCCTTGGAGCTGGAGTATAGTAATTATTGTATCTTAAGCAGTTTTGCGGTCTCTTTTAATTCTTCGTCAGTGGGTTTGCCGGGATTCCAGCCGATCTTCTGACCGTCATTCTTAAAACGGGGAATAAGGTGGAGATGGAAATGGAATACGGTCTGTCCTGCCGTTTCTCCGTTATTTTGAACTATATTGAATCCGTCTGCATTTAATACTGCTGTATTATGGGCAGCTATTTTCTTCGCAAGAGTGAATACGCGTCCCGCAAGATCAGAGGGGAGCTCATAGATATCAGCATAATGCTCTTTGGGAAGTATAAGGGCATGTCCTTTTGTGGCGGGGCCGGCATCCAGGATAACCTTAAAGTCGTCATCCTCATAGATAAAGTTTGTGGGAATGATCCCGTTTGCCAGTTTGCAGAAAATGCAGTCGTCTTTCATTTTTTTCTCCTTTATAAGTTAGTCATTCTGAGCGTAGCGAAAAGTCTCTTATCAGCCCGCATATGGTATCAACAGCGGAAGTTTCTCTGGCACTTTCCATGGATTCCAGATATTCAAGCCTGTGGGCATCTACATACCGGATCGCATTTATCAGGGATCCGTCATTCATGTCATCTTCATTCAATACATAAGAATAACCGGATTCCTCGAATGCTTTGGCGTTTAAAAGCTGGTCTCCTCTTGAACTGCCGGAGGGCAGCGGGATCAGGATATTGGGTTTCTTAAGTGACAGTATTTCAAATATGGCATTGGATCCGGCCCTGGAAATGACAATATCTGACAGTGCAAAAAGATCCGGAAGTTCTTTATTGATATAGTCGTACTGTACGTATCCGTCCATGGAATTCAGGGTGGGATCGAGCTTGCCCTTTCCGCAGAGATGGATGACGTTATACTCCGGTAACAGAGAAGGGAGGATGCGGCGTATCTGCTCGTTGATATGCTGCGCCCCCAGGGATCCGCCGATTATCAAGATGACAGGATAATCTCCGGCCCTTATCCCCGTGAATGCGCGGGCCTTCTGCCTGTCACCGGTCAGCAGTGAGGATCTGATAGGAGAACCGGTGAAGACTCCTTTTCCCGAAGGCAGCATGCTTAGAGTTGACTTAAATGAACAGCATATCTTGGTAGCTGCTCCGAAAGACAGTTTATTTGCAAGACCCGGGGTGATATCCGATTCATGTATGATAACGGGTATCTTAAGGATTCCGGCAGCACGTACCACAGGAACGCTTACAAATCCGCCTTTTGAAAAGACGATATCCGGCCGCTCCTTTTTTAGTATGGAAAGGGCTTCGCCGAATCCTTTAAGTACGCGGAAAGGATCACTGAAATTCTTCAGATCAAAGTAACGGCGCAGTTTACCGGATGAAATGCCGAAATATGGTATACCGGCTTCTTCCACCAGTTTTTTTTCTATTCCGTCGTAGGAACCTATGTATTTAATTTCAAAATCCGATTCTTTCAGGGCAGGAACAAGGGCCAGATTAGGTATGCAGTGGCCTGCTGTTCCTCCGCCGGTAAGTATTATCTTCCTCATGATCTACAGTATAGCATAATTTGCAAAAATATTGTCATTTTGCTACACTTAGTCAGGTTATTAGTTATATTTAACCGGAATTTTTCCGGTGTTTATTTTCAAATATAAGGAGGTTTTGTTCATGGCAAAGGTAACGTTTGATTACTCAAAAGCAGCTTCTTTTATAAGTGAAGAAGAAGTTCAGAATATCGCTTCCCAGGCTGAAGCGGCTAAGGATCTGCTTCTTTCGGGCAAGGGCGCAGGCAATGATTTCCTCGGGTGGGTGAACCTGCCGGTGGACTATGATAAAGAAGAATTTGACCGCATCAAAAAGGCAGCGGCAAAGATACAGAAAGACAGCGAAGTACTTCTGGTCATAGGTATCGGAGGCTCATATCTAGGTGCCAGGGCTGCTATCAATTTCCTTCGTCATAATTTTTATAATTCAGTTTCAAAGGAGATCCGTAAGACTCCTGAGATCTACTTCCTCGGAAACAATATCTCTTCAACCTATATCTCCAATCTTATCGATGTGATAGGAGACAGGGATTTCTCCGTTAACATGATAAGTAAATCCGGAACAACCACGGAACCCGGTATTTCATTCCGTATCTTCAGGGATATCCTGGAGAAGAAATACGGAAAGAAGGGCGCAGCTGAGAGGATCTATGCTACAACGGACAAAGCAAAGGGAGCATTGAAAACACTTTCTGACGCGGAAGGATATGAGACATTTGTGGTTCCGGATGACGTGGGAGGCAGATTCTCGGTGCTTACCGCAGTGGGACTTCTTCCTATCGCGGTTTCGGGAGCCGATATTGACGAACTGATGAAGGGCGCTGCAGAGGGAAGAGATGCAGCTGTTAATAGTGCATTTAAGGATAATGATGCCCTTAAATATGCCGCTATCAGGAATATCCTTTACAGGAAGGGCAAGTCCGTTGAGATACTGGCGAATTATGAGCCCAGCCTCCACTATATTTCAGAATGGTGGAAGCAGCTTTACGGCGAGTCAGAGGGCAAGGATCAGAAGGGGATCTTCCCGGCAAGCGTGGATCTGACAACCGATCTCCATTCCATGGGACAGTTTATCCAGGACGGCGCCAGGATAATGTTTGAAACAGTTATAGAAGTTGAGAAGGTAAGGCATGAGATCACCATGCAGAAGGCCGACAATAATCTGGACGGACTCGATTATCTCGCAGGGAAGACAGTGGATTTTGCAAATAAATGTGCGATGAACGGTACGATACTTGCGCATACAGACGGGAATGTGCCGAATGCCATGATAAAGATCCCTGAGCAGACGGAGAAGTATCTTGGACAGCTCTTCTATTTCTTTGAGTTTGCGTGCGGTGTTTCCGGATATATGCTGGGTGTGAATCCTTTCAACCAGCCCGGAGTGGAAAGCTATAAGAAGAATATGTTCGCTCTGCTCGGCAAACCGGGATTTGAGGATCTAACAGACGAACTTAAGGCAAGATTGTAAACCACAGCAGAAACGAGGGAATAATGGGAATACTTATAAAGGATGCGCTGGCAGTACTTCCCGAGGGATCAAAAGATGTCATCGGGAAACACAGCATATATATAGAAAATGACAGGATCGCCGGTATAGATGAAAAGCCGGAGGGATTTAAGGAAGATACCGTAATAGACGGAAAAGACCGTTTGGTGATCCCGGGTCTCATCAACGCTCATACGCACACCTATATGTCCATGATGAAAAACTGCGCTGATGATCTGTCCTTTACGGACTGGCTGTTCAATACGGTACAGCCGATAGAGGAAAAGCTCACCGGAGAAGATGCCTACTGGGGTTCTCTTCTCGGCCAGATAGAAATGATAAAGAGCGGTACCACCACGTTTAATGATCAGCAGATGCATATTCATATGACCACGAAAGCTGTGATGGAGAGCGGTATGAGAGCCGTGATCGGAAGAGGCCTGGTGGGCGGCGAATATGACAGGGATGACAGAAGGGTCAAGGAAGCTCTGGAGGAAATGGAAGACGGGGAAAAATGCGACAGGCTTTCTTTCTTCCTTAATCCACATGCACCCTATTCCTGCGGAAAAGATTATCTCAGGATGGTGGCGGATCTGGCAAAAGAAAAGCATTACGGCATACATATCCATCTCGCCGAGGGTCAGACTGAGAGCGATAATATGCTGAAAGATCATAACTGTACGCCTACTGAGTATGTAAGAGATGCGGGGGCATTTGATGTTCCTGTGATCGCGGCACACTGTATAAGAGTCAGTGACAGCGATATAAAGATTTTGAAAGAACACAATGTAAGCGTAGTTACAAATCCGGTTTCCAATGCAAAGCTGGGGAATGGAGTGGCTCCGGTTCCCAAACTCCTGAAAGCCGGAGTGAACGTGTGTCTGGGTTCTGACGGGGCAGCTTCCAACAATGCGCAGAATATGTTCAGGGAAATGAGCTTTGAAGCTCTGATACATAAGGCAGTAAATGATACTCCCCAGTGTGTGGGAGCAGACGAAGTGTTCAGAATGGCTACGATCAACGGGGCGAAAGCGCTGCAGCTTGGCGATGTTACAGGATCTATTGAAAAGGGAAAGAAAGCAGATCTTGCCATACTCAGGTTGGATGTCCCTTCCATGATGCCGAATAATAATCTTCTGGCAGCATTATCATATTCCGCAAACGGATCTGAAGTGGATACTGTCATAATCGACGGTAAAGTGGTAATGGAAAAGAGAGAACTGAAGACCATAGATGAGGAAAAGGTCTATCATAATATCAGAGAGATATGTAAACGGGTAGGACTATGATGTTAAGGTTATGTTAACCGATAGGCTGCGATCCCTGCAAAATGTTAATAAAAATGATGACAGGACAGTATGCAAGATAATGTATGCTGTCCTGTTTTTTATCTCAATATTTAGTAAAAAACTTTTTTAATTATTTCTTAAAAATCAAGGTTGATATTTATGATCAATGGTGTTATAGTCTTTTTATGTTAATCGGTGCCGTTTGGGCAGATTTTATTTTTAGGAGGATTTTATCTATGAAGAAAATGTTGACATCTTTATTTGTTCTTGCAGCTTTATCAGTTCTCATGGCAGTTCCTGTATTTGCAGGACCCGCTGAGGAATTCGCAGCAGCAGCTGCTGCAGCTGAGCAGAGATGTACAGACTATATCGCATATCAGGAGAATCTTTTAAACTTCCAGATCGGTGAGATCGCAAAGGGCGAAGCAGAAAGAGCAAAACTTAAGGCTGACTACGATGCATATCAGGCAAACCTTGCAGCATTCAGGGCAGCAGAAGTAGCAAAGGGAGAGGCACAGAAGGCAGCCCTCAGAGCTGATTATGAAGTATATCAGGCAAACCTCAAGGCTTTCCAGGCAAATGAGATAGCAAAGGGCGAAGCACAGAAGGCAGCCCTCAGAGCTGACTACGAAGTATATCAGGCAAACCTGAAGGCATTCCAGGCAGGCGAGATTGCAAAGGGTGAGGCACAGAAGGCAGCCCTCAGAGCTGACTACGAAGTATATCAGGCAAACCTGAAGGCATTCCAGGCAGGCGAGATCGCAAAGGGTGAGGCACAGAGAGCAGCACTCAGAGCTGATTACGAAGTATATCAGGCAAACCTGAAGGCATTCCAGGCAGGCGAGATCGCAAAGGGTGAGGCGCAGAAGGCAGCACTCAGAGCTGACTACGAAGTATATCAGGCAAACCTTGCAGCGTTCAGAGCAAACGAGATTGCTAAGGGAATAGCACAGAGAGCAGCACTTAAGGCTGATTACGATATATATCAGGCAAATCTCGCAGCATTCCAGGCAGCTAACCTTGCCAAAGCAGCAGCAGACAAGGCTGAAGCTCAGGCAGCACTTGCAATGTACGAGAAGAGGATGGCAGCAGTAAGAGCAGCTGTTGAGGCTGAGGCAGCATCCATAAGAGAGAGACGTGCTCAGTTAGCTAAGCTTTTAGCAGCATAAGCCGGCATTGATCATAGATTATCGTATATAAAACATCTAAGACCCTGCAGAGTGTCTGCAGGGTCTTTTTTTAGTTTGCCCGCCATGGGCGGGCTCTAATGGGTGAAAGTCCTAAGTGCGCGTAGGCAACGACGAAGCACATAGCTGAACAGCAAGGGTGTCCG
>CACZBM010000012.1 GCA_902779445.1 uncultured Lachnospiraceae bacterium
CGGCGTGGGATTCGCGCACGCGAATACTATCGGGTCTTTTGCCATTGAGCGCACCATGTCCTGAGTAAGGGTTCCGGGTGCCGATACACCGATAAATACGTCAGCTCCCTTTATGACATCTGCAAGTGTTCCGGATTCCATATTAAAGTTTGTGATCTTTGCCATCTCCTCTTTTATAGGGTTAAGATCACTCCTGCCTTCGTAAATGGCGCCCTTCCTGTCTGTCATTATAACATTTTTAAGACCCATCGCCATAAGAAGGCGTATTATCGCAATACCCGCTGCTCCGGCCCCCGAGGTGACTATCTTCACATCCTCGATATTTTTCCCTACAACTTTCAGAGCATTCATAAGACCCGCAAGGGTGATGACGGCGGTTCCGTGCTGGTCATCATGGAAGATAGGGATATCACAACGTTCCTTCAGTTTCTTCTCTATCTCGAAACATCTGGGTGAAGAGATATCTTCGAGATTTACTCCTCCGAAGGAGCCCTGAAGAAGCTCCACGGTACGGACGATCTCATCCACATCCTTTGATCTAATACAGAGGGGTATTGCATCCACATCTCCAAATGCCTTGAAGAGCACACATTTCCCCTCCATTACCGGCATACCCGCTTCGGGGCCAATGTCACCGAGTCCGAGGACAGCGGTACCGTCCGTCACCACCGCTACGGTATTCCATCTTCTGGTGAAGTCGTAGCTCTTTTCCACATCATCCCTGATCTCAAGACAGGGAGCGGCAACCCCGGGAGTATATGCTATGCTGAGCGCTTCGCCGCTGTCAACGGCCGCCCTGCATTTGATCTCAAGCTTCCCCTTCCATTCTCTATGTTTTTCAATTGCAATTTTTCCGTAATCCATTTTTTTCTCCTCTTGTGTTTAATCCGGCTGCCCTCATCCGGCTTCACTTCGTTCAGCCACCTTCTCCCGGAGGGAGAAGGCTTTGATTCGCGCTTCCGGTTTGTGAAGGTTATTTACTATGCAGCGTCTTCCTCTTCGTCGTAATCCTCAACCTCTTTATAGGTATAAGGTTCTATCGTCACTTCGCCGCCGTATATAGTCTCGAAATCATCTCTCATTGAAATGGTCTCAAAGCCCCTTTCAAGGCAGGTCTCCTTCATGGATTCCGCCTTTTCCTTATTTCCGTGCTCACGGTCCAGATCATCACATAATACCATAAATGCCATGCTGTCGTACTCATCATTATTTATAACATACTGAGCCATTGATACGTCACCCGAGCTGTTTCCGAATGAGAGGATCGGGGTCTTTCCGATCTCAAGTGCGATCTCACTTACCTTATTCATTTTAATGGTCTTAATGATAAGATCTCCTCCAAGGATCACATCATCCGAATCCGAATATACATAGTCAAGTCCGTCGGTATAACCCTGATCGGTAGCTACCATGGTGTAGCTCATTCCAATGACCCTGTTTTCCGGTATAGGAAGCTTATCCTTTATGATACCTCTTACAACGGTCCTGTCGGAGCCGCTTACGATATAGCACTGGAAATCATTGGCAGTTAAGTAATTCACAAGTGATACCATAGGCTTATAGAAAGCCTCTCCCCTTGTAAGTCTCTTAAAGCCGTCTGCCCTGGTCTTCATGAATTCCTGGGTATATTCCTTCAGTTCATCTATTGTCATACCTGCGTATGCCTGTCCTGCATACTTTGCATGGAGCCTCTCATTGTCCTTCGGCATATCGCCGGTCTCGATACCCTTCTCCAGAGCTTCGGCAAATTTTTTCATATCACTTGGAGCCGTATAATCCTCATCATAAAGCGCCCTGTGAATAAACATCATATATTCAAAGTATGAAGGATAGAGTTCTCCTATTATGGTTCCGTCAAGATCAAATACCGCGATCCTGTCCTCTACCGGCACGTAATTTCCGGAATCCTTATCTGTAACATCATTTACAAAGTCTTCTATCTTCTTCTTTGCTTCGGAATCCCTGGACCAGTATTCCAGCTCGCCTGTTAACTCTGCCTTCCCGTTGTCCTCTTCGTCTCCATCCTCAGTTTCTTCTTCGTCTTCTTCATCTTCTTCGTCCTCTTCCTCTTCTTCCCCGTTTTCTTCAACAGCCTCTTCCGTTTTTTTACTCTCTGCGGATGCTGCTGCTTCAGAGCTTTCATCCGTCCCGGCTGTTCCGGTCCCATTACTATTTCCCGGGAATTGTGTGACGCTGCCACATGCTGTCATGGCAAGGACAAGAATGATTGCCAAAATCGTATGTATTATTTTCCTCATATAAACCTCCTTATTTATAGATCCTTCGCTTCGCTCAGGAAGGAAAAACGTCCAGTGGACGTTTTTCGGGCATGTCTACGAGCGCTAAGCGCGAGTATGCCCCGTACCCTCATCCGTCAGCACTTCGTGCTGCCACCTTCTCCCAGAGGGGGGGAAAAGGCTCCCTCATCCGTCAGCACTTCGTGCTGCCACCTTCTCCCAGAGGGAGAAGGCCTCATATGGAAATAAAACTATACGAACATGGTACTGCGTTTGGGAACAGATGCTTTATGATCTTATCGGACATCGAATTTAAGGCTATCATTGCGGTCCTGGTGTCCGGATCATATTTTTTCTTAAGCTCCGCAGCTGCCTCCTGCAGCATTATCATCATAACCCTCGGATCTGAAAGAGCTGACCATATAGCAGGTATCTCGATCATATCATTCCTCATTTTCTCTATCACAATATAGGCTTTGACTGTACCGTTAATAAGGACGCAAAAGCTTGAATCCCTGTCTATATCAGCGGACAAAAGCCCGCCCTCCGGAACAGGCTGATGTTCGCGGGACGCGTTTGCCGAAGCAGCCCTTATTATCCTGTCCGGTACCTTACTGAACGGAATGACCATTTCCCGGTACTTCTCTTTTTCCTTATCCCTTAAATTAATATCAAGGCTTCCCACATTTGAGATATAGTACATTGGAAGTATGATCCGCTCCGGCTTAAATCCGGTCCTCCGTAAAAAAACGGATAACAGCTCATCATCCTCATTCTGTTTCGTGTATTCCGCTCTTATCATCATGTCATCTTCCAGCAGGATCTCTCTCAACTTATTGATAAGCGCGGTACCGACTCCCTGTCTCCTGTATTCCGGTGCCACATAAAGGGATTCGATCACAAATATGCCCTTATCTATAGCTCCGGCAAGTGCTCCCGCTGCCTTATTATCCAGGGCCGCGAGAATAAGTGTCACCGGAAGTTTTTTCTTCACGGCAGCTTCAGCTTCAGGTGTAAGAAGACCTGTGGTCTTTTCCACCTGCTCCGGAATATCTGTATTGATCAAATATATCTTTACATTATCCATTTAGCCCTTGCCCTTTTAATCTTCTGCGTTATCCAGACCTACCAGCATGAAGTCAGCGTTCTCCCTTACACGTTTTATCATTTTAAGGAATTCATCCCTGACACCGGGGTCATCCTCTTCCAGATTCTCTTCAACATGCTGAAGTGCCCAAAGTGTCTCCATAACGGATGAGTCACCGTCGGAATACAGGAATTCTTTCGTGCTTTTTGAAATATTCCCTGTCTTTCCGTTCAGGAAATCAATGTATTCCCCGTAATACTCAATATGTCTTGAAACAACCAGTATCTTCCTGTTGGCGTTCTTTATCTGGATCCTTACGTTTTCCCTTTCTCCTTCCGAAATATATTTATCTTTGGACTTCTTAATAAGGTCTTTTAAGCTTTCTATTATCTCATCCCTTATGTCTCCGGCTCTTTTGATCGCGCCGAATGCGTACTTAAACTGTTCACGGAAAAGATTGTAGTTCTCCGGATCTGATGCGGCCTTTTCCTCCACGTTCTTAACAGCGTTCTCCTTTGTGTATGCTTCCCCTTTTACGAAAACCTCTGCTGTCTTTACTACAGCTTTATTATTCATCTTGTCTGCCAGGTCATTAAGCGCCCTGTTATAGTTAAACTGACTGTTCCTCTTATCAAGTTCCATGAAGCTCTTACTGTCCGGGTATTTTACGAGCTTTGCTTCATAGCCGTCTTTTCCTTTTAAGATCGAAATGCCGTGAAGCCTCATATGGGAGATCAGAACTTCCTCTATCTCATCTGCGCAGTTTACCTTTGCTTCCAGTACTGCCCTCTTTGCTGTGGAAAGACTGTTGAAATATTCAGGATACTTTTTCTCGAGTTCGGGAATATTCTTTAATTTCAATGTATAGTCGTAGAGTTCGGATACGTGCTGTGACAGATAATCGTCATTAAAGAGCCCCATGGTCACTTCAGTATCCATGATCGACTCTATGAATTCCTTTACTTCAGCATTTTCATCCGCTCCCTTTGGAACAAATCCCGCAAATCCCCCGTCCTTAAAGTATTCTGTCAATCCCTCGTACTCCCTTAAGGTACATAGATCTGCGCCTTTGTGCTCTTTTTTAAATTTATCCAGTTCCTTATTCTCGGAAGAAGTCCACTTGCCCTCTTTCTTCGCAACAGGGAGCCTGTTTACGAGCTTATGCCTCTCACTTTCCTGCTCCGGATATAATTCAACCGCATCAAATCCCATGTCAAGGGCATCCACCTGAAGCTGCGACTGTCTGTATTTCAACATCAGATTCTCGTCCTTTGAGTTATTGATCATACGCTCAAAGTAGGATTTCTTTTCTTTTGACAGCGACTCCCTGTCATTCAGGTTTTCGTTTTCCCAGGCGGGAGCAGAATTGATATCCTTTATGACATCTTCTTTTGTTTTGAAGCTATGCTGTTCGGATTGTTTATTCAGGTTTATATCCATGGAGTTCTCCTCGCATTAAGTCAGCATCTTAACTGCATGCCGGAAGTATCCTGCCTTGTGCACATGGCCCTGACCGCCTAAGAGTCCCGCCAGATTCTTAACCCTCTTCGGATCCAGTATCGTAAGCCTGAACTCTATATCCCTTCTGTCCGGATATTCCTTCATGGTCTTAAATATAACTGCCCTGATGTGATACAGAACCTCTCTTACATCGGGACTTGTGGAGTTTATCATGACAAGGCTCACCTGAGACCCCCACCGGGTTACGAGGAGCGAACTCGTACACTGTCCGTCTGTGATACCTGCAGTGGTCCAGTCCGGGTCATACCCTCTTTTACCCATTTGCATTTCAAAGATCTTTCTCTCACTGATAGAAAGATCAGATACCGCCTTTATCTTTTTTACAGGTTTCCCGGCTATATGCTTTTTATAAAGCGGAGATCGAAGAGCCTCTCCCAGAGAGAAGCTGTAAAGCGGCCTTGTTTCAAAGAGATCAAACCCCATTGCCTCTGCAAATGCTTCCGAAGGAGTGTCTGAAAAAAACTCCGTTTCAAAGAAATCAATATCCTGATCTAACAGTGTATTCTGAAGCCATTCAAAAAGTGCCCTTCCATATCCCTGTCTCCTGTAGTCAGCGAGGACGAAAAGAGAGATAATGGAAATGATATTTCCATCCACACGGGCAGATAAAGTCCCCACTCCTTTTCCCTCGTCATTGATCACTCCTATACGGATAAGGTTAGGCTCTGTACCCTGGGACTCCTTTGGGAACAGATAGTTAAACCTGAGTTCATTTTCTTTAGTTATCCTGGTAATCGTCATTTTTAGTTTTACCCCTGACTCATTAACTTGGTAAGTATAGCATTATATGAAGGCTGGCCCTTCGCCCTGTCTACCTTCATATTGAGAGAACTTACAGCATCAGCATACATCTGCTCGGGATTCTGGTCGAGAACTCCCTTTCTATAAAGGGTATCTGCCGTCTGTTCACAGATAAATCTGAAGCAGTCATCTTTGGATGCAAAGCCCATCATGGCAAGCATCTCTTCCCTTACCATGTCTTTAATCTCCTTTTCCTTTTTATTCTTTATCCTGGTTTCTGCGTGATTCTGGCTGACTGCTGATACTGCTTCTTTAAGATGAAGGTATTCATCCACCGTAAGGGTTCTGTTATGCTTTCTCGCACCCCAGCAGGATACTTTCACAATAACGTCCACTCCTACTGTCACAAGGCCCAGGATAGCCCCCACAGGAGCTGTGGCACCTCCCATCATAAGCCCGCCGGCCACTGCGGACATAGCACCGGTCAGTGTTCCCATAGCGGCAGAAGCCTCTGCAATATGTGCCTCTCTCTGTTGATGCTCTAGAAAGCCCCCTAGCCTCTCTTCATCCGCCGTTATTGCAATTCCGCTTGCTTGCTTCTGTCTAAGTGTCTGCTCCCGGGCATTCTTTGAGCTTTCGATCTCGTCACTTGCCATACATGCCCGTTTCCACTGCACTGCAGATACTCCGGCTTTGACGATGCCGGCTCCCATAGCAAAGGCTCCGGCAGCGACAGAAAGATTTGCACTGTGCTCGAGGATCTCTTTTCCTACTTCTGCAGTTGTTGTAAAGCTCTCTGCTACATTTCCCACCATTTCTGTGAGCGATGTAGCTGCAGACAAAAATGACCCCGTTACCCCAAGAGTGTCCCCGCCAAGTCCGATACCCTGTGCCCAGGCATCAGCAGCTGTAAGTCCGTCATAGGCCTTTCCGAAGGAAATGGAATTCATGACAATTCCGGCCAAACCCAATATTCCGGCAGCTCCCGTAAAAGCAGTTGAAAAAATATTGAGAGCTCCCATCTCTCCCCAGGTGATGGCATTCATCAGGTTATCAATGGAACCAAATGTATCGTCCATCGCGTATTCACTGGCTATATTTAATGCCTCGGTAGCTTCCTCAAGCTTGTCCTCTTTTTCCCCGTCCCCTATAACCGCACGATCCCGGGGTATGTGTCCGGAAGTATAATCAGGACTTGGATTTGCAGCCGCTGCATTGGGGTTTGCTGCTCTTTCTGCCTGTAGCAGATCGCGGAGACGTCCCGCGAGAGTACCGATCTCTTTATACTGGTCCAGTATTTTCTTTCTGAGCACAGGATCTGCTGCCATATCAGGGGGCATATCCTCGTGAAGTCCGGCACTCATATATAACATTTTTAAAGTCCGGCCTCTTCCTGCCATTGCCTTAATGACCGACATCTTTTTATCATCAAATGTCCTGTTAAGGTTTTTTGGGTCTCCCTGCTGCTTATCATATTCCACTTCAGCATCGGCATCAGCTGTTTCTTTTAAGAGCTGTCCGTATGCCGTTAACTGCGGCTGCATCTTTATTGACATCCGCATGGCCCTTGACAGCGTCTCAAAGGTACCAAAGTATCTGACTCTCTCGATATTAGGCTTATAATTATGAAGTGCAGTGAAAAAGGCAGCATTTAACGACACAGGCTCAAGTTTGCATTCCACGAGGTAAAACATCAGAAGCTGCTGATCCGGAGGAGCCTGAAGAAGGTTGTTTACAAATGGTATCTTCTTTCCCTCTATCCCTTTTTCCAGTATGTATGTTCCGATCTCATGTACGGAATCCATCTGTTCTGTAGTGAGCTGTATTCCCTGGGAGGGTGTACTGCTCCTTTGAATTTCAGCGTCATTATGAGGCTTAAATCCCTGTACTATTGTGTGAAGGGTGTCCGGGGTGTTTACAGTGTCCCCTCCGGGCTGGAGATACACATCATACACTGTTCTGAGCTCGTATAATGGTGATTTTGAAAGATCAACACCGGGCATATTCCTGAACTTAAGGTAGTCAGCTTTATAGGTTTCCAGAAACTTCTTTCTGTACATTTCAGAAGTTCCCGGGTCACATAGATGCGTCCCCGAGCCTGTATATTCCTGAAGCTTTTCAAAGAGCTCCCCCATTTTTTTCATTACTTTTTTAGGGTCTCTCTTATCTTCCCGCTCCACAGGCTTTGTATCTTCGAAATATTTTTTTTCTCTCTCTGCTGCCTTATCCTTTCCGGATAAATCCAGCTCCCGGAGCCGCACAAGGTTCTGGTAGTACTTTATAAGCTCTCCCTTTGCAGGGTCATTTTCTTCATACAGTTTATAAAGTCTCTTTCGCAGATCCTCATACGAAAGCTTCTCCATTTCATCCTGTGGAAGAAGGGCATAATACTTATTATTAAGCATATCTCCCAGCACATCATAGTACGCCCTGATATCATAGAGAGCCTTTAACTTCGCCTGATACTTATATATCTCTTCCTTTGTCTGATCGGAGACTCCGGGCTGCTGGAGCTCAGGAAGCCTGGAATCCACATAGGCCTTGTAGTCATCAATATAGCTAAGCTCTGTCTTTATCTCATTGTATTTTGCAAGGTATCTCTCGTATCCTGTTTCCCCATCTTCCTGATGCATGAGGCTCTGTACATCTAGTGCGAGGAGCTGCGCCGCCACTGCCGGCGGTCCCCCTTGGATCGGCTGCTTTGCCGGTGCTGCCTTGGTTCTAAATGAGGTCTGCTGATGATATCTGTCAACTGCCTGCTTCTTTTTCTTCTCCTTCTTTCTGGAGTTTGAAGACATTTTGATATCTACTTCGCCGTAAGCCGCTTCCACATCAGTAATCGTTGGATCCGTCTGAGGTACCGACACGCTTGCTGCGCTCTCAATCTTTTTCATTACGGGAGATGTAATACCCGTAAGTCCCGCCTGCCGGGTCTGCTTCTCTATAGAATCTACCGTCAAGGAGGATGTAGTCATAGTCTCTGCGACAGATGACATAGTTTCTCTTTTTACATCTACCCTGCGCAGAAACCTTTCACCCTGAAGATTCTTACCCATACGTCACCTCACCTCTGCCCGTTCTTAAACATATCCAGTACGTCGTTAACGCTCATCTCGTTTTTAATCACGAGTTTAATATATCCTTCAAATGTCTCGGCAATTCCTATGGCGCTGTCACATGCACGGGCTATGGTCTTATTCATCAGGTCATCATCTCCAATGAGCACGGGAACTGTATATTTATATACAACGGATCTATCTTCGTCTCCCAGAGCAAAGCAGCCGAAAGGTACGATGAAATTCATTCTGGATATAAGCTCTGCAATATCAGGCGCCGTTTCTTTTTCCAAGGTTCCGGTTATAGTTATCACAGATGAGAAAAAGAGTACATCCGTATCTTCAAAAGGCATAAATAAGAATTCTCCGAGTACGCTTACCAGGTCTACTCCGAATCCTGCGATCTCAACCCTTAAGATATCCATCGGAGCTCCCAGCTCTTTCGCAGTAAATATAGAGAGTTCTCCGATCCCCTCTTCTCCCTTAAGGGTAGTTTCCAGTGCTTCCAATAGTTTCTTTTTCTTGCTTTCGATCTTCTTGTCCATTTTCTTCTCCTGTTTTGAAATAATATTTATGTCCAATGGTTTTATGATTCTTCGCTTCGCTCAGAATGACAAAGGGATCTCATAATGACAAAGGGATCTCATAATGACAAAAGGAACTCAGAATGACGTTGATTTTTAGTTTCAAAAAACATATAGTTAGTCCATGACTTCTAATATTAAGCTCCCTCACGTTCATAACGATGAGGAAAAAGAAAAAGCGGTGATCCGTCATCTTCCCGGTATAGAGGAGATCTCCCGGGTGGCAGGCGCCATGAAGCAACTGGGTGATCCACTAAGAGCCAGGATCTTCTGGCTTCTGTGTCATACGGAAGAATGTGTGATAAATATCGCTGCCCTTATGGATATGTCAAGCCCTGCAGTAGCCCATCATCTGAAACTCCTGAAAGATGCTGACCTCATTGTTTCCAGAAGAGAAGGCAAAGAGATGTACTACCGCGCTGCCGACTCAGAGATGGTTGATGTACTTCACCACTCTCTTGAAGCAGTGATGGAGATCACATGTCCGAAGTAGATCCTTCGCTAACGCTCAGGAAGGAAAAACGTCCAGTGGACGTTTTTCGGGCATGCTTACGAGCGCCGAGCGCGAGTATGCCCCGTACAGGAGATCCTTCGCTAACGCTCAGGAAGGAAAAACGTCCAGTGGACGTTTTTCGGGCATGCTTACGAGTGCTGAGCGCGAGTATGCCCCGTACAGGAGATCCTTCGCTAACGCTCAGGATGACAGGGAGCTGTGTATGGTGTCATTCTTGCGCATGGTGTCATTCTGAGCGAAGCGAAGAATCTTCACCCTTCCCTCATCTTGTAATCCACATCCTCTTTTATCATCTCGAGCATGATATCCGCATATACCGGATCGAACTGCGTTCCTTTTCCCTCTTCTATTTCTTTTCTGACTTCCTCCTGTGAGAGAGGATTCCTGTAGCTCCTGAAGCTCGTCATGGCATCATAGGCATCCGCTACCGCTATTATCCTGGCTGCTTCCGGGATCTCATCCCCGTTAAGCCCGTCGGGATACCCTTTTCCTCCGTACCATTCGTGATGCCACCTGGCACCGTCAGCAAGATGCGGCATTTCTTTTATATTCCCGAGGATCCTCGCTCCCAGCACCGGATGGTTCTTTATGATCTCATACTCTTCATCTGTAAGCCTCGCAGGCTTGTTGATGACTGCATCGGGAATTCCGATCTTACCAACATCATGCAGAAGTCCCATCATGTAGATCTCGTTCAACTGATCAGATCCGTATCCCGCTCTCTTTGCTATTTCCTTTGAATAATCCGCAACCCGGCTGGAATGACCGTTCGTATAAGTATCCTTTGCATCTATAGCCTCCGCAAGTGAAGACACGACATGCATGAAGAGCTTTTCATTTTCCTGGGTCTTTTTCTCCACCTCATCAGCCAGACTCTTCTGAAGGTGGTTAAGCTCGATTATGTGCTTTACCCTGAGGGTCAGTACTTCAGGAATAAAAGGCTTTTTGATAAAGTCCATGGCCCCCATGGAAAGCCCCCGGGCTTCAGACTCCCTGTTCTCATCCGCAGTAAGAAAGATCACAGGCACATCACTTTTTTCACCCTTCATCCCCCTTAGCTTCTCATAGGTCTCAAAGCCATCCATCTCCGGCATTTTGAGATCGAGGAGGATGAGATCAGGCACATCATTTTCACTCAGATAGTCGAGGAGAGACTGCCCCGTTTTCAGCGCAGTGACCCTTATCCCCTCTCTGCTTAAGATCCTCCCGGCCACATTCAGATTCACCATGTCATCATCTACTACGATAACCCAGTTTGCCATCCCCCTACTCCTTTACATACAATAGTCCAAGTGTCCCGCTGCCGCTGTTGGCCGCGATTACAGGCGACACCTGATGGAAATATATCCTGTCAAAATCGATCCGTCTCTCTATCTTACTCCTTATGAGATCCAGCTCGCGTTTGGGAATACCCGCATGGTATATGAAGAGCTCCTTTTTATCAGCCTCGGTCATATTCCGGAGTTCATCCCTTATGTATCTGTCCCAGGCTGTTTCCCTGGAACCGAAAAGGATGCCGCCAAGGCTTATCTTTCCTGATCTCAAATACAGTACCGGTCTCACCATCAGGGATCTTGTAAAGATCGACAGGCTGTTCGATACCTGGCTCGCTTTGGAAAGGTGGTCGAGATTATCCACAATGAAACTTGTATGTATTTTCCTCTTTATCCTCTCCAGCTGTTTAAGTATCTCTTCCGGCCCGAATCCGTTCTCCGCCAGGCGGCAGGCTTCGATCACGAGATAACCTTCTCCTCCCGACAGGAATCCGGAATCCACTACGAATACATTGTCAAAAGATGCCGCCGCTTCAGTCGCTGCACCGAATCCGCTGTTTTTAACCTTACCCGTAAGAGAAATGTGAATTATATTATTGGCATTTGTGAGTTCTCTTCCGAAAAACTCCTCATATTCAGCGACACCGGGCGCTCTGGTCTTTACACTTGCAGCATTCTCAGGGTCTTCCAGATAGTTTAAGAGTCCTCTTGTCTCTATCTCTACTCCGTCCCTGAAGGAACCATCGTTTGTATCTATCCTATGATGGATAACGCTGATATCATACTTATCCATCAAAATATCCGGAATATCCGCCACACTGTCTGTGGTAATGGAAACAGCTCTCTTTCTCTGGTCTGACCTCAGCCACTGTATGGCGTTTTCGAGGATATCCCCTTCCTCCTGCAAAACTGTGACCATACTCTTTGGCAGCAGCCTGTACAGTTCCTTCTCAATGGCTTCTCCGCTCACAGGTTTTGTAAGATATCCGTCAAATCCCTCTCTCTCATATAACTGCCTGTTATCCCCTCCGGCATTTGCTGTCAGAGCAACGATCTTTGATTCTCTGGAGAGACCTCCGGCCTGATTCCTTATCCTTTTCGCGCATACGATACCATCCATCTCGGGCATCAGGTGATCCATAAAGATGACCTGATACTCCTGTGAAAGGGTTTTAACAAGAGCCTCTTTACCGCTTGATGCCTTATCGATCCGCACCTTCGTATCACGCAGAAGCTTCTCCGCCACCATCAGATTGGTGACATTGTCATCTACTACCAGGATCTTTGCTTCGGGAGCTTCGAATTTGGCCCTGTAACCCTCTCTATGTCCTCTGTCCTGCCTGTTCTCCAGATCTATCTCACCGATCTGCTTTTCATCCATTACGCGCTGAGGGATCTCGATAATAAAGGTGGAGCCTCTGGTATAAACACTGTTGACGGTTATCCTTCCGCCCATAAGATCGATAAGCTGCTTAACTATGGAAAGACCGAGGCCTGTTCCCTCGATATATTTATTCCTCTCTTCATCCACCCTCTTAAATGCCGTGAAGAGATACGGGATATTCTCCTTTTTGATACCTATTCCTGTATCGGTGACCGAATAGATGATATTTGTCATATTCCCGTTAGTCTCTCCCTTTTCTATGGAAAGTGTAACGGCTCCCTCTTTGGTGTATTTGATGGAATTATTTATGACATTTATAAGTATCTGCTTTATCCTGATCTCGTCTCCTTCAAGGCTTGCCGGGATATCAGGTGAAACATCCACATGAAAGTCCAGGCCCTTTTCCTTGGCCCTTATCCAGAGAAGAGCTACTATCTCGGACAGCATGTCTCCCGGATTGTAGACATCAGGAGTCAGGGTCATCTTTCCGGACTCCAGCTTTGACATATCCAGGATATCGTTAATAAGGTGAAGCAGAAGGTTTCCCGCTGCCTGTATGTTTTCGGAATCTTCAGCCACCTCATCCGAAATATCTTCCCTCAATATCATCTCATTTAATCCGAGAATGGTATTTATGGGGGTACGGATCTCATGGCTCATGTTGATGAAGAAGTTATTCCGGGTCAGATTAAGCTGTTCAACCTTCTTTGACTCCTCTTTTGCCTTCCTGTTCTCCATGATATAAACCATGTTCTGGAACATGACCATGAAAAACACTAAAATCCCCACCATGAGGACACTTGCCATGGAATCCACATAATATGTCACCTTGTCATGGTGATATACGAGTTCGGGATAATGAAAGGCGATCGTATAATCTGCCATTATGGTAATTGACAGAAAGATAAGAGCCATAATCCTGGTCTTCCCTTTTAACAGTGTACCTACATAGGTATATACGAAGGTAAACCAGATAATGGCTCCTCCGTCGGGGCCCCCTCCAAAAAAGAAAAGGACGGGCATCATTATCAGGATAAGAAAGAGCGATATGAGCTTCGATCCGATGCCCACCTTATGGTACTTTATGCATAAGTACATAACGAAAGGATTGAGCACCGCAGTAACACCAAGTGCCAAAGGCTCCATCATGTTTTCCCCGATCACTACGTCAGAGATGATCATGATGATAAGAGCGACCTCGGCCATAGATGTTAAGAGTAAAAAGATCCTCTCATCAAAATCCATATCAGGATCCGTTATCTTTTTAATTATCTTGTCAAATATAGTCATCTGGCTTTCCCCAATGATCAGACCTCTTCCGGAGCGAATTCTATGATGTCATCCATCACTCCGCTCAAGTCTGCAGGTGTCTCTCCGTTTATATCCTTATTGATCGCTTCCACCACCTGAGTATAGCGCTCCATCATGGCTTCAAACTTTGCCTTATCAAAAGCGAGTCTCTGGGAAGCGGCATTCTCTTCTTCCTTTGCAAGCTTTGAAAGTCTTGCGGCGCCGATCATCCTCGCTGTACTCTTTAAACCATGGGCACGTATCTCATAATCCTTATAGTCATTGGAGCTGAAGGCATTCCTTAAGCCCTCCATCTTCTCCTCTGCTTCCTCTGAAAACTGCTTTAACAGCATGTCGTAAAAATCCCAATCATCCTGGCAGAAGCGGACTCCCTCATCCACATCCACATGGCAGTCTCTCAGGGCCTTATACGTCACAGTCTCTTCCTCTGTATCGGCGTATTCTTCCACTGATCCGCTCTCCGGCGTTTCCACTGAGCCGTCTTCATTCACTATTTCCACAAGGCCCTTCGGAAGGACAAGTCTCATTACTCTTTCAAGCTCTGCAAGCTCTATCGGCTTACTTACAAATCCGTCGAAGCCCTCTTTTAAGAACATCTCCTTTGCGGTGCTGACAGCATTGGCCGTGAGAGCGACTATAGCCATCTCCCTCCTGTCCTTTCCGGTCTCACCCCGTATCCTTCTCATGGCCTCTATGCCGTCCATTCCCGGCATCATGTGATCCATGAATATGATATCGAATTCCTGTGCCTTGCAGGCCTTGATCGCCTGCTCACCGCTGGTGACTGTCACGATCTCCATTTCATAGCGCTTCAGGATACCGGTAGCTACAGTCAGGTTCATCTTCTCATCATCTACTACCAGAGCCCTTACATTTCTCAGTATCAGCCTCTCCTTCGGCTTCTTCCTGGTGTGGAATCCGGTATTCAGGAATTCCGTAACAGGGAAGCTGTAGATCGGCTTTTCCATCATCTCCAGACCGGAGTTTTCCGGAAGCTCATAGCCTGCCGGTGCGGCCACCACTATCAGCATCTCATTTGAAAGCCTTTCAAAATATCTGATATCCGTCTCGTATTCATCCACTCCTACAAGGAGATGGGTGAGCTTCACCTTGTCACAGAGCTTCTTAAGGTCTTCCAGACTGTCAACCCTGCGTATCGGAACTCCAAGCCCACGTACGAGGTTCTTCATCATCACGTTATAGTATTCGCGCACTTCGGGGCTTTCAAACTTTTCAAACTGCAGGAACGTACATGCGGAGATCTTTTCTTTATCCCTGACTGACATACACGGCTCAGGTTCTATCACCTTCTGAGGCAGGCTTACCCGGATTGTGGTGCCCTTTCCGGGTTCACTCTTCACGGTCATAAAGCCGCCGAGGGATGATACAAAACCGGACACTATCGTGAGTCCCAGTCCCAGACCGCCTCTTATCCTGGATCTGGATGAATCACCCTGATAGAAGTCTTCAAAGATACGTGACTTCTCCTCTTCATCCATTCCGATACCCGTATCGGTCACTTCTATACACAGATTGACCCCGTATTCCTCGGAAATGGAAAAGATATGCACGTAAACCCCGCCCTCATTTGTATATTTGAGACCGTTAGTCAGAAGATGGAAAATGATCTTCTTTAACTTATTGATATCGGTATTCATCACAAGGGGGATAGTGGGATCCACATCCACCACAAGCTCCACCCCGGGATGATTCACTACCGACAGTTCTACAGCAAGGTCATTTAAGACGGAAGAAAGAATGTAATCCTCACAGTTCTTCGTAAGATTTCCCCTGTCTATCTCTGAATAATCCAGAATATCACTGATCTGCTCTCCGACCTTCCTCCCGGCGTCCCGGACTGCGCCGAGATCCTTCTTTAAGTCATCCCGGTCCTCCTTTTCTATACAGATACCGGTAAGACCTATGATAACGGAGAGATTTATGAGAAAGTCATTCAGCCTTCCCGTTCCGTCCTTTAATTCCTCGATCTCATCATGGGAGCGAAGGAGCACTCTCCCCCACCTGTCTATTATTATCCTGCCTATCCATCCGGCCATGAGGATCAGGGCCACATGAAGCATGGATCTCGTGACCACCAGGCTGTCAAACTCGACTTTGTTATAGATCATCATAATGATGTCAAATGCAAAGGTGATAAGGAAAGTGAACTGGCACAGATTGACGAATTCTTTGATACCGGTCATCGTATAGAGCATGATGACCACCATCATGACTGCGCATAGATCGTATGTACTGGTGGAATGTGACCCGTAGAAAAAATAAGTGGCCATCATCAGAAGTGAATATACCCACAATCTGGCATAATCGGTGAGGATCTGCTGGATATGAAGAAGCCATCCTATCAGCAGACCCGCAACAAGAAGCATAAGCGCCCATATTTCCCATCCCAGCAAAAGGGATTCTCCGATAAGGATCACGGAGAAGATGGTATAGCTTATGAGGATCATCAGATGTGAAGTTCGGAACATTTCATTGTTCCTGAGTTTCTGGTCCATGCAAAACCCTTTATATTATATTTTTCAAGTATTTTTGTAGTGCCTTCAGACCGCTGTTATGACGGAGCTTCACCTGTCCGTAGGACATCCCCGTCCTCTTCTCGATCTCTGTAAGCTTCAGTCCTTCATAATAGTGGAGGACTATCACTTGTCTCTCTTCTTCTGTAAGCTTCATAAGAGCATCCGCTAATTCCGAAAGAGATTCCCTCGACAGCATCTCGTTTTCCAGATCACTGTCCGAAGGCAGTTCTTCCGGAACCTCTTCAAAAGTCTTCCGGGCGCGGTAATAATCTATTATCGTGTTCCCCGCGATCACGTATATCCATCTGGCAACGGAAGCTTTATCCTCTTCATATTTATCCAGATTTTTCTGTATCTTTATAAATACCTCGGAGCAGATATCCTCTGCATCCTCGTGGTTACCGACCTTATAGCTGATATAATTCAGTATTTTGTCGTGGTACTCAGTGTAGATCGTTTCAATATCCATATGATAAAACCTCTCCGGTCACAATATCCCGAATGCTATTTTATCATAAAATATGCATATGTCATACCCTCATCCGTCATGTTTAGGCTTCCCCCTCTGGGGGAAGCTGTCAGCGAAGCTGACTGATGAGGGTTATGCGCTTTATCTCACTTTACTGCTTGACTTCCTTGCGGACACCACCCCGATTATCTTGTTACCGTTCAGTCCCAAGCCACAACGATGCCATATGCGCATAGCGCATATAAACGGCATTCAAAACATGTCCCCGGGATGATGGAAAGTCCTCACCCCGGGGATAAAAGCCTGCCGCTATGCTTATTTAAATAACTAATGATTTCCTCACTTTTTTTGCTTTTACTAAAGACTACGTCTACCTTAACCTCAGCGGCGACATTCAATCCTCTAGTCGGGCCTCTTCCTCAGCCTGCTGGGTCTGCTGGGCCTGCCGGGTCCGCTTATGCACTGCCGCCTGCCGAAGGGCCTCTGGCACGGCGTCCGGCGGCAGCTGAATGTTCCCTTCCACAGCCTGCTGCTGCTCTGCCGCCCGCCGAAGGGCCTCTGCCGTCAGCTGAAGGGCCCCTGCCTCAGCCTGCTGCTCTGCCGCCCGCCGAAGGGCCTCTGCCGTCAGCTGAAGGGCCCCTGCCTCTGCCTCAGCCTGCTGCTGCTCTGCCTCAAACTGAAAACCTCGTAAATGTGGATAAAACCATTTGTCAAGTGTTTCTGGTCGGGCCTAGATCTGCTCTGTCGTCAGCTGAAGGGCCCCTGTCTCTGCCTCAGACTGCTGAACGCCAAAGTCCTCTGCCTCAGCCTGCGGGGCCTGCAGTTCCACTGCCGGCAGCTGCTCTGTCGCCTCCTGAACATTAACCCCCGCCTGCGAATACTGAACCGCCTGAAGGTATAAGCGCGGCTCTGCCGCCTGCTGAAAGGCCTCTGCCACGGCCTGCTGGGTCTGCGGCTCTGTCGTCTGCTGAACCTCAACCCCCGCCTCTGCCTCAGCCTGCTGGGTCTGCTGCTGCTCTGCCACCTGCAGTTGCTGGGTCTGCGGCTCCAATGCCGCCCGCTGAAGGTGAAAGGCCTCTGCGAACTGCGAGAGGAGCTGCGGGGGCGGCAGCTCTGCCACGAACTGCTGGGCCTGCGGCATTGCCAGCTGAACCTCAACCCCCGCCTCTGCCTCAGCCGGCTGAAGGGCCTCTGCCACGCCCTGCAGGGTCTGCAGCTGCTCTGCCGCCGGCTGGGGCCCCTGCTGCTCCAATGCCGCCCGCCTAAGGTGAAAGGCCTCTGCGAACTGCGAGAGGAGCTGCGGGGGCGGCAGCTGGGCCTGCTGCAGCTGGGTCTGCGGCTGCTCTGCCACCCACTGAATGGGCTCTGCCTCAGCCTGCAGGGTATGCTGCGGCAAAGCAAGCTGAACCTCACCCGGCTCAAAGTATAAGCTCTGATCGTACAGAAGTTTCGACTGAAGTTTCGACTGAAGTTTCACTGATCCGTTCACAAGAACCTCGATCGAACCGTTATTCAGAATGAAGGTAACAGGGTTCCCCGCCTGCAGGTATGGCAGCAGATTATCAACAGGGATCATTACCGATCCGTAAGGGGTGTTTATGACAAATTGTCTCATCCCCGCTTCAATATACTGCTGAATGTCCGCCAGATTCAGTGTGAATCTGTCAGTCCCGGCCGGAAATGAAATATTAAGGAGATTGCTGCCTGTCATACTCATTTCCGGCTTCTTTTCCGTTATTCCCATCGTATAAGACCCAGCCTCATTTGGAGCAGTCACAGGGTTCCCTTCACTGCCTTCATAGGTGGTCTCATGATCCTTATCCTTTTTTTTACCCCCGGACTCCTTACCCGCAGGCTCTTTAGCACTACCGTCATTCTCAGAAGAATCTGATTTTGCTTCCAGCCACATATTGACAAATACGCCGCCGCCCTTAGGTACGATCAGGTAATATTCTCCGCCCTCCTTTTGAAGGCTGCACTGCCTGGCTTCATCACTGAATACGCCCTTCAGAACATAGCCGGAGGGGACATTCAGCTTTACAGCCACCCTTTCCCCCTCCTTCGCGGTATTGTAATTTATCACACTGCCGTCAGGAGCTGTGTATGACATTTCTGTGGTATTCCCAAGGTCTATGCTCTGGGAGGTATCAACTCTGATGATGTAATGGATGGAGCTTTCCAGAGTTTCAGCGTCTGTGGTTTTCTCAAGGGTTCCGTTATTATCAATTACTTCTTTTACGATACTGCCATCCGTGCCGGCCTCCGCCTTCCAGATGATAAGAGATACGTTGTCGGGGCTGCCTGCGAAAGCCACAGCTGCTCCCTTTCCCGCGGACAGGGTGCCCTCGGCCACCACGTCGACCTTTGCACCGTTTTCCGTCTTTATCTCAACGGAAGAATCCATTCCGCTGCCTTTAACATCCCCGGCAACTCTGGCGCTTATCTCAGTGCCGCTCCCGGAGGCATCCAGCTCGATCCCGTTAGAATCCGTGCCGTTGTTTTTGTTTTCTATAACAATGTTACCTACAACATTAACATTGACGGAGCTTCCCTCGGAGGCATCTATATCAATACCCTTCGCGCCCGTTCCGGAGGCTGTTATTCCATCCCCTCCTATATTAAAGCTTTCAGAAGACCCGCCTTCTGCGTCAGCATTGATACCGATGGCGAGGCCGGACTGGGACGTGGCATCAATACCGCCGGCGCTGAAAGTAATGGTACCGCTATTATCAGTATCAGCATCAACACCTATGGCCTTATCGGATCCGCCCGAGACCACATCTACGCTGCCTCCCACTGTGACTGCGGCACTGCCGTGATTCTCCGCGCTGACTTCGACACCGGTATCAGCGGTATCAGGATCGTTGTCATCACTGGAAGAAACCACCTCAATGTCATTACCAACGTTCAGTGATGAAGAACCTCCATCAGCCTCAACATCTGCTCCTTTATCCTTATCATTACCAGGATTGTCATCAGTATCATCGGCGGTAATATTGTCAACAACTACTGTTCCGCTCGTCACCGACACCTCTGCATCCGCATCCGCCCAAACCTGCACAACAAGTGTCATTGTAAGCACCGCTGAAAGGATCAGACATATACACTTTTTTAACATCTCTTATTTACCTCCATGTCATTTTCAGACACATCCCCGGTCCGGTTTCCGTGTCTCATCTTAAGTACGATCGTGATCACGACTCCCGCCATGAAGGCTATGAGCGCCGCCAGCACATAGCCCCCCGCGCCTTCAAAAAGCAGGGTTGCGCCGCTGTAAAGACCCGCGGTGGCTCCCAGATGTGCAGGGCCCGAACTCCCTATAAGAGCGATAAGACACGCAAATAAAGCGAGACTGCCCACTCCCGCAGCCCATGTACGGGCATTTTCCTTTTTCTGTTTTCTGACTGCCATTTTTTCGTGCAGCTTAAGAACCCGTTCTTCCTTTGTCATTGCTTTCCTCCTGTGATTTGTGAGGCGCTTCATTAAAAACGGTCATGTCAGCCAGATCTGACATCGCCGGTAAATCCGCCTTTTACAATATAGTCGCTTAAAAACGAAAAAGTACTACCCTGATATTAATAATTTTCCGGTAATTTTCCATCTTTGTGAAAAACAGACAAAAACGACCCGGAGGTTTTGTGGAAACTGACTAAGAAAAATCCATCTTTCCCTGCAGCAGAATGAGCCCTGCAAGGAGCATGGCGAGAGGAACGGCACTTCCGATCCAGGAAATGATGCCCGGCCGGCTGACCAGGACATTGAAGACAGCGTGAAAGGTGATGACGGTGCACAGAACCGCAAAGAGTCCTGTGGCCCGAAGCCAGGCACGGTCCCATAAAAAGAACAGCCCCACAGCCACCATCGCACCGCATACAACGTGCATCGCTCCGGTTCCGAACCCGCGGATAAGAAGATCAAAGAGCTCCCCGGTTCCGTTGGAAGTCATAAAGCAGACGTTTTCAAAGGTGGCAAAGCCGACAGCCACCATCAGTATCCCGCTGATCGAATGCTTCTTTAAGGGTTCGAATACAAGAAGATAGAACAGCACCGGCAGGATTTTGATGATCTCCTCCACCGCCGGAACGATCTCATGGGACGCGGTGACGGGATCGAGCTTAAAGACCATGGTGAAGTAACTGCTGACATAAGCGGACAGAAGACAGCTGGTCATCCCGGAGAGCAGGAAGATCAGCGCCCTGCGCCAGTCTTTTTTCAGACAGAGGACAGCAAGCAATAACGGGGCGGCGAGACAGATAAAGGTATTCTCCACATAGGTCATGGCCGCACCTCCCTTTTTATGATCTTAAGATAGAAGGGAAAGCTTAAGGTGATCATAATATCGATACAGAAATAGACATACCGGAAGGCCACCAGTTCCCAGAAGCAGGAAACCGTCCACAAGGCGTATTCCAGGAGGCAAAAAATAAAGACGGTCAGATACAGCAGCCGGAAGCCGCCTTTCCCGGTCTCCGTCCGCAAAAGCCCTTTCACCGCCGTATAGAGCAATATCCCCATAAGGACCGCATAAACAATGTTGCTTACGATCTTCCCGTTTTGGATAAAGAAAACCGCCATTGCTGCGGTGAACACCGGAGCCAGCCAGGGCAGACCCTTATTTACGGAAAACGCGGCGGCAGCGCCATCAGAGACCTCTGCCTCTCCTGCGGCACGGAGCAGCAGATACAGGAACAGCAATGCCGCGCACCAGCTCAGATCCGAAACAATGGAAATCCGGGGTATGTCTCCGAGACAAAGCAGACAGACCTGCCAGTAAAGATCTCCCAGAAGGAAGCTGCCGTAAAAAGCAAAGAGCAGGAGATAGCTTTTCTCCCGGACCGAATGCATCCTGACAAGGGAAAAAATACCGCAGATACCGAGAACGGCGATCTGCAGAGCGTTTTCCAGACTTTCAATGATCGCATCCATCTTCTTTCTTCCTTCCGCCCATGCTGTTTCTGAGCCTCATGCAGAAAAGCGTAAAGGTAACACCCAGGGCAAACGCAAGGATAATGGTGATGAGTTCCTTAAATACCGGCATATGTGATCTCTTCCTTCTCAAGCTCTGACCGCAGGGCCTTTTTCCCCTTTACCAGCAGATTATTGATCCTTTTCCTGCCGCAGCCCAGTATCCCGGCAGTCTCATCATAGCTGAACTGCATAGCGTAAACCAGCCACAGTGCCTCTCTGTACTGGGGGGCGATCCGGCTCATAGCATTATGCAAACCTGTATTTCTCTCACCTTCAAGGACCTTTTCCTCCGGACGGATCTCTTTCACGGCCGTCAATCCGGTCAGTCCGTTTAAGGTATCTGCGAGCTCCTCCGACAGGCTGAACTCGTTACGCTGAAGTATGCGTCTCCACAGGGAGATGGCTTTATTGCGGGCGGTCTTAAAGAGCCAGGCTTTAAAACACCCTTCCCTGATCCCGGGCTTATCCACCAGGATCACGGAAAAACTCTCAAGCATAAGGTCCTCGGCATCCTGGGGATTATTCAGGATCGAACAAAGATAGGCAGTGAGCTGATCCGCATAGCGCAGCATCAGCTCATCCCCGGCTTTTGTCTCACCCGAAAGATACCGGCTGTACAACTCATCATCATTCAGCTTAAAGGGGTCTGGCTGCCTCATCATCGCATGAAATGTTCTGTCATAGTATGCGCGTATCGCTTCCGTCGATTTCGTTCCCAGAACCATCTTATCAGCTCTGTTCAGATACTTCAACACTTTACGCAAACTGGCTGTTATACAGGGTCTATCTCCCCACTTTACTTGGCTTCCTTGCGGACACCACCCCGATTATCAGCACGAGGAGCGCAGCTGCTGCGGCGATCAATACCGCGATATTTCCTATGCTGAAGCCGCTTTCATGTCCAAGGGCATAGGGCGAGAACCTGTCGGTCTTTACAGTGATCGTATCCGGATCATCATCCAGATCATAGAGTACGTCAACCTCGCCATTATGGTTCCTTACTATGCAGAACTTCTTCCCTTTGTCACGCAGGCTTTCGGGGATCTCCATAACGATCTCCATCTCTTTATCCAGCTCTTCCACGAGAGAAGGGACACCATCCACGGTCTTCATAAGGGTAATGTATAAATATTCGTCCACCTTAACTCCGTCCGCGCCCTGAAGCATGTGTTTCTCAAATTCACCGGGATTCTCTACTCCGGAAATGGTGAATGAGAATACCACCTCTTTACCCTCGAGCATTTTCAGCTTGTCCTCTTTGGTAAGGGCAGCCTTTACGATCTCCTGAAGGTTCTTAACTGTTCTGTTCCCGGTGAGTACATCTTCCTCTTCTCCCGGTACCACGTATTCATTATTTATAAGGATATCCAGATATCCGAGTTCATAAGCCTCATTTATAAGGATATTGTCTCCGCCTCCATCAATGAGCTTTTCTGCAGTTTCTTTTGTAATATCAAGAGACTGGTATACGCCCTTTGCCATATCGGGGTTATAGACGTCCACCACGGTTCCGAGATTATCGGCGTCATCCATTCCTATGAGGTTCTGTTCCTGGGGTACTGTGATGACTTCTGCATCCCCTTCCACTTCAGATTCCTTGTTCAGTCCGGATTCCTGCGCTTTTTTTAGTGCGGCATACTCTTCCGGAGTGATGATCTTGGAGCTTCTCTCTTCCGCCCCTTCTTCTGCATCTTTAAGTTCTGCAACAGCAATTGCCTTCGCTTCTTCCGTGGATATTATCTTATCCATTTTGACATCATTCACGGATTCCTGCTTTGGTGCGAATGCAACTGAAATAGTGTGGTCCTTATTTACATTTTCAAAGGTATAGGAGTTATACGCACCTTTCTGTACCCCGTCTACCGCAACCATGAGTACCGCATATCCGTTATCCGGAGCGATGGTATAGGTTATGGAATTACCCTTTGTAACAGAGATATCCCCTGACGGCGTTATGGCACCACCTTTGTTTGCTACTCCTGCCGTGATCGTATAATTAACCGCCCCTTCTTTTTCAAAATGAGCAGTTATATTCAAGTCTCTGTCTATATTTTTGATCTTATAATCCGGTGATGTGGAGACTATCTGGTTATTTAATACATATCCCTTGAATCTGTATCCCGGATTGGCCTTTGCTTTTATTACAGTGGATTCTCCGTCTTTAAATTCACCGCCTCCCGTTACTGTTCCGCCTTCAGAGGGTGAAGCTGAAACACTGACGACATATCTTTCCTTCGTAAACTCTGCAGTGAAAGTGTGATCCTTTTTAACATTTTTGATCTTAAGCTTTGCTTCGTCGCGGCTTACAAGCCGGTCCTTTTCGTACCATCCGTTAAAGCGGTATCCTTCCTTTGGTTTTGCTTCGATCCAGACGCTTCCGCCTTTTTCCACATAACCTCCGCCCTTAACGGTTCCTTTTTCTTTATCTGCACTCTTTACCTTTACCTCGTATCCTGTCTCTTTGAAGAGGGCTTTATACCGGAGATCTTTCCCGATACTGTCTGTTGTGAAAGTTGCACTGTAGCTTACATGGCCGTCATCGGTGGTCACCCACTCCGAGAATTCGTATCCTTTATTGGCAACAGCCGTAAGGGTAGCGGTATCTCCTCCGTTGTATGTCCCCTTTCCGCTTATATAACCGGCTTCTGAAGGATAAGCATCGGCATTGACGGTATATTTATCCCTTGCGATATTTACTACCGCAGAATCACTGAAAGCCTCATCCTGCCTGGATATGGCTACAACCTTTACGGAGCCTGCTGTCTCGTCCTTTGCGAGAGTCAGGGATCCGTTTGGATCAATGCCTGTTCCGGATGAATTATTTCCCCGCACTTCCCATCTTACGGATGTGTCGGGATCATTCTCTCCTTCTACCCTGGCAGTAAATTTCGTACCGTTCCCCTGTCTTAAACTCACATTATCCGGAGTCACGATCACCCTTGTGATCACAGGTCTTGCATTCTCCACCCTGAGAGACACATCTATAGTGACGGTTGACTCCATGTGGTCTAAGTCTTTGAACATAAGGGTTGTGGAATAATCCCCGGGAGTCAGTTTGACCTTTCCAATCTCCACACTTCCCTGGATCGCCTGATGCGGCTCTATCGGGATATTAACGTTCGACGGCATATTGAGGGCGAATACCCCTTCTGTATCTGTCTGGCTCCAGCCCAGCAATACCTCTTTTGTTCCCTCATTCGTGATAGTAAAGCTTAATGGTCTCGGGGTCTCAGAAGGATTAATGGTACCAAAGCTTATCTGTGTATTATCAGCCGTGATCCTATATACATCTTCCTTCTGCTCTTCTTTTTTCTCTCCCTCTCCGCTCTCTGTGGATCCGGATTCTGTTGAAGAGCTCTCGGTTGATGCGGCCTCGGAAGGTGCACTTTCTGATGGATCACTTTCTGACGGTCCGCTTTCTGACGGTCCGTCCTCACGGTTTTCCTGCTTCAGGTCTTCACCCTCCTGCCCTTCATTCTCCGTAGTAATATCCTCGTCTGCGTACAGGCATATGGAATTTGATACCACCAGTACGAATACCAGGAATATCATCGCTATTCTTTTAATAAGTCTCTTTTTCATATTATTCGTGGATTATCCACTGTTCTCCACATTTCGTACATTCCTGTCCTTCCACAAGGACATGACCGAAATCAACAATAAGATAATGCTTTTTCACAAGCGTTGTCTTTGACCTGCATTCAGGATTAGGACATTCGTGCTGGGTATGCTTGTGCTTTGGAAGCATTTTGTTCTTTATTTCTTCCGTATCATCGGGACAGTCAGCAAGGCTTTCAACCTTCTTATGTCCACCACTCACCTTTTCAAGATCTTCAATTGTTAACATCTGCTTTTCTTCTGACATTCACTGTTCCCTCCTTCTTATGAGATCATTTTGATCCGGGTTTCTGTATATATTTACGTTTATGATAACAGAAATGGCAGGAAAATAGAATGCTTTTTTCAGCGTTTGCCAAGGCAGCGGATGGCATTTAATACCGCTATGACCATTACTCCCACATCCGCAAAGATCGCGATCCACATATTGGTAAGTCCCAGTGCGCCGAGGATCAGGCAGGAGATCTTTATTCCTATGGCGAACCAGATGTTCTCCTTTACTATCCTCATGCACTTTTTGGAGATCCTTATAGCTTCAGCTATCTTTAAGGGATCGTCATCCATAAGTACTATGTCTGCGGCTTCAATGGCTGCGTCTGATCCCATGGCTCCCATTGCTATACCAATATCAACTCTGGAGAGAACAGGGGCATCATTTATGCCATCTCCCGTAAACACCAGTTTTTCGGAACTGTTTGATTTCTGAGCCAAAAGCTCCTCTACCTTACTCACCTTGTCGCCGGGCAGAAGCTCCGTATATACTTCATCGATGCCGAGAGATGCAGCAACGCTTTCACCCACTTCTTTCCGGTCGCCGGTCAGCATTACTGTCTTTTTCACGCCCTCTTTTTTAAGAGCAGCGATCGCTTCCTTTGAGTGTGGTTTTTCAATATCCGATATCACGATATGCCCCGCATATTCTCCGTCGATCGATACGTGAATGATGGTGCCCATTTTCTGACAGTCGTGCCACTCTGCCCCGATGTCATCCATGAGTTTACTGTTTCCGGCGTAGATCTCATGACCGTTTACCTTTGCCTTGATGCCCCTGCCTGCGATCTCTTCGAGTATCTCTACCTCGCAGTCATCCTTTTCATCGGGATAGGCTTCCTTCAAAGAAAGACCGATGGGATGATTGGAAAATCTCTCCACATGTGCTGCCATATGGAGAAGCTCTTTTTCACTTATATCCTTCGGGTGTATAGCCGCTACCTCAAAGGTTCCCTTAGTGAGGGTACCGGTTTTATCGAATACAACAGTGGATGCTTCAGAAACAGCTTCCAGGTAATTCGAGCCTTTTATTAGTATACCGGATCTGGAAGCGCCTCCGATCCCCGCAAAGAAGGAGAGCGGAATGCTTATCACAAGAGCGCAGGGACAGCTTATTACAAGGAAGGTAAGGGCTCTGTAGACCCATGTTCCCCACATGGGCGAATTTCCGCTGATCATTAAAAATACAGGCGGCAAAATGGCAAGAGCCAACGCGGCATAAACGACTGCCGGAGTATATACTCTTGCAAATTTCGTTATAAAATCTTCTGACTTTGATTTTCTGGAGCCTGCGTCCTCTATAAGTTCGAGGATCTTTGAAGCCGTAGATTCATCGAATTCTTTGGTTGTACGGATCTTCAGGACTCCGTTTAAGTTGATGCAGCCGGACAGAACTTCGTCACCCGTATGTACGTCTCTCGGCAGGGACTCACCGGTAAGGGCCGAAGTATTAAGGGATGAACTGCCTTCTTCCACGATACCGTCAATAGGCACTTTTTCTCCGGGCTGAACAACTATTATGGTTCCGATCTCCACTTCATCCGGATCGGTCTCGATAAGTCCGCCGTTCCCGTCCTCTATATTGGCGTGATCAGGCCTGATATCCATGAGGCCTGAGATGCTCCTCCGGCTCTTTCCCACAGCGTAGGACTGGAACCATTCTCCCGTCTGGTAAAAGAGCATAACAGCTACGGCTTCCACATAGTCGCCGCTACCGAGAAGACCCAGGATAATGGCACCCACAGTAGCAACAGCCATCAACAGACATTCATCAAAGGGCTGTCTGTTTATAACTCCCTTTACCGCCTTTATCAGTATGTCATAACCGATAATAAGAAACGGCACCATATACAGAATGAACTTCAGTATCCCCGATACCGGCACGAAATGAAGAGAGATAACGAGTACCGCAGATATGATGATCCTTATCAGGTTTTTCTTCTGTTTTGAATTCATTTATGTTACCTTATACCTTAGATCCTTCGCTTACGCTCAGGATGACAAATGACACGTCATTCTGAAATCCTATTATAAAAACACTTCGCAGTCGGATTCTACCTTCTTGCAGTTGCTCCTGACATTTTCCATAACTGCATCCACATCAGCTCCGTCTTCAAACTCTACTTTCATCTTTAGCGCCATAAAGTTTACGGAAGCATCTTTTACACCCTCTGTCTTCTTTGCAGCGTCTTCCATCTTTAACGCGCAGTTAGCACAGTCAACGTCGATCTTATAGCTTTTTTTCATATAATCCACCTCACTTGTTATATCAATTAAAAGTTTGTTTAATCGATAGGTACAATTTAACACTCATTTAATCGTATGTCAACCTTTCTTTTTTGAAGCAAACACCCTCGATATCCTTTTCCACGAAGCTATTCTCTTTTTCCCAAATGAAGCGGTGTCCACAGGCGAAATCTTTGTGACACTCCTGATATCGCCGTGGTCAAACGTGACTCTCCTACAGGTATATGAGATTCTTCGCTTCGCTCAGAATGACACTAACTAAAAAAGTTTTCACAAAGATCAGCCCCGCTCCGTTGCAGATTTTACGTGGGTTTACTATAATTAAACGGTATTCAGCCCATAACTCCCCGGGCACAGAAGGGAGTGGTCTGTGGGCTTTGGTACCATATTTATCTGATGCCGTGGCTTTCAAAAAGGAGAGAGAAATCGCATGAAAGAAAGAAAAAAAGCGTTGATCGAAAGACTTGAGACATTCTTTAAGAATGATGAGAGTGTCGAAGAGGTAAGCATGTTTACAGGCGAAGAGCTTGGAACGAAAATGGATGTACTGAGGGTGCTGGTGCCGGATTACGGTGCGGGGCTTCTGGATATCCTGGCTGAATATTCATTTCTGCCGGTAGAAGGGCCTGAGGAAGTCATGTATTTCACATCGGTACTCACCTTAATGATCAATATCCCCCAAGAGGCGGTTCCCGCTCTCTCTATTGCCATATCAAAGCTGAACTTTTTCCTGCCATACGGGAATTTCTGTCTGAGTAAGGACGGAACCGTGCTTGTTTTTAAGACCGTTTCTGCCCTTAAGTCAGATCTCGATGATGAAAAGCTTTATGAAAATATAGAACTCTCTGCGGATACAGCGCTGCTGATACCGGAAAACTACCTGTATCCCCTGCAGCAGGTGGCGGACGGAACCCTTCTTTTGAAGGATTTCCTGGAAACACTGCCGTAATGATGTCCGGTCATTTTCGCGTCTTAATCACAGAAGGAGAATAGAGAATAATATGTGTCGAAACGGAAATGAAATACAGCAAAACAGAAAGAAAGACAAATCGTTCATGGGCGGTGTGGAGATAATAGACGACCAGCAGAAAGTGTATAATACCACGAATCTGCGCAATCCGGCCAACACACCTTTACAGGAGCATATTGAAGATCTGAAAAATGATCAACGGATCCTGCTGCAGTCTCATGAGATGTTCAGTCCCTATGATATCCGTGAGGAATACAAAAATTATATTAATCCCAGGATCGATTTTAACGGTGAATTACCGGATATTACGATCAATGATATAAAGGAGAGCAACCTTGACAACCTGACCGAAGCATATAGCAGGACCGGTTTTGAGCTTGTGGATTCCGTTGAAAAAAGGACCAAGATGCTTAAGCAGTGCAGGGAAAGGAAGGCGCTCCAGCAAAGATTTGCGCAAAAGCTCGGAAATGACGCCCCCACAGAGGAGTACAGAACTGTTACCCTGAAGGAAGCAATGAAGCTGTCCGATAAAAAGCTTGTTGATAACTACGGGGCGGATTATTCAGGTGCTGGCAAAGAGTATATCGATATCAAATACAATCTTTTGAAGAACCCCTTATATTCCCTTTTACCTGTGGATGAGCTTAAGAAAAAGTCCAGATATGAGCTCCTTAATAAACTGAATAAGGAGTACAGCCGCGAAGATGCCTTAACCAACAGAAAGGATGTCATAGCGTTTTATACAGATCTGATAAAGCTTCAGATACTTGAAGATAAGGAGAAGAAGGTTGAAAGGAAGAACCCTCCGAATCCTCCGGTCAATATTACTGCAAAAGAAAGAAAAGACAATAAATCAACCCTTGTCAATGTAACATCAGCGGTCTACAGATACAGCCATCTCACAAAAGAGCAAAGGGTTGAAAGGTACAATGCGGCATCGAGGGTGTTGGAATCAGGTGCTTACAAATTCTGGGATGACAAGGCAGTGCCCGATATGGAAGGGGTCAGCCCGGCTCAGAAGGAGGGGGCAAGAATGGTCCTTGCCTGGATGTACCGGAACTGCGGCGTTGGAAAGAACGGTTCGAAGGAACCCTTTGTTTACTCGCTAACCCAGGCAAAACCGAAGCAGCTCTTATTTATTCTTTATCTTGTAGAAAACGGACTTACTGCGTCACCGAACGCTGAGTGCTTTGATACGGCTTTAAGAAACTATATTCCCGACCCCAAATCCAAGGCATTTAAGAGCAAACCCGACTGGACAGCGATCGCACAGGCTGCGGTTTTTGTAGATAAATGCGAGGAATTTAATGAATATCTGAAATGTCAGAATGAGGAATACAGTCTGAAAACAGAGCTCGCAAAATACAGGAAGCTCGAATCTGAAGGAGAACACCATCCCAAAGAGCGGCGGGAAGCTAAGGCCAAGCTGGCCGTTGTGATGACGAATAAGCTTGTTGCAATGTACAATGCAGCCGGGCTTGCTGTGGATATGCCTGCGAATCTGATCGCCGATGAAACACTGAAGCAGCATATTATGGAAACGGCATCTGTTATTAACGATGCGATCAGTGATCTGGCGGATGATCTTCACGATCCGGATTATGAGGATTCAGCTCAGGAAGCCAGAATAGAACGGATGCTGGAGTCGGGAAATTACGACGAAGAAAGAGAAGAAGAGGCTCCCGTTCAGGGTAAAGAGTCTGCAAAGCTCGTTAATAAAGATACAAAAGTACCGGGTAAAAAGAAACTGGGCGAAAAGGTAGAATACGTAAAAGCAGGTACCAGTGTTCCCCAGACTGTGGTCAAGTCGTTTGGAAAAACGACTGATAAGGTCACTAAAGCCCTGCCGTATGCTGTAGCAACAAACGGATTAAGTATGGTATTTTCACTGATCACGCTTGTTCTTAAATCCCCTGAGCTGTATAACCTCCTAAAGAATATCACTAAAGGTACCAATACACTTTCATTAGCAGAGACTGCTTCAAAGACCCTGGACCTTTCGGGAACGACCATAAAAGGCGGTGCTGACTTCCTGAAGAGCGGGGTGGAAATATACAAGAATTTTAATGGTCTGAGTGGTAAGGAGTATGCAAATCTTGCGGATAAACTCGCTTCCACACCCGAAGCCATACAGTTTGGAACAGGTGTGATATCTATACTGGCCGGTGGCATGGCGACTACATCTGCCATAATAGATCTGAAGGAGGTATCACATTCCAGAAAGCATCTGAACAAGGCTCAGCAGCACCTGAATAATAAAACGAGAGAGGATGACCAGCAGAATCTCACAGTTGGGCAGATGAAGCAGAAGGAGCTTCAGAGAAAAGAGCTTCAATTACTTCTGAAGCACCGTCAGGAAATGACAACGACCACGAGAAACAGTGCTCTCGTAAATATGACAGGCGGAATACTGACCATGGCAGGCGGTGCCCTTTCAGTTACAGGCATACTGGCTCCACTGGGCGGTATCCTGGGTATCGCAGGATCAGCTATCAGTATCGGGCTCGGCATAGTACATGCAAGAGCGGCACGCAGACAATCCATTAAGAATGCAGTGGATGAAGGATTAAGGCTGACTGATGCGATCAGAGAGGTAAGACGCTATTTCAATATGGAGAATATGACGGCGTCAGAGTATGAGGTTCTGGAAGACCGGGTAAGACAGGATGCCCTTGCCGAGCTGCATTATACGGATTACAAGGTCTGTTATGTCGATATGTGTCAGAAAAGCGCCGCGCTTCTGTATAGTAAGGTCCTGGAAAAACCCTCTGAACCGGGAAATGAGGGATATACCGACTCGGAAGAATATAAGATGTATTATGAAACCCTTGCGTCCCTCGGATTCAAAGAGATCAAACGCGCGGAACATCCGTTCCAGAGGCATTTCCCTACGGCCGCCCAGATCTATGACAAGCTTGTGAAGGGAGTATCACAATGAGCACGGACATCAATCTGTTCTGGATCAGAGATGACAAAGATAAGAGAAACCTGTTTCTGGAATATGCGAAGCAGTTCGGAGAGACCTTTCCTGACGTGGCGAATATACTTGCAGCCGTCGATAACAAAGGAAATTTGAAGGGTTTTTCAACTATCCTCTCAACGGAAGTGATATCGGATATCCTGACTTTTCGTGTCGAACCGGGGGAGAGCGTAAAAGAAATCGGCCATCTCATGCTCCGGGAGATCGAAAACGTCATTGAAGAGACGGGTATAGGATTGATCAGATTTATCATGCCTTGCGATGAGGAAATGATGTGTTTCTTTGCTGATGAGGGCTATGATATCGTTGAAAACGGCAGCGAACATGCTGTTTTGTATGCGTCCCTTTTCTATTCCGATGTCTACAGAAAGACCATAACAGAGGGAAAAGTACAGAAAGCCCGTTCCATAAGTGAATGCAGCCCTAAAGATCAGAAGATCCTTAAAGATTTCTTTATGAAAAACGATGTGGGGACCATGGATTTTTTCAATCCCGTCCTGTCTTCTGCGGTTATTGAGGGGTCTGAAGTCAAAGGGCTGCTTCTCTGTGAAACAAAACCCAGGGGCATAATAATCTACTATATGCATGCTGCGGCAGATAATCCGGAATACCTCCTCGACTGCATAAGGGTGCTGGATAAGATCCTTTCAGGGTACAAAGCTGAGGACCCGGGGCTTATGCTTTCCTTTGCCACCGGAAATGACAGTGAGCTCAGTCTTTTGCGTCATCTTACGGCGAACATAGTCCCCGTAGAAGAATTTGTAAGGGACTGTACCGCGACAAAGATCCTGAAAGCGATGTGAAAGGAATACGGACAGTGCTTGAGATATTGGAAATAAACAGGGATATCCAAAACAGCTGTGAAGAGCTTATGCAGCCGGATACAGCAGAAAACCTTTTCCGTAAGAGGAGCCGCAGTCTTGCTGCTTTGAATGAGGAGGGGCAGGCAGAGGGGATCCTTGTATGGATGCTAAAAGACAGGGATAAGGACGAGGGGGCTGAAGCCGAGCTCATTGATTTCAACGGAAGTAATGAAGAAGTGCTTTCGCAGCTGTTAGACGAATACGGAGAGAGGACAGGAGATGACGGCGTAAAACGCAGCTTTTTCGAGCGTCCCGGAATGGCGCCGGAAGAGAGGCAGTCCTTTCAGTCGGCGGAATTTGACCTTGAGGAAAGGGAAGGCCGTGATATAATCCTTCAGGTTTCGGATCTTAAGTCCATGAAGATCGGGAAAAAGAAGCTTCCCGATACGATAAAGAATATCGGAGTGCTTCAGGATCTTCAGTTCTGGCAGGGGATCACCAACTGTGTACTCCATGAGAAAAAGGGACTCATGGATGATCTCGCGGTTATGACAAAGGCCTGGTACGATCCGGAGGTTTCCAGTTATGTTATGACGGACGGCAGGATAAACGGTTATTTCCTGATACACAGGACTCCTTCAGGCATCCTCATGCCGGTGCTCTTTACAGCCATAGGTCCCGACTCCCGTCTGGACCTTCTGAATATGCTCTGCTACTCAGTGAATGCTGCAGTGAAGAACTATCCTGCGGATACAAAGATAGTGATCAGAAGACATGCGGAATATGTGAATTCGCTGGTGTCATACCTGCTGCCGGGTCTTAAGGGTGAAACTGTCTGGGCAGGGAGCAGGTCGGAGGAGGTGAGTCTTTTCTGATGAGTTTAGAGAGATTCGATCAGATCATCTTCCTTATCATAGACATATTATCCGTTGCCATATATCTGTGGCTTTTGACATACGTCAAGAATGCAGGAGCCGGAGCATTTGCCGGCAATAATCCGGAAAGCAGTACCAAAAGGAAGATATTCCTTTTGATGTGCAGCCTTGCCCTTATTGAGGGCACGGTCAGTGTGGTAAATGATGTCATATTCTATGCAAGAGAGACCATGGGCCTCTTCACCGGCATGATACCTGACATCCTGCAGCTTCTGGATGCCTTCCTGTCGGAATCCACGTGTACTCTGCTGACACTTCTCTGGATGATATTCGTGGACTATTGTGTATATAAGAGCCCGGATCACATAAAGAAGCGCTATATGCCTTACTACATTCTGGCAGGAGTGGGGATCCTGTTCTCCGCCGTCAGCATCTTTTCCATGATCAGATCATATTTGAACATGCCTCTTCCGATGGTAGTGATAATGCTGCTTGACACCTTTATCGTCATGCCCGTGATACAGCTGATCTTTGTCATTACAGCTTACAGGATTGTCGCGGGACACCGGAAAGAGAGAAGACCGCCTTTATTCCTGCGGCTCAGCGCATTTATCGTTCCGGTCGTTATCGGCTGTGTACTGGGTGTACTGGTCCATTCAAGTCTTCGCTCATTGGGCTTCGCGATAGGACTCCTTCTCACTTTGCGCATACAGGGAAACCGCAGCAGATATATCGATCCCGATACGGGCTTTTATAATAAGGATTTTCTTCAGCTGATGTATGAGCATCTGGAAAAAAACGGATATCTGAAGGGGATATGTATCGTCTTTTCAGCTCCGGACAGGAAGGATGAGCTTATTAAAGCCGTGGGACAGCTGGATTATGATAACAGTGAGGTCTTTCTCTTCGCGGACGGGAAGGTACTCCTGACCACGGGAGAACAGAAAAAGGAGGCCGTGGAGCTTATCATACGTTATGTAAGTGCCGTTGCCTCTGCAGCGGATCCTCCTTTCGCAGCATATACGGATACCATAGAACGCAGCGAAGGAGAAAGCGCAGGATCATTTACTGCAAGGATATTCGGGACAGCAGGGAGGATAAAATGAGTTTTGATTTCAATCTGTCTTTTGCGGCTTTGGACAAGTCTCAACAGGACGAATACGAAGGGTTTCTTTCTGCAGATGCAAAAGGATCTCTTTCAGATGAGGGCGTTTATGCTTTCGGAGCCTTCAATGATGATAAGGACGAGCTTATCGGCACAGCGGTATTTCAGCATGACAAAACGGCGAGGCTTTTAAGTATCGCAGTGTCCGATGAATACAGAAAAAAGGGCGTGGGATCGGCCATGGTGTCCCGTATATCGGAGATTCTTTCAAAAGCGGGCTCTTCAGAGATGGAGTGCCTGATACCTGAGAGCAAAGAAGGTGAAGCGCAGATGAAAGATGCCGAGCTCTTTTTAAGGCACTGCGGATTCGAACCCGCCGGATCATTTTCGGATTTCTCTCTTTCTTTAAGCAGCGCAAGGGAAAAACATGAGCTTGCGGCTTTCATTGAGGATGGTACGAAGGAGGGCTTTGAAGAGGCTCCTCTGCCGGGGAGCGATGAGGCCGCTCTCCTGATGAGCTTCCTTCCGATAGAACCGGAGGAGGGTGTGCTTGATTATTCTCCTTCTTTCAGTACGGTATATAAGAAAAACGGGAAGATCAACGGATGCTTCCTCGTATCAGAAGAGGGGGATACCTTTCTCGTAAATATGTTCCACCTTATGAGCAGGAATCTTGAACTCCTGCAGGCCATGGCGGTCAGAAGCCTTACAGCCATATCCGAAAGATACAGTGAGACGACAGAGCTTCGTTTTATCGCCGTGACGGATAAAGCAGATGCGGTATTAAAGAAGCTGTTTCCCGCTGAAAGCAGCGGGGGAAGGCTGACGCGTTACGTGCTGTCATTTGGCAGCGCCGTTACCGGGAGACCAGCAGGAGAATCAAAAGGGAAAAAATGATATGAACGATCTAAAAAGTCTTTTAAGTCTTACCAATAAGTTTTATAACACCGCTTCCGTGAAGACACAGAGTGCTACGATAACAGAAAAAAAGCAGAAACAGACGAAGAGCACAGTGGTGAAGAAAGCTGTGAAGAGTGGGCTGCCGGAGCTTTTTACGCCGGATGATCTTAGGAAAGTCACGAAGGTTTCTCCCATCGAACATCCGGATATGAACAGCGCTCCGTTTGATAAAGTGAAAACAGCTCTCTGGATAAAGGTGTCGAGAGTCTTCTCTTCAAAAAAGAAAGCGGGTTGAAGCCGGGGAACCAGGGGGACGTCCCCCTTTGACTTGAAAACCGTCCCCACTGACTCATGTATTAGCGTTGTATATCTGCCGGGATACAAGTTCCGCAAAGTACCCGTTTGCTGCTATTAGTTCATCATAATTTCCGTCTTCTATTATCTTCCCCTTATCAAGAACAAGGATCCTGTCTGCGTTCTTGATCGTGGACAAACGGTGAGCGATGATGACCCTCGTGCATTTAAGAGAGTCCAAAGCTTCGGACACCTGCTTCTGCGTCTTATTGTCAAGGGCGCTGGTGGCTTCATCAAACATGAGGATCTTGGGCTTTCCGGCAACTGCCCTTGCGATCATAAGCCTCTGCTTCTGCCCTCCGGAAATACCTCCGCCCCCTTCACTGATGACGGTGTGCATTCCCATGGGCATCTCCCTGATATCATCAGCGATACCCGCCATCTCAGCAGCTTCCCAGGCCTCATCCAGTGTGAGATCCGGCTTTGAAATGGCTATATTCTCATATATGCTTCCGTTCATAAGACTTCCGCTCTGAAGCACCGTTCCGATATTACTTCTTAAGGACTGGAGATCCAGTCCCTTTATATCCTTGCCGTCATAGAAAATGGTTCCTCTTACCGGTACCTCAAATCCGATGAGGAGACGGAGCAGCGTTGATTTTCCGCATCCGGTCTTTCCCACTATCGCCACATACTGTTTCGGTGAGATCTTGATCGACAGATCATCGAGGATCAAGGGAAGATCTTCTCCGTACTTAAATGACAGGTGGCTTATCTCGATACCGCCTCCAAGCTTCTCAACGATATCCTTATTTCCGCTTACTTCGGGCACGGTATCAAAAATGGGTTCAACCATCTTAAGGTAAGGCTTTATTCCGGCCACTTCCAGTGCTATTCCAAACAGTGAAGAAAGGGCACCGAAAAGCATTCCGTATGCCGAATTAAACGCTGTATACTCCGCTACCGAGAGGCCGTTTTGAAGGGCCATAAAGTACATAACAAGAGTCCCGGCAAGTCCGATAGCTGTAGATATGACGGTATTGATCTTTATAAACATGGGCGGATCATAGGTCAGCCGGGCCATATCAGAATAAGTCTTTGACCATTTTCCAAAAGCCCTTTTCTCTGCTCCGGACAGCTTTATCTTTTGTATCCCGCTTATCATGGCATAGCTCATTCCGCTCTCTTTAGCCGTATTCTCCATCCGCTCCTTACTGATCCCCATCTGTATAAGAGATGAAGCACAGGAGAATATGATGTTGACAAGTATTATGATAAGCGAAGGGATCACCATCCCCGGTGCAAACCGGAATATCTGAGTGATATAGGCAAATGAAAAAACTGAGGTGAGTCCTGTAGACACCACCATTGAGTTAAGTGAGTTACACAGACTCGTGATATACGTCATTCTCTGGGAGATCTCACCCGCACTGTACTGCTTAAAGAAATCCGACGGCAGTGAGAGAACCCTCATCATAGCAGCTGCCTCTGTAAACAGACTGTTCTTTCTCTGTATCTTTGTAAGGAGCAGGTTCTTTAAGGAATTCATGATAATGGTACTTATCGAAACCGATGCCATGAACACACCAATGGCAAAGAGACTGCTGGTGCTGCCGGAATTCAGGAGTTCATCGGAGTAGAGCCAGTACGTGAGTCTTGGCATTGCCATTCCGATAAATGTGGCTATTCCGGTTAATACGGCCATCTGTATGATGTCATTTACGGAAAGAGTCTCCAGTAAGTATTTTAAAAGATCTCCTGTATTCAGCTTCTTTAACGGGAAGGGCTTGTAGAAGCACAGAGCATCCACTCCCAAAAGCTTTTCCGTCTCCCTGTTTACACTGACATTCTTTCCTTTTGAAGCATCAAAGTAATAGTATCCCCTTTTGACATCGGGCATCAGTGCAACAGGCGTCTGTGTCTCTTTAATATACCCCAGCATGGGACCGACAGCATCCTTATACCAGCCCTTGGTAAGATTAACTGTCCTTTTCATAATGCCGTACGGATGAAGGAGCCTGTCCAGTTCCCTGTCAAAGTCTTTTAATTCTACCGGGAACTCCTTGATCCTTATGCCATAGAACTTCAGTATCATGTCCATGGCACTACGTGCCTGTTCCAGTTCGTCATTTAAGACAGCCTGGATCTTTTTACCCATAACGATACCGGCCATGTCCACATATGCCCTGGCCATGACTTCGTTATCTTCTAATTTTCTGGTATGGATTTGTTCTGAAAACCAAGTACTCATCGTCGTCGTGGGCTTCGCTTTTGTTCACGTTTCGTAAAACTCAACGTTCACTTTCGCTTCGCCACTCCTCCTCTCCGCCGAAATGGGATTTCGGCGGGTCTCCCTCACCCGTCGGCCTCGCCGACACCCTCCCCCAGTGGGGGAGGGCTTATAAAGGCTTCTCCTTTGGCTCGTCAATCGTCTCGAATAATGAAGTTCTGTTCGTTAAGCTCAATCGTCGCTTTAGCTCGATTTCGCTAATCTACTCTGCACGCATTCACACTAAGCTCATTTCATTCGCTAAGTGTTCATAGTGTCACAGAACGACCTCGCTTCGGACTCTGACTTCGCCTTCGGCTCGTCAATCGTCTCGAAGCTTTCGGTCATTCACTCGTAACTAACTCAGTATAGTACCCACCCTTCTTGAACAGTTCATCGTGGGTGCCGCGTTCCACCACTTCTCCATGGTCTAGGACCACTATCTCATCACTGTCACGAATGGTGGAAAGCCTGTGGGCTATTACTATGCATGTTATTCCTCTGTCTTTAATGGCGTTAACCACTTCGAATTCAGTTTTTGCATCCAGTGCACTGGTCGCTTCATCAAGGATGATGACCGTGGGGTCCTGGGCAAGGACTCTGGCGATCTCAAGCCTCTGCCTCTGACCGCCGGAGAAATTCTTTCCTCCCTCGATAAGCTTATGGTCATATCCCTCATTACGCTGGATGATATCGTCATGTATCTGCGCATCTCTGGCAGCCATTATCATTTCAAAGTCTTCTATGGAGTCATCCCACATCTTTATATTGTTTCTGATGGAATCCTCGAAAAGAATGATATCCTGGTCAACTATGGCAACAGAACCCGTGAATACATTCCTGTCTATCTCTCCTATCTTCTTGCCGTCATACAGGATCTCTCCTTCCCACGGGGAGTACAGTCCGGTAATAAGCTTTGAAAGCGTTGACTTTCCACAGCCGGAGCTGCCCACGAAAGCCACTCTGCTTCCGGGTTCTATCGTCATATTAAAGTCTTTTATAAGGGGAGCCGCCAGAGGTGAATAGCCGAAAGTGATATGCTTCAGCTCTATCTTTCCGTTAAGCTTCGCAAGATCCTCATCTTTCCAGGATCTTTCATTTGTATTGACGTCATCCGGATAGCACATGACATCCTCTATACGTTCCATATCAGTCCGCATTTCCTGCAGTGTCTGTCCGGCACCTATGAGTTCCTGGGCAGGTCCCATAAATGATGCCAGGAATCCGTCAAAAGCCATGACCGCACCAAGGGTAAACTTTCCGTTCATAGTGAGATAGATACCGGTTATCATGATAAGGGTATGCACCACCTCGGAAACCATTGAAGGTATCAATCCCCAGTATGAATTCAGTGAAGTGAATTTATTCATCTGGGTGTTAACACTGGCCTGAAGTCCGGCCCAGCGCCCGAAAAATCCGTTTTCCGCTCCTCCGGCCTTAATGGATTCGATCATCTCTATTCCGGAAACGGTAGTACCGTGAAGCTTACCGGTATCTCTCATCTGAACCCTTGTCAAATTGACACGTTTAGCGGAAATGAGCTTCGCCATGATCACATCCACGACGATGCTGGAAAGACCCATGATAGTTAAGATAACACTGTTCTTCAGCATGATGAAAAGATAGAAGAACATCATGGCGGTATTCAGTACAAGCGGCGCAAAAGTATTTACGAGATTTGTCGATATCGATGCATTCTCATCCTTTCTCTGCTGGATATCTCCCGCCATCCTCTGCGAGAAAAAGTCCATGGGAAGATGCATGACCTTCCACATATATGTGGCATTTCCGACAATTGCCATTTTCCCGTCTATCCTTAGGGAGAAAATGGTGTTTATCCACGTGACTATAACCTGCAGGATGGAGAAAGCAGCGAGCAGTATGAGAAAAGGCATATTCCACTCAGGGTTTACTTTTGGCAGCAGCCTGTCTATGAAAACCTTTGAAAATACAGGAGATATCACGCCGAAAAGGGATGTGATCACGGTAGTGGCGATCACAAAAGCCACGGCAACGCCGGTACCCTTAAGGCGTTTGATCGCAAAATCAGCCACACTTTTTTTCTTCCCGCCCTTCTCAAATGCCTCGGTGGGTTCAAACATAAGGGCGATACCGGTAAATGAAGTGTCAAACTCTTCAATCGATACCGTGACCGCACCTCTTCCGGGATCATTTAAATAGACCTTGTCCCCCTTAAATCCCTTAAGTACCACAAAGTGATTAAAATCCCAGTGAATGATGGCAGGGAAAAGTCCCTCTTCCCTGATGGAATCCGGATCATTGAATTTGTAGCCTCCGGCATCCAGCCCGTAATTTCTGGCTGCCTTAAGTATATTCTTCGCATTGGATCCGTCTCTTGACACTCCACAGTCTACACGTACCTGTTCAAGGGGGATCCATTTTTCAAAGTAAGCAAGCACCATGCAAAGGCAGGCAGCCCCGCACTCCAGTGCTTCCATCTGCATTATTACCGGCACTTTTGCGATCTTTTTTGAAACCGGTTTTTTTACACTGTTCTTATTATCAGACATTTGGATTTAATTTGCATCTCCTGTAAGGAAAGACATGGGGCTTACCTGGTCAATGACTATCTCCCCAAGATAGATCCCGTTTGGACAATCTATTTCTCCGTCTATCTCATAGACAATATCTTCTTTATCAAATCCTGCTTCCTGAAGGCTTATGTCTCCCAGCACTTCTCCGGCCTTGTTGCCATTAACGCTGAGTTCTGTGACCTCTCCCTTAAAACTCGTGATATATACAGGCTGACCAGCCTTTACTTTTAAGAGATCATCAGCCTCCACGTATAGCACCACTTTATTTTCATCTACTTTAGCCGGAACCGATATTCTGGTCTCCAGCCTTCCGAATGTTCCCCAGGTCACCATTCCTAAAAGGACGAGGATCACTGCAACAAGCAGCATCCACATTCCGGGATTTGATACCCTGATATAGTCATTAAGTTCCTCCGGTGAGGATATCTTATCGATGCTCTTCTGTCTGAAAAGTGTACTGTCGCTCATATTCCACCGCCTGATATTTTAATGGAAAACAGATCCTTCCGTGCTTTGCACTACATTGGCGTTATTATACAATATTTTAGTCTGTTAGGGCAATTGTTATGGTACAATTTGATAGATGGATCTATTCAACAGAAGCAGAAATAAAAAACCCGGGAAGGTTCTATGCACCTTTCATTCGGAATACGGAGAATTCGTGATACGAAACGGGCTCTACCGCGGTGTTCCCGCACGCCTTTACGAGGTTAACGGCACAAGGGAATCAGCTACATTTTTCGATGAGAATAAGTACGAGCTCGTATTCGACTATGCGCGGGCATTTTGCAGGCTCATCGATATGGCACCGGGAGCAGAGAAGTTCCTTATGTTCGGCGGTGCCGGCTTCCAGTTCCCGAAATACCTTATAGGCCACTATCCCTATAAAAAAATGGATGTGGTAGAGATAAACCCGCTTGCTGTGGATATTGCAAGAAAGTATTTTTATCTCAATGATCTGGAAAAAGATTTTCAGGCGGAATCGACGGGAAGACTCCGGATCTTTATCGGAGACGGTATGAACTATCTCGCACAGACTGACGAAAAGTATGACTGCATAATAAATGACGCCTACCACTCGGATATCCCCGATAAGGGTCTCACTTCTCCAAAGGGGATCTCACTCATAAAGGATCACTTAAATCCCGGGGGGCTCTATGGATTCAACCTTATCACCAGCTTGAAGGGCGAGGGTTCCATGCCCTTGTTCCTTACTGAAAGGAATCTGAAATACCAGTTTGATGATGTTCATTATTTCAGATGCAGCCCCGACGTCCGGCTTGAAAGCACACAGAATATCCTGTTTATTTCAAAACAATGTTGACAACTCATTGTAGATTTTATACAATCTAATTGTGCTCATTTTTTCGGGTTGACATTTTACCCATTGTGCGGGGCATACTCGCGCTCGGCGCTCGTAATCATGCCCGAAAAACGTCCACTGGACGTTTTTCCTTCCTGAGTGAAGCGAAGGATCTCTTAGAGATTCTTCGGGCACAAGCCCTCAGAATGACATCCCCCCTGTCATCCTGAGCGGAGCGAAGGATCTCTTAGAGATTCTTCGGGCACAAGCCCTCAGAATGACATCCCCCTGTCATCCTGAGCGGAGCGAAGGATCTCTTAGAAAAAGATATGATCGGAGGACAGAATATGAAGGATATAATCATTGTAGGAGCAGGCCCCGCAGGGCTTACCGCATCAATATATGCATTAAGAGCAGGAAAGAGTGTTCTTCTTTTAGAAGCGAAGAATTACGGAGGACAGATCGTCAACACTCCGGATATAGAGAATTACCCCGGACTAAAGCATGTTTCCGGATTTGAATATGCCACCACTCTTTATGAACAGGCTGCCGGATTTGGTGCAGAGATTGAATATGAGACCGTGACCGGTATTGAGAACGGTGAGGTGAAGACCGTCCTTACGGAAAGCGGAAATAAATACGAGGCGAAGGCTGTCATCATAGCAACCGGTGCGAAGAACCGCCACATGGGTGTGGACCGCGAAGACGAACTGATCGGCAAAGGCATTTCTTACTGTGCAACCTGCGACGGAGCCTTCTTCAGAGGAAAAGATGTGGCTGTATACGGAGGCGGAAACACTGCGCTTTCCGACGCTCTGTTCTTATCGAATTACTGCAGGACAGTCTACATCATCCATAGAAGGGATGAATTCAGAGGAAGCGATGCTGATGTCCAGAAGGTAAGGGACAGGGAAAACGTCAGATTCGTCCTGAATTCAACAGTCGAAAAGCTGAACGGTGATCCTGTGCTCTCTTCCGTTACCGTGAAAAATAAGCTATCCGGAGAGCTTTCAGAAATAGAAGTAAACGGCCTTTTCGTCGCAATAGGCCAGGAACCTGATAATACTGCCTTTGAAAATGTGGTTACCCTTGATGAAAAGGGGTATATCGATGCCCCTGAAAGCTGCACCACAAAGACTGACGGTATCTATACCGCCGGTGACTGCAGGGTAAAGGAAGTAAGGCAGCTCACTACAGCAGCTTCCGACGGGGCCATTGCCGCCCTGGCTGCCTGCAGCAGGATGTGAGAATGAAAAAACCCTCGTAAAAGTCTGATTATTATGGTAGAATTGCGAGAGTTGCTGAAAGCAACGGAGCAATTCGTTTGTATCATAATTTTTAGGAGAAACACATGGTAACAAGTGATCAAAGTATAGTAAGCCTTAAACACAGGATAATGGAGGAAGTCTGCAGACTTGCCTGGAATGACGAGCTGGATGAGCAGCATAAAGATGAGCTTGTCTATAAGATAATACCGGGTCCCAAGCCCGATTACAGATGCTGTATCTATAAGGAGCGTGAGATCGTCCGCCAGAGGATCCGGCTTGCCTGTGCCGAGAACCCCACATACAACCCGGGGTCAAAAAATGTGGTGCAGGTCATAGATCCTGCCTGCGACGAGTGCCCTATTTCAGCCTATTCTGTTACAAACAGCTGTCGTTTCTGCCTCGGAAAAGCATGTCTGAATTCATGTAAGTTCGGTGCCATCTCTCCCGGAGAATTCCGAATGAGGATAGATCCCGCCAAGTGTAAGGAATGCGGTATGTGTGCCAAGGAATGTCCTTACCGTGCCATCGTTCATCAGGAACGTCCCTGTAAGAAATCATGTCCGGTAGGAGCTATCTCATATGATGAATACGGCTTCTGTCACATAGACGAAGATAAATGCATACAGTGCGGACACTGCATTCACAGCTGTCCCTTCGGTGCCATCGGTTCCAAGACCTATCTCGTGAACATCATTAACGAGATCAAGAAAGGAAGCGAGGTCATTGCCATGTGTGCTCCCGCAACAGAGGGCCAGTTCGGTGAGAAGATCAGCATGGCTGCAATTAAAAAAGCCCTTAAAAAGGCAGGCTTCTCCGACATGGTGGAAGTCGGTCTCGGCGGAGACATGACTGCCGCATCCGAAGCGGAGGAATGGAGCGAGGCGAAGAAGGAAGGCAAGAAGATGACCACTTCCTGCTGTCCTGCCTTTATAAATATGCAGAAAAAGCACTTCCCTGAGATATTCGAGAACAATATGTCCTCCACTGTCTCACCCATGTGTGCTATCTCCAGATACCTAAAGGCTCTGCACCCCGGATGTATCACGGTCTTCATAGGACCCTGCATTGCAAAGAAATCCGAGACCCTTGACAAATCTGTTCCGGATAATGCAGACTATGCCGTTACCTATGGTGAGATCAGAGCTCTCTTACGTTCAAAGGACGTTGCAATGGAGCCTGTCGAGGACGAATATCAGGAAGCTTCACTCTGGGGAAAGAAATTTGCCCAGAGCGGCGGTGTGGCTGCAGCCGTTATCGAGTGTATGGAAGAAAGAGGGGAAGATACATCGGATATCAAACTCTTAAAATGCGCCGGCGGTTCAGACTGCAAAAAGGCTCTTACTCTTCTTAAGAATAATAAACTTCAGGAAGATTTCATAGAAGGAATGGTATGTCCCGGAGGATGCGTGGGCGGTCCTTCACGGCATAAGACCGAGGTGGAAATCACCAAGGCAAGAAACTCACTGCTCTCAAGGGCAGATGACAGAAAAGTACTTAAGAATCTTGAAAACTATCCCATGGATAAATTCTCAATGCACAGAGATGGGAAAATGGCTTAATACACGTTAACTTCAGGCAGACCGGGTGATCGCTGGTACTTTTGGTACGAGAGGAAAGTCCGGGCTTCACAGGGCAGGATACCGGCTAACGGCCGGCTGAGGTAACTCACGGGAAAGCGCAACAGAAAACATGTAGCCGATGGCGGGGAACCCCGCACAGGTAATAGCGAAAAGGCGGTGTAAGAGACCACCGGCCGGGCAGTAATGCCCGGCGCATTGCAAGCCCTATCCGAAGCAAGACCATGATGAAGGCTATGGGGGTGCCCCTCCCGCTTTCAGGTAGGTCGCTTGAGGCCTGTGGCAACACAGGTCCTAGATAGATGATCATCCAAGACATAACCCGGCTTACAGGTCTGCCTGATCTTTAAATCTTTTTCTTCTTATACGTCGAAGCAGCTTCCTCCGACGAATTCCCTTACAATTGAATTCTTCGGCAGATCCTCTGTTGAGATACCGAGGAAATACTGAAGGAACTTAAGCAGACGGAGTGCCTCCTGGTATTCGGGATCATCCTGTGTGATTCCGAAGAGCAGCGGCTCAGCAAACTGTTTTAATGCGGCGAGCTCATATATCAGAGCTGAATTGAACATAGCATCCGCACCCTCCTGGAAGGGGAAGATATTCTCTTCTTCTCCGCGGCGTACAGATCCCCACATTCCGAGGGTTCTGGTGGCTGAAGCACCTCTTGTCCTGAAGTCCCTCACCATACGCCTTATAAGTCTGCCGTCTGTGGTGGGTATACGGTTATGCTCATCGATATTAAGGGTTGTAAGCGCTGAAATATATATCTTATATTTATCATCCGGTGAAAGAGTATAGGACAGCTTGTCATTAAGTCCGTGGATACCCTCGATGACAAGGACATCTTCAGGTCCCATGGTAAGGAAATTACCCTTGTACTCTCTTTCCCCCGTGATGAAATTGTACTGGGGCATCTCAACCCTTTTCCCTGCGAGGAGATCAGTCATATTCTCATTGAATACTTCAATGTCGATGGCTTCCAGACATTCGTAATTCTTCTTTCCCTCACTGTCTAAAGGGGTCAGCTCCCTCGGCACGAAATAATTGTCAAGTGCGATAGGATGTGGCTTCATTCCATGTGCCGCAAGCTGTATGGAAAGCCTGTGAGAGAAGGAAGTCTTTCCGGAAGAAGAAGGTCCTGCTATCATAACGAATTTCTTCTTCTTTTTTACAATATCCCTTGCGATCTCTGAGATCCTGCTCTCCTGAAGAGCCTCCTGCACCAGGATAAGATCGTTGATCTTTCCTTTCGAGATCACGTCGTTTAAGTCACCCACGGTCTCTATCCTCATGATCTCATCCCACTTCGTGGCATCCAGCATGGTATTAAAGAGTTTCGGTGTATCATTAAATGGCTGGAGTTCAAGGGGCTTCTGTCTCTTGGGCAGTCTTAATATCAGTCCCTCATTGTATTTTTTCAGGTCAAAATACTTCACATATCCTGTTGAGGGCACCATGAATCCATAATAATAATCGGTGAAATCATTGATGGAATACATATTTACTGAAGAGCTCATCCTGTAGTGGAAAAGTCTCTCCTTATCCTTCATTCCAAGCTCCAGGCACTGACGGCGCACCTGATCTATGGGATAGCTCTTCTTCTTGATAGTGGTGTCATCAGCCACTATCTCATCCATTCTTTTCTTTACATCGGCCACCAGCTCATCTGTAAGATCCACATCGCCCTTTATGGAAATATAGTAGCCGTCTCCCATTGAGAACTCTACCTTCACTCTTTCCAGCTTATCGGAACCTATAATATTATAAAGGGCTTTTAACATGATCATGCAGGCAGTCCTCTTATATGCCTTGTGCCCACTGTGTCCAGACAGAGTCTCAAATCCCTGGATCTCACAGTCCTCTTTAACTGTGTGGAAGAGTTCCTTTAATTTATGATCCCTTACAGCGAGAACAATGGGATGCTCATATTCTCCCTGAAAATCCTTTGCGATATCAAAAAGAGCGGTTCCCTTCTCGTATTCGTAATCTTTTCCCTTGTAGCGTACCTTTACTTTTTCCATGATATTTACCTTCTTTCGCTATTTTACTATCCCGGTGTCATCCTGAGCGCAGCGAAGGATCTCAACTACCGGATGAGAGATTCTTCGGGCTACGCCCTCAGAATGACACTAACTTAATGGCATCACATCAGTGCCTCATATTTACATCACCATAAACGGCTCTGCTGTGCCCTCGGTAAATACTGTCACCTCCGGCAGTTCCCTTAAAAAATAGTCTCTCATATCTTCTATAAAGATCTTCTCTATCCCGTAATGTCCGGCATCAATAACGGATAATCCCTGAAGGACTGCATCCAGTCCCTGATGGTGGCTTATATCTCCCGTGATATATACGTCCGCATTGTTCCGGATGGCATCGGATATCTCTCCTCCGCCTGATCCCGGAAGGATCGCCACAGTTTCCACTGCGGAATCAGGATCACCGTATATACGCACACTGGGAATGGAGAACCTCTCCTTCACAAGATCCGCACACTCCTTAAGAGTATGATCTCCTTCAAGGGTACCGACTCTGCCCAGTCCGGTTTCACGCCCGTCCTCTCCTGTTTTCAGCGAGCAGAGCGGGATGATATCCTTTAGCTTAAGGATACCGGCCGCATTTTCCGCCATGCATGCAATATCATAATTCGTATGAAATGCAGCATAGGAAATATCGTGTCTTATCAGCTCCATTATCCTCCGTCCGGTGAAATCGTCTCCCGTGATCGTCTTCATTGGATGAAATATCATGGGATGATGTGTAATGAGCATATCAGCGCGGTTTTCAACAGCGTGTTCTATGACTTCATCTGTAGCATCCAGGGCGATATAGGCCCTTCGCACTTCCTTTTCCGGTCTTCCCGTGAGGAGCCCCACATTATCCCATTCTTCCGCAAGGGACGGTGGACATTTCTTATAAAGGGATGATAGGATCTTTCGGCATTTCATGAGATACCATCCTTTCTTCCGGCCTTAAAGATCACGTAACTCTTTCTCTTTTCCCTGACCTCTTTTTCTTCTACGATCCGGAGTCCTGTCTCATTGAACTCTTCCCTGAATTCGTCTATAAGCGACTGCGGAGAAAGAATCCAGTTCCTGACATTTTCTTTGATCATTAAAGGTGTCTCGTCGATTATCTTCTTTATCAGCGGTCCTCCCATTCCGGTGATTATCACCGTATCCGGAAAACCTGCCTCCACCTTTTCCTTCTCTATATGATCCGGAAGCCCGGTAAGCCCGTCAGATAAAACCAGGGCACATTTCCTGCCGAGACCGTATTTTTCTGTATTCTCCCCGGCCCGCAAAAGAGGTCCCCTGTTTTTATCGACAAGGTAGGCAAAATCTGCTATACCCTCTTTCAGAAGATAATGCGGAAGGAGCCCATGATCACAGCCCACATCTGCTATCACCGAATTTTTCTCCACAAATGAGGCAGCAGCCGCGAGCCTTTCAGGTAAGAGCTTCATCAGTCGAGATAATCCTTTAACTTCCTGCTGCGGCTGGGGTGACGGAGCTTACGGAGAGCTTTGGCTTCGATCTGCCTTATTCTCTCTCTTGTAACATTAAACACCTTACCGACTTCTTCCAGCGTACGCGCTCTGCCGTCATCGAGACCGAATCTTAAACGGAGTACCTTCTGCTCCCTTTCCGTAAGGGTCTCCAATACTTCTTCCAGCTGTTCCTTTAGAAGCGTAAATGCTGCAGCATCAGCGGGCACCGGCACCTGATCATCCTGGATAAAGTCGCCTAAGTGGCTGTCTTCCTCTTCACCTATGGGAGTCTCCAGTGAAACAGGCTCCTGGCTTATCTTTAATATCTCGCGCACTCTTTCAACCGGCATGTTCATTGCTTCTGCGATCTCATCCGGGGTAGGTTCGCGTCCGAGCTCCTGTAAGAGCTGTCTTGAAACCCTGATAAGCTTGTTGATGGTCTCCACCATATGTACAGGGATACGTATGGTACGGGCCTGATCAGCAATTGCTCTGGTAATAGCCTGTCTAATCCACCAGGTAGCATAGGTGGAAAACTTAAATCCTTTGCGGTAGTCAAATTTCTCTACAGCCTTGATAAGCCCGAGGTTTCCTTCCTGGATAAGGTCAAGGAAGAGCATTCCCCTTCCCACATATCTCTTGGCAATGGATACAACGAGCCTGAGGTTAGCTTCAGCCAGTTTTTTCTTTGCTTCCTCGTCTCCGAGCTCCATCCTTTTAGCGAGCTCGATCTCTTCATCCGCTGTAAGGAGGGGTACCTTTCCTATTTCCTTTAAGTACATCCTCACAGGATCTTCTATGGAAACAGAATCCGGTACAGAGAGGTCGATACTCTCCATATCGGGAACTTCTTCTTCATCCTCTTCGTCAAGATCCGGTTCTTCTTCATCATCTCCGGGCTCATTGACCTTTAAAAATTCCAGATTGTTCTGTTCCAGAGTCTCCAATATCCTGTCATACTGGTCCTCATTCAGATTGAAACCACTGAAAAAGTCTGCTACTTCCTTGTCTTCCAGAACTCCCTTTTTCTTTTTCCCGAGTTCCACCAGCTCTTTCAGCTTTTCTTCAAATTGTGCCTGATTGTCTTCTGCCATTTTGTTTCCTTTCTATATTGTGATCCTCATCTTTTCCAGCTTCTCCAGGACCTTTTTCTCCTGGATCGTCCTCTGTATGGGATCAATATCGCCTTCATCTGCTGAATGTCTTTTTAAGCTGTCCTTTTTAATCTTTACTACGAGATCTGTAAGCGCCTTTTCCTTTTCACTGTTTGAAAGCTCCGGGTCCAGAGTGGTATTGAAAACTTCCGCTATCTGTCTCTGTTCCTCGGGATCCTCAAACTTATTTATTATGGCGCCTATCCTGATATCCCTGTCTTCTATCTGCTTAAAAAAGTCTTCGGCAGCAGCTCTTAAGATCCCCGGTGAAAAGTCTTCATAACTGATATAGGGACTGACCGCTTTATATATTCTTTCCGGCTCTTCACTGATGTATGTAAGCAGTAACTTCTGCGCCTCACTTACACCGTCTTTTGCCGTACTTTTCTTATTTTTCCTATCTGTTACCGCCCTTGAATAGAAAGCCCCTCTTCCTTCTACACTTGTATCTCCCATAAGCCTTGATTCTTCAACGGCTCTTTTCAGTACATCCGTAGGGATCATATACTCCGCCGCAAAGGCTTCCGTATAATTATTTCTCTCTATCTCATTATCTATGGCGGCAAGTCTCTTCGCCATCTTCTGCTGGAAGTGGGTTCTTCCTTCGGGATCACTCATATCGTATGCTCTCTGCATTATGTGTATCTCGAATGAAAGGCTTTTTTCCGCATTCTCTATACGTTTTTTGAATTCCTCGCTTCCCAGGTTCTTTATGAATTCATCCGGGTCCTTATAAGGTTCCAGATGTATTATCTTTGCGGATATCCCTGCTTCCCTAAGGATCGGGATAGCTCTTAAGGCTGCTTTCACCCCGGCTCCATCCGAATCATAGGTGAGCCGCAGGTCTTCGGTATAGCGCTTTAATATCCTTGCATGATCTATGGTAAATGCCGTACCGAGGCTTGCCACTGCTTCCGTAAAACCGGCCTGATGGAGGCTTATCACATCCATATACCCTTCACAGGCTATCATATAACCCTTCCGGCTCTTTCTGGCTATATTTAAGCCGTACAGGTTCTTTCCCTTGTCAAATACGACAGTCTCCGGAGAATTAAGGTATTTCGGCTCTCCGTCACCCATGACCCTGCCACCGAAGCCTATGACCCGGTTATTCACATCCATTATGGGAAACATTACTCTGTTCCAGAACCGGTCCTGCATTCCTCTTTTTTCGTCTATGTAGACAAGTCCCGCATCATTTATCTCCTTTTCGGAATAGCCCTTTTCCTTAAGGAAGGAACAAACTTCATTCCTCTTTCCCGCGAATCCCAGCCCAAAGGAGTGCATCATGTCGGGACTCAGGCCCCTCTTCTTAAAATATTCAAGCCCGGCCTTTCCTTCAGGTGTCCTCAATGTCTTATAGTAAAAGGATGCTGCGTCTTTTAATACCGACAGTATCCTGGCTCTTTCTCCGGCTTTTCTCTTTTCTTCGGCACTCTCTTCGATCTCGGGAAGCTTTACTCCCGCTCTGTCTGCCAGAACCTTTAATGCTTCCTGAAATGTCATATTCTCATAATTCATTACGAAAGAAATGACATTGCCTCCGGCGCCGCAGCCGAAACAATAATAGATCTGCTTTGTCTCCGACACGGAAAAAGAAGGTGTCTTCTCATTGTGAAAGGGACAGAGCCCGAAATAATTGGTCCCTTTCTTTTTTAAATTAACACAGGAACCTACAACATCCACGATGTTGTTCCTGTTTCTAACCTCTTCGATTATTTCTTCGGGATAATACATCTATTTCAGCGTCCATGGGAAGGGAATGTATAAGTCTTCGTAGAGCCCTATAGCATATCTGTCGGTCATGGAGGAAATATAGTCACTGACCACTCTCTCCGGCCTCTCTCCCTCTTCTTCGATAAGATTCAGATACTCGTAGGGCATCTCATCGATATTATTGAAAAAGTGTCCGTACAGTGTCTCAATAAGTCTCTCTGCCTTTCCTTCCTGGCTTTTGGCGATCTTATTGGTATATACGTTCTCAAACATCCAGTTTCTGAGATCGAGCATTGCCTCCCACACCGGAGCGCTCATCTCTATATCGTTTTTACCTGCACTGCTTACCACAATGTCGGTAATGAAACTATCAAGTCTCTCTCCCAGCGTCTTTCCAACTACCTTTGCTATCTTATAGGGTACGGAATCATCCGGAAGTATTCCCGCTCTTACCGCATCATCGAGATCATGATGCATGTAGGCTATCTTATCAGCCAGGCGGACCACCTTTCCCTCCATCGTAGCGGGTTTTGAACTCATGCCGTGGTTCCTGATCCCGTCCAGGACTTCATATGTAAGGTTCAGGCCTTTTCCGTTTTTTTCAAGGAGCCTCACAACCCTTACTGACTGCTCAGAATGCTTGAACCCGAGAGAACATACACGGTTCAGTGCTCTCTCACCTGCGTGTCCGAAAGGAGTATGCCCGAGATCGTGGGCCAGAGCTATGGCTTCCGCCAGATCTTCATTCAAGTCAAGGGATCTTGCTATGGTACGTGCTATCTGTGCTACTTCCAGGGTATGGGTAAGCCTCGTCCTGTAATGATCACCTTCAGGTGTCAGAAACACCTGGGTCTTATCCTTTAATCTTCTGAAAGCCTTGGAATGAATGATCCTGTCCCGGTCCCTCTGATATACCGGACGCAGCGGATCCTCTTCTTCCTCCTGCTCCCTGCCTTTTGAATGTACAGAAAGCTGGGCAAAAGGAGATAAGGTTTCCTCTTCTCTTTTTTCAAGCTTTTCCCTGATAGTCATTATACTTTATCGTTTGCCGTTTATTACGTTTATTATTAATATACCCCGCAAATGAGCGGAATCCTTTTTTTACTTTGCCCTCATCCGGTCCTTCGGACCACCTTCCCCCAGAGGGGGAAGGCTCTCGCGACACTTTTGCCTACCCTCCTTGGGGGAAGGCTCTCGCGATACTTTTGCCTACCCTCCTTGGGGGGAAGGCTCTCGCGACTTTTTGCCTTCCCCCTCTGGGGGAAGGTGTCAGCGAAGCTGACGGATGAGGGTCACCACTTAAAAATATAACTTCACTAGCCACCCCGTAGTCAAAATAAACGCACTCATTATGGGTATCACGATCACAGGCCAGAGGATCAGCTTTTCAAAAGCCGCTTCCCGTACTGTCCTCACTCCCCTCACATAGGTGGAATAGTCTGAAATATCCGTTATCAGAAGTGCAATGTAGGGATGGATAAAAAAGAAAGCGGAATTCTCCTGATGTGCATAATGCATCACAACTGATGCGATCTCAAACACTATGAACACCGCGTAGAATGCCACTCTTAAATTCGGTTTTTTCTTGGAGATGAGCCCCAGCAGCAGGCACCCGATAATGCCCTCAGCTATGGCCGCTCCGAAGTTGAAGCCTGTGATCGTCATGTACCCTCATATTACACCTCATCAGTCAGCCTGCGGCTGACAGCTTCCCCTCAAGGGGAAGCCTTCACATGCCCTCCCCTCGAGGGGAGGGTGTCAGCTTTGCTGACAGGTGAGGTGTACTTTGTCATCTAATATAACACAAAAAGCTCCCCGGAAAACCGGGGAGCCCTTGAAAACAGTATTATTTACCCTGAGCTTCTGATACAGCCTTGGCAACTTCAGCAGCGTAATCCTCTTCCTGCTTTTCCATACCTTCACCGGTTTCAAAACGAACGATAGCCTTAACGTTGATCTTAGCTCCGTTTGCCTTTGCAACCTCTTCGATATACTTCTGAACAGACTGCTTTCCGTCCTCAGCCTTAACGTATATCTGGTCAAGTAAGCAGATATCCTTGTACTGCTTGCTCACACGTCCCTGTACAAGACCTGAGAAGACCTTTTCCTCTGAGATCTCAGCCTTTGCTTTGATAGCAAGCTCAGCAAGCTGTGCAGCAGCTTCCTTTGAAAGGAAGTTGAAAAGGAAGTTCATATTGCTCTTCTTCTCTTCATAGATCGCAATATCCTCATCACTCCAGATCTTTCCGCTAACAGCCTGATCGATAAGCTTATTTAAGATAGGCTTGGGAAGTGAAGCGGGATCATTTAATGCGCTGTCTACTGTAAGACTTCTTAAATGTGCCTTCTCTTCGTCAGAAATGTTATCCTGGCTTATATACATGGGATTCATAGCTGCAACCTGCATTGCCACATTCTTACCCATTTCATTTACTGCGTCATTGACAACGTCAGTCTCAAAATCAACAAGTACTCCGATCTTTCCGCCTGCATGAACGTACGCAGCCACGAAACCGTTCTGCTCCTCAACTCTTGCAAAACGACGGATCTTTATGTTCTCTCTGATCTTCTGTCCAACCTGGATCGCAACTTCATCAGCTACGGTCTCTGAAGGATCCTTGATCCACTTCTCAGCAAGAAGAGCATCAACATCAGCTGCAGTAGAATCAAGAACCTGAGCTGCCACATTGTTAACAAACTCCTTGAAAGGATCTGAACCTGCTGCGAAGTCAGTCTCAGTATTTACTTCTACAACTGCTGCTTTCTTTCCGTCTGCTGATAATGCTGTAATTGAAAGACCTTCAATAGCTGTACGTCCGGCTTTCTTCTGAGCTCCTGCAAGTCCCTTTTCACGAAGGAACTCAACAGCCTTGTCCATATCGCCGTCAGTCTCTGTAAGAGCCTTCTTACAATCCATCATTCCGGCACCGGTCATCTCTCTAAGGTCTTTAACCTGCTTTGCTGTGATAGCCATTCTCAAGCCTCCTCTTCTACATCTGCTGCAGCGGACTCAGCCTCTTCAGGTGTCTCTGCTGCTTCTTCGCCCTGATTAGCCTCTATACAAGCGTCAGCCATCTTTGAAACGATGAGCTTGACTGCTCTTATCGCATCATCATTTCCGGGTATCACATAATCGAGCTCGTCGGGATCGCAGTTTGTATCGCAGATTCCCACAAGGGTGATTCCCAGTGAATGTGCTTCCTGAACGCAGATGTGCTCTTTCTTGGGGTCAACCACGAAGATAACGTCGGGGATCCTCTTCATTTCCTTGATACCGCCTAAGTTTCTCTCAAGCTTGTCCCATTCCTTCTGAAGAAGGGCAACTTCCTTCTTGGGCAGAACATCAAATGTTCCGTCCTTACTCATCTGTTCGATCTCTTTAAGTCTTCTGATCCTTGACTGGATAGTCTTGAAGTTGGTGAGCATTCCGCCGAGCCATCTCTCATTTACATAGTACATGCCGCAACGAATTGCCTCATCCTTTACAGCGTCCATTGCCTGCTTCTTGGTTCCTACGAAAAGAACTGTTCCGCCATCAGCAACGATATCGCCTATAGCATTGTAAGCCTCGTCCACCTTTCCAACAGACTTCTGGAGATCGATGATATAGATCCCGTTTCTCTCTGTGTAGATGTACTTAGCCATCTTGGGGTTCCATCTTCTGGTCTGGTGTCCGAAATGTACGCCGGCTTCCAGAAGCTGCTTCATTGAAATAACACTCATTTCTTCTAAACCTCCTGCGGTTATTCAACTCGGGTCTATAAACCCGGTGCTTCGACATCCCTCATATCCCGCGTCAAACCTTCTGTATAAGAAAGCACCGTCCGCGTATCAGGATATCTGATTAATAGTAAAACTGTAATAAAACAGCGCATGACCTCATGGTCACACGCTGACTAATATATCATATGTAAATACAAGATGCAAGGGATTTTTCCCTTTTATTTACTTCATTTCTTCTTCATCAGTATCAGTGCTATGTCTTCTTCGGAAGAGCCGGCCGGAATGCGGAATTCTCCGGTGGAAAGCTTCCTGTCATAACCGTTCCTGCAAAGATAAGAATCAAACTCTGCTGCGTTATTAACCGCGCCTGCTGCCTGAAGGGCTCTTGCGATGGCTGTTGATGACATACCTCCTGAAACAGTGATGGACACAAAACCGGAGCCTGTCTTTACCGGCTGGTCCTCTGTTTCATTCTCGGTTTCCGCCGCATCAGCGAGAAGTTCTGATTTATTCTTATCTTCTCCCGTCACATCCGATGTAATGCTGGTGGTCTGCTGTCCTTCCAGTGCCTTTCCGGCTGCATCCGTATCTGAAGTATCCGAAGCATTATCCGTAACTGCTTCATTGGCAGTTTCTACATCACCTGAATTATCAGCTGTATCTGAAGGTGTGTCCAGACCCGCGTCTGTAGCGGCAGTCTCGGAAGCGGTCTCAGTGCTCTCTGCGACCTCTCCACCCCTTATCACAAGATCCGGAACTTCCTCCATGGATGGATCATCACCTTCATGAAGTTCTCCGTCTGCAGGGTTAGAAACCTCTATAGTGCTTCCATCAGCCGAAGTGACTGCATCAGCAGGGACACTGGAAGATGCGAGGAGTACCTCACTTCCGTCAGTCATACCCAGTTCCCTGGCTCTCGCCCTTACTTCATCATCTGTCATGGCGTGGCTCGTATTCCCGGTAGATACCATGAGCACCAGTGCTGCTGTCACCATACCTATACCGGCGCCTCTTAAATAGGATTTAAGATTCATTATCCCTCACCGCCATTTCCATCATCACCGCTGAAAAGGTCTGTAATAAGATTTACTTCACCCACACCTATGTTCAGAGCCTTTGCAATATCAACATTATCCATTCCGTTCTTCTTCATTTCGAGGACCCTGTCATTTCTGGAAAGTTCCGGTTCGTCGGGATCAAGTCCCCCCATCTCATCCCTTATGGCATCCGCAATATCTTCGGCAGATGGCTCGATATCCGTTTCCGCAAAAGCACTCCTTAATTTATCCATGCCTGAGATCTTCTTCTCGGTTTCAGGCTCCGGTTCCGGAGTATAAGCGGAAGCAGCCACAGGAGACGCAGGCGCTGCGCTCTCTTCAATGACGCTTTCCTGCTCCCTCTTCACTGCATCAGCCTTTCGGATAGTATTTTTCACATCGGAGGTCTTGCTTTCCAGCATGTCATATAAGAACATGACCTCCTTATGGTTCTTCTCGATCTCCTCCAAAACAGCTCTGGAATAATCGTCTATGGCCATGATCTTTTCATTGGTAATGCGTTCCAGTTCTCTCTGGGCTCTCATTTCCTCTTCTTCACGGGCTGCCCCCGCAACATCGGAAAGCCTCACCTTAAGCTCATCGACCCTCTCGTCGATCATCCGGTCAAGCTTTAATCCCATGGCCTTTGAATATTTTTTTCCGTCCTGATCTCTGTCTGATACCACAAAACTCGCTAAAAACGCGAGTGCTCCTACTATGAGGAGCACTATTCCCATTACATTCATATTGATATATCAAACCCGCCTTTGTTCTTAATGTAGACTGTTCCGTCCTGTGTCTTTCTTTTTCTGTGCCTTCCGCCGTCTCCGGCGTACTCATTGTCTCCCTTTTCGGAAGAATCAAAAGCCCTGTCCTCATAATTGGCATCATCCCCCTGACGGACACGGCTGGTCTTATCATAAGTATCCTCTTCTGTCCTTCTGGCGGCTTCGCCCTGCATGATATTCACTTTCCCGTCTTCACCGGATCGAAGCTCCGCAATATTCTGCGAAGCATTTATGGTACCGTTGAAGAGAATCGGACTAATAGCCATATTCTATACACCTCATCCGTCGGCTGCGCCGACACCTTCTCCTCAAGGAGAAGGCTATCATACAAAAGGTATCATAGATACTTCACCGTGTTTCTTTATGAATCTGCAATAGTTGTATGCTGTACGGAGAACCATGTTGCTGTCTGAGATGTTGAGTCTCGTTCCTGCGTAAGCCACATTACTTACCTTGATAACTGCTTCATCCGAGAACTCCATGGACTTATTCAGTCCTTCCAGCTCCTTATTGTTATCGATAAGCTGCTTCTGTATCTGTATAAGCTTCTCCGACAGATCCTTTGCCTGGCTCACCTGTTCAGGAGTGAATTTCTCACCCTTCTTGATCCTCATCTGCATTGCCTGGAGAACCGGCTGGATCTTCTTGCCGTATTTAAGAAGCTCCTGATTCTGCTGGGTGAGTTCCGCTATTCTCTCCTTCACCATGGGATTTACTCCCACTTCCAGAGTGGTATCGCCACCCATCTCGGATCCTATGATCTTTGCCTCTATTTCCTTAAGGGCTCTGACTTTTCCTCCGCTTATGAATCCTTTCTTGCCATCCACGTAAATACCGCCGCCTGCAGTAACAGTACTGTTCAAGATACACTCGGTTGTTACGTTCTCTCCGGCTTCCACGAAGGCGTTTTCAATGTACTTAACTACTACATTTCCTCCGGCCTTAAGCTTTCCCCGCTCCATTCCGTTCACACCGCGGACAACGGTTATCTGCCCTCCGGCTTCCACGAAGGCACCTTCAACCACTCCACGGATCTCTATATCTCCGGTAGCCTGCACCCTGAATCCGGTCAGCACGTTACCCTTTATCAGGAGATTGCCCTCGTAATTCTCTATATTGCCTGTAGAAGTGTCGATATTATCCAGTTCCAATACTCCGGACACGAATATTCTCTTATCAATGAGATCCGCATGTCCGTCTATATCAGAAATAAGCTGAAGTCCGTCCTCCGAAACGTGGAGATTTGGTCCGTGGTTAAAATGTACTTCGTTAACCGGCTTTGGATTTAAAACCTCTCCAAAGATATTCCTTCCGGGGATACCTGGTACAGCAGGTATAAGCTCTGCCACCACCTGTCCGGCTCCGACTGCAGACACGGTATTAAGGTGGAAGAAATCCACCGATCCGTCTTCCAACACTGTAGGCTTTGCCGAAAGATCCGTATTAAACAGATATTTTATCTCACCGTCAGTACCCTCGACAGGAGGAGTTCCATGAACAAATGTGTAGCTCGTGCAGTACTTCTTGTTATTCAGGAATTCATTGACTGCTTCGATATCCAGGTCGGCGGTAATCCCGTTGGCCCTCATATCGCCAAGTATCTCTTCCTTTGTAACGGTAGTTCCCTTGGTCGTAGGCGGGTAAAAACGGAAGATGGCCTTCATTCCATCCTCACTTGTTCTAATGGATATTTCCTCATTTACTTCAAATATCCTGGCATTCTGGAGATGAACAGTCTTCTCTTCACCGCTTTCAATAGCACTTCTGAGCATAGTAAGTGCATAATCCACGTTCTTTTTCTTTAAATACCCTTCGAGTTCGTGGATGTCCACCTTCTTCCCCCCTTCCTGCGGGGGATAGATCACGACAGAAGTCCCCATTCCGTCAATTACAAGTCTGAAATACCCGTTAGTCAATGCCATAGATCAAAGTCTCTCCGTTATAAATCCCATGTACTTTCCTAGTTTTTCCCTCATTTTTTGTAAAGCACGTACATGAAGCTGGGATATTCTTGATTCAGATACCTCCAGTACATTACTGATCTCCTTAAGAGTAAGCTCTTCATAGTAATACAGGAGGATCACCTTTCTCTCCTTATCTGTAAGGAGTTCCAGGGATTCCGCAAGCATCTTTTTAAGCTCATCCTTTTCTACCACCTCTTCGGGTCCCATTATTCTGTCCTGAGCGACAGAATCCTTTATGGGAGCTTCCGTTCCAGCATCCTGGAACTCGTTCAGTGATACCACATTTGTGACAGCCATCTGGGCCTGCCACTCAGCATATTCATCCTCTGAAATACCAAGCTTAAGGGCTATATCCGTATCTGACGCAGTCTTTCCCGTTTCTCCTTCTATATCCTTTATTGCCTGGTCGATCTTCTTCTGACGCTGCCTCACCGTCCTGGGTATCCAGTCCATCTTCCTTATCTGATCCAGGATGGATCCTCTGATCCTGAGCGAAGCGTATGTCTCAAACTTTACGTCCTTGGTCATATCAAACTTGTCGATAGCATCGATAAGACCGAAAACCCCATAGCCTACCAGATCATCATACTCGACATTATAGCCGAGATACATGCTGAGTCTGCCGGCCACTACCTTTACAAGAGGAGCATATTCCAATATTATCTTTTCCCTGAGTTCCGGATCACCGGATTTTAAATAATCCTGCCAGAGCTTCTTTTTAGCTTCGTCATCCATGACTTGAAACCCCCTCTCCTTCGTCGGCGGCTTAAATAGTATCCCTCACTATGTTTCTATCTCTTCAGGGCTCTCCACATTCTCCATTGAAGATTCCCCGGTCTCTTCTCCGCCTGTTTCTTCCTGCTCCTCTCCTGTTGATCTCTCTATTACCTTATCCTTATTTTCTGAAACATCCTTTTTCTCAATGGTTATGCCATCCAAAAGGATCTTTATCACATCTCCCAGAACGAGAAACAGGACAAGGACTACAAAAATGATCTCCAGTGATGTAAGAAGCGGATCATGCCTTACAAATGTAAATATTGCTGCAGTGGCACCGCCTGCCAGCATAACGATCGTAGGAATCTGTCTCGTGTGAAGATGGGTGACGGTATTTTCCTCCTCTTCACCGTTTTCTTCCGGATCCCCCGCTCCTTCAGAGTTCTCTTCCACTCCCAGTTCCTCTTTTGTTTCTTCAGTAACTTCACTCATATAGTCTTCACCGGTTTACCCACGGCCTTTATAACGTAATCTCCGGTCTCCGGAAAGAATTCAACGGTACGACCGAAATTAAGGCCTGTATCCTGGGCGAGGATCGGTATCTTAAGCTCCGCAAGAACCTTCTTAACAGCTTCAACATTTCTGTCTCCAACGTTTACAAGGGCTGTATTATTGGAGAACGAGAACATCTTGGCACCGCCCGCTATCTTGGCCGTAAACCTGGACCTCTTTCCGCCCTGAGCCTCCATCAAACGCACGAGCTCCTTGACACCGGTGTCCGCAAATTTAGCAATATTCTGATTACTTCGGATAGCTGTACTGTCCGGAAGCATTACATGTGCAAGCCCTCCGTTCTTTGTGGCGGTGTCCCTTATGGCCACACCCACACAGGAACCGAGTCCCAATGTTGTAATACCTTGTCCTTTCGGGCAGAGCTTCAAGTCAGCCATGCCCACTTTTATAAGCTCACTCATATCCACAATCTCCCCAAGTCCAACGACTGTTCTCTTTTACGTCACACATTAATACCAAGTGCTGCAAGTAGTTTGCCGTATGAGGGGAGATCCGGAACAAGGATAAAATATCCGTTCAAATCATCTTCATTTGAAAATGCCGTCTGGATCATCAGCATTTTGTCTCCTACCATACCGAATTCTATAGCAGGTACCGAAAGGATCGCGCCCGCCATATCTATTGTAAGGTCAGGAACGGATTCCGTGATCTTAAGATTGGTCATTGCCGAAAGAGAGTTCAGATAAGCACCAGTGATGATGTTTCCTATCTCTTTCAAAACGGACTGCTCCATCTCATTTAAGACTTCGCCTCCGCCGGGCTCCATACCCATGGCACTCATCATATTTCCGATCAGCTTCTGTGCCGACTTCTGTTCCAGAAGGAACATCATGCTTCCCTGAATATCACCCTGTACCAGAACATAGATGCCTGCCATTATCTGTTCTTCACCACCAATGGCTTCACCTATCTGATTGAAGTCCAAAAGTTCTACTCTGGGAACCTTCATCTCAACCTTTGCCTGAAGCATCTGCGCGAGACTTGATGCCGCATTTCCGGCACCGATGTTTCCGATCTCCTTCAGAACATCAAAATATATATCATCTACATGGTCCAGATTCAATTCACCCATGATCGATCTACCTCCGTTTAAATATGCGCTAAGGGGAAACCGGCAGAACCGGTTTCCCCGTAAAGACTTATCAGTCTACTTCTCCACCGATTATGGTGGAAAGATCAAGCAGTGAAACAAGACCGTTATCGACCTTTCCGACACCGCTTATGAACGACTGTACACCACTCTTGGAATCATGGGAAACACTCTCCACATCTTCTTCGCTCAGGTTGTAAACTTTCTTTACCTCGTCCACCAGAACACCTATGCTGCTGCTCTGCTCTACCTTCAGAATGATGATCCTGCTCTTTCCGGTGATCTCACCCTCCGGGAATCCCATCCTGACTCTTAAGCTCATAACAGGAACAACCTCGCCCCGGAGATTGATAACTCCCCTGAAGCATTCAGCGCTCTTGGGAACTCTGGTGATCCTCTGCATACGCACTATGTTGTCGATATACTTGATATCAATACCATACTGCTCATTTCCCAAGCCTACTACGATGTACTGGGTTATATCATTGTTTATTACTCTTAATTCATCTGCCATAATTCAATGCCCCTCCCATCAGAATAATGCGTTAGAATCAATGATGAGCGCAACTTCACCGTCGCCGAGGATTGTAGCGCCGCTTATGATCCTTGTTGTATTGATATACTTTCCGAGGGACTTGATAACTATCTCCTGCTGGCCCATGAGTTCATCAACAACAAGACCTGCAAGGCTGTCTCCCTTTTTAACGACTACTATGATCAAGTTCTCATTTGTTCTCTCAACCTCAGGAGCATCCAGAACATCCGAAAGTCTGATGATAGGGATAACAGAGCCACGGAGCTGTATTACTTCCTTATTCTCAACGAGTCTGATCTCGGATATGGGAATATCCTCGATAGTCTGGATATTACCAAGAGCAATGGCATACTTCTCACCGCCGACGAGAACCATGAGCGCCTGGATAATGGCAAGGGTAAGAGGAAGTCTTACGATAAATGTGGAACCTTCGCCAAGCTTGGTCTTTACTTCCACGTCACCGCCCAGCTGCTCGATGTTACTCTTAACAACGTCAAGTCCGACGCCTCGTCCGGAAATATCCGTAACCTGCTTCGCCATTGAGAAGCCGGGATCGAAGAGCACATCAATGACTTCCTTATCATTCATCTGAAGCGCCTGCTCTTCAGGCAGGAAGCCTCTTTCAATGATCTTAGCCCTGACTGCTTCTACATCCACACCGTTACCGTCGTCTCCAACCTCTATGATAACGTTGTTTCCTTCCTGGTATGCATTTAAGAAGATGGAACCGGTCTCCGGCTTTCCTCTCTCGGATCTCACATCAGGTGTCTCAAGACCATGGTCTGCACTGTTTCTAAGGAGATGCATCAGAGGATCTCCGATCTGATCCACCACGGTACGGTCAAGTTCTGTCTCTTCACCGGTAATGGTAAGCTGCATTCTCTTGCCCAGCTTCTTCTCCAGATCTCTGATCATTCTCGGGAACTTCTGAAGAGCACTCTCGATAGGTACCATTCGAACCTTCATGACCGATTCGTGAAGATTGGTGGTAACGCTTTCGAGATATTCTACATTCTCTGCAATAGCCTGGCTCTCGGAATTGGATCCTCCGGACATCTGTGCTGCAGAAGAAACGAGTGAGTTCTTCGCTATGATAAGCTCGGAAACCAGATTCATGAGATTATCCAGCTTCTCTATATCTACACGTACTGTCTGGCTCGCAACAGGCTTCTTCGGAGGAGCTGATTTCTTTGAAACTCCTGACTGTGCTGCTGCAGGCTTTGCTGCTTCCGGTGCAGGTGCTGCTGCCGGTGCTGCCTCTGCTGCAGGTGCCGGTGCTGCTTCTGCCGCAGGTGCTGCCTCCGCTGCAGGTGCTCCGGTTCCGTTAGCGTCGATCATGACTTCATCATATGCTTCTCCCACAACATCCACGATCTCCGAAACAGACTTCATTGAAGCTATCACCTGATCTATAGGAGCTGAAGTGATCACGAAAATGCTGAATGAAAGATCGAATTTTTCATCCTCGATATCCTGTGATGAAGGATCACTGACGATTATCTCGCCTCCGGTCTCTTCTATAGCCTTGAATACAAGGAATGCTCTTGCCGCTTTAAGCATACAGCTGGGATCTACAAATACAGTAAATCCGTATACCTGCTTCTCTGCTACGACAGCATCCTTCATGACATCTCTCTGGGCTTCTTCCAAAACCACCTTCTTGTAGAGAGCTTTGTCATCGGCTTCCGGAGCTGCTGCAGGAGCTGCCTCCGCTGCTGGTGCTTCTGCTGCTGCAGTAGCTGCCGCCTCTGCTGCAGGCGCTGCATCTCCGCCGGCTTCTCCACCCTGAAGGATCTTATTCAGCTCGGCTATGATGGATTCGTTATCATCTTCGCCCTCATCGGATGTATCCCTTATGGTATCCACATATCCCTGAATGGCATCAAGTGCCTGGAAAAGGATATCGATAAGGTTCGAAGCAACCTTCATCTGGCCGCCACGAATAGCTGAAAATACATCTTCTGTGACATGTGTAAGTTTCTGCAGGCGCTTATATCCCATTGTTCCGGCCATTCCCTTTAAGGAGTGAGCCGCACGGAATATTTCGTTAATGGAATCTTCGTTTTCCGGATCCTGCTCCAGTGTAAGAAGATTGTCATTAAGTGCCTGAATGTGCTCCTGTGATTCGTCCAGGAAAATACCTAAATACTGGCCTACATCCATATCATTTTACCCCCACGCGTCTTGCGATCGCATCAGCCACTTTGTCAAGGGGAAGTATCTCACTCACCAGGCCGGTCTGGGCAATTGCTCTAGGCATGCCGTAGACTGCACTGGAAGGCTGATCCTGCGCGACCACATATATTTTTTTCTGCTTATAAAGGTTCTCAATACCTGCGGTGCCGTCGGCACCCATCCCTGTAAGTACTGCACAGCATATCTCTGCATAAGGTGAATCCATCAGCGACTCATACATATAATTAGCCGCGGGCTTAACGCCCTCTCTGGCAGGTTCATCGGAATAAAATATCCTCATCCTGTTCCCGCTCTTTCCGACCTTCATATGTTTGCCGCCGGCTGCCAGATAAACCGTTCCTTTCTCCAGAAGATCTCCTTCTTCAGCTTCCTTCACACGGACCTTTGAGAGTGTATCAAGTCTCTCGGCCAGGGATTTTGTAAATCCTGCCGGCATATGCTGCACCAGAAGTATGGGTGCATCGATATTGCCCGGTATCAATGGAATGACCGATTGAAGAGCCTTCGGTCCTCCGGTGGAGCAGGCGATTGCTATGCACTTCTCACCGGATACTGCCGGAACAGATTCTCTCAGCTTAATAGTTCCGCCGCGGAGAGGCACGTGGGTAAAGGTGTCACCCCTTGATGACGTTACGGAAGCCGCGGGCTGCTTCGGAGTTGTGGATACTCCGGGTCTCGCCGGTGCGGAAACCGTACCTACGCCGCTTACCAGACTTGCCTTTGCGACAACTGCGAGGAGTTTAAGGAAATATGACTTGAATTCTCCATCCTTCAGGGCAGCCAGACCTTCAGGTTTCTGAATAAAGTCTATCGCGCCAAGCTCGAGAGCTTCGATGGTCTCCTTCGTCCCTTCTCCTGTAGTAGAAGAGAACATGAGAACCCTTGCGCTTATCCTTTTATTTCGCAGTTCCCGTAGAAGCTCGAGTCCGCTCATACGCGGCATGTTGACATCCAGCACGACTGCGTCATATTGCTTTGTCTTCAATAACTCCAAAGCTTCCAGACCGTCTTTTGCCTTGTCTTCCACGTGATATCTGCTGTCACCATCTATTATATCACCAGCAATCCTTCTCATGAGTGCAGAGTCATCTACGACCAGTATTTTTTTCTGTTCAGTTCCACTCATCGCATTCTCCTTGGTATTTACTACTCTCCATCTACATTTTTCTTCCTGATCTTTCGTTCTTCCTCGAATATGTATCTGATGATATCTTCCCTGTGCTTCGTATCGAGACTCAGGAACTTGATACGGTTCTCAAATTTATCGGGAAGCCCTTCCTTCGGTTTTGAGCTTATTATCTTACCTACGATCGAAAATGATTCGGCCTTTTTCTTATCTGTCATAAGCGAAAACTTAAAAAGCATCTTTGTGTCCGGCTCATACAAATGATCGGATACAAATCTGGCTCCGCCGCCGCTGATATCCACTATAACGCCGTCCTCAAGCGTAAGATCGGTGTCCATGAATTCAACTGACCTTGAAACAAAGGATTCCTCCTCTTCCTCACTCAGTTTCCTGCATTTTAAGTCCAGTATGCAGTTAAATCTGAAATACTCTCTCCTCTGGAATTTACGAAGTCCGCTTGTGATCTCCATCACAAGGACATACATATTATCGTTCTTATATCTGTCTTTAACCACAGAGTAGCACTGATACAGTCCTGTAGCCGTGTAAAAACAGAGATCGTATTCATGTCCCACCGTAAGGAGCTGGAGCTTGCCCTTCTCCATGGGCATATCTATCTCTATCTCCTCATCGGAACGGATATCATAGACCTTTGAATGATATACTCTTCCTCTTGTGGCAGTTATATCTCCGTTATTCTCTTTCCTTATGTCGGAAGCACTTGTGGAAGTGAGTTCCAGCCTGTTTCCGGGGCTGATATAATCACTTAACATTTAAGAAAATTTCCTCCCTGCGATAATGTTTGCAAAGAATGCACTCATTCCTCTCCTATATATCTTCTCGGTATGGGGGATATCCATAAGGGTGTCCGCTATATCGGCAAAAGCCTTGGCTGCGTTTGTCTGGGGAGCTGAAATGCAGACAGGGCTCTGCTGCATCACTGCTTTTACAAGCGCGTTGTCATAGGGCACCACACCGAGAAACTCCATATTGAGTTTTAAATATCTGTTTACTACCGCGCTCAGTTTTGAATAGAGCTGACGTCCTTCATCAGTAGTCTCCACTTTATTTGTTATAACCTTGACCTTGGTCTCATCCTTATTGAACTTCGCGTTCAGATTCAGTGCTTTTAACAATGAATAAGAATCTGTGATGGATGTGGGCTCCGGCGTTGTAACGAGAAGTATCTCCCGGCTCGCCACCAGAAATTCCAAAACCGCTTCGGATATTCCCGCCGCAGTATCAATAATGATATAGTCTGCCATGGTATCCAACTCAGCCAGATTTCTTATGAGATAGTCAAGATGATCGCGGCTTAGATTGCCCATTCCCGCGATGCCGGATCCTCCGGAGATAAAGCCTATCCCCATGGGGCCCCAGGTAATGACGTCCTTTATAGATGCCCCCTGGTAAATCAGATCCGCAAGACTGTGCTTGGGTATAGCACCAAACATAACCTCAATATTTGCAAGTCCGAAATCCGCATCAAAGATCAGCACCCGTTTTCCCGCAGTCTTAAACTGAACTGCAAGATTTATAGCCACGTTTGACTTTCCAACACCGCCTTTTCCGCTGGTTACGGTTATTACCCTGGCATTATTTGCAGATGCCACCTGGCTTGCCTTTATTATATTTCTCAGTTTATCGGCCTGGTCCAATTTTATTCCTCGTATCTAGCTTCCTGCTTGCCGCCGAGCAGTATCCTGACGGTCTTCTGCGCATCAAATACTTCCATGTCGTCCGGCACGTCCTGCCCGTTTGTCACATAGGACATATCCGCTCCGGTGTGAAGCTTCAGGTTCAGCATGTTCCCGAAGGTTGTGGTCTCATCCAGTTTTGTAAATATCAGGCTGTAGTCCACGAGCTTTGAATATGTGTCGGCTATATTCAGAAGATCCCTGTACTTTGTGGTAACAGATACCACCAGATACACATTGATCTTCATTACTTCCTTTGTCATATCGACAAACTGCTTCTGTGCTTCGATCTGCTCATCATTCTTGGGAGAGTGGCCCGCCGTATCAACGAGCACAAAATCAAAGTTCTTGAATTCCTGAAGAGCACTCTTCATATCATCTTCCACATAGACGATCCTGAATGGCACATTAAGGATATCCGCATAGGTCCTGAGCTGTTCTGCTGCCTTGACCCTGTATGTATCTGTTGTGATGAGCGCAATACGCTTCTTGTCGTGTACCACAAGTCTGGATGCGATCTTCGCAATCGTAGTGGTCTTTCCAACTCCTGTAGGGCCGAGGAAAAATACTGCTTCCGGTTCCTTTGCGTTTTTCTCGATCGTGGCAGCTTCTCCGAACTTAAGGATAAGTCTCTGGTATATCCCGGACAGCATATAGTCGATGGAAACCCCGGGCTTCCTTAAATGCCTGGCCTCATCCACTATGCTCTTCACATATTTCTCATCCACTTCATTATCTTTCAGGGTATCTGAGATAAGATCCAGGAATCTCGAGATCTCGTCGTTCTCTGTCTCTTCCTCCGGACTCTGATCTTCGTTTTTTACGTCCTCACCGTGTTCGCTCCTTATCTGCTTTTCGATAAGGGAGTGTATACTGTCAAGCTTCTTTGCAATAGCTTCGCTGTCGTCTTCTTCGTCCTCATCCTTCTCCGCAGCGGAAGGCAGCACTTTCTTGTCAGACTCATCTATCTTCCTCGCTGCATCCCTTACCGCCGAAAGATCTATGCCCACAGGATCCTTGTCATCTGCTTCTTTCCTGTCCCTTAAGGAGGAAGGCTCCTGAGGCTCCAGTGACATTGTACGGCGCCTGGTCTCTTCCGGCTTATATGAGGGAAGGCGCACACCTTTACCGTTTGAAACATTCGCATCGTTCACTTCTTCAATAGCAGCAGTGACCTCGGTCTGTGCCCTCTTAAAGAACCCGAAAAGCCCCCCCGGCTTAACGGTCCTCACATTCATCACAACAGCGCCTTCTCCCAGCTCGGATCTGGCGGCTCTTGTGGCTTCTTCTTCATTTCTCCCTGTAAACTTCTTTATTATCATCTTCGTATCATGCAGTTATTATACCAACAGACTGCAGCTCCACATTACTCTCTATCTCATTATATGATACTACAATAAGGTCTTTAATATAATCCTCTGAAAGCTTTTTAAAGTAGATCCTTACTATAGGCGATGTCAGGACTATAGGATTCCTGCCCATTTCTTCGAGCTTCTTTACTTCGTTTTCCGCCGACTCCATTATAGCCTTTGTGCGCTCAGGCGGAAGCGTAAGATAGGACCCCTGTTCTGTCTGTTTCACAGATCCCATGATCTCCTGCTCGATCTTCGGATCCAGTGTAACGACGCTTGTACTCTCTCCCATCTGGAAGTATCTGGCACTTATGGCCCTCTTCAAAGCCTGTCTGCAGTACTCTGTCAGTATATCCGTATCCCTCGTCGTTGTACCGTTATCCGCAAGAGATTCGAAAATGGTAAGGAGATCTCTTATACTGATACCCTCTTTCAACAGGTTCTGCAGTACTTTCTGGATCTCTCCTATGCCCAGTATCTTCGGTGTAAGCTCGTCAACAACCTCGGGATTGGATTCTTTAAGATTATTGATGAGGTTCTGTGTATCCTGACGGGTCAGCAGTTCACTGATATGCGATCTTATGACCTCTGTAAGGTGCGTCGCGATAATGGACGGCGGATCCACAACAGTATATCCCACGGATTCCGCTCTCTCCCTCTGGCTCTCGGTTATCCATATCGCCGGCAGGTGGAAGGAAGGTTCAAATGTGGGAATACCGGTTATCTCCTCCTCCACATATCCCGGATTCATGGCCATGTAGTGATCAAACAGGATCTCACCCTCCGCCACCTGTACACCTTTAATCTTTATGATGTACTGGTTCGGATTCAGCTGGATATTATCCCTGAGACGGATAATAGGAACAACGGTACCCATTTCAAGGGCTATCTGACGTCTTATCATAACTACCCGATCAAGTAAGTCTCCGCCCTGATTAACATCTGCAAGAGGGATGATACCGTAACCGAATTCCAGCTCTATAGGGTCTACATTCAGCAGTGAAATAACATTCTCAGGTTTTCTGATCTCTTCAGCGCTTATCTCTTCCGGCTTCTCGGTCTCTGCTTCAACAGCCTGTACTTCAAGCTGGTTCTGCATCATCCTGCCGCCTACCACGAAGATGGCTCCCATGGATACGAATATCACAGGATTAAGCGGTGTGGATATTCCAAGGAAGGCTATTATAGCTCCGGCCATATACATAACCTTCGGTGTTGAAAGGATCTGGCGAACGAGGACCGGACCGAAATCCGCCTCCTTGGCACCCTTGGTAACCAGGATACCTGTTGAAAGAGAGATAAGAAGTGAAGGTATCTCTCCTACCAATCCGTCACCTATGGTGAGGATCGTGTAGGTATTAAGAGCGTCATTAAAGCTCATTCCCCTGCGGAGCATGGCCATTGCTATTCCGCCCACCAGGTTTACCCCGGTTATGATGAGTCCCGCATTGGTATCTCCCTTAACGTACTTCACGGCACCGTCCATGGAACCGAAGAATGTGGACTCTTCCTGTATCTTATCTCGTCTTCTCTTAGCTTCCTTATCGTCTATAGCTCCGGAATTCAGGTCGGCATCGATAGCCATCTGCTTACCTGGCATGGCATCCAGTGTGAATCTGGCTGTTACTTCGGATACTCGCTCTGAACCCTTATTGATGACCACCAGCTGGACGATAAGGAGGATTATATACACTATTGTTCCGACTATCAGGTCATTTCCGCCAACGAACTGTCCGAATGTCCTTACCACGTTTCCGGGATCTCCCGTGGTCAGTATCAGTTTCGTGGATGATACGTTAAGGGATATCCTGAATATGGTGGTGAAAAGAAGGATCGTAGGATAGTAGGACATATCCAGCACTTCTTTTACAAAAAGGGTATTGAACAGTATGGCAAACGCGATAGCCATATTGAAAGCAAGGCATACGTCAAGGAGCGTCGCAGGAAGAGTGATTATCATGAAAACAAAGGCCGACAGAAGATACAGTGCGACCCCGATATCAAAAACATTAAAAACTTTACTCTTACCTTTGACAGGCATTTATTAACTCCAACTGTTTGGTAATGTTTCGTTATCCCTTGTTCTTTAGATTATACACGAAAGCAATGACTTCCGCTACTGCCTGATAGAGCTCAGGCGGTATTACCGCTCCCAGCTCTACATTGTGGTAGATCATCCTCGCAAGAGGCTTGTTCTCCACTATCTCCACATCATTTTCTTTTGCGATCTCTTTTATCTTTTTCGCAATCAGATCCGCGCCCTTTGCTACCACTATGGGCGCAGGTGCTATTGATGTGTCATATCGTAAGGCAACGGCGAAATGGGTCGGGTTTGTGATGACCACATCCGCCTGGGGGATAGCTGCCATCATACGTCTCTGGCTTGCTTCCCTCATCTTCTGCCTGATCTTTCCCTTTATCTGGGGATCTCCTTCAGCATTCTTGTACTCATCCTTGACTTCCTGCTTACTCATCATCATGTCTTTATGGAATTTCCATCTGCGGTAAGCATAATCCCCGATAGCCACCACCAGGTAAAGGATCGAGATCCTGAAACCCATGTCGAGGACCGTCTCCAGTACAAGCCCCACTCCTTCCTTCAGCGAAAAGTTCTCGAGAAGAAGGATCATTCCGATCTTATCCCTTAGGGTGATATAGGCCATGTAGCCTATGCACACTATCTTTACTACAGACTTCAGGAGCTCGAATAACTTCTCCGGCGAAAAAAGCCTTTTTATCCCGCTCAGCGGAGAAAGCTTATTGAGCTTCGGCTGCAGCGGCTTTGTGGTGGGTGCCCACTTCACCTGAACAAGATTGACTATTATTGAGACTGCAAATCCCACCAGCAATACAGGTAATAGGATAAGCAGCATCTTTAATGCACAGATATTTATATAATTACAGAAATCCTTAACACTAACTTCCCCGTTTGTGAGGCCTATGTGATCCGGTATCCCTTCATATACCCAGTTTATGAACTCCAGAAACTGTGTTCCTATGGAGAAACCCACGATCCTTAAAAGAAGAAACACAAAAATAAGGCTGACTGCGTTACTTAGTTCCTGGCTCTTGGCAACCTGACCCTCTTTTCTCGCGTCAGTGAGTTTCTTCTGCGTAGGCTCTTCGGTCTTCTCTCCGCCTTCTCCCTCACCGAAGAACTGGAGATCCAGCCTTATGAGCGGTTCATCTATGTGATCCGCATATTCCGAACAAAGACATGATGAGATCATCCTGCGCTGATCACCTCAATAATGTTGGTTATCATCCTCTTCATCTCACCGCCTATCATATCTGCCATAAGCGGTATAAGGGATGCCGTAGCGATAAGAGCCACAAATCCCACTATGATCTTTATCTGTACTCCCACAGAGAACATGTTCATCTGCGGAGCAACCTTTGCCAGTATTCCCAGAACAGAGTTTAAAAGGAGCATTGCCGCATAAATTGGAAGATATATCTTAAAAGCCAGCACAAACGCATCCAATACATATTGTGCCATGACATTCACCATACCCTCCGTAGGAAGTGGCACATGACCTACCGGTATCATTGTAAAGCTCTCGAGAAAGGCCTTCAGAACATAGTGATGCAGGTTCGTGATCATTAATATCAGCATAAAAGCGTACTGATAAAGGGAACCCGTAAAACCCGTCTGCTGTCTTGTCATGGGGTCAAAAAGGCTGACCATGGCAAGTCCTATATCCCTGTCGATATTGGATCCCGCAAACTGAAGTACATACATGCTCACATTGGCGCAGAAACCGATGGCTACGCCGCACAGAGCCTCTCTTATGACAAGATATGCAAAGCCTATGACCGTCGAATACTCCAGTGTAGGATGCGGAACTATCACAATGTACGAAATAAATGCCACAAGCAGCGAAAAGCCGACCTTCACGAGCCTCGGCACATTATTCATACTGAAAAAAGGCGCTGTATGCACGAAGCAGGTTATCCGGGTCAGCAGAAGCAGAAAATATTCCAGATCTCGTACCGAAAAGTTATAACTAAACATATTACTTTATGTATACGGAAAAATCTGCCCACAGCTGCTGTGTAAAAGTCACCATATTATTCATCATCCAGTGTCCCATTACCATTATCCCTGTAAAGATGGCAATAACCTTGGGAACAAAGGTAAGTGTCTGTTCCTGGATGGAAGTAACCGTCTGGAAGATCGAAACAGTCAGGCCCACTACAAGCGATACCAGGAGCAG
>CACZBM010000013.1 GCA_902779445.1 uncultured Lachnospiraceae bacterium
GCTGACGCTCAGGAAGGAAAAACGTCCGGTGGACGTTTTTCGGGCGTGTTTACGAGCACTGAGTGCGAGTACGCCCCGCACAAGGAGCTTAACTAAACGGCATTGGAACCGTCCCTGTTGACTTCTAAAAAAAGGAGAATCAGTATGCCGGATTACAGACTTGAAAATGCGATAGCCGATCTTGATGCGGTCTATGTAGAAAATGAAGAGGACAGAAAGACCCTTTCAGGTGTCAACAGAGCGATAGAAAGGCTCAGGAACAGTACTGCCAGGTACTATGAGAATAATAAGAATCTGACGGATGATGATATCGAGGATATCATCTCGGAATATGAGATCCTCTTAAATGCCTGTGATGAATATATTAAAGAAGGAAAGAACTATACAGACACAGGATTCGGGCAGGGAAGACTGCACTGTGTGAAAGCCATACGCGCTCTCGTATCTGAGGATCTCCGTGCCCTGCATGAAGCTCTCGCTCTTGAGGCTAAGGGCCGGACCCTGCAGAAGGTGATAGAGGAGGGACGTTCCATAAGCGCAGAGGTTGTGGAAGGTGAAAGCATAAATACTGTGGGTGATGCCATGAGCTCCCGTATACCCGTAAGGCTTACCATGGAAGACGGAACCGTGGAGGAGGGTTTTTTCACCGAGAGCTACACTGTAGAAAACTATGAGAACACGATGTCCAATGCCCTGCAGGAAGCCGAGAATAAATACGGAAAGGATTCAGCGGAAGCCCGGATCGCGCGTAGTATATACAATCTGCCACAGGCAGAGCTGTTTGAATTAAAAGACCAGTATCAGGAAGGTGTAACGGATACTCTTGAAAACCCGGAGATGGCGGCTGTATTCTTCAACTTTCCCGGAAGTATAACCTCGTTAGATAAAGCAAATGAAAAACTGGACCCTTCTCTGAAAGATGAATTAATGAAACCTGAAAACACTGATCTCAGAAGGCACTATTATGAGATCCTTAACAATGCATTCAAAAAATACGCTCATTACAATCTTAATCATGAAATGGCGGAGATTCCTGCCGGGCAGCGTATAGATAAGAGAAATACGGCTATGAGCTCGATGGCCAATTATTTCGACATGGGCGGTATGATAGCCGGTGCCAGAAGCTTTAAGCTTACGATCAACGGAGTTGAAAAGACAGGCACCTTCCAGCAGAAGGCAAAGGGAAATGATATCGGTCATCTGGAAAAAGAAAACGAAATGTGGTCTGTAGGAAAGAGAAATGATTTTTCAGGGGTTAACAACAACGAATTAAAGCGCCAGCTTTCAGACCTTCAGGTTCTTGACTATATCTGCGGGAATAAGGACCGCCACAGCGGCAATATGCTCTACAAAACTGAACGAGGAGAGATAACCGGCATCACCGGTATAGATAACGATATGTCCTTCGGCAAAAAAATAAAGGCTGATGACGATGACATTGAAAAGCTGGTGGATCCGGAAAACATGCGTATCATGAGGGAGGACACCGCCCGGAAGATACTGGAAACAAAGCCGGAAACCCTGGATCTCATATTAAAAGACATGAATTTTACCGGGGAAGAAATGGACGCCTGTAAGAAAAGGCTTAAAAAGCTTCAGGACCAGCTCACGGCTGACATCAAATGGAAAAAGGACAAGGGTGCCACTAAGCTTAAATCCGGAAGGATACTCGTGGTCCCGGACAGTGAATTCGATAAATACGATATTGAGCATCTGGCAAAAAGAAATCCCGCTCATGAAAACAATAAAAACTATTTCGAAAGAATGATGGAACTGAAGAATAATCTTGCCTACCGCTTTGAATCCAAAAAGTTCGACAAGGCGGAAAAAGCCATAAAATACATTAATGCCAGAGCTGAAAAAGGCAGTCTCAATTTCATGAAGGAAGAGCCCATTACCAATATTGATCTTGAAAAGACGGCACAAAGTGTTGCCAAGGCCAAAAGTCTTTTTGACAATATGGGCGGCAAGCTTTACGGGAAGGATACCGGACATTACGAATGGATGAAGAAGTCCGTAGGGCAGCTCAATACCTATTTTGAAAATCTGAAACAGCAGCATGCGGGCAGTAAAGCCGTGGATATTCCTTCCAAGGATGCTGTAAAGCTGGAAACCCTGTTCCGGCAGATCCGGATAGCCGGCGATAACTATGTGAAGACTCATCCGAATCCCTGGACGCCGCAGGGCAAGAAACGCAGGGAAATGGGAGTGGCAATGTCCGGGCTTAAGGTGACAGCAGCTATTAATACCGTCCCCGAAGCCGGGAAGGAGCAGGGACGAAAAACAGTTCATGTCAAGCATACGGATATTGATAAACTCATTGAGAAACAAAAGAAGATAGATAGTCAGAACTCTGTTTCAGATAAAAAGAAGATAGAGAAGAAGACAGCTGTCAGTCAGTCCGAAAACCAGAAGAAATCCGGCACGCGTAAGAGGTCGAATTCTGTTGTAACGCCAAAGGCCCCGAGCATGTAAGGAGTCAAGGGGGGGGACGGTTCTCCTTTCCTCTCCCCCGTGTGCCCCGCACACTGTGCGGGGTTAATACGCGTTCTTATTCACGAGACCGGTGAATATGGTGAGGAACATGATCTTTATATCAAATCCCATAGTCCAATGTTCGATATAGTAGAGGTCGTACTCCACTCTCATCCTTATGGAGGTATTTCCTCTGAGACCGTTGACCTGAGCCCATCCCGTGAGACCTGGACGTACCTGGTGCTTTATCATGTATCTCGGTATCTCTTCCTTAAACTTCTCCACGAACTGAGGTCTCTCCGGACGGGGACCTACTATACTCATATCACCCCGAAGAATATTAAACAACTGCGGAAGCTCATCCATGCTGGTTCTTCTTAAGACCTTTCCAACCTTAGTAACCCTGGGATCATTGGGTTTTGTCCAGCCCTTCTCCTCCTCATCCGGGTCCTGGACTTCCATGGTGCGGAACTTATACATTTGGAATGACCGGTTATGAAGTCCCACTCTCTCCTGCTTAAATATGACGGGTCCCGGCGAAGTTGCCTTTATCACAATGGCCGAGATCAGCATGACCGGCGAGAATATGACCAGCATGACAGCAGAGCCTATGATATCTACTATCCTCTTAGCCAGCATATTAAGTGAATTAGTAAGCGGCACGTGCCTTATATTTATTACAGGAAGACCGTCCAGATCCTCCATATAGGGCCGTGATGGTATTACCTCATTGTAATCGGGAATAAACTGCGTGTGCACGCCTGACTTCTCACACTGCCCCACAATCTCTCCAAGCTTTCCGTATTCGTCAAGGCTCAATGTGATGGCAATCTCGTCCAGTTTATTCTCAGGCAGGATATATTCGAGGTTCCCTATCTTTCCAAGGACCTTTATCCCTTTATAAACGGTTCCCGCGTCAACCCTGTCGTCTAAGATCCCGCGGATCACATAACCCCACTGGGGATTTAAGCGCACTTTATTTATATAACTCTCCGCAGCCTTGGAGTAGCCGATAAGGAGAACATATTTCAGATTAAATCTCTTCCTGCGGATATATCTCAGGAAATGACGTACCATATTCCTGAAAACAGTTTCAAGGATGATATTAACGAGATAGAAATACAAGATCATCCGTCTGGAGAAATGGGACTGTCTCACCAGATACAGGATAACGATGAACATTACCATACCGATGGTATTTGCTCTTACGATATTATAGAATTCCTGCTTCCTGCCGGAAGCTCTTTTGGAATTATAGAGATTGCACTCGTAATAGAGGAAGAGATACCCCACGATAAGGAAGGGCAGCGCCTCCATATACATATAGTACGGCAGATGGAGAATGCTCTGATCCTCCCAGGGTGCGAGGAACTTTATAAAATAGGCTATATTGTAAGAAGCCGCTATTACCAGTGCATCCAGAAATACATGAGCTCTGTTGAACAGCCTCTGATTGTCTTTGATCAAAATAAACCTCCGATGGGTTTACGGTTCTTCAGAAAAGATCCGTAAATCTTCTCACGGTATTCAGCCATAACTCCAGCTGAATGCGGACATAATTCTTAAAATTTTTCGATGAATAAGGATATTTTCTGCCCTCCTTGCAGAGGATATATCCTCTCTTGATCCCGGAAAGATAAGCTCTTCCGTATCCTATCAGTATGAAATAAACCGCCTTTACACCGAATCCCAGCAATAGAAACGGGAGATTCAGTATGATCTGCAGTGTGGGCATATTTTTCATGACAACGTACATATTGTTTCTGGCGGAGATACGCACCTTGAAATCATTGTGCCTCGAGCCCGAGACTCCACTCCCCATATGATACACTATGGCTTCAGGCTCATATACATTCCTGTAGCCCATGATCCGCGCTCTGTAACCTATATCCACATCTTCCAGATACGCAAAATGGAATTCATCAAACCAGCCGATCTCATCCAGGATCTTTCTCCTGTAAATGGCTGCACCGCCGCAGGAAGCGAAAACATCGCAACTGTCAGTATACCTGTCTTTCTTCTTATCCTTCCCTCTGGCGAATGCCCAGCCCAGAGCACAGTAAAGGTCACCTGCTCCGTCTATCCTGTCAGGCCTCATCATCTGAAGCATCTTTGATGAAACGGAAAAGATCTTTTCATCCTTTATGATCGCCGAATGCATCTTTTCAACGAATCTCTCATCTGCTCTCGTGTCATTATTGAGGAGCAGTACATAGGGTGTATCGGATACTTTGATCCCCTCATTGACCGCCCTTGAAAATCCAAAGTTGTCACTGAGTCTTATAAGCCTGACCTCGGGATACTCATTCTCAATGATCTCTGCACTTCCGTCCCCAGAGTGATTATCCGCCACAATGACATCAAAATCCCTGTAGGTCTGGGATCTAAGCGAATCGAGACAGTCTCTTATGAACTTTTCTCCCCGGTAATTCGGGATGATGACGGTTACTTCGTTTTTCATATATGATATCTATCAGATCCTTCGCTTCGCTCAGGATGACATCTGTGTCCTTAAGGATTCGCTCAGGATGACATCTGTGTCCTTAAGGCTTCGCTCAGGATGACATCTGTGTCCTTAAGGCTTCTGACTCTGTTGTCATCCTGAGGGCTTCGCCCGAGGGATCTCATTCTATTTATTCATATCCTGAATAATATAGACGGATCTACAATAACTAGGTACCCCTGTTCCCTTACCTTCCTGCACATTTCAAATGCGTCTCTTGAGATAAGATCTTTCAGGCTCTTTCTGATGGCAAAGGCATGGACACTGACGGCCTCTGTTTCCCTGGTCATTGATGCTCTGTGCATATATCCGGAAAACCTGTAGTCTATTCTACCATATTCCGGAACCCTTCTGCCATCCTGATCCATCCTGTAGCCGTTTGACACGGTCCTTCCGGTTTTTCCTATTATCCTCGCCCCTACTATCCCGACTTCACTTCTCTGAAAGTACCCGGCGAGGCACTTCTCATATTCCGGAGTCAGGGGCAAAAGCTTATTATCTGTAAAAAGAATATACTCATCTTTATCTGTTCCGGCATCTCTGTAATCCGGATGATAAAAACCTCTATGGGCCGTTTCCCTTACTTCCGCATTTATTCCCCGTCTTGCGAAGTAATCCTGAACCGCCTTTTTCCCATTTTCATATGCATACAGCTTGCTGTCCGGATTACCGGAAGTAGAATTGTCCGTTATCCTCCAGTGATATAAGATCTTGGGGATATGTGAGATCTTCTCCCTGGGAACTGTTTCCGACAGTCTCAGTAAAAGATCGTGATCCTGGGCTCCGTCATATTCACTCCTGAAGCCGCCTGCCTTTTCTATAAGATCCCGCTTCACTGTCAGCATGTGGCAGATATAATTATTGGACAGAAGCAGATCCAGATTGAAATCCGGCTTTCTGTTGGGGCTTAAAAATCTGTCACTTCTGCCGTCATACTTATCTTCATCGGTATATACGATCAAAGCTCCTTCTTTGATCTTCTTCACGGTTTCGGAGAGGGCATCCGCCTCCAGAAAATCATCATGGTCTATGAATGTGAGATAATCTCCGGAAGCTTTCTTAACGGCTTCATTGGTATTGCCGGAAATTCCTAAGTTTTCACTGAGCTTAAAGTACTTAATATCAATTCCGGCTCCGGGATCCTCGTCATAGGTCCTGACCACATCCTCTATCTCTGTGCCGCTGCTCCCGTCCGCTATAACCACCTCAAATCCGGAGAAAGTCTGCTGTATCAGTGAATCCAAAAGATGTGCAAAATCATCTATGTCCGGATCGCATACCGGGATGATAAGACTTAACCGAAAGTACGACTCCTCTTCTGAAAGATGCACGGATGCCGGGACCATGGATATCTCCTCAGAGTAAACCCTGTTATCCACAGCCTCCTTAACTCCCTCCAGAAGACGGAACGCAGCTTTTTCCCATCCATTCCTCTCTGCGTATTTCCCTATTTTCTTTATCGAAGTCCTTATTCTATCAATGTCCATGTTCTATCTCATCCATTATATTGATCGCATTCAGTATAAAGGCCACCACCTTCTGGGGTCTGTCCATATGAAGAGGCAGCATTGATAAAAACAGAGAACATTCAAAAAGTCTAACACTCTTTAGATCTATATCTGCTTCACGGATCTTTTTTACAAACAGTTCTCTGTATTCCCTGACATCACCATCGATACAAAGCTTTAGCTTCATGTCATCGCTTAACCTTATATCATAAAGACCGCTGTTCATAAAATCATACCGGCCGTTCACAGAATGTGAGAGCTTCACGATATCATAAAGGGGATCAGAGAAAATATCCTTCTCCTCCATGGCTCCCTTGGGATCTATGAATCTCATAAGACTGTTATCCGATGAATATAGGATATTTGAGAAACACAGGTCTCCGTGACTCACGGTTTTCACAAGCCTGTCCCTTTTATTTCCGATCATGCGGTCATAGATGTCTTCATATCTCTTAACGATATCATCAATACCGCCGGCATCCGTGCCGTCTTTAATACATGCTTCCACTTTGGCGAAATCGGGATGCTTCTTTAACTCTTCAATCCTCTTTTCCACTTTGTCTATATAGAGTTCTTTACGCCTCTCATAGAACTCATTCCAGCTCACCTCTTCTTCTTTCCGGTTTTTCAGGAAGAAAAAGACGGTATCCAGGATCTTTTCAAATTCCCCTGTTGAAATAGCTCCGTGCACATACCTGATCGCCAGATCTGTCATGTGGTATCTCTGCATCCTGTATGATGCCTGAGTGCCATCCTCTTTATAATCATAGGGCAGAACGAACCAGCTCCTCATGCTCTCGGGCAGGAAGTAATAAAACTTATATTCCGCCTTTATCTTCGCGATGTTGCTGCTCGTCTTTGTGACAGTATACCGGTCTCCGGAAACAGAATTAAAGAATCTGGCTTCAAACCCTCCCGTAATAAATGAAAGGAAGTGTTCCTTATCCGAAATATCATAAAAAGCATCAGAAGAGATCACATCATAATCAAGCGCTCTCTCCCGGAGTCCTTCTGTATCTACTGCAATATCCTCAGCCCTGTAAAATGAATCCACATCCTTATAGATAATGGCAGCCACCTTGTCTGCAGACATCACCCTGTAATTGTCTTCAGCGTAGCATGCTTTTTTCAGGATCACCGTTAACTCTGAAGGATCTCTCACGATGCAGTCTGAGAAAATGCACACTATCGCGGTTCTCCGGCCGGCCTCCGTAAGTTGGACTCCGGCTGTATTAAAAAAGCACTTTATCTCCCCGGAAATATTGCCCTTTTCCAGGCTGTCACATACATTTTTTTCAAAAATATCCTGTAAGGATCTTCTCTTGAATATGATCCTTCCGAAGCTCTTATCCCCGGTGATATCCTTTATCTCATCACCCGGTCTTTGTCTGTCATCATATATGACTATTACTCTTTTCATGGCTGACAGCTTTCCTTTCTCGGTCAGTTTCCCAAAGTATCAGTAAAACTACGGTAAGTACCGCAAAAACTGCTATCCCCATAGCATTATACACAAATCCTATCCTTGACTTTCCTCCGGACAGGATCGAATTGATATATGTAATAAAAGCGCTTATCCCGAAATCTGATCCGAAAGCTCCTGCCAGCATTTTAAGTGCGGCAAATTCCATCACCCATCCCATCAGGGAAGACAGGAGTATAAGCGGACTTCTGCCCTTTATCAGCTTCTGAAGGAATACATACCACTCATTTGCCCTGTCAAGGGTATCGAGGGCCATAAGAGCCCGGCCTGACTTTTTCGTCATTATAAGATATTTATTCAGATACCTGTAAGATGGAGCATAGAAAAGGTAGCATATAAAGATCGTGATAAGGCCTGCGAACAGAAGTAAAAGAACCGGATCCGCGCCGTTTCCCAAAAAGATCTCAAACGGAAGAGTGAGTAAAAGGAGTGCAAGAGTATCAAAAAATCTGTCTACCAGAACAAGCAATACCCCTGTTTTCAGTGCACCGGTCATATGCTTTACGGCGGCTATCCTGTATATCTCTCCAAGCTTAAAGGGAATGATGAGATTAACGAGGGTGGTTCTCGCATAAAGGAAAAAGACGTCAAAAAGTGACAGTTTCTTCTCCTCCATAAGTACGAGCCAGACTCTCGTAAATTTAAAAAGATGGGCGAGGAAAAAGCAGACTATGACAAGCCCGAGGCACATTATATTTATGCTTAAGCTGAATGAAAATGTCATTTTATCTCCTCTGCAAGATACTCGTCTATCACCTTATCCCTGTATTCTTCCTGTATGGAAGAGGGATCGGATACATATTCTCCCAGCATTTTCAAAACTTTAACTGCCTGATTCCCAAGTTTTACATTGGATACCTGATCGGTCTCCCTCCATGAAATAGGATAGAATCTGCAGGTCTGATTGTAATACTGTAATGCCATCACCATGCAGTAATTAAACATGAGATTGTCCGGGAAACGCTTGTAGAATTCATCCTTTAGCATGGATACATCATACATATTCAGGCCGCTTCCAAGGTCGAAGACTCTTTGTCTGATGGCAAGAGCGAATAGAAAGTCATAAACTATATTACCGAATGTCCTGAAAGCAGAATAGCCGATAAGCCTGCTTCCTCTCATGAACCTGGCTCCAAGAACACAGTCATAATAGCGGTAATACTTCTTTTTGAAGACAGGAAGGAAATCCTTTATATTTCCCTGATCATCTCCGTGCAGTATCACTGCATAGTCAAATCCATTATCAATCGCATAACGGAATGCCACCTTCTGTGACCCGCCGAGTCCGTAATTCTCCGCATTCCTGAAAAGCTTCAGCGGAAGCATAGGATGTTCTTTCTTAAATGAAAGTACAGCTTCTTCTGTTCCGTCAGTACTGCGGTTATTGATGACTATAACTTCATCAATATATTCCATAACCTCTTTATCCAGCTGGGAAAGCACTCTTACGACCTGCTTTTCACAGTTGTATGCCGGAATGAATAGTAGGATTTTATCTTTACTCATGGTTTCTCTCCTTTACCCTCATCCGTCAGCACTTCGTGCTGCCACCTTACCGAGCACTGATGCGCTTAGCGCATCAAAGCGTGCTTCAAAATGCTCCGCCGGAGCATTTTGCCCCGAGGGGGGAAGGCTTTAAATCACTGCCCTTCATAGTTAATCGGAATATAAGTTTCCCCTGTGAGATAGTCCTTTATCTCCGGATCTGATCTCGTTTTTGCAAAATAGGCGCCGTTTCTGCCGGCATCCGCTCCAAGGAGATTTAAGGTGGCCTGATCATAATGATACTTATCTATCATATGATCGTCTCCCACTCCGGATAGAAGAGTGGATACCAGTACAAACCTTGGATCTGTCCTGCAGAGCTCCGTCTGAAGATCCACTATCCTCTTAAAAGCGTTATGATCACCCTTTTCTCCGCCTATCCTGATCATCAGGAATTTGTCTATACCGGCAATGAACAGATTTGATGAGAACACATTTATATCCGTAAGATACTGCTCGTCCGTCACACCTTCCAGAATATCATTCTCTCCCTGAAGAAAGACAAGGAACTGGTTATTTACCTTATACCCGTTATCTTCAAGCCAGTCCTTTGCAGTTCTGAATCTGCCGGTCACCTCCGTACATACAGCTTCCGATGCCCAGTATGTGGAAGGCGTACCGCCTTTGGAAGCGGAAACAGCCACCACCGGTGTTCCTGTCTCTTTATACCATTCATTTACAAATGCCGTTACCAGAGATCCCTTTTTCAGATAGAGATCATTCATGATCTCGGTATTTTCAAAGATCCCAAAGGGTTCTGTAATACTCACAAGTTCTGTTGGATCGGAAACCGGTCTGAATTCCGCTCCGGCTCCATCAAGAAGTGCGGGAGCCTGTGTCGCATCTCCTCCCCAGCCTGACATATTGCTCTGCCCAGCAAATACGATGAGGTCGACTTCTTTTATCTCTTTTTCGCTAAAGTCTTCCACATCTGCTTCTGCGATGTTTTCCACGATTTCAGGACTTATTTCCTCCACCGGTTCTTTCTCCGGTTCCGAAACCGCTGCTTCTCTTGGAACGTCAGAAAGAATGCTGCCTTTTACCGTACCGTTTTTTACGGCCGATCTGTCTCCGGGAATCCCGTACCATGAGATCACGACAGATGCAAAGATAGCGCAGAATGCCACAATGATCAAAATGATCATCACAGCTACCGCTGTTTTTCCGATCCTAGTTTTTCTTTTCAATAAAAATCTTCCTTGTAATGAAGTTATAGACCATTACGACTCCGGTAGCGAATATCTTCCCGATAGTCTCCTTGAATCTCCAGAGAAGTCCGGAAAATCCTGTCTGTAAAAACGCTACATTGTCAAAAACTGCCAGAACTCCCAGTATAAGCACCTCATTAAGTACCAGGCCTATAAGCGAGAGGACTGCAAATATCGTGAATTCCTTCCGCCTGTCCATGTTCTCATCATGAACAAAGACGAATTTCATACTTGTAAAGTAATTAAAAATAAGTGAAATGGTAAATCCGAAAAACGCCGCTGCGGCTACAGTTGTTTTAGCGTTACCGAATATCACGATGATAAGTGTGTATATCGCAAAGTCGATCAAAAACGACAGACCGCCCACCACACCGAATTTAAGTATCTGTTTAATAAGAGAACTCATCTCTCCTCCTCCAATACGTTTGTCATCCTGAGGGTTTTACCCGAAGGATCTTACAGATTCTTCGCTGACGCTCAGAATGACATCAATTTAATTATAAAATCCTGTTCAGTCTTACGAAATCCCTGAGGGCATTCTTTCCGATACCGAATATCCTCTTCATGTTTATGGAATTGACTCCTCCCTGTCTGGGTCTGAAGGTGATCGGGATATACCTGATGCTCCTCTGATGCTTGGTAAACGCCACTGTGAGAAGCACATTGGTCAGGAAATAATCTTTAGGAACGTATCTGATCTCTCTCTTTAAAGTCTCAGCCTTCATAAGTCTGAATGGAGTATTGGCATCCTCCACCCATACATGGAAGCACAGGAAAACCACAAATTTAAGTATCTTTGTGACAAAGACCCTTGAAATGCCGTCCTGCCTGGACTTTCTGGAGCCGATAACCATGTCATAATGCCGTCTGCATCTGTAAAACTCTTCGAATTCCTTGGGATTGGTCTGTCCGTCCGAGTCTGTCTGAAATACATAATCGGCTCCTTCAGACAACGCAAATTTATATCCTGCCAGGATCGTTGATCCATGTCCGGAATTCTCCTTGTCCTTAACGATGAGCTGCGGCCTTGTCTTCTGTTCTTCTTTTAATACCGAAAGTGTACTGTCCTTACTCCCGTCATTAACTATCACAAGTCTGGAGCTCTCTCCCGCCATAACTGCGATAGGGTACCATTCATCCACCACCTGCCGTATATTGGCTTCTTCATTGTACGCCGGTATAACTATATATAACTTATCCTGCATTACTGCTCTCCTTTATACTGTCATTCTGAGGGCTTTTATTGTCATTCTGAGGGCTTTGCCCGAAGAATCTTCAGATCCTTCGCTAACGCTCAGGATGACATTTTCGCTGCTCAGGATGACATTTTCGCTGCTCAGGATTACATTTTCGCTGCTCAGGATTACACTTAAATAAACACATATATGATAACAGATATCCGTAAAAAAGAAATGCCGCCGCGGTCAATGATCCGGAACTCTCATTAAATACCCTTAGCCCGAAGAAAATATAGAGCGTCAATATTATGTAAACTACAGTCAGTATCCGGTCCTTCCTGTCTCCCCGGTCTCCGCTTAAGAGACAGGTTCCGCATGCTGCAGGCGCAAGCACAAAGAAGTCATAGCTTCTGTGATAGGTCATCACCAGGCTTATTAATAAAAGGAGCGAAAAGAATCTTCCGTCATATCCTTCCGGCAGGATAACCGCCATTAACACACATCCGAGCATTATCGCCCCCGCTGCCATCAGACTCCAGGATGCTCCTCCGGACAGTGCGCCGATATCTATGGATCCCTCTCCTGCAAGAGCCTTCGATACTTCCAGCGGTTCACGTATCATATCTATAAAAGATGTCTTCAGCATAACCGAGGCAGCGAAAGTCCCGACAACATGGGGTATGAGTGAAATGACAAATTCTCTGTATCTTTTTTTGTAAATGAAATACACTGCAAGAGGTGCCGTAAGAGTGTACTTAAAATACGAAACGGAAAGAGAGAGGCCCGAACAGATCCTTATGTCTTTTTCGGAGAGGTACACTGCCAGTAGAAAGAAAAAAAGCGAAAACAGGGTGTGCTGTCCCACACCTACCTGATTTCTCCAGGGCGTACCCGCTATCATCAAAAGCATGAGCAGAATAAAGATATCCCTATCCATTTCCTTTAAAAAAGTCTTTCTTAAAAGGAAAATGGAAAGGGCCGTAAACAAAAGATTCAAAAATAACCACAGAACCCTTGAGATACCATAGGGCAAAAATGTCATCGGAAAGAGCAGCATCAGAAGACTCGGGAACTGGTTTGCCTCCATTTTCTGGGGTATTCCTTTTTCTTCAAAAAATGCGTAAAAGTCCGCAGTGGCTCCGCTCTCCAATGCGCCTGTGGGATGCAGGCTTTCCTCATAGGGGTTTATTCCGCTTCTGAGAGCAAGTGCAGCATCGTACTGAAAATCCTGACTGAAAAGCAGGGCGTTCTTCACGCCCTGCACAACTGACACTGCTGCCAGCAATATAAATACAGTAAATAAAGCTGTCTTAAAAAATCTGTTCATGAAGCTAATTTCTTTATTACTTCTTCCTTCAATTCTTCGAGCTTCTTCTCTGAATCCTCAAGGCTCGTCCCCTTAACACCCATGTAGAACTTTATCTTGGGTTCGGTTCCCGAAGGACGTACACAACACCAGGAATTATTATCAAGATCAAAATAAAGAACATTCGATGTTGGAAGACCTGTCTTCTTCTCTTCACCGGTACTTATGATAACGCACTTATCTGCCTTATAATCTCTGAATTCATTCACCTTAAGTCCTGCAAATTCCTTCGGCGGATCTTTTCTGATGCGTTCCATGATATTCTGGATCTCCTGGGCTCCGTCTATACCCTTAAGGGTCACGGTGTGGATCCCTTCTCTGAAGTATCCGTATTCTTTATAGATATTGATCATCTGATCCCATACCGTTATGCCATTCTTCTTACACCATGCCGCAACTTCAGCGAGACACATCACTGCATCTATAGCGTCCTTATCTCTCGCATGGGTTCCAACAAGACATCCGTATGACTCTTCATATCCGAATACGTACTCGTATGAATTATTCTCTTCAAACCACTTGATCTGTTCTCCGATATACTTAAATCCTGTAAGTACCTCTATAAGCTTCTGCCCGTATTTCTCGGAGATAGGATCTATCATATTTGAAGACACAATGGTCTTTATCACAGCTCCGTTCTTCGGCAGCTTTCCGAGCTTCTGCAGTTCTCTTATGCGGTACTCGGCTATAAGTATGCCTGACATATTTCCTGTGAAAGGCATGTATTCACCTGTAGCTGCATCCTTTGCGTAAATCCCGAGACGGTCTGCATCCGGATCCGTAGCCATTACTATATCCGCATCCTTCTCCCTCGCAAGCTTAAGCGCCAGAGTAAAGGCCTTGGGGTCTTCCGGATTTGGATAATCAAGTGTGGTAAATTCAGGATCCGGCAGTTCCTGTTCGGGAACCACATACACGTTCTCAAATCCCAGTTCTTTAAGCACTCTTCTGACCGGCACATTTCCGGTACCGTGGAATGGCGAATATACGATCTTAATATCCTTTGACATCTCTTTTATGATGTCAGGATGGATAATGAGCTTCTTTAATTCTTCAATGTACTTATCGTCTATATCTTTTCCGATCACGTTGTAAAGACCGGCTTTCTTTGCCTCATCCATATCCATGGTCTTCGCTTCACTGAAGTCCTTTATGGCGGCAACTTCTTTAACGATATCGGTATCTCTTGGAGAGGTCACCTGTGCACCGTCTTCCCAGTAAACCTTGTATCCGTTATATTCAGGAGGGTTATGGCTCGCTGTTACCACAATACCTGCTGTACATTTGAGTGTACGAAGAGCAAAGGAAAGTTCAGGAGTGGGACGAAGTGCATCAAAAACATAAGCCTTTATACCGTTGGCAGCAAGACAAAGTGCGGCCACATCCGCAAATTCAGGAGACATCCTTCTGCAGTCATATGCGATGGCAACACCCTTGTCTTTCGTACCTTCTTTTAAAATATAATTAGCGAGACCCTGGGTAGCTCTTCTGACTGTATAGATATTCATCCGGTTCGTGCCGGCACCTATAACTCCTCTTAAACCACCGGTACCGAATTCCAGCTCTTTATAGAATCTGTCCTGGATCTCGGTCTCATCATTTTCGATATTCTTAAGTTCTTTTTTTGTTTCCTCATCGAAATAAGGATCACTCAGCCAATACTCATAATTCTTCCTGTAATCGTCCATGCCCAAACCTCCTTTGAACGCGATCTGAGATAAAACGCCAAAAGTCCTGAATCACTGTTTTGATACAACGAATTGCTCCGTTGCTTCCAGCAACTCCCGCAATTCTACAATACTCGCATTCCGCTAATTTTACTGCGTAAATTGCTACATGCTCGTATTGTTTGACGCCCAAAGTCAAATGGCTTTTTGAACAAGTTCAAAAACCATTTGGACTTTTGGCGCTTGTATCATTATATATTTTTATATCTGAAATGGCAATTACTGCACCATAGGAGCAGGAGCTGCTTTTAGTGTATAGTTACTGTGGTCAAGGGAGAAATTGGGGTTGTAATAAGGATCACCTTTTTCAAGATCCCCCTTCCATTTCTCACGGAAGGCACAAGCTTCTTTATCGTATCTTTCCGCTCTTTTCTGATCCGAGCCGTCGGTATCGTCACCTCTTGATATACTCTCGTAGTGATAGAGTTCGGAGAAAGGCGTAAATACATTTAAGAGTCCTTCGTGACGGAGCTTCAGGCAGAAATCCACATCATTAAGCGCTACTGCAAAGCCTTCATCAAAGCCTCCCACCTTTTCATAGTCTTCTCTTTTGACCATGAGGCAGGCACCGGTAACTGCCGATACATCCTGGGCATAACAGAGCCTTCCCATATATCCCAGATTATCCTTATGAAGCCTGTAGTGGGTGTGGCCTGCTGTCCTGTGGGCACCAAGTCCTATCACTATCCCTGCATGCTGGATAGTACGATCTTCATAATAAAGCTTGCATCCAACTGCTCCCACATCATCTCTCTGAACATACATCAGCATATTCTCAAGCCAGTCTCTGGTAATGACTTCTGTATCATTGTTGAGTAGCAGGAGTACACTGCCGTCGGAATTCTTCGCACCGAAATTAACGAGCTTTGAAAAGTTAAATCCCTCGCCCTCCTCCGGTACGAATCTCACTACTTTTACGATCGGAGCCTTTTTAAGTTCCCCGTACACTTTTTCAATATCATCACCGGTACTTCCGTTTTCCACTATGACTATCTCATAGTTGTCATAGGATGACCTCTCAATGATAGAACGTACACATCTTTCTATATCCTTCGGATGGTCCCTGTTTGGAATGATGATACTGATCTTCGGTCTGTCGGTCAGGGCATATCTGATCCTGAATATGGTGGCAAATGCCTTGGTGCTTTCTATTTCATAATCTTTGAAGCCGCAGGCATCAAGATGCGCCGATACCGCACCCTTAGCTGCATTGATGGCATAGGTTTTTGTGTTTATATCTGCAGCAGTGGAGCCTGCGTGACTCCTCCAGTAGTAAAGCACTCTTGGTACATGACAGATCTTCTCTGCTTCCGCAGTAAGCCGGAGGATCATGTCATGGTCCTGGCTTCCGTCATATTCGCTCCTGAAATGCCCGCATTTATCGGAAAGGCTCTTTTTAAACACCGAAAAATGACAGATATAATTATTGGCCCTCAGGTTATCGATAGCGAAGTCCGGCTTGAAGTGCAGGGTGATCATGTTATCAATACTGTTACCCCGGAATGTCACTTCATCGCAGTATAAGAAGTCGGCCCCCGTCCTCTCTATCTCTTTCATGTAGCAGTAGAGAACAGAAGGATGCAGAACGTCATCATGATCGAAAAGGCCGATATAGTCTCCGGTAGCCAGTTCAAAACATACATTTGTGTTACCGGAGATCCCCAGATTCTTATCGATCCTTTTATATCTGATGCGGCTGGCCCCGGCAGGATTCGCCCTTTCATCACTCCCGATGTACTCCCGCACAACCTTTTCCACATAGCTGTGTTCGTCATCCGATCCGTCAGCGAGGCAGAGCTCCCACCCGGGGTATGTCTGTGAGGTGACACTCTCTATCATTTCACGGAGATACTTTTCCGGAGTATTGAAAAGCGGAACGAGAATACTGAAAACATGCCTTTCCTTAAACTGTGTAAGGCTTTCTCTCTTTCTCTCCTCTTCATCCGGGAAACTCATAGTTCCGTGATACTTATAAGCACTTTTCTCGATCCTTTTACTCTTAAGCTTCCTGATAACTTCCTTTACACTGCCGAGTCTTTTGACCCTGACTGCCACCGCGAGGCTCTTTGCATAAACGGTTCTGAAAGGCTTTATGATCTTAAAGAGCTTACTGTTCTTTAAGGTATCAAGCTTACCCTTCATATCCGCATTTTCTTCTTCAACTTCCACGAGTTTCCGTGTAAGTTTCTCGTTCTTTTTCTTTTCCTGTTCATACAGGTCTTTATAATACTCTTCCATACTCATCTGGTGATATACCCTCTTTTTCTCCCGAAAAGTCCTCTTCTTTCAAGTATGAGAAAAACATCATCCCTGTCTATGTCTTTCGAAAGGGCTCTGTTACTGATCTTTACGGAAAAACCTGAAAGCTCTGTATCTCTTTCTTTCGGAAATACAGCAGAAATATCATCTCTGAGAATCCTTCCTGCAGAAACCCTGTAATACTTCTCTCCGTCGGATATCAGAAGAAATGTATCATACTCATATCCCGGTGCTCCCTGTACAAAAGCCCATCCGCTTATCTCGGTAAAGTCGCTGTGGCACATGGCATCTGACGATCTTCTTTCGCAAACATCTATGCTGTAATGTACTTTACCGTTATTGCCGCACTTTCTGTATCTGCTTTTCCCCTCTGATCCCAAAAGAGTGATCCACTCTCCTTTCTCAGAAAAACTGACCTCAGAGAGCTTCTCATGATAAGGAACTTTATCTTCAGCGGAGAGAATATTGACATCGTAATCAAGTCCGGTCTCCGTTAAGTTCCGACTGTACCACGGATCTCCTCCGGCGATAAGGTCTCTGTATTTTTCATAGTAATACTCTCTTTCCCTTATCAGCCTTTCAAACCTCTCCTTATCCCCATCATCACTTTTCCTTGAAAAGCTTTCATGATGGATAATACTCAGGTCATTTAAGCAGACATTGTAATAGCCTTTTAAAAGGAGGGCACTGCAGAGATCCACATCCGTATACGCAACAGAAAGATTCTCGTCAAATCCACCTGCCTCTTCAAACTTCCTCCGTTCTATCATAAGACAGGCACCGGTCACAGCAAAGACATTTATCTTTCTCCGGTTCACTCCTCTGTAATAAGCCCTGTTATCCTCATAACCGCAAAGCTTATGAGAGGCTCCGCTTTTAAGAAGTGTGATACCGCAGTGCTGTATCCTTTTTCCACCCGGATAGAGAAGCTTGCAGCCTACGGCTCCTGTCTTTTCCTTACATGCTTCCTTAAGCATTCGTCCAAAGACAAAAGTTCCCTCCGGTATCTCAATATCGTCATTAAGAAAAAGAATGAGACCGGAAGCTGTCATCCCGGCTCCCATGTTGCAGAGCTTTGAATAGACGAATTCCGTCTCTTTTCTAAAATAATCAAAAGAGTACTTTTCTGAAAGCTTCCTGTATTCTTCAGTGTTTACAGCATTGCTTCCGTTATCTATCACTATGCATTCAAGACTGACTCCCTCTGCCTCCGCAGATCTTACGAGTCCTTTCAGACACCGTGCGAGAAGCTCCGGATGATCCTTAGACAGTATGACTACCGCTATCTCTCCAAGTGCCCCCTGAACCACATACCCTTGGTCCACCCTGTCTGCATATTCGTACTCATGGTGAGAGAAAGCGTGGTACAGTACTTCCGGTATATGAAGAGGATTCTTTGAAAGCTTCCCGCATTCCCTCAGGAATTCAAGGCTTCCAAATTCACTCTTCCGCGCTTCCTTAACTCTCTCCGATAGTTCCCTCTTTATAACGGTGAATCCTCCGGGATAATAGAAGCTGTCCAAAGTATCCGGTGAATGATCCGGCTTAAAATAGGGATCGTGCCTGAAACCCTTGTCTTCCTCGTCTTCATCCGTATAGATAAGATCGTACCCCTTCGAAAAGGCATCGTATTCCCTGAAGGCTTCCCCTGCTTTCTCATCGATACGTCCGTCATCATTACAGAAAACAAGATAGTCCTCCGGCACAGCGAACTCTTTCGGAGACCTTTTTACTTCCCGGTCCCTTATCCACCGGCTGTATGGATCTCTTATCTCTTCTATTGATCTCTTATAATCTTCTCTTTTCATGAGAGTGATACGGAAATATATTCAGGTCTTGTACCTTTTATAAGATGCTTGAATCCGGAGCCGCTGTTATCTATAGGCATGGCAAATTCATACGCGAGCGGATTCCAGAATCTGGGATCCATTGCCATGATATAGTATTCCATATGAAGAACTGCACCGGGTTCCACATTTTCTATGATCACCTGAGAATCCTCAGTATCAAATATGATCACGTTCTCAGTGATACCGGTCCCGTTTGTCAGGCACTCCTCCACGTTTTCTCCGTTTATCGTGAGCTTTTCTATCCTTATCATGCATTTAAAATCCGAAGGATCTATCCTTATTGACGTACAGTCACCCGGGATGACTGTATCAAAGGATATCTTATCCTCATCATTTCTTTCGGCATTGATAAGAAGAGACTGGTCCTGATGGTAGCCAAGTCCTTTATCGTAAAATACCCTGGGCTTCTCCGGCCTCTGAAGCCTTCTGGATTTAATTAGCGCTTCATCCAAATGAATATTATTGCCGCCGAAAATGGAGTACATTCCCACGATGGAAATGGTCCTGCCCGCAATATGCCTCTGGAAAGCCTGCTCCATCTCGTAGAAGATCCCCATAAGATCAGCATCTATTCCAACCTTTTGATAAATACCGGCAAACGCCTCCTTGGTATCGGACTCAATGGATGACAGGAAGTAGCTGATAGCTCTGAAGATTATGAAGTCAACAGGGATCGGGAATTCATAAACCCATTCATAATCTATGATATTCCAGCCATTATTGTAGATCAGATTTGAAAAGATAAGATCCACATCCGTGAGCAGCATACTCTTTAAGTTGTCGGGAAGACTGGTCACTTCGAAGACTTCCGCGAATTCCTTGGTAGCCCAGAAGTCTCTCACAGCAGTTCTCCTTAATGCATTTGCGAAATTCACAACTCCCTTAATGCATTCGTCTGCCCTTCCGGAGGCAAGGAGACGCTTCAGCTCCTCATCCATGCTGCGTCCTTCCAGATAGTCAAACTCCAGCTGCTTCAGCTCACCGAACTCATTATAGACTTTGAATACCGGACATGGTCTGAAGCTCGTTCCCTTGAACTCGGCAAGGATGCCGTTATAAGCTTCTGCCATCCTTAAAAGGTGGGGGACTGCCTCCCTTGTAAACGGAGTTTTGACAACCATGGTCTTATGGTTTCCATCCACCTCTATATCCGTCCGGATCTGATACAACGGATCCCTCTCAACTGAATGCTTGGAATAAATGGGATGTCTCTCCATCATACTTTCTATCCTGTTTTCCTTCTGCAGGATCATCAGATATGAATTTGAGAAAAACGGGAAATAACCATCCACCAGTGCTTCATTCAGCGCCGCTTCCTCGCTGAAGGAGGTCACTCTTTCACCGTCAAAGTTCCTCTCATTCTCATCGAACTCACCTCTGTGGGGAAGTCTTTCATCGGAATATATGGTTGTGGGAAGCTTATAATCCGGGTATGGATAGAAAAATTTATAATCATAACCTGCCTTGTGAGCTATCCTCATAAGCCTGGTCCTTGAGAATGTCCGAACCCCGTCTCCGTGAAGATATCCTTCTATTCCGTCATAATAGCGGCCTGTATGGTCTTCCCTGCATCCGGCAAAATACTTCATCCCGTATTTATTCTCGATAGCTACCACTACCTGTCCGCCGTGTGCCAGATGTGGCATGAGCATTTCCAGAAAATCCTGATAGGGATCTTTGGACTCAATATACGAAAGCGCATATTCCAGAACACCTATCAGCATTATGTAGTCGTATTTCTCTTCGAGATGCTTTTCTATGGTCTGGAAATTCCCGACCTTTATGTCGATATTGTCCCTGTTACGGTTTCTGTAGGCATTGATAAGGCTTCTTTTATAGCTTAACTCAACACAGGTCACATGCCCTGCTTTCTGGGCAATGGCGCCTGTCACAGCCCCGCATCCCGCGCCTATTTCCAATATCTTCTGATCTTCCTTTATAGGAAGAAAATCTATGATACCACCTCTCAGATGTGAAAGGTGATAAAGTATACTCCATCTCTGTTCCGAGGCAATGATGTGATTGAATTCTTCTTCCTCATGCTCCATCACTATATCGAGAAGCCTGTCTTCATCCGCTCCTTCGGAATAAAAATCTTCTCCCGTATAATCACTTAAGTCGAGGGTGACACCCCCGATGATCTCCTTAGTTTCGCTCATGGTCTTTCTCCACAATTACTTCCATTCCCATATCATAATATCCTGTAGTATCTTTTGAGGATATGCAATTGATACTGAATATATCATACATTCTGTTATATACGGTAAACTCTCCGTTCCTGTATCCCACTAATCCGAGAGACACCAGATACTCTCCACCCTGAAGAGACATATCCTGGGTAAAGGTGCAGTTAAGGATATCGCCTTTCTCAGGCTCTCCCGTATCGATCTTCTCAAACATGGTGTTGGTCCCGGTTATCTCCACTCCCATCCGGTTCTTAAAGGATACTGCCACTATAGGCTGTGATATCTTCTCATGAAACAGGCACTTGACCCGTATTGAAAAGCTGTCTCCTTTGACAATGGTATTCGTGATCTGTCCGCTGTTATCAATACAGCAGAAGTCAACTATATCGGCAAGTCCGTTTCCGTAGGTGTCCTGCGAGGGATTCAAAGTCATTCTGTCCCTCCACCTGCTGCCGGAACCTGTATCACTGTCTGCTTTATTTCTGTTAAAACTCCTCACTTCTTCATCCGGTGCCGAATCCAGCTGGTGTACCAGCACCTTTTTATACATATCGATTATCTCTTTCGGTGCACCCTCTCCGATCTTTCTTCCTCTGTCCAGAAGCACCACCCTGTCGCAGTACTTGCTGATACTTGAAAGATCGTGGCTCACGAAAAGGATCGTTTTTCCAGCTTTCTTAAACTCCTCAAATTTATGGTAGCATTTATTCTGGAAAAAAACATCTCCTACAGAAAGAGCTTCGTCGACTATAAGGATCTCCGGATCGATATTGATGGCAACCGCAAAAGCAAGGCGCACAAACATGCCGCTGGAATAAGTCTTTACCTGCTGATACACAAAGTCACCTATATCCGCAAAGTCCAGGATATCCTGGAGCTTTTCATCTATCTCCGCCTTGGAAAAGCCGATCATGGTACCGTTCAGGTATATATTCTCTATCCCGGTAAACTCCATATTGAAACCGGCTCCCAGTTCCAGAAGGGCTGATATCCTTCCGTTTATCTCTACATTTCCGGCAGTGGGATTCAATACTCCGGTAATGATCTTCAGGATGGTTGATTTGCCTGATCCGTTCGTCCCGATGATCCCGACAGTCTCCCCCTGCGAAACAGTCAGAGAGACATCATGAAGGGCATAGTGCTCGTGATAGAGCTTCTTCCTCGTAAGACCAAGTGCATCCCTGACACGGTCCTTCTGATGATCGTAGAGCTTATACATTTTATCTAAATGTTCAACTTTTATTGCTGGTGTCATGTATCCCTCATCCGTCAGCACTTCGTGCTGCCACCTTACCGATGGCAGCCGTGCTCAGCACAGCTATACGCCATTCAAAACATGCCACTGGCATATTTTGCCCCAAAGGGGGAAGGCTTTAAATTATCGCTTATAGTACATCCGCGAAGTGGATCTTCAATCTCTTAAAAACAAGCGCTCCGAAAAGGAACATGGCTGCGGAAAAGATCCAGAAATACGCTGTCGAATAAAAATGTTCCCAGAACCACATATTATCGAGAAGTGACATCCTGTATCCATCTACTGCATAGAAAACGGGATTCAGCTTGAACAGTATCTGCAGAGGTCTGGGAAGAACCTCCAGATGCCACATGATCGGTGTGATCCATACTCCAACCTGGAGAGCAATACCTATTATCTGTCCAAGATCCCTGAAAAACACGACGATGGAACAGGTAACATAGCTCATTCCCAGGACCAGGAAGAACACGCAGAAGGTAAAATAAGGAAGCTGAATCCAGTATATGGTGGGATAGTATCCACAGATGATCAGAAGAATGCAGGCCACAAGCGTAAGGAACAGGTGTATGAACAGCGCACTGATGACCTTTATTATGGGAAGGATACTTATCTTAAATACCACCTTTTTTACAAGGAACTGGTATGAGAGGAGCGCGCTTGTCCCCTGCCCCAGCGCATCGGAAAAGAAAAACCAGGGTGTTATCCCGGCTATCAGCCATAGTACAAAGGGGTAGGTCGTTTCTCCTGTCATATCGGTCCTGGCTCCAACCGAAAAAACGAACCAGTATACCAGGACTGTCACCACCGGCTGTACAAAAGCCCAGAATATACCAAGATACGATCCGGCATATTTTGATTTAAAATCATTCTTTGCCAGCTTCCAGATAAGTTCCCTGTTCTGATAGAGCTCTATCGGAAGCGTCACTATCCTTTCATATCCCAGTATAAATCCGATAAGGGCAGCGTCCAGCATGCAGCAGGAAATAACCTTCTTCAGGATCTCCTGAACAGGGTCTGCCAGTGAATTGGTATGTAATATGATATAGGCATTACATGCAGCCACTATTACACAAACAATGACTACAACCTTTTTCTTCTGTTTCTCCATGGAATAAGTCTACTCTGTTAAATCCCTAAATGCACACAAAATCCGGCCAGTTTCTGTCCCGGTCATTTATGTTCAGCTCATCTTCCCTTATCTCGTCCGGCCACTTGATCCCGATCGCAGGGTCATTGAAACGGAGTCCGCCGTCATCACCGGGATGGAAGAAATCATCACACTTATACACAAACTCTGCTTTTTCGGACAATACCAGGAAGCCGTGGGCAAAGTTCTTCGGAATATAAAACATCTTCTTATTCTCCTCGGAAAGCTCCACCCCGAACCAGCGTCCAAAAGTGGCTGATCCTTTTCGGAGATCAACCGCCACGTCAAAGACTCTTCCTCTTATGACCCTTACAAGTTTTGACTGGGGGAATTCTTTCTGGAAATGCATACCTCTCAAAACTCCCCTGGTAGAAGAGGACTGGTTATCCTGAACAAATTCATCGGTTATACCGATCTCTGCAAACTGGTCCTTTCTGTAGGTCTCCATGAAATATCCTCTTTCGTCTCCGAATACTTCAGGAGTTATCACCTTTAATCCTTCTATTTCACATGTTTCTGCTTTGATCTGTCCCATATTATTCCTTTCTTTTTATAGCGTGTCATACGCTCAATATGACTTATAACTTTAGTATTACATCCAGATCTACGTTTCCTTCTATCCCGTCCACATGGCCCTTTGAGGAATACTGCCATGCATCATATTTCCCTTCATAGGTGGGCCTCTTTACCTTATACTGTGCCAGCCATATGGGATACTCAGACAGCTCACCGGCATTGATATACGTTGTAAGCCACTTCTTATTGGCATAAACCCCGGCACGATATCCGGCATTTTCAAGGGTCTCTATGAAGGCTTTGATATTGGCGGTACGGACTCCTCTGTCCATAGCATCCGCCCTTCCTCCTGCAGACTCCACATCCAGGAATACCGGAAGCGACAGGTCTGATGCATTGACAAGAGACTGCACCATACTTGCTTCCTCCACTGCTTCAGTCTCATTTAATGCCTGGGTGAAGAAGTATACTCCTATCTTCAGTCCCGCTTCTCTGGCGCCCTTCAGGTTTCTTTCAAAATACGGATCCTCCACGAGAGACCCCGTACTGGATCCTCTGTATCCTAAACGGATAATGGCATATTCGATACCGGATGACTTTACCTTTTCCCAATCGATCTCTTTATTATACTTGGATACATCTATCCCTATCGTGCCGCTCGCGAGGTCTATCTCCCCCGCATCCAGGAGCGCTCCGTCATCCTCTTCTTCTATATTAGCAGTGTCTTCGGCAGCTGCGTCTATCTCGTCCTCTGTTTTGATGATCGTTCTGATATAATCCACCGCTGTGTATGAAATATCGCTTCTTACGGTAACTGTACTGTCTGTTTCCGGAGCGATAAATCCCTCCTGTGGTTTCAGATGTACGGTATATTTCCCACCGGAGAGATCTGCTGCGGTGATCACACCGTCACAATCTGAATCCCTGTATTCGGCGATCCAGTCTCCTCTGGATATCTCTGTCCGGAAAGGTACTCCCGATATCAGGTTCCCCTTTCTGTCCGTGATCATCACCTTGATATCCCTGTTTACTGATGACAGAAGGATCTCGAGATAAGGCCAGTCTGAATCATCAATCTTCTCTCTTCTTTCGTGATCGGATGCAGCCTCAAAAGCCCCGGCTGTCTCCACTCCTGCTTCTCTTAAACCGCTGTATTCCGGAGCAGGTTCAGAACTCTCTGAGACTTTCTCAGTTACCTGAGATACCCTGTCTTTATCGTGACCCGCATCTCCGAAATACTTAAGCAGTAACACAAAGAAAGCGGTCACAACCAGAAGAGCGGCTGCGACCGCAATTATCCTAAACTTCTTAAACCCCATTGGCTACATCTTTAAGGTACTGACCGTAAGGTGTTTTCATCAGAGGTTCTGCAAGCTTCAAAAGCTGATCTTTATCAATAAAACCTCTCTTGTAAGCTATCTCCTCGATACAGGAAATATAAAGTCCCTGCCTTTTCTGGAAAGCACCTACAAAATCTGCCGCATCCAAAAGGGCATCATGGTTCCCCGTATCAAGCCATGCGAAGCCTCTTCCGAGAGTCTCCACGAAAAGATCTCCCCTTTTCAGATACTCGTTATTTACGGATGTTATCTCCAGCTCTCCCCTTGCGGAAGGCTTAACATTCTTTGCTATTTCCACTATGTCATTATCATAAAAATAAAGACCCGGAACTGCATACTTGGACTTAGGATGCTCAGGTTTTTCTTCAATAGAGACAGCCTTTCCATCCTTATCAAACTCTACCACACCGTATTCCTTCGGGTTCTTCACATAGTATCCGAAGATGGTCGCTCCCCTTTCCCTTTCAACGGCTCTTTTAAGAACCCTTGAAAAGTCGTGTCCGTAAAAGATATTGTCACCCAGGACCATAGCCACATGGTCATTTCCGATAAAGTCTTCGCCAATAATAAATGCTTCTGCAAGACCGTTTGGATGTTCCTGTACTTTATAGGAAAAACTGAGTCCCAGATCCGATCCGTCACCGAAAAGTTCTTCGAATACCGGAAGATCTCTGGGTGTGGAGATTATCAGGATGTCCCTGATACCCGCCAGCATAAGCGTAGACAACGGATAGTAGATCATGGGCTTATCGTATACAGGCATCATCTGCTTTGATATTGCCTTTGTAAGGGGATATAGTCTGGTGCCGCTTCCGCCGGCCAGGATTATTCCTTTCAAATTTATCTCCTCCCGTACATTTTCTCGTAGTAATCTGCGTAGTCACCACTGGTAATATGTTCCATCCACTCTTCGTTCTGAAGATACCATGCTATGGTCTTTTTGATACCTTCTTCAAAACGTGTTTCCGGCTCCCAGGAAAGTTCTTTTTTTATCTTATCCGGAGCGATGGCATAGCGCCTGTCATGGCCCTTTCTGTCGGTCACGAACTTTATGAGATCCTCGCTCACATTCTTCTTCCTGTCGTCATCATCCGGAAGTATCTCCTTCAAGGTGTCAAGAATGATATGAATTATCTCAATATTCTGCTTCTCATTATGTCCGCCTATATTATACTTTTCTCCGATCCTGCCGCCGTTTAATACCATGTCGATACCCTTGCAGTGATCATCCACATAGAGCCAGTCACGGACATTCTTTCCGTCTCCGTATACCGGAAGCTCTTTCCCGTGGAGAGCATTATTGATGATAAGAGGGATCAGTTTTTCCGGGAACTGATAAGGTCCGTAATTATTGGAGCAGTTGGTGATGACCGCCGGGAAATGATAAGTGTCCACGTAAGCCTTTACAAGGAAATCGGAAGAAGCCTTGCTCGCCGAGTAAGGACTGTGCGGTGAATAAGGGGTATCCTCGTAGAAATAGTCATCAGGATCTTCCAGTGATCCGTACACTTCATCCGTGGAAACATGGAGAAAACGCTTGCCCTCCTTGAAATTTCCGTCCTTGTCTTCCCATGCATCTTTTGCGGAATTCAGCATTATCAATGTTCCGAGAACATTTGTCTCCACAAAGATCTCAGGATTTTCTATGCTTCTGTCCACGTGGCTTTCAGCTGCGAAATTCACCACATAGTCAATATCGTTATCCTTAAATATGGCAGATATTGCTTTCTTGTCCCTGATATCGGCCTTTACAAATTCATAGTGATATTTTTCCTCCAGGCCTTTAAGGTTTTCAAGATTACCTGCATAGGTAAGGGCATCCACATTAATGATACGGATCTGATCACCGTATTTTCTGAACATATAATGAATGAAGTTGGAACCTATGAAGCCGGCTCCTCCTGTGACAAGATACGTTTTCAATTTCAATCCCTCCAAAAATAATATTTTAACTAACCTATTATACAGTATTTTGGGCATATTGTCATTTAGCCCTCATCAGTCGACTTCGTCGACAGCTTCTCCCAGAGGGAGAAGCCAATTAATCTCATCAGCTTCTCTCTTTTGCGAGAGCTGCAAACTTGGCCGCATTCTCCAGATCACCCATTATCACATAGGAAATATGAAGCCCCAGGAAAGGATAGGAATCCCTGTACTTGATATTAAGCAGAGGCTGGGTCTCAAAAGCCGCATTATAATACCACATACATGCTTCTCCGTAATTCCTCTTGGACCTGTAGTACTCACCCAGTTCAAAGACAGCCTCGGACGGAGTGTGGTCAGAGGCCATAGCTCTGGAAACCGCCAGAAGCATGAGGGAAGGATCATCCATCAGTCTCGCGCATTTAATGACTACACAGGCATCCATCAGCACCATATCCTCTTCTTCATCCTTATCCATTCTGGATCTGAAGAATCCAAGAGCTTCCAGGAAGTCATCATCGCTTCCCACTATAAAGAGCTCTCTCGCATACATTTTAGCGAGATGGTTTGATATATTACCGTCCTTCTTTATGATATCCCTGAACATGGAGAAATCGCGTCCGCTGTGTGTAGATGACGGGCAATGTTTGATCTCTATATCGCTGTCATAAATGACCGGCGAAGTCCTTACGGTCTCGTGGAGAGGATCTTCCCAGACAAAGGTGCGGAGCCTCTTAAAAAGCTTGGGGCGGAGTTCCTTATCGAAATTATAGGTGGTATTTCCGGAGAGCTGATTGGTATACAGCATCTGCACTATATCTATCTCCGGCAGCAGTGCTTCCTTCAGCATCCGGAATTTTTTCACATTCTTCGGATCCACCACTTCATCTGCATCAGCACTGTATATATAGTCTCCCGTGGCAAGTGAAAATGCATAGTTCCTGGCAGCCGCAAAATCATCCTCCCACTCAAAGTCATATACCTTATCCGTATATTCCCGGGCGATCTCTTTTGTCCCGTCAGTGGAGCCGGTATCCACTATAATGATCTCATCCATAAGATCTTTTATGGGATCCAGGCATCTCCGGAGGATATCCTCCTCATTCTTCACTATCATACACAAGCTGAATGTCATAGGCCTTCTCCTATTCTTCCGGTTTATTGATGGTATCCGGATATGTGTCGGTGGGAAGGTCGAAATTCACCGCCTGGGAGTACAGAATGTCCATAAGTTCATCCACATTATCCTTTGTCACATACATTCCATAGCCCTGACGGAGAAGTTCCGGATCCCCCTCATTTTTATACATCCTTTTAATTATCTGATCTGCCACACCGGGGCAGAAATGACTGGTCTCATAGTACTGGCTCATGTCCAGCGTCACATTATTGAATCCGCTGAAATTCCAATAGGGCGTTATTTCAGCCAGTTCTTTAAGGAATACTATATATCCGTTTGCTATATCTTTTTCATAGGTATATCCGTTTATCGGATTTGTGAAAATGCGTAAGTTTATATCATTATCCCTGCAAAGTTCCACTATCTGTCTTATCTCATCAAGGCTCTCTTCCCTTGGATAGTAATAATCAGACCAGGTGGGATCAGTCTTGTCATAATGAAAATCAGTCTTGATGCTTAAATTCTCTGTCCCGGTCTCTATAAGCCTTGCCCCGTAGTCCGGATCCGTATTCTTATGTCTCATGATCACTTCTATGGACTGAGAAAGGGTCACAAGATCCAGATAGGAAAGATAAAACCCCGCCTTATCCGTCAGAGTACCGCTCCATGGAAACTGTTTCCTGTAGAGCTGTTCTTCATGCATGGCCGGATCAACGAAGTAGGAAATATCATCTACTCCCATTGTCACATTCTTTATCTTAATCCCTCTGCTCACAAGATCCCTTAAGTTCTGAAGGTGTTCCCCCGGAGTACCCTCGGAATAAGCCATGTCATAGTAATTCCCGTCATCCATTTTTGACACATCAAAAAATCCCGTCCTGGAAGACCCGAAAAGAAATGAATCATACTTTTCCGGATTCCTCAGAATGTTCATCATCTTTACATAGCTCTTATTTGGTTCTACCCCGTTATTCCTGATGTTATTCCAGTGGAAGATATTATAGGGATCCATCCCCACCCCGAGAGGCAGGAATATCACCGCCAGAATAGCAAGGAATATGAAGGATTTTTTAATGAATCTGGTCATAAACCCTCATCCACCTAATACCTCATCCGTCAGCGCTTCGCGCTGCCACCTTCCCCTATGAGGGGAAGGCATAGATTAGCAGGCTAAAAATTAAAGTATATAAACTGCTGGGTCGTTCCGCCGTGCAGCTTATTAACTATCATCAATACTGTTACAGAAATATATATCAACCAACGGAGGGGCAGCTTCCACCTGGACATCTCCTTCGGAATGTCGTGCTTCAGCGAGAAGAAGTCATAGACCATAAGGACGACTATCGCAGCGAAGAGCTTCCAGAGCCCCATTGTGGTTATAAGCATATCCACAGTCATCTTTTTCCATGCATCAGCAAAATGGAAAATAACACCGTTATGCAGATGTGTCATTATAAACAGGGCATCGGAGATGCTGTCTGCCCTGAAAAATATCCAGGCTATGTCGATCAGGGCAAAGGTCAGCAGCCAGTGAAAGATGATGGAAACACGGCTCTCTCCGGACTCTTTCTGCTTTCTTTTCCCGGTCCTGTCTCTGAAGAAACCCTCTATTATCTGGTATATCCCGTGAAGTCCTCCCCAGAAGACAAATGTCCAGTTGGCTCCGTGCCAAAGTCCCGATACCAGCATAGTAATAAAGAGATTCACATTCTTCCTGAATGTCCCTTTTCTGCTGCCTCCGAGAGGGATATATACATAATCCCTGAACCAGGTTGACAGTGAAATATGCCATCTGGACCAGAACTCCCTTACAGATCTTGAAAAATAAGGGCTTTTAAAATTCTGCATGAGTTCTATATTGAATAACCTGGCAGTTCCTATAGCTATGTCCGAATATCCGGAAAAGTCACAGTATATCTGGAAGGTGTACATAACCGAAGCCATGATAAATGTCATTCCGAAATAATAGGGAACATTACCGTATATCAGGTCCACATATTTTGCCAGGGCATCCGAGATCACCAGTTTCTTAAAATAGCCCCAGAGCATCATCCTTAAACCCTCGACCGCCATGTCGTAGTCAAACTTCCGCTCTTTCTCAAGCTGGGGCATGAGCTCATTGGTGCGTCCTATAGGTCCCGCGATTATCTGTGGGAAGAAGGACACATACAGCGCAAACCTGGCAAAACTCTTCTGGGGCTTACTCTTCCCGGAATATACATCCAGGAGATAGCTCGCAGACTGAAAGGTATAAAAGGATATTCCCACCGGCATCAGAAGATTCAAAAGGTGGGGCTCTATATTAAACGAAAACAGCTTCAAAAACTCCGTGATACTGCTGGCAGTAAAGTTATAGTACTTAAAAAAGACCAGTATCCCGAAACACAGAACAAGAGTTACGGCAAGTATGCCTTTTCTAAACCGGACATCTTCCTTATCCGCCCTGTCCACCACCAGAGACGCAAGCCACACTATCAGGCTGGTGGCAAGGAGCAGCAGCACATATCTCGGGCTGGCAGCCATGTAAAAATAATAGCTGACAAGGAGCAGTACTATCCATCTGAATTTTGAAGGTGCTATCCAGTATAATCCGAATGCAATGGGCAAAAATACAAGGAAAGCAAGTGAATTAAAAAGCATTTTACTATTTTCCTATTGCTATAGTATGAAAAGCGTGGTACACTCTAATTCAGTATAGCATAAAACATTACCACAAGGAGTATTTATCATGAAGATATCAACCCGGGGAAGATACGCTGTCAGAGTGATGCTTGACCTTGCTCTTCACGACACGGGAGAATATATAAAAGTAAAAGATATTGCAAAGAGACAGAGCATTTCCGAAAAATACCTGGAGCAGATAATCTCCATACTGAACAAAGCCGGATACGTTCACTCTGTCCGCGGCGCCCAGGGCGGATACCGCCTGGCAAATAAGCCCGAAACATATACTGTCGGTATGATCCTGCGCCTGACGGAAGGTTCTCTGTCTCCTGTTTCCTGTCTGGATAATGATCCTGTTCAGTGTGAAAGGTACAGCATTTGTGAAACCGTGATGATATGGCAGAGGCTCCTGGATGCTATAAACAGTGTAATCGACAACGTAACCATCCAGGACCTCGTCGATAAGCATAATGAAAGCAATGCCAGCGACGACTACGTCATCTGACCATTCTGGTGCCGTTCTTTCCCGCTATGGCATCCTCTACCGCACCAATACTGGTAATGAGAACCTCTGCGTCCTTTGATGACTTCAGAAACTCGAGGGCAGCTTCGATCTTCGGCTTCATTGTGCCATCTTCGAACTGTCCTTCTGCCATCAGTTTTTCAGCCTCATCTATATGAAGTTCGTATATAGGTTCCTCATCTTCTTTTCCGAAATTTTTTCTTACGGAATCCACACCCGTTAATATGATCAGACTGTCAGCCTCCAGCTTTCGGGCGAGAAGAGCTGCGATACTGTCTTTCTCGATAACAGCGCTCGCCCCCTTTAATGCGCAGTTCTGCTCAATGACCGGTATTCCGCCGCCTCCTGCCGCAATCACTATCATCCCTGAATCAAAGAGTGTCCTTATGGCATCGATCTCCACGATCTCCATGGGCTTCGGAGCAGCTACTACCCTTAAGAATCCTTTACCCGCATCATCTACTGTAAAGTTTCCCTTCCGTTCTTCCATTGCAGCTTCTTCGGCTGTCATGTGACGTCCGATAACCTTTGTCGGATGATAGAAAGCATCATCATAAGGGTCTACGGTCACCTGGGTTAAGACCGTCACCACGTTCCTGCTCACTCCTCTTGAAAGAAGTTCTCCTTTAAGGGAATTCTGTATATCGTATCCCACATATCCCTGGCTCATTGCCGAACATACACACATTGCTGCGGAAGAGTAATCAGGATAGATGTGCCTGAGCTCTGTCATTGCCTTATGTATCATGGATACCTGAGGTCCGTTTGAATGAGTGATGGCAAGATCGTATCCTTCACAGGCCAGATCTGCCAGGGCCTTTGCAGTGAGCTTTACCGCATCCCACTGTTCTGCCGTTGTGTATCCCAATGCATTATGTCCGAGGGACACCACTGCGCGTTTTGTCGTCATAGTTTCTCCTTATAATTTCCAAATATCCCTGTTGTATTCGGCTATGGTTCTGTCACTTGAGAAGAAGCCGGCCTTGGAGATATTGACTAGCATCATCCTTCTCCATTTATCCCTGTTTTCATAATCGGCAAATATCCTGTCTTTTGCCTTGATATAATCTTCCAGGTCGAGAAGGGTCATGAACCAGTCTTTATTAATGAGTTCCTTATACAGCCTCTCGAGATTTTCCTTATGTCCTGTCTTCATGCAGAGAGGGCCTGTTATAAAGTCTACGGCCTCTTTTACAACTTTTGACTTCGCATAAATATCCTTTGAGACATAATCTGCCTTTGCATAATGGTTAATGACCGTATCCGAATCAGCTCCGAAGATATAGATATTATCATCACCCACCAGATCGTGTATCTCCACATTTGCGCCATCATCGGTTCCGAGAGTCACGGCACCGTTAAGCATGAATTTCATATTTGAAGTGCCTGATGCCTCTTTAGAAGCAAGCGATATCTGTTCGGATATATCACAGGCGGGTATCAGCTTCTCAGCGTATGTCACATTGTAATTTGTTACCATCACCACCTTAAGATAAGGACTCACATCCGGATCCTTATTTATAATCTCCTGAAGAACGAGTATCAGGTGGATTATGTCCCTGGCTATCACATAGGCCGGTGCAGCCTTGGCGCCGAAGATGCATGTGATCGGTCTCTCCGGCTTCTTTCCGCCCTTGATCTCCAGGTATTTATGTATGATGTAAAGAGCGTTCATCTGCTGCCTCTTATATTCGTGCAGCCGCTTAACCTGTATGTCAAAGATGGATCCGGGATCAAGATCTACCCCTTCATGCTTTTTAATATACTTTACGAGCTCCTCTTTATTTTCCTTCTTGATCTTTTCAAGCTCGTTTAATACCCCTTCATCCTCCTTGAAAGCAAGAAGCCTGGTGAGATCATCGGCATTCCGTCTGTACTCACGCCCGATAGTCTTATCAAGAAAGGCGGTAAGGGGTCTGTTGCACTGGAGCAGCCAACGGCGGAAGGTTACACCGTTTGTCTTATTATTGAACTTATCAGGATACAGCTTATAGAAGCAGTTGAGCTCCGTATTCTTAAGGATATCCGTATGGATAGCAGCTACGCCGTTAACCGAAAAGCCGTAATGGATATCGATATGAGCCATATGGACTCTTTTTTCATCATCTATTATCCATACCTTCGGATCCTTGTGTTCTTTCTTCACTCTGTTGGCAAGCTCCTTGATAATGGGTACGAGAACCGGCACAACCTTCTCAAGGAAGTCAAGGGGCCACTTTTCCAGGGCTTCCGCAAGAATCGTATGATTGGTATAAGCGCAGGTCTTTGACACCACTTTAATGGCATCATCCATGGTGAACTCCTCTTCCTGGGTAAGGATCCTTATAAGTTCGGGGATCACCATTGTGGGATGGGTATCATTGATCTGGATAGCCACATGTTTATCAAGGGTATGTAGATCATATCCCTTTTCCTTCATCTCATCTATAATGAGTCTCGCTCCGTTTGAAACCATAAAATACTGCTGATAGATACGCAGGAGATTGCCGGCTTCATCTGAATCATCCGGATACAGGAAGAGAGTTAGATTCTTTTCGATATCTGTCTTATCAAAATCAATGCCGCTTTTTACAAGGGATTCATCCAGTGACTCACCATCAAAGAGATGGAGCTTGTTCAGTCCCTTTTCGTAACCCACTACATCGATGTCGTACATCCTGGACTTTACTACCCTGTCACCAAAGTGGATATCGTAAGTAACATCAGTCTTTTTAAGCCAGCCCTTTTCACTTATCCACTTATCCTTTTCAGCATTCTGCAGATAATCCTTAAACACCTGCTTGAAAAGGCCGAAATGATAATTGAGACCTATACCCGCACCGGCGAGCCCGAGAGTTGCTATGGAATCCATAAAGCAGGCCGCCAGTCTCCCCAGTCCTCCGTTACCGAGGGAAGGCTCAGGCTCTTCTTCCTCGATCTCTGTAAGAGACTTTCCGCTCTCCTTAAGTATCTCCTCCACTTCTTCATAGATACCGAGATTGATAAGGTTATTTGACAGCAGTTTCCCGATCAGAAATTCAGCTGAGATATAGTATATCTTCCGGTCACCGTCGGTTACCTTTCTCTCTCCCGCTGCTTCCTTCGCAAGCTGGAGAAGAACATGGAAAAGTTCATGTGATGTGCACTGTTTAACAGGCCGTCCGTATAGTTTTCTGGCAAGAGTATCAAATTCTTTTCTTACATCCATACATTATCTCCTTTCCAGAGATCCTTCGCTTACGCTCAGGATGACATCGCTGTCTGAGGGCGTTAGCCCGCCGCTTTGCCGTCATTCCGAGGGCGTTAGCCCGCCGCTTCGATGTCATTCTGAGGGCGTTAGCCCGCCGCTTTGCCGTCATTCTGAGGGCGTTAGCCCGAAGGATCTATTTTATTATATCCTGATACTTCATCCTTATGATCTTATGCGGCATTACCACCTGACGTCCCTTTTCTCCGTCCATCAGACGCTTTGCCTCTCTTACTGCCGTGTTTGCGATATCATAAAAATCCTGCTGCACTGTATTCATCTGATTTCCCACATATCCCATAAGAGTTATGCCGTCAAATCCGCATACCGGATGGAAAACCTCCAGTTCTCTCAGGGCATTCACAGCTCCTATAGCCATCAGGTCGGAAGCGCATACGATGATATCCTTTTCTTTTCCGGTTATCATGGCTATTCCCCTTGCCTTTGATTCGGAGAAATCACCATATCTGATACTCAGGGATACGTTTAACTCCTCGGCAGCTTTCTTCATTCCTTTGGTCCTGTCAGCCGTAACATATGAAGTTCCTTTCCCTGCTATATACAGTACCGTCTGGGGTCCGTGCTTCGGGTCCAGTCTGGGGATATTATCCGATATCGTCTTATATGCCACCTCATACTGGGCTTCAGCCTGATCTATTCCCACCGAAGTGATCCCGTCAGCCACAAAGGGCGCATCTATCACCACCATGTGGAATTCTTCTTCCTGAATGAGATTCCTGATGACGCGGTCCTCCTGTGAAAGTCCGAAGACCACTATCGTATGGACTCCCTGAGATCTGAAGTACCTTGTGATATCATCACTGGTCATCCCCTCCAGCATGCTGAAGAAAATAGTGATGGCATCTATATCCAGTTCTTTTGCGCAGTCCAGGGCACCGAGGATATACTGCATGTATATCTGGTCGACCGCCTGAGTTTCCCTCACCGGATCCAGGAGCAGTGCGATCCTCCCTGAATGCTTGGATGAAAGGGCAGCTGCAATGGAATTCGGAACGTAGTTCAGCTCCCTTATCGCCTGATTGACTTTTGCCTTTGTGGCATCGGTGACATTGGGATAATTATTCAGCACCTTGGAAACCGTTGAGATCGCTACTCCTGCATGCTTCGCCACATCCTTTATAGATACCATGAAACCGTTTTCCTTTCTCTGTAAATAAAAAGCCGATCTCTATCGGCAATCTCTTCTAAATTATTCTAACACCCGTCACGAAAGTTTGCAATAAAGTGCAATTGAATGTAAAATAACCATGTTTAGGAGCTTTTTTAGGAGTTTATTTTAGGAGGTATTAAATTTATGAAAAACAAATTCGGGATCAAAGAAGTTGTTGCAATCGGTATAGGAACAGCCCTTTTCGTTGTCCTTACCACAGTTCAGGTGCCTATCGGTATCCCCAATACTTATCTCCAGCCCAGAATGGCTATTCTCGCTTTCCTTTCAGCTGTGTTCGGACCCATTGTAGGTGCTGTGATAGGTTTACTCGGACATGCTCTCGGAGATGCCATTTTCTACGGATCAGTATGGTGGAGCTGGGTATTCCCTGAAGCTGTTATAGGTATCGGCATCGGATTATGCTCATCCATATTCAATGTTAAAGCCGGAGACTTCAGTTCAACAAAGAATATCATCCTCTTTAACGTGACACAGATACTCGCAAATGCCCTTGCCTGGATCCTTGTAGCTCCCATACTGGATATCGCAGTATATGCCGAGCCCGCTAACAAGGTATTTATCCAGGGCGTATTCGCCTTTCTCGGAAATATAATAATAATCGGCGTGCTGGGAACCATCCTTCTAGTAGCTTATTCAAAGGTTGCAGGCAGCGGACAGTCGCTTGAAAAGGAAGATTGACTAGACCCACGGATACCAGAAACGGTTCCCGTCATAAAACGTAAATACCATAGCTGCCGCGAAAAACAGCACTATAAAAGTAATCACACATTTATCGCTTAAAGAGAGAGCCCGGTATGAATACCAGGTTCTCTTTTTTTTCTTTCCGAATCCCCTGAGCTCCATAGCATCGCTCACCACATCTATCCTGTCCATAGTAGAGAAAAGAAGCGGGAAAATGATGCTTGCGATCCTCTTTATCCTGTCGGTTATTCCGGCTTTTCCGGACATCTCTATTCCCCTTGCCTCCTGGGCATTTTTGATCCTTGTAAAATCATCCTGAACATCAGGAATATAACGCAGGGCGATAGCCACAGAATACGCAAAAGTATACGGTACTCCCACCATGTTTAGGGAAGCTGCAAATTCCGAAGGGTCTGTCGTGGTAAGGAAGATAAATACCGCAGGTATCACGGTAAAATACTTCATCATCACATTCAGCTCGTAGAAAAGCTGTTCCCTGGTCACGACGATGCTGCCGATATTAAGCCCGGTGGGTGTAGTGCTCCCATAGATCCTGCACCCTTCATACGGTGAAAAGAAGAAGATGAAGACAAGGTTCAATATCATGAATACAATGATAGCTTTAAATACAGCAGAAACCTGTTTCCACTCCGTTTTTGAGACCAGGTATATGACCGCCCCCATAAAAAGCATCACCACAAGAACACGGGTATCATAAGTAAGGGCTCCTGCGATACACCATATTATGAAGAAAAGAAGCTTTGTAAATCCGCTTAATCTGTGGACAACGGTATCTTTTTCCATGTATGAGATCATCCTGCCCATGAGTCACTCCCCTTTTCATCTCTTTCAAATTCGATAAATCTCTCCGCAAATTCGGAAGGATCCTCAATCCCGCACTTTACTGCGAGATCGTAGAGTGATGTCTTTTTAAGATATGCCTTGTCCGCTATCTCTTCATTGGTAAGGATATTAGCCGGTGTATCATCCTTTAAGATACGGTGATCAGTAAGGACTATAGCCCTGTCCGTGTATTCCAGCATGAGGTGCATGTCGTGGGTTATCATGATAATGGTCAGTCCGAGCTCCTCATTTAGCTTCTTTAAGAACTCCATGATGTCCGTATAGCGCCTGTAATCCTGTCCGGCAGTAGGCTCGTCCAGTATCATTATCTCCGGCTCCATTATGAGTATGGAGGCTATGGTGACTCTCTTTTTCTGTCCGAAGGAAAGAGCGCTGACCGGCCAGTTCCTGTATGGATACAGACCGCATATCCTCAGTGTTTCGTCTACTCTTCTGTCTACCTCTTCCTTTGGAACTCCCCTGACCGTAAGCCCCAGTCCCACTTCCTCTCTTATCATGGGTTTGGAGATCATCTGTCCGGGACTCTGCATCACAAAGCCTATCTTCTCGCCCCGTTCTTTCGTGGATAGAGGTGAAATGTCTTTTCCGTTTAACAGGATCTCTCCCGACACGGGCTTATAAAACCCGCAGATCAGTGAAGCAAAAGTGGATTTCCCGGCGCCGTTCCGGCCGACGATACTCACCATCTCGCCTCGGGTGATCTCCAGATTTATATCATTAAGAACCGGTTCTTTTGGATCATATGCAAATGAGAGATCTTTTACCGTAAGTACCGGATCCTTCTTTTCAGCCGGTTCTCTTTTCTTCACACTTTGGAACCAGTTTCGCACAGCCTGGCGATAGGGTTCAATATTCATATCTCCGATATTCTTCGGACCGTCTTCAGGCTTTACCCTCATACCGGCGTGCCTGATGGCTGAGATATAAAGAGGCTCCCTTATACCCTGTTCTATCAGCACATCTCCTGACAGGAGCTCGTCCGGCTTCTCATCTGCGATTATAGTCCCGTCATTGACAACAACTATCCTGTCTACATTCCTGTAGAGTACGTCTTCCAGACGATGTTCTATAATAATGACCGTAAGATCCCTACGCTGCATGATCTCATCTATCAAAGCGATGGTTCTCTTTCCCGTGGCAGGATCCAGGTTTGCAAGAGGCTCGTCAAAGAGCAGTATCTCCACATCATCTACCAGAACACCACCCATCGATACTCTCTGCTTCTGTCCTCCGGAAAGTGCTGAGGGCGAATGTTTCAGGAAATCCTTCATATCGACGATCTCCGCCACTTCATCGACCTTTTCAAATATCTTATCCTGGGGAATATTTTCATTTTCCAGCGCAAAAGCCAGATCCTCAGCAACCGTAAGACCGATAAACTGGCCGTTGGTATCCTGAAGCACAGTCCCCACGTGTTTTGACATGCCGAAAACACCCTCTTTCTCCGGGTTCAGTCCGGCGACCGTAAGGCTGCCTTGTGACTTACCCGGATAGGAACAGGGTATCAGCGCATTTATAGTATGTGCAAGCGTGGATTTCCCGGAGCCGGAAGGTCCTGCTATCAGGATCTTCTCTCCGGGAAAAATTGATAGATCGATACCGTGAATAGTCGGCTCTTTCTGTGATCTGTATTGAAAAGAATAATCTTTGAATTCTATGATCGGTTCCATGTCATACATTATACCAAAAATGTGGCACGGAACAAATACTGTATGATTAAAGCGGCTTCTCCGGGAGTTCCTTATCCTTAAGGAGCTGGCGATAATAATAGGTGCCGGGTTCCATATCTTCCACAGTATCCGGAGCGGGATATACCTCGATACTGTAATCCTTATTGCCATCATGTTCAAACTGATAGTATCTTCCCCATGCGGAATAATATGTTGTGGGGAGCGATGAATCCATGATCTTTTCAATGTCTTTTCTGTCTGTGTATGTTACAGGATCATCCGAAACTGACATTTCCCCGGTGTAGTTGTATGTTGTGACCACTATCTTCTCCACCTCGGATTTTTCCAGCGAACCGCCATTCCATAATCCGTTCTCCTCAAGGTATGCGATAGATTCTTTATAGGAATCATATATCGGCCAGGATGTCTGGAAGTAGCCCGTGTATCCCGAAACAAAGGTGTTGTCGGTATAGAATGATACCAGACCCACAGGAACATTATAAGATGCCATGGTGAAATCATAGTTCGCACTTAAATCTTTAGTATACGCTGCGAGGAAGCCATTCAGAAGCCTTCCGTCACCGGTCAGGTTTCCGTGCTCTGAAGTAGTGGAAAGCACGAGCTCTGAGCCGGGAGCGATCTCATCTACCCTGTCGATTATATAATCCGGGTCATCAAGGAGATATACTCCCTTTATGAATTCTTCCGATCCCACGATCCTGTCCATTACGGCTGCATCGATATCCTCGGGGATCGCTACATTCCTCGTCACGGTCTTACCGCTCTTCATTCTCCAGCCAACTGTGGCGTTCCAGTAACCATTGGCAGCATACTCATTTTCTATCCCGTATTCTACTGCATTTTCTACCTTGGCTGCCTGTCCCTTTTCAGCTATTACAAGCATATCCTCTATATCGGTGATGAACATGTTTTTCTCAGCAAACTCTCTTGCTCCGATATAGTTGGTCTCATCATAATAACCGCCGTCAATCCCTATATCATAACTGTTATTGCAGAGCCATGCGCTTTCCACACCGGAAGCAGAGGGGAGCCATTTATCATATCCAAAGACATCCATTTTGAATATAAAGAGTATTATAAGCGAGATCACCAGGATCACGGGCATATCATAGACCCTCTTTAATGCAGATCTCACATTTAATGCGAAAATAGCTTCCAGTATCAGACAGGTCACTATTACGGTTGTGATCATCGTCAGTATCACCGCAGGAAGTGAGATGCTTCCCTGTCTTCCGAATATCCAGTATATCAAAAGGCCTGTATCCAGAGCGAAAAGGATTCCCGCGCAGTATTTGATGAATACGGAAATATAAGGGTTAACCACTGCCTTTCCCGCATCCTCCGCACGCCTGTACTTATATGCGATAAAGGCGAGCACGAAGGAAATAACTGCTATCACAAGGTTTATACCGCAGCCCTTCATGAGCTCCGGCAGAGCTTTTACGATATACTCTCCGGCAGCGTCAAATCCACCGAACATTTTTGCCTCCACATAACTCTTTATGAGATTATACGGCGGAAGAGATTTAAGCCCGGCTATCAGTTTAATCTCGTTATCAGAGTCAAATGTCGCATAATATGCTGCCCTGTAACCGAAGACAGTCATTCTGACAAGCATTTCCAGTCCGAACACAAAGAAATTCATGAAAAGGGCTGTTACAACAGTTCCTGTCAGCAGTGATGCAAAAGCCGACATTCCGTAAGATGCTAAAAACATCACCGAATTCAGTACCCATGCAAGCATTATGTCTCCGAAAAGAGTCATATATGCAGCTCCTGAGGCAGCAGCTATAAAGAAGGACAATACCGCACAGATAAGTGACGGAATAGCGTATATCAGGAAGCTGTTGAATATAATATTAAAAAACCTGACACTTCTTTTCTCCGGACGGCTCTCATAGAAATCAACCGTCTGCGCCTTATAAAGATATGAGAAGCTCTGGATACCAAGGATCATCGCTCCCGTAAATCCTATACCGGAACCGATCCCACGCACTCCGGCGTGGGCGGAAACAGCTTCCGCTATCCTTTGTGAAAGCGACTGAGCCAGCAGCGCGGTATTTGGATCCACAATAGCTCTTTCATGCTGGATCAAAACCACCGTTCCGAAAATGTAATAAAGGAAATACATGAGGACAGAAAGGGCCACAAAGGGAAGCCTTCTCCATAACATGCTCTTCTGTTCTCTTATGAATTTAGTCAAGGATGAATCTGCGGACATCATATCCTGCCACCTCCGTTTCACTTATGAATATCTCTTCAAGAGAGAGCTTTAATACTTCAAAGAATACAGGCTCTGCGCCTCTGAAGTGTTCTTCTGTCTCTTCCCTGCCTCCTCTTATAGTAAAAGTCCAGAGCCTTCCTCTCTGCTCTGCGAGAAGTACATTAAGACCTTCAAGGGCCTTCTCCCTGTCTTCCTCATTCTTAAATACAACCTGTATCTTCTGAAGATTCAGCTTCATCTTCGAAAGATCCTCCGATAAAAGGACTCCGCCCTGATGAAGAAGCCCCACATGATCGCAGATGTCTTCAAGCTCCCTTAAGTTATGGGATGCTATCACAGGGACCAGATCCCTGTCTGCCATGTCTTTTGCGAAGAGACTTTTAACTCCCTGCCTCATCACGGGATCCAGGCCGTCAAATGTCTCGTCACACAGGATGTATTTTGCTCCGCTTGATACCGCGAGAAGTACCATGAGCTGCTTTTTCATTCCCTTTGAGAATTCTGTTATCTTCCGGTTCTGACCGAGGTTGAATCCCTCCAGTAATGATGCGAATCTCTCCTTATCAAACCGGGGATAGAGAGATGCATAGTAATCTCTCATGGATCCGGGTGTGGCATTCTGGAAAAAGAATGCGTCATCCGGAACGAAAAAGATCTTTTCCTTTACAGATGGCATATCGTACACCGGTTCATCATCAATAGCTATCTTTCCGCTGTCGGGAACAAGGATCCCCGTCAGGAGACGCAGGAGTGTGGACTTTCCGGCACCGTTTGTCCCGACCAGTCCGAATACTTCGCCTTCCCTGATGGTCAGGGATACATCATTTATTGCCTTTGTTTTCCCAAAGGATTTACTCAGATTTTCTATGTTAATCATCTTTTTCTATTCTCCGCTCCTCTCTTCTGTTATTTAAGGGCTTCCTGAAACAGTTCATGCGGATCGATGCCCAGTTCCTCGCCTTCTTTTATAAGAGTTTTCATATTAGAAACGAGCTCCGTCTTTTTCCGGTCCTTCAGTACCGAGTTATCTGAAACAAAGACGCCTTTTCCCCGGATCGTATATGTGAAACCTTCACGCTCAAGCTCTGTATATGCTTTCTGTACGGTATTCGGATTCGTTCCGTTTTCCATCGCCAGGCTCCTCACGGAGGGCAACTGGTCACCGGGTTGTATGACATCCATAAGTATCAGGTGTTTCAGCCGGTCTGTGATCTGTTCATATATAGGACGGCTGTCCCGCCAGTCTATTAGTGTCATGATCTGATCTCCTTCCTCAGTGATATATGTGATAGCATTTTAACTGTACTAACACATCTAATACGGATTATACATAAAAATACGATCCCGTCAAGCGGGATCGTAAAAATATTTTTAAAAAATGTTTTTAACTATTGAAAACTATGTTTCCTTCCGACATGGAGCTGATCCGCGCAAGGGAATATACTTCGATCCCCTCTTCGCCGAGCTTTTTCCGTCCGGGCTGGAATTCCTTCTCGATCAGGATGCCGACACCTTCCACTGTAGCATGTGCCATACGGAAAAGCCTTATTGCTCCGGAAGAAGCTTCTCCGTTTGCAAGGAAGTCATCTATTATGAGCACATGGTCATTCTCATCTACGACCTTCTTTGACAGAGTCAGCTCGTAGTTCGTACCCTTTGTGAAGGAACTGACCATGGTGTTGTACAGATTATCGTTTAATACCTTTGAGGGCTGCTTTTTCAGGATCACGAGGGGCAGTCCCATCTCAATTGATGTCAGAAGTGCCGGTGCGATTCCGGAACTCTCTATAGTCGCGATCTTTGTGATCCCACGACCCTTAAAGTGTTCGGCAAAGTCCTTTGCGCACTCCTGCATAAGAAAGGGATCAACCTGATGGTTTATGAAAGTATCAACCTTGAGAATACTCTCATTCAAAGCATGTCCGTCTTTCAAAATCCTGTCCTCAAGTAGTTTCATCTGTATCTCTCCTTTCATATCAGATCCTTCGCTTCGCTCAGGATGACATCATTTCATGGTTTCTTAACTGCGCCAGGCGGGACTTGAACCCGCACGTACAAAGTACACAGGAACCTAAATCCTGCTCGTCTGCCAGTTCCGACACTGGCGCTGATAAATGTCATTCTGAGGGCGAAGCCCGAAGAATCTCCTGCCGGGAAGGTGAGATCCTTCGCTACGCTCAGGATGACATCGTTTCACTTTAACAAATTTAATCTCACAGGTAGTGTGCTCTGAGCTCTTCTGCAGAGAGGGGGCTGAGATAAGCAGGTGCGATATCCAGCACTGTCTTGCAGCCGGTCACGCCTTCCTTATTAAGTCTCGCTACAGCCCTTGCGTATGCCACGAGTACCGACCCTGTAAACTCGGGATTAGAGTCGAGCTTCAGGCTGTACTCGATGATATGCTTATTTGTTCCGTCTCCGGTAGCTCCTGTATAGATAACAGACCCACCGTGAGGAAGTCCTGAATGATCTCTCTTAAGCTCCTGTTCAGAGATAAAGTTAACAGTGGTATCGTAGTCGGAGAAGTAATTTGCCATAGTCTTTATCTCCTGCTCGATCCTGTCTTTATCCGCGCCATCTTCCGCTACGACCCAGCATTCCCTGGTGTGCTTTTCCCTGGTGGAAAGCTCCGGATTCTCGCCGTTTCTCACTCTCTCAAGCGCTGAAGGAACGGGAACGGTATACTGTCTCGCATCCAGCACTCCGTCTATACGTCTGATGGCATCCGAATGTCCCTGGCTCACTCCCCTGCCCCAGAAAGTGTAGTCCCTTCCGTCAGGAAGTATGGAATGGGAATAAACTCTGTTAAGTGAAAACATTCCGGGATCCCATCCGCAGGAAATAAGTGCGGTCTTTCCCGCCTTTTTCGAGGCTGCATTCACATTATCAAAATGTAACGGGATATTTGCATGGGTGTCAAAAGAATCTATAACATTGTAAAGAGCTGCATACTTCGGAGTCATCTCAGGAAGATCCGTTGCAGAGCCTCCGCAGATCACGAGGACGTCAATATCCTCTTTGCCGTTATCCAGATCATCTGTACTTTTAACCGGAACAGAAGCGGTATTTATGCTGATAGAAGAGGGATCTCTTCTGGTATAAACACCCGTCAGTTCCAGATCAGCATTTCTTTTAACGGCTTCCTCAACTCCGCGTCCCAGGTTTCCATATCCTAAAATTCCTACTTTTGTACTCATGCTCGCTCCTCTCTTTTTTCAGGGTTTCAATTCCACAAGACAATAGGGCTTTCCGTCTTCGCCGTTAAGTGAAACGGTAAATACCCGTCCTCCGTTGTCTCCTTCCTCAGTCCTGTCGTTTATGACAGGATAGATCATATCCCCCTTAAAAGCCTGCTTCCTGTATTCAACCCGCAGTTTCCGGGGATGTGTCCGGTCCCCGAATCCCATTTCCTCCAGTGCATCCGTAGCAAAGCGGATGTACTGCTCGTTATTGACATGCCGGTTGATATCCAGATCCCGCTGCCTGACAGTGAGCTCACCCGCAGATGTATTCTCACCATCTTTCGGAAAGATCACCTTTCTTCCGGAATAACCCATTTCCAGTTTTTCTTCCATGGGATAGGCCTTCACGACCTCTTCCGGAACACGGACCGGGAACTGCTCCTTCAGATCTATCAGCGCCCATATGGAGTTGGCGCGGGCGATCATATTTCCCTCAGCATCTTTCATAAAGTAATTCCTGCACCCGAAAAGCCCGCGGATGCTGTATGGAACGGTGCCGATCTCCACTTCTTCATAAAGAGCGGGATACCTGTCCACTTCTATTTCCCAGTTGGATATCATCCATACCAGGTTCTTCTCCATGAGCGCTTCCCAGGAGCCCGCCGTATTTGCAGTCTGGAAAGTGGAACAGTCCTGGAAATAATTCACCAGTGCCGGAAGCGTCAGCTTCTTATTAACTCCGCACTCGCTGTATCTTACTTTCGTTTTGAAACTGTACATAGATTACTTCAGATCCCCGGGGACCTCGGTCAGAAGATCCAGCGAATACTCTTTGTTCATTCTATTGCACATAGCGATAAACGTATCAAGAGGCACATCGTGAAGACCGTTCTTTGTTCCCCTGATATTGATGGAAACCGTATTATCCGCAGCTTCCTTGTCACCAAGTACCAGAATATACGGGTCTCTCATCGTCTTATACTGCTTGATCTTCAGCTTCATATTCTCATCGGAATAGTCAGCCTCCGCGCGGATCCTGTTTTCAAATAAAAGATCAGCAACCTTCTTCGCATATTCATTGTTTTCAACCCTTATGGGCACGATCCCGACCTGAACGGGTGAGAGCCAGAAGGGGAAATGTCCCTTGAAGTTCTCGATAAGGATACCGATAAATCTCTCCATGGAACCGAATATAGCCCTGTGGATAAGTACGGGTCTCTTCATCGAACCATCCTGTGCCACATATTTAAGATCGAAGTTTAAGGGCAGCTGGAAGTCAAGCTGGATGGTTCCCATCTGCCATTCACGTCCGAGACAGTCCTTCATCTTCAGGTCTATCTTCGGTCCGTAGAATGCCCCGTCTCCGGGATTTATCTCAAAATTACCCTTGCCAAGCTTATTCTCCAGGATCCTCTGAAGTGCATCCTCAGCCCGGTTCCAGAGTTCTATATCGCCCATATAATCATCGGGTCTCGTGGAAAGCTCTGCAGAATACTCAAGGCCGAATGTTCCGTAGATCTTCTTTGCGATCTCCATGATATCACTGATCTCAGACTCTATCTGTTCATCGGTTACGTATGTATGGTCATCATCCTGATGGAATTCCTGCACACGGAAGAGTCCGTTAAGAGCTCCAGATTTCTCCCTCCTGTGAATGACATCAGTCTGTGAAAATCTTAAGGGCAGCTCCTTATAGCTTCTCTGGCGGTATCTGTATACGTTAATGGAATTCGGACAGTTCATGGGTTTGATGGCATAGGTATTATTCTCATCGATCGGAACCGTGAACATTCCGTCCTGATAATGAGCCCAGTGTCCGGACTGTACCCAGAGCTCCTTTGAAGAAAGGACCGGACCGCTTATCTCCTGATAGCCGTGAGTCTCATGTTCTCTTCTCCAATAGTCAAGAAGGGCATTAAATACTTTCCACCCTCTGGGAAGCCAGTAAGGCATACCGGGAGCGGTCTCATGGAACATGAAGAGCTCCATCTCGGGTCCGAGCTTCTTATGATCCCTTTCCATTGCTTCCTTGATAAGGTTCAGATGGTCTTTAAGGGCTTTCTTATCCGGGAACGCATACACGTATATCCTCTGAAGCTGGTCTCTTTTCTCATCACCTCTCCAGTAAGATCCGGAAACTGACTTTACCTGGAATGCAGCATTCATAAGCTCTCTGGAGCTGTCTACATGCGGTCCTCTGCAGAGGTCCACAAAGTCCTCTCCTGTGTGGTAGATCGTAATGGTCTCACCATCAGGGAGATCCTCTATGAGTTCCTTCTTATACTTCTGATCCTTAAAGATATCAAGGGCTTCCGCCTTAGAAACTTCTTTCCTTGTCCAGTCCTCGCCCCTTTTGATGACTTCATGCATCTTATCTTCTATCATCTTGAAATCGTCCGTAGTGACAGTCCGCGGAAGATTAAAGTCATAATAGAAACCGTCAGCAATCTGGGGTCCTATTGCATACTGAACATCTTTTCCAAAAATCTCTATCACGGCTTTTGCAAGTATATGTGATAACGAGTGACGGTAAACCGCCAGAAATTCTTCTCTTTCCATAATATTTCCTTTCATAAATATACAACAATCTGTATTATCCTAGTATTTACTCGAAATTGCAAGCCGCTTGAGTTTATTTATGCGTCTTTTTTTCGTTCCTCCACCTGCTGGCGTCTCACAAGCTCCGCGAAAAATCCATCCTTTGCGATGAGTTCTTCATAGCTTCCGTCCTCCACTATCCTTCCCCCGTCAAGGACTATGATCCTGTCACAGTTCTTGATGGTCGATAGCCTGTGGGCAATGACTACTCTGGTGCACTCCAGGGAATCCAGGGCATCCGAGACCTGCTTCTGCGTAATATTGTCAAGGGCGCTTGTGGCTTCGTCAAACATCAGGATCTTTGGCTTAGGCGCTATTGCCCTTGCGATCATTATCCTCTGTTTCTGGCCTCCCGATATCCCGCTGCCTCCTTCATCTATGATGGTAAACATGTTCATCGGCATCTGGCGTATATCTTCCGCAATACCTGCCATCTCTGCAGCTTCCCAGGCATCCTCAAGTGTGAGTTCCGGCGCTGAGATCACTATATTTGAATAGATATCTCCGAAGAAAAGAGCTCCGTTTTGCATTACCGTACCAATCTTACTCCGGAGAGATTTAAGGTCGATATTGTTAAGATCCCTTCCGTCATAGTAAACCGCTCCCTTCTGGGGTTTTTCAAATCCGAGCATTATCCTCATAAGAGTACTCTTGCCGCAGCCGGTCTTTCCGGTTATGGCGACATACTGTCCGGAGCGTATCTTTAAGCTCAGGTCATCCAGTACAGGAGGCATATCCTCTTTATAGCGGAAGGAGATATTATTGAGCTCTATACTTCCGGATAGCTTCTCGATCACGGGCTTATCCTCGGAAACCTCCGGGGCTGTCTCGATAAAAGGACGTATAAGTTCAAAGGTAGGCGCTATCTGGGCTGCAGGTTCGATCATGGGTACCAGTGTCGTAAATGCGCCGTTTACTATCGCAAATGCCGCATTGAAAGCATAGAACTGTCCCACATCAATATGAGACCTTATGGCAATATAGTAAATGATCATTGTACCCGCAAGGGACAGGGCTGTTATGACTGCCGGGAACACTTTTACGAAAATGGGCGGATCATACATATAAGAAGACTGTGCTGCATAGGCACCCGCCCACTTTGCGAAAGCGCGCCTCTCAGCTCCTGAAAGCTTGATCTTTTCCACCCCTGAAATAAGCGAATATGATAAGCCGCTTTCCTTAGCCTGAAGCTCCATCTGGACTTTATTTACCTCAGACCTTATTACCAGGGCTATTATGATGGTCAGAAGCTGCAGCAGTGCTACCGTAAAGGCCGGTACGGAAAGTGCCGGAGCAAATGTCCTTATCTGAATGATATAGACAAACGAAAACAGTGTTGTTGTAAAGGCTGTCATCACAAGGTTCAGTATCTGGTAGACAAGGATATTCAGGTTTTCCACACGGTTAGCAAGGTCGCCGGAGGTGTATTTAGCAAAGAAGGAGCTGGGAAGAGACAATATCCTCATCATCATTGCCGATTCCAGTATCAGATTTAACCTGCCGGTTATCCTGCTTAAAAAGAGATCCTGTACCGTTCCGAATAAAATCCCCGAAACCGAAACACATACCATAAATACAGCTATAGCAATAAGTGCCGACATACTCTTTATGGATATGATATCCGAAAACAGGACGCTGTTGATCCAGGGTATCAGCATCCCGGTCAGTGCGGCGATAAATGCGAATCCAAAGTATCCTGCGACTCCCGGTCTGTCGATATTTCCTAGAATGTATCCGTAAAGATCCTTTAACGTAAGGGCTCTCGTGGGGAAAGGCCTGTAAAACGCCAATACTTCGTCAGAAAAGAGGTTCTCTGCTCCGGCATTTACACTCACCTTTTTCCCGGTATCGGGATCTAAGTATCTGTATCCGCTGGCACCTGCCGGGATAAGTGCCACCGGCTTACCGTCTTTCTTAAATGTGGTAAGCATAGCTCCGGAAGCATCCTTTCTCCAGCCCTTCTGAAGAATGACTTCCCTTGTCATGATACCGTATGGCCGGAGCAGGTACTCGAGAACCTCCTCGATAGAGGACAGTTTTTCAGGAACTTCCCTGGTCTTCACGTGATAGTATTTAAGAATGGATCCTATGGCATCCGTTGCCTGTTCACGTTCATTATGAAGCGCAGCGGTAAGACTCCTCCCCATGACCGATCCTGCGATCTTCAGGCAAGAGTCCTCAAATGCCTCTATGTCATTGTTTTTTCTGAGCTCTATCTGCTCTTCAAACCACGTCGTCACGTTGTCACAAACTCCGGTTTATATTATATTTCTGTCATCCTGAGCGTCAGCGAAGGATCTTTATTATGTAGATTCTTCGCTCCGCTCAGAATGACACCATCAGTCAATTATCTCAAAACTTTCGGTCATTCGCTGGTAACCAGTCGCGTGTACGCTCCATTCAGTGCCATCAGTTCTTCGTGAGTGCCGCGTTCTACCACTTTACCCTTATCAAGCACGATGATCTCGTCACAATCCCTGATGGTAGACAATCTGTGGGCAACCACAATACTCGTGATACCTCTTTCTTTTATGGAAGTGACCACACCATATTCTGTCTGGGCATCAAGTGCACTGGTGGCTTCGTCCATTATTATGACGGTGGGATCCTGCGCGAGCACTCTGGCTATCTCTATCCGCTGTCTCTGCCCTCCCGAGAGATCAAGTCCCCCGTTACGGATCTTATATGAATATCCGCCGTCACGCCTCATGATATCCTCGTGAACCTTGGCATCTCTGGCAGCCAGGATCATCTCAAAGTCTTCGATGGAGCTGTCCCACATTTTGATATTGTTTGCTATGGTATCTTCAAAAAGGATAATGTCCTGATTGACTACGGCCACAGATCCCGTAAACACATCCCTGTCAATTTCCTCCACGTTCTTCCCGTCAAAGAGTATCTCCCCCGACCAGGGACGGTATAACCCCGATATCAGACGTGAAAGTGTGCTCTTTCCGCAGCCTGAGCCTCCCACAAAAGCCACACTCTTTCCCTGCTCCAGAGTAAGTGAAAAATCCTCGATAAGAGGAGGCGATAATTTTGAATATCCGAAAGTTACATTTTTCAGTTCCAGAGATCCGGAAAGCTTTCTGATCGGTTCCTTATCGTTTCCCTCTTTCATACCTTCCTTATGCGTTCCGTCAAGAATGGGATCCACCGGATATTCCATCACATCATCTATCCGTTCCATCTGGGTCCGCATCTCCTGAAGGCTCTGTCCTGCCTGAATGAGAGACTGGGCAGGTAACAGGAACTGTGTCAGAAATCCCTGAAAAGCGAGGACCATACCGGATGTAAATTCTCCCCTGATGATAAGATAAACTCCCATAAGGAGCACAATATCATTTACAAGCTCCATCACGATCTTCGGGAGTCTTCCAAGCCCCGCATTGATCCGCGCAAACCTTACTCTCTGAGTATTTACGCTGGCCTGATAGCCGGACCACTTTGCGAAAAACCCGTTCTCAGCTCCGCTTGACTTTATATTCTCTATCATCTCTATCCCGGATACCGTATTGGAATAGAGCTTCGCTTCATCCCTCATCATTACGCGGGTGATATTTATCCTTTGGGCACTGGCATATGCTGCCACAGTCACATTGATGACAATGGCAAGAAGTCCTATTGCTGTCATCAGAGGGGAATATCTGATCATGACAGCAAAGTAGAAGATGAGCATTGCCGTATTGATAACGAGGGGTGCGAAAGTATTGACCAGAAGATTTGCTATATTGGCATTTGCAAGACGCCGCTGTTCTATATCACCGGCCATCCTCTGCGAAAAGAACTTCATGGGAAGCTGGAGCACATGCCATTGATAAGTGGAATTACCGACTGCGGCAAACTTTCCGCTGATCCTCAGCGAATAAAGCGCAGCTATCCATGAAGCAATTATCTGTATAAGGGTAAGGACACTCAGTGCAGCCATAAAATACCCGACAAGAAAAGGATTATTCCCTGTCAGGAGCTCATCCATGAAAAATCTGGAAAAGCCTGCCGCAATAATAGCACAGATGGATACTATAGATGTGGTGATCGCTACGAATGCAGCCGCAGAGCCTGCCCCTTCCATTCTTTTCATGGCAAAGCGGAGCATACTCTTCTGTTTCCCGGAAGGAGCGAATCCCTCTCCGGGTGTTATCAGTATGCAGACTCCCGTAAATGCTTCATCAAACTCCTTTTCGCTTATGATAACATTGCCCCTCGCGGGGTCATTGATATATACCCTGCCATTTTTGAATCCGCATAAGACTACAAAGTGATTGAATTCCCAGTGTATGATACAGGGATACACCGCATTCGCCTTCAACTGTTCCGGTTCAAACTTGTATCCAACCGCATTAAAATCGTAAGCCCTGGCTGCTCTGGCAATATTACCCGCTTTGGCACCGTCCCGCGATACGCCGCAGTCTTCCCTCACCTGCTCCAGTGGTACCCATTTATTGTAATAGGCCATGACCATGGTGAGACTCGCGGCACCACATTCAAGGGCCTCCATCTGCATTACAACGGGAACCTTTGCGACACCTTTCCTGACCGGCTGTTTAATTTTAACTGTGTTTTTATCGCTCACTTAACTCTCCGGTTCAGGCGTTTTAATTGATAATATATGAAACGGGTGCCACCACCTCAGTGCCGGCACCGGTATTTATCTCTATCCTTCCGAATACACCCCAGATCAGTGTTCCTATTATCAGAATGATGGTTGCGATCAGGATAAGCCACACAGAAGGCGTGGTCACTCTTATATAGTCATTAAGCTGTTCCGGAGAAGAAACCCTTTCTATGCTTTTCTTTCGGAATATCGATCTCTCTTCCATGCACGCTCCTTTTTTGACGTTTGTATTATATATCCTATATCTACATTGATTTGCCGTCAACCTGCCTTTTGGAGTCATTGGGGCGGTTCCAATGGCGTTAAGTTAGTGTCATTCTGAGCGAAGCGAAGAATCTCTTATAGCTGTAAGAGAGATCCTTCGCTGACGCTCAGGATGACAAGGAACTTAACTAAATGCCATTGGAGCGGTTCTGATTGACTTATTTGCTTGCGGCTGCATGCATTATGCGCTATGCTTTGTTTAACTTCGAAAAACAATTTCTGAATAAGATTCAATGATAAAACGGAGGTATCATTATGCTTGTAACACTAAAAGAAATTATGGAAATAGCCGAGGAAAAAAAGATCGCCGTAGGTGCTTTTAACGCATCCGGTCTTGAGGCTATTGAAGCAGAACTCGCTGCAGCAGAGGGGTTAAACCTCCCTGTCATCATCCAGTTTGCCCAGTGCCATGAGCCCTGGATCCCGCTTAAGACAATAGGACCCATTATGGTGGATATGGCAAAGAAAGCATCCGTGCCCGTATGTATCCATCTGGATCACGGCGAGACCCTTGAGTACTTAAAGGAAGCTCTTGAAATAGGCTTCACCGGAATAATGTATGACGGTTCAGTGCTGCCCTACGAAGAAAACCTGCAGAATACAAAGAAAGCAGTGGAAATGGCAGGGAAGTACGGAGCATCTGTTGAAGCAGAGCTTGGCTCCATGGGTAAAAGAGAATCCGGATCCGGAGAAGAGGGCGCAGGTGTTGATGACGATACCAAGATCTACACTGATCCAGACCTTGCTGCATCCTTTGTTTCCGATACAAAGATCGATGCACTTGCATGCTCTTTCGGAACAACCCACGGTATCTACCTCGCCGAGCCCAGACTGGATTTTGATGTGGTAAAGAATGTAAGAATCAAAACCGGAAACATTCCTGTTGTCATGCACGGCGGATCAGGTGTCAGCAACGAGGATTACCGCAAAGCCGTAGAGTCCGGAGTTAGAAAGATTAATTACTTTACATACATGGACAAGGCCGGCGGGACAGCTGCTGCTGACTATATCAAAGGTCTTAAGGATAAGGATCCTGTATTCTTCTCGTCTATATTTATGGCGGCAAGAGAAGCCATGAAGTACAACGTGGAATCTGCCATGAAGGTGTTTGCAGGGATCTGATGAGCAGAAAGGTATATTTATGAAGATAGCCGGACTGGATATCGGAACAACAGGCTGTAAGCTTACCGTTTTTGATGAGACCGGTAAGGAACTCGATAAGTCCTACAGGGATTATCCCGTCAAAAGAGATGTATCCGGACACGAAATAGATGTCTCTTCACTTATGAACAGTGTTTACGCAGTGACCGGAGCTATGGCATCAAAATACCCTGATATAGCAGGCATAGGCGTAACGAGCTTCGGGGAATCCTTTGTCATGACAGATGATGAAGGGACTCCCCTTGCACCTGTGATGCTTTATACCGACCCGAGAGGCAGGAAAGAGTGCGAATGGCTGGCAGACAGGCTTGGTGAAGAAAAGATCGCCGGGATAACCGGTGTGGCCCCAAATGAAACCTACAGTCTTCCGAAGATCCTATGGAGAAAGAAAAATGACCCTGAGGTTTTCCGGAAGACGAAACATATATTCCTCATGGAAGACTATGTAGTATTCTCTCTCACCGGAAATGCCCGGATAGACTATTCCCTTGCAGCCAGAAGCATGGCTTTTGACATCAATACACTTGATTGGAGCAGTGAAATACTCGATACCGCAGGCATCGACAGGAGTCTCCTTTCAGAGCCTGTTCCCACCGGAAGCGACGCCGGTGTCATAACAGCGGGGACAGCCGAAAAAACAGGACTCTCAGAAGGCACACACATTATTTCCATAAGCCACGATCAGGTAGCTGCCTGCATCGGTGCCGGAGCCTTTGACGGAAGCATTGCTGTAGACGGTGCAGGAACAGTGCAGTGCCTTACCCCCATATTCGATGAAATGCCGGACAGCGAAAAGATGATGCCCGGAAAATATGTCATTGTACCCTATGTTATCCCCGGAAAATATGTTACATATGCTTTCTCCTATACCGGAGGAGCACTGATGCAATGGTGTACAGGGAATCTCGCAAAGAAGGAAGCAGAAGACTGCTTCGGATCAGGTATATCCGTAAATGAATACCTTGAAAGACAATATGCTGACAACAGGAGGTCACAGGGACTGGATCCGGAAGGCCCTTCCGGAATGCTCACACTGCCGCATTTCGCCGGTGCTGCCACTCCCTACATGGACACAGGTTCCAGAGGGGCTATCCTCGGGCTTACAACAGACAGCAAAGTATGCGATATATACAGATCCTGTATGGAGGGGATTACCTATGAAATGTATCTGAACTACAGAAATGTGGTTTCAGCCGGTGCAAAGCCGGAGATGATACATGCCACCGGAGGTGGAGCTCACTCAGCGGTCTGGATGCAGATGAAGGCCGATATGCTCGGGCTTCCCGTCACCGCCCTTAAAACCGTTGATGCTGGAACCGCGGGATCCGCAATGCTCACCGGAATTGCCACAGGAGTATTTAGTGATCTTAAACATGCCGCGTCGAAAATGGTCGATAAAACCAAAGTTTACCATCCGCGTTCCGGGTATCACGATAAATACATGAAAGCGTACGAACGCTATGAAAAGCTCTACACCGCAGTGAGAGGGCTGGTGTGAGAGACCCCATTGACTTTAGGGTGCTGAATCCGGCTTAACCCTTCCCCGTGAGCGCAGTAAGATCGTTGCTTTAATTTCAGACGGGCGGATTGCCTTTCGATTTGCCAGTAGTCAATACCTGTTTGCTTTAATAGTCTTCTTAGTATATATACATGTGATTCCGAAAAATAAGCCCCTGCCATTTTTTATTGTACTACGTATATATAGATATAAAACATACTGACAAGCATTCGCTCTTGAAGGAGGAATGAAAAATGGCTATGAACATACTTAATGAAAAAGAACTTGAAAATGTTTCAGGCGGATATATCTTCAACGCAGCAGAAGATCCCGAACGTGAGTTATACGAAGTCCGTAACGACTTTGACGGAAACTATGTACATACAGGTAGCACCTACTGGACAAAAGAAGGGGCAATAGAAGCTGCGAAACGTGCAGGAATGTCCACAGAGGAAATAAACATAAAGCAGCTGCATTTCCTTATGGTTTTCCATCGTCTTCCGAAGGACTGAGGAAAATATCAGGGGCGCAGGCTTCCCGGCCCCATTGACTCATAATACCATAAACCTGTTTTCAAGCAAAAATAAAGGCTCCCGGAGAAATCTTGATATGCTACCCTCAAGTAGGACACTGAAATATAAAACCTACTTGGGGGTATTTCTATGTCCAGAAAGAGTAAGATTGATCCAGTCCTTAAGGTCCA
>CACZBM010000014.1 GCA_902779445.1 uncultured Lachnospiraceae bacterium
TTCAGCTGAAACTCCGGTATTCAGAGTAAAAATTACAGCTGCGGACAGAATGCAAGCCACTGTCCTTTTAATTCTTGTTTCTCTTTCTTTCATTATTCCTCTCCTTTTTCATTTAACATTTCCCCCATCATCCTTGTCATCATCTTTGTCCCCTTCCCCGTCATCGCCGTCCTTATCGGGTTCGGTGCCGAGAAGATCCTCAAGTCCGATGGTGTGATCATCATCCTTAAACTTCGTTTCAAGAGCTTCGTCAAGGAGCTTTAAGTCCTTTTCCAGCTCTTCCTTCGCGTATTTAACCGCATCCTTAACAGCAGGGTTATCAATACCTGATCTTAAGAATCTCTCAGCTGCCGTGATGGTATCACTGCAGCGCTTCCTTAATTCCTCGGTAACAGGAGCATTAATGTCCATTCTTCCGGGCTTAAGTCCGAGTTTCTGCAGTCCGCCGTTATATTTATCAAATAACCTGGCAAAGCCCCTGTACTCATCGGTGTCACAGCTCCCGGCAGCAAGAAGGGTATCTTTAACGGTCCCTAATCTCTTGAAACTGCTGATATTATAGCCGTTAGCCTTTCTGTAAGCATAACCGGTCTGCTCTGTATATTCCTTTTCCATCCTCTTTTTAAGAGTGCTCCGGACCTGGTTCCCTCTTTCTTTTAAGCTGTTTGCTTTCGCAGCTTCATTGGGGCCGACTTCCGACAGATCAGTCTCCAGATTTTTAAATTCAACTTCTGCCCCGTCAGGACCTGTCTTTGGTCTTACAAGGGTGATCACATGCTCTCCCCTTGCAGCTATAAGTGCAACATAATTCTGAAGGGCCTCTTCTTCAGTAGCAGGATCATTTGATCCCTTGTAGAAATACTGCTCTTTTACAAAGTTCTTTAAGCTCATTCCGTCCACATAAAGACAGTCAAGAACTCCGTTGATACCCATTTCCTTATAGAACGAGCTCTGGCTTTCATCAAATGCTCCGGCCCATTCCATAACCTGACGGAAAAAGTGCCTGCCCGCTTCTTTGGCTTTAGGCGTAAATACACCCTTCTTCATCACGTCCCCGGAGAACACCTTCAGGTCAGCCCTGGCTTTAACAGTCTCCCTGCTTTCCTTTGATTCCACCTTTGTTTCGTTTTTTGTGGCATTGATCCCGGACCGGGACACGGATGCTTCTCTTTTTAAATCTATGCTGTTCTGTATAAGGGATCTGTTATTTGCGGACACAGTACCGTGATTTGCAAGGGATTCCACCCTGTTCATATAGAGATTGGAGTTCTCCGGCATCATATAGTTTCCGCTGTAACTGTCACTGTCAGTCTGAAATACGGATTTTTTTGTGTTGATACCGCCGGATTTGTTTACTGATTCCTTTTTTCTCTCGATGTTTCCAAGATACAGATTACCCTGATCACCCATGCTTTTCTCCTTTTTTCGATCCTTCGCTTCGCTCAGGATGACACTGCACCCTGAGGACCCATGTCATTCTGAGGGCCTCAGCCCGAAGAATCTCTACATCTGCCTCGTGAAATCATTGAACATCACAAAGACCATTAAAAGCAGCAGGCAGCACATTCCAAAAAAGTGGAATCCGGCCTCTATCTTCCTGTCTACAGGCCTCCTTGTAACAGCCTCTATAATGATAAATACGAGCCTTCCCCCGTCCAGGGCAGGAAAAGGAAGTAAATTCATAACACCGAGATCCGCTGATAAAAGGATAGTGAGCTGAAGCATGTTAAGCCATACTATAAAAGGTCCTTCCGGCTTTGATTCCTCATACACATTATCCACTACCCTTGCAACACCCACGGGCCCTGCCAGATCATCTTTGGAAATACGTCCCTTAAAAGCTCTTCCAAGACTCCTTAATGTGATCTCGATCCAGTATCTTACTTCAGAAAAGCTGTACCTTATTGTGGAAAGCGCATTTCCCTTCTGCCGCATTCCTCCGAGGACTCCTATATAGAATCTGCCGTCCTCTTCACTGTACTTTGGCGTAATGACTGCTTCATATACGAGGCCGTCCCTCTTATATGCAACATTAACGGTCTCTCCCTCATGGAACAAAAGATACATGCTTATGTCCCTGTAGAGACTCACGTGGTCTCCGTTCAGCGATAATATCTCGTCCCCGGCTTCAAGTCCTGCCTCTTCAGCAGGGAATCCTTCCGTAACTCCCGAGATAACAGGAACGTCATACCCTACTGATCCTATGACAAAGAGCGAAAGGAAAAATGCCAGCACAAAGTTCATAAAAGGCCCCGCCGCCACAGTTGAAAACCTGGCCCATACAGGAGCGTTTATGAAAGACTTCGGGCTGTCTGTCACTTCCCCGTCATATCCTTCGAAAACGCAGGCTCCGCCGATGGGAAAAAGTCTGATACTGTACTTTGTCCCGTTATGGACCCTGCTGAATATCTTAGGGCCCATCCCTATAATAAATTCATCCACACCTATGCCGTTCTTTTTTCCGATAATGAAATGGCCGCCCTCATGTACCAGGATCATTACGGCAAGGATAATGATAAAAAGGAGAATACTCACCCTGTCACCTCATGAAACTGTTCCGGACTTCACTCTCACACCGGAAGATCTCTTCAAGATCCGGATCAGATACGACTTTATGATCAGCCATTGCTTTCTCTATTATCTCCGGTATTTCAAGATATTTAATACTGCCCTTAAGGAACAGCTTTACCGCTTCCTCATTTGCCGCATTAAATACAGTTGGCATCGTGCCGCCGGTTTTTGCTGCGTCCAGTGCAAGCTTAAGGCCCCTGAAGGTATCCGTATCAGGCTTTTCAAATGTAAGCTCTCCCGTCTTAAAAAGATCGAGCCTCTCTCTGTTCAGGTTATTCCTGCCCGGATAAAACAGGGCATACTGGATAGGGAGATGCATATCCGGCACTCCGAGCTGGGCTATCACTGCCCCATCCTTATACTGGACTGCGGAATGGACTATACTCTGGGGATGTATAAGTACCTCTATGTCATCATAGTGAACATTAAACAGCCAGTGCGCTTCCATGACTTCCAGTCCCTTATTTACCAGCGTGGAAGAATCAATGGTGACCTTCGGACCCATATCCCAGTTAGGATGCTTAAGAGCGGTTTCCGCAGTCATTTCAGAAAGCTCTTCTCTTTTCTTTCCCCTGAAGGGTCCTCCGCTTGCTGTAAGGAGTATCTTTTCAATATCCTCGTGTCTCTCTCCGTTAAGTGACTGAAATATGGCTGAGTGCTCGGAATCGACAGGAAGGATCCGTACTTTATTCTCTTCTGCTTCCCTTGTGATTATGTGTCCTGCAGAAACAAGGGTCTCTTTATTGGCAAGCGCTACATCATGTCCTGCCCTGATGGCGGACAGAACAGGCTTAATACCTATCATTCCAACTATCGCACCTACCACGATATCCGAATCAGCTGAAGCAGCCTCCATAAGTCCGTCCATTCCGGATAAAACCTTTACAGAGGTATCACGTACTCTGGCTTTAAGGTCTTCTGCTGCCTTCTCATCATAGAGAACAGCAATTTCCGGCTTATATTTCCTGACCTGCTCTTCGACTTTTACAGCATTCTTTCCTGCAGCAAGCGCAGTTACAGAAAGCTCCCTGCTATGTTCATCCACTATATCAAGGGTCTGGGTCCCGATGGATCCTGTGGATCCCAAAATACAAAGCTTTTTCATATGAACTCCTTAATGCTGCATAAAAAATATATCACCGGCGACACGATTATAAGTGAATCAAATCTGTCCATGATACCTCCGTGACCGGGTATCAGGGTTCCGTAATCCTTTAACCCGAAATTCCTCTTTATACCGGATGCAAAAAGATCCCCGAACTGGGAAATAACCGCACCTGCACCGGTAATGATCCCGTACTCCGGGATATTTTCATGGATGACAGATCCGAGAAGCATTCCTACAAGGACAGCAGCCACAGTTCCTCCTACCGCGCCCTCTATGGATTTTTTAGGCGACAGTACCGGGGCCAGCTTATGTCTTCCTATGGCAACTCCCGTGAAATATGCAAAGGTATCGCAGATCCACGCAGAAATAAATACGAGAAGCACTTCAACCACTCCTCTGTCACGCATCCTGATAAGATACATAAATGATATCATTACCGGGATATATAAAAAGCCAAAAAACACTGCCATTATCTCTGTAGCTTCATGTTTTGAAAAAAGGAAAACAAAGACTACCATGAAAAGGATCACGGATCCCACCAGCGCATAAAAAAGGGACTTGCCCTCCGGTCTGAACAGAAGTATCAGATAGTATGCAGCCGTGCAGAAATAACCCGCAATGTCCGGAGCAGTCAATGAAAAACTGCCACCCTCCGGGATCTTCCTTATGGCTCTCATATATTCATAATATCCGACAATTGAAATAAAAAGAAGAAGAGCCCACCACAAGGGCCCTCCGAAAAATAGACTTGATCCAATTATGAGCACCAGCATAACAGCGCTCAAAATCCTGGTCCCTAGCATAAATCACTACTCCATCTGTTCTCCGGTTTTTCCGAATCTGCGCTGTCTTGTTGAATAGCTCTCAACAGCCTTTTTCAGCTCGTCTTCTGTAAACTCCGGCCAGTGAACATCTGTAAAATAAAATTCCGTATATCCGCACTGCCAAAGAAGGAAATTGGACTGCCTCAGTTCTCCGCTGGTACGGATGAGAAGATCCGGGTCAGGAATATCCTTTGTATCAAGGTGATCCGTGATCATTTTTTCGGTGATCACCGTGTCTTCCGGGATCGTCCCGCCTCTCATCTCTTTTACTATACTATTGACCGCGCGGCATATCTCATCCCGGCTTCCGTAATTCAGTGCGATCTGGAAATTCAGTCCGTCAAAATCCCTGCTGAATTCCTCCAGTTCAGTTATACTGTTCCGGATATCTTCATCTAGTCCTGACTTATCTCCGATGATCCTCACCCGCATATGGTTCTTTTCAGCGGTATTCTTGCAGGTCTTTAAATAATTCCTGAGAAGATCCATAAGAACCTTCACTTCATCAGCGGGTCTTGACCAGTTCTCTGTAGAAAAAGCGTATACTGTCAGATACTTTATGCCCATATTATAGGCACTTCGGCAGATCGTCTCCACGTTTTTGGCACCCACAGTATGACCGTAGGTCCTGGGCATTCCCTTGGACTTCGCCCATCTGCCGTTACCGTCCAGTATAATAGCCACGTGTTCAGGAATATTCAAACCGTCATGATCTCCTTTTCCTTCTCAGCTCCGGCCTCGTCTATCTTCTTGATAAACTTATCGGTGAGCTTCTGAAGTTCATCCTGCAGATCTTTAATGATATCCTCTGAGATATCTTCGCTCTTTCCCAGCTTCTTTAAGGAATCAACGCCGTCACGTCTGATATTCCTGACAGCCACCTTACATTCCTCGCCCTTTTTCTTCACATCCTTGCAGAGTTCTTTTCTCCTGTCCTCTGTAAGCTCAGGGAAAACAAGGCGTATCGCTGTACCGTCATTATTGGGATTGATGCCTATATCTGATACCTGAAGAGCCTTTTCAATATCCTTTAACATATTCTTGTCATAGGGCTTGATCATGATGACCCTTGCCTCAGGCACGGATATATTTCCAACCTGCTGGATCGCTGTGGGTGTACCGTAATAGTCCACCTTGATCTTATCAAGGATATGGGGATTTGCTCTTCCCGCCCTTATAGATCCCAGTTCTCCATTGAGATTATCAAGGGATTTCTGCATCTTATCCTCGTATTTTTTAATTCTTTCGTCCATAATACCTCTCCTTATAAACTCCGGCTAATAATCTGACTCCGGCTCCTTATCTGATTCAGACAGTGATCTCCGTACCGCTAAAATCACCGGAAACGGCTTTTGTGATACTGTTCTCCTCGTTTAATAAAAATACACGCATCGGAACCTTGTTTTCCATAGCCATGATAGAAGCTGTGAGATCCACTACCTGAAGCTTCTTATCGATCACTTCCCCAATAGATAATGAATCATATTTCTTCGCATTTGGATTGCTCTTAGGATCGCTGTCATATACCCCGTCGATCGCTTTGGCAAGAAGTATCATATCCGCTTCAACTTCTATGGCCCTTAAAACTACGCCCGTATCAGTTGAAAAGTACGGATGTCCGGTACCTCCTGCGAAAAAGACCACCTGGCCCTTTGAGAAATATTTATTGGCCCTGTCCTTGGTAAAGAGCTTTGTAAAGCCCTCTATCTCAAAAGGCGTCAGTATGTTTGTCATCATACCTTCGGAACGGAAGATCTCCGAAACGTAGATACAGTTCATGACCGTGGCAAGCATACCGATCTGGTCGGCCTTCGTCCTGTCTATGCTTTCACTTGTCCTGCCTCTCCAGAAATTTCCCCCGCCTATTACTATACCGACCTCAACACCTGAGTCTGCAAGCGCCTTTACCTGAAGGGCGACTGTGCGCACGGTATCTTCATCAAAGCCGGTCTTCTTCTCTCCTGCGAGAGCTTCTCCGGAAAGCTTGAGCATTACTCTTTTCATTTCTTTTTATCTATTGCTCCCTTTACGTCTTCAAAAAATGATGTGGGGCTTACCTCGGCGTAGCACTGTGAGCAGTGTCCTTCGATAACAGCTCCGTTATTGATCTGTACGGACTTACTCTTGATATCGCCCATAACGATAGCTGAGGTGTCAAGGATAACGGGTCCCTTAACATCAATATCACCCTTAACGGCGCCGGCAATAACTGCGCTTGTAGCAGAAATGTTACCGATGATGACTGATTCCTGTCCAACCTTGACTGCACCGCTGCTGATCATCTCTCCGATAACCTTTGCGGAATCAGCGAAGATCTCTGCTGCCTTTGAATTACCGGTAATGGATCCGGACACATTGAGCTTTCCTCTTACGTTGATATTACCCTTTACGGTTCCGATAACTTCAAGAGATCCTCCCGAAGTAATATCTCCGTTGATAGTCATTCCGGCTGTAATACTACCGTTCTCATCAACCTCAGGTCCCTCCTCAAGCTCGGGAAGGTCAAGTCCTTCAATTATGTCTTCGTTAAATGTATCCATTTGTTCATTCCTTTCATCTGTATTATCTTCAGCCTCAGCGGCTGTATCTGTTAATTCATTATCGATTCCCGCAAAGATATCGGTATCAAGTGCTGCAGGAGCTTCCTCTGCAGGTGTTTCCTCTGCAGGTGCTGCCTCCGGCTCCGTAAATGTCTCAGGCTCAGGCATCGCTTCGGGCTCAGGCATTGCTTCGGGCTCAGGCATCGCTTCGGGCTCAGGCATTGCTTCAGGCTCAGGCATTGCTTCAGGCTCAGGCATTGCTTCAGGCTCTGCCACCATATCAGTATCTGCCATTGCTTCCGGTTCCGCCACCGCTTCAGGCTCTGCTATAGCTTCAGGCTCTGCCTCCGGTTCAGCGCTCATCCCTGCGTCAAACGATATGTCTGTATCAAAAGATAACTCGGGCTCCGTTCCTGCCGCTGCCCCGCCTTCAGTTTCCTCCGTGATCTGCGGCTCAGGAGCCGCTTCAGCCTCCGGCATAGTAAACTCCGGCTCAGTAGCAGGTTCCTCAATAGCTATCTCCTCAAGTGGTGCCACATCAATAAGCGGCTCCTCAGCCGTGTCCAATTTGACATCAAACTGAAGATCCGGTTCGGTAGTTTCACCGGAATCCCCCCCGAAATCAAACGTCGGTTCAGGCACAGGAACATCATCCGGCATCAATTCTTTTTCTGCGTCGGCGGAATTCAGTTCATCAACCGCCTGGGAAAGATCTTCCTTAAAATCATCAAAAAAGCCCATCCGTGCTTCCTCCTTAATTATTATCCATCGCCTCATCTACCTGATGAAGCGGAGGTGTCTCGTCATCTATCGGTCTGATATCCAGTCCTCTTTCCTTCAGACCCTTTAGAATCCCCGGCAGTGCTTCCACAGTATTCTTCCTGCTTCCGGTATCATGAAGAAGTACAACTGCAGTCCTTCTCTTATCTACTCCCTCCAACGTATTCTTTATGATCGCTGAGGGTGAAAGCCTCGTTCCGGACGAGTCTCCGCAGTAGACATTCCAGTCATAGTATTCCATTCCCTGACTGTATAAAACTGATATATACTGATCCATCGGCAGCGAAGCAATGGTATTTCCGCTCCCTCCGGGAAACCGGTAGTACTTGGGCACCACACCGGTCTCATTATAGATTAGATTCCGTATTTTATCAAGGTCGTACTGGAACAGATCGAGATTCCCGTATACCTTGGAATACACGTGGGAATATGAATGCATACCTATGGTATTTCCGTTATCTACTATCTTTTTATATACAGGTCTTAGGGATTCGTCCGAATCTCCTGTACCGCAGACAAAAAAGGTGGCTTTAACCCCGTATTCATTCAGGATATTGAGTATTTCTTCCGTATATACCGAAGGACCGTCATCGAACGTGAGGTAGACTCTCTTCGTATCACCCTCATCGCTTTCCATTTCAGTGTCAACAACGGAATTTATGTCCTGTACTGAGTCATCATCGATCTTTGGAGCATTGGGGTCCGGTATTTCCTCAGGCTCCTCTTCTTCACCGCCAGCTTCCGTGCCTTCCTGTATCTCCGGCTCCTCCGGCCCCGCCGTCACTTCCCCGCCGCTCTGCTCCGGCATGACTGGATCCTTTGAAGCACTGCCCCCGTTCTCCCTTGTTTTAAAGACAGAAAAAGCGAAAATTACAAGCAGCAAAATAACTGCGGCACATACAACACATGCCGCAGTCATTAATGCGAGTATTCTCTTTCTGTGTCTTTTCATTCTGACCATGAAAAAAAACGATAGTTAAAAGAAAATATTTTTCCCCGTTTCAAAGTAATAGTTATTGGAGGGGATTATCTCGGATCCTTTGACCTCGAATACCTCCCAGACCACGCCGCTCTTTCCCACTGGCACCTGGAATGAGGCCACAAGACCGCTCTTATTATACATCTTTACCTGTACTTCGGAAAGTGACATATCATTCGTGAGATTATTGCCTGACTTTCCGTTTCTCTGATCAGTAACAAAATACTTATAATCCGTATCGCTGTCAACAGTTATTATCTGGCTCATGCTGTTTTCATACTTACCGGAATTCAGATCCACGGTAAAAGGCTTTAATTCAGAGATCTTATCGGTATTGTATGAAAGGACCACTTCGTACTGGTTCTCTTTTAATTTATCCGGAGACTGTTTTGTGACATCCAGAAGATATGTCTTGGGGTCGTGCTTATTATTGCCCTCCGGAGCCATATAGGTCACTCCCGCCGGATACTCTATGGTCCTCGGCCTGATAAATACGTCATTCACCTCGGACACGGCAAAATCGCCGTATTCAAATTTCATATTGTACCAGTCGGCGTTATTGACCGGAACAGTGATCTCGTAATAGCCGTCACCATTAGAAACCACACTTTTCTTATAGGCATTTGCCTCACTGGTGATCGTAACAGAGGTATTTGCAAGGGTTCCGCCGTATTCATCAGCCACGTAACCGTAAATCTTCGCTGTAGAGGGGATATCCTTAAGGGCATCATATGACACATAAGCTCTGTTTATAAGCTTCTGCTCCAGCTCGTCATATTCCTTCTGAATATCCGGATTCATATCCTTATAAGTCGCCGCTGTGACGGATTCATTTGATTCCCCGTATGTGGCATAGCATTCAGCCATGAAATCATCGGTAAAATAACACCTCTGCCCGCCGGATTTTCTTGCATCATCCGCATTGATACCGTAGAGATCGTCTAAATACCTGTATATATAGACAAGGGTTCCTTCCTGGAAATAATAACCGTTTATCTCCCTTCCGCTGCTTCCGTACTCAGTTGCCACTATCTTGTCGATCAGTCTTTCCTCGGGATCGGTGTAAACTGTGAAATCAATGGTAGCTCCGTTCCCGCTCCTGAACATCCTTATCGTCTTTTTCTTATCCCCGGATATCCTTTTTTCTATATCCTTGGCCACATGTTTATTAACCTCCGCGGATTCCGATCTCTTATTGGGCTCGTACTTTATAGTGTCAAAGTCTATTTCCGGAGTAACACCGTTCGTGCGGTTGATATAAGCGACAGCTTCTTCAAATGTATCATCTATCGCTTCCTTCGGGCCATGCTTTGCAGGGGCAGTGATCGCGTCATCTTCCCCGATCCCGTCCTCATCCTCGGGAACCTCTTCCTCTGTTGAAGGGAGGGAAATATCTCCCGTGGGTTCTGCTGAAGATGCTGCTGTATCATCCTTATTTGTGACTATTCCGTTTTTATCATTCTTTCCGCACCCTGAAATAAGGGTGATCATCATCACCAGTATAAGTATTGATCCGGTAATTCTTCCGGCAATATTGTTTTTCATTTATTATGCCTCCTGCATCAAAGGGCGCACGAAACACCCTGTATGCGTGCACTATAACACAAAACAATTCAAAAAAACCGTATTTAAGATATTCATAAGGAAATATTCAGTATGTCTAAGATAATCCCCGTAAGAAGTCCGCAGGAAAAGAGGATCCCGGTGATCAAAAAGTTCTTTTTTCTGTCAGAATTTACCCTGAATAATACGAGCAGACCTATCCCGGCTCCCGTAAGTAAGCCTGACATCATGGACCCGAAGCCTATGATCCCTTCCATATAGAACTCCGTTATGATCACTGAAGCCGCACAGTTGGGTATCAGACCGATAAGACTTGCAGCGAAATTGACAAAAATACCTTTATTCGAGAGAAATGATCCTATGGTCTCTTCCCCTACAGTTTCCACTATGAAATTGATAAGGATAGATACAGCAAGGATGAAAATAAAGATATTAAATGTATGTTTGACAGCGGGCTTTACTATCCCGTGATGATGCTTCTTAGTGTGTTCCTTTAGATCCCTGACTTCATGCATATCCTTGAATTCAGACTTTTCATCATCACAGTGGCATTTCTCTTTAACGCAGAGACTGTGGATATCCATGGGCTTTTTCCCGGACTTCAGGAAATATCTTATGAAAGCATCCATGAGAACTCCCCAGAATACCCCGATAACAGCTTTTATCAGAAGGATCTTTAATATCCTGTCCGGTGCGAGATGCCCCGACAGAAACATAGGCAGCATTTCGTCAGATGTGGACAGAAAGATCGCCAGGAGAGTTCCTGACGTTATCACATTTCCCGCATACAGATTTGAAGCGGCCGTTGAAAAGCCGCACTGTGGAAATATTCCTATGATCCCGCCTATCACAGGTCCGAATCTTCCCGACCTTTCCACTGCCTCTGCCATTCTGCCCCCGGCATGTTCCTCCAGGTACTCCATAAAGAGATAGGTTATGAAAAGATAGGGAAGCGTCTTTACCGAATCTATGACGGCATCCAGTACTATATCAGCCATTTACTCCTCCGCCTGTTCAGGGAGTACCGTATACACCGTTTGAATCAACCGTGAATGTATGACCGCAGGTATGACATCTGAAATGATCCCTTTCATCACCTGCTACATTCCAGACTTCAAAATTGCCCTCATCTGTCTCTCCACAGGAGTGACACATTATTTCTTTACCACTTGAATATCCGCTATTATTGGAAAATCCTCCGGACACCATCTCCATATCAGCGTCTGAAAGCTGTATGGATCTTTTCATATTTTCGTTATTCATATGATCTCCTTTCTGTTGAGGAGCACGATCTCTTTTTGATCCTCACATAATGATATACGTACCGTATTATTAAACTGGCAGCAGATCATCAAAAGATATTCTATCATAATTATAGCAAACGACAAAATTCTTTCGTTTAATAAAAAAAGATTCAAACGCCAAAAGTACTGAATCACTGTTTTGATACAACGAATTGCTTCGTTGCTTTCAGCAACTCTCGCAATTCTACAATACTCGCAATCCGCTAATTTACTGCTGTTTGACGCCCAAAGTCAAATGGCTTTTTGAACAAGTTCAATCGCCATTTGGACTTTTGGCGTTTGTATCATAAAATTGACAATGTTAAAAAAAGGGTCTAATATTTCCGCACTATGACAAAGAGCAATACAAAAAATATGACAGAGGGTAATCCCCTTCTGCTCATCATGCAGTTTGCTTTCCCCCTGCTCCTCGGGAATCTTTTCCAGCAGACTTATAACGTAGTGGATGCAGCCATCGTGGGCCGTATCCTGGGTGCCAATGCCCTTGCGGGAGTTGGCGCATCCAGCAGTGTGCAGTTTCTGATACTGGGTTTCTGTATCGGAATATGTGCCGGCTTTTCAGTGCCTGTCGCACAGCGGTTCGGAGCCGGGGACACCCGGTCCCTCAGAAGATTTATCTTTCACAGCGTTATACTCATCGTATTTCTGTCTGTAATACTGACACTCATATGCTGTCTCTTATGTAAAGGGATATTAAATATACTCCACACTCCCGGCGATATCTATTCCGATGCCTATGCCTATCTTTTCGTGATCTTTTTAGGCATACCTTTTACCCTGTTATACAATATCACCGCCGGAGTATTAAGGGCGGTGGGTGACAGCCGTACCCCGTTTATATTCCTTGCACTGTCTACTGCTTTCAATATCGGTCTCGATCTCTTCTGTATCATCGTACTTAAATGGGGTGTTGCGGGAGCTGCTCTTGCGACTGTGGCCTCCCAGGCTATAAGCGGGATACTGTGTCTTATCTTTATCCTGAAAAAGATGACTTTTATCCTTCCGGAAAAGGATGACTGTGTCCTTAAGCTTTCCTACATATTGAATCTTTTGAGTATGGGACTCCCCATGGGAATGCAGTATTCCATCACTGCAATAGGCAGTATGTTCATGCAGTCCGCCAATAATTCCCTGGGGAGCGTTTATGTTTCGGGATTCACTGCCGCGATGAAGATAAAGCAGTTCACCATGTGTCCTTTTGACGCCCTGGCTACTGCTGTTTCCACCTTTGCAGGGCAGAATTACGGCGCCGGAAATGTTAAACGCATACGTGACGGTGTAAAGATAGGTGTGATAGTCGGGATAATATACGGCATCCTGGCAGGAATAGTAAATATCTTCTTCGGCCGCACTCTTTCCCTTCTCTTTATAAGTGCGGATTCTGCCGCTATCCTTGACGCGGCTGCCAGATACTTAAGAGCCCTCGGTTTCTTCTACTGGGCTCTTGGTATACTCAATGTCTGCAGGATGTCGGTCCAGGGTCTCGGTTTTTCCGCCCTCACCATATTTTCGGGCTTTACCGAAATGGTCGCAAGGATTCTTATGAGCGTCTTTGCCGTACCTGCATTCGGATATGCCGCCATCTGCTTTACAGACCAGAGTGCGTGGCTTTCTGCCTGTTTTTACATTGTCCCCACATGCATTTACTGCATCAATAAGATCGATCACATACTTAATTCCTGAGCATCTTTACCGGATCCAGAACTTCTCTTGCCTTATCGGGATCCAGAAGCTTCTCTTCTATTACCACATCAAGTACGGACCTGCCCGAGTATAAAGCCTTCTTTGCGGTATCAGCAGCCTTCTGATATCCAACTAATGGTACGAGCACCGTGATGATACCGATACTGTTCTCAACAAGCTCCCTGCACCTCTTTTCATTCGCTCCGATACCGGTCACACAGTTATCCGTAAATGTTTCAACCGCATACCCAAGGGTATCTATGGACTGGAAAAGGTTGTAGAAGATTATCGGTTCAAAGGCATTGAGTTCCAGCTGTCCCGCTTCGGCAGCAAGAGTGATCGTCATATCATTTCCTATGACATTAAACGCCACCTGATTTACAACCTCAGGTATCACAGGGTTTACCTTTCCGGGCATTATGGATGAACCATTCTGTCTCGCCGGAAGGCTTATCTCTCCGAAGCCCGTTCTGGGCCCTGAAGACATAAGACGGAGATCATTAGCGATCTTTGAAAGAGAAACCGCACAGGCCTTGACTATCCCTGAAACAGTTACAAAGGGATCCAGATTCTGTGTGGAATCAATAAGATCATCCGCATGCTTCAGATCCATTTTCGATACTTTATTAAGTGTGGGCACAATATTGGAGATATATTTCTCATCGGCATTGATGCCGGTACCTATTGCAGTACCGCCCATGTTGACGGTTCTCATCTCTTCTATTGCAGCATCCAGTCTGCCGACATTTCTGAGTACCGCATCGCTGTATGCCTGGAATTCCTGGCCAAGGCTAATGGGTACCGCATCCTGCATCTGGGTACGTCCCATTTTGACTACTTTTTCAAATTCTTTAGCCTTTTTTGACAATGCTACCTGAAGACATTGCATCTGAACCCTGAGATTCAGTAAAAGGCGTATGGTAGTCATCTTTCCTGCAGTGGGAACAACGTCATTTGTGGACTGTCCCATGTTGACATCATCATTTGGATGTATGACAGAATAGTCTCCCTTATTACCGCCTAATATTTCAATAGCCCTGTTAGCTATCACCTCATTGGCATTCATATTAATGGAGGTTCCGGCACCTCCCTGGATCGGATCCACGATAAAGTTTTCAAGAAACTGTCCATCCAGAATCTCATCACACGCTTTGATAATGGCATCTGCCTTTTCTTTGGAGAGCTTTCCCGTTTCATTATTGGTAATGGCCGCTGCCTTTTTAATATAGACAATACTGCTAACTATCTCAGGATGCATGGTCAACCCTGTTATAGGAAAGTTCTCCGCAGCCCTTAAGGACTGTACACCGTAATAAGCATCTGAGGGTACTTCTTTATCACCGATGGAATCATGCTCCATACGATAATTTTTGCTTTTTACATCATCGGGAACCCTTTTGCTTCCGGATCTCCACCCTATCGTACCGTTATTCATAATTCTGTACCTCCTTAATTCCTGACACTAAATGTTCTCTTTTATCATGAATAATCCAGATATTAAAAGTATACCGCAGCATATCCATATGGTATTGATACCGAAACGCGCAGACAATACACCTCCGATGCCTGCTCCAATAGCGAATATCACGATAACACCATAATACTGTATCGCATTTATCAGGTCCTCTATCGATCTGTCCCTTAAAAACCGTGCCAGACATGATGTTCCGCTCTTAAGATTTCCGATACACATTGTACTTGCGTATCCTTTTCCCCTTAACAGACGAAATGCCTGCACCTGCATTGCACATGCAAAAGATACTGACATATTAGCAATTCTTTCGTACTCAAGCGGCATAAGCCCCACCACAAAAAGGATCAGAAGTTCGATCAGTAGAACTATCTGCCTCCAGTGGATCTTTTTATTATGCTTAAATCTGCTTTCGATAAATTCCGACAGAAAAACACCTGCCACAAATGAAAAAACAGGAAACATATAGTCTACGGCTTCATGCAGGTTTCCCAGCATGAAGTTTTGGCTCATAAGCACCACATTTCCCGTCTGGGCATTGGCAAAAACCCGGTCTCTCACATTAAAGGTATAGGCATCCTGTAGTCCTCCGGAAAAGGAAAGAAGCGCACCGAGGATAAAACTGTCAGATCTCTGCATATGTATCCCTTCTGTATGGTTTGCTTTATCTTTTTTATTATGCACCAACCGGCTTAATCGTGTAAATAAAAAAATAACTCCCCGGAGATTCCTCCGGGGAGTTGGAATGACTCAGCCTTACGCTACTTCAAGCTTATAGGTAAAGGTCTTATTTGATCCATCAATAGTCTTGAATTTGATGGTATACTTACCGGGATTATTTAGAATAGCCTTGACGGGCCTGCCCTTTTTATTGTTAACAAAGGTGACATTTCCTTTGCTGATATCTTTTTTACTAAAGGTCACACTATACTTAAAAGCGCTATCGGCACTATACCAGACAGGTTCTGTAGTATACTTCTTATCAAAGAACAGGCATGCATTTGAATTTAAATTAGAATTAGGAGATATAAGATCCACTTCTGTTCCGCATTTTACTGCTGAATCAAATTTTATTGTGCTCTTTATCTTGAGTTTGTATCCACCTTTTTTGTTCGATACAGTAGTGTAAGATCCAGCAGCCACAAGAGGTTTTGTGATGGTATATTTACATTGGAGAGTATCTCCTTCGATCTCTGCTGTTATTGTCACTTCCGAACCTATGACAGCCTTCTTATCACACTTAACCACGCCATTCTTTACGGTAACGCTTGAGGATGAGCTGGTCCACTTTGCATCCTTTAAGGCTTTTTTGAGTTCTTTAGTATTGGTATTACCCTTCGGATCTCCGATCTTAAGCTTTACTTTCTTTCCCTGGGCAATATCCCCCCCAAGGATCGCACCGTAATTTCCGGCTTCATCCACCAGAGTATAGGTCTTTGAAAAGGATTTCGGTATTTTTTCCACGGCTTTATCAGCCTGAACAAGACCTGTAATACTGTGGTCTTGATAAGAATATTCTATTCCGTCAGTGGTATTTAAGATCGCATCCGTAACATAATCCACGGCGTAACTTTTTCCCATATCAAGAAGATCCGGATTAACGGAGTAACATAATGCGGCAACACCTGCCACAATTGGGGTTGCCATGGAGGTTCCTTTAATACAGCCGTAAGCATTCTGATTCGATGTGCTACCCGTAATACTACCTGGAATACCAGGAAGATAGGTAGCTGTAATAGCTGTTCCCGGTGCTGCAATATCAACCCAGTCGCCGTAGTTTGAGTAATCAGCAAGATTGTCATTCTTATCCGTAGCTGCAACGGCTAATACATGATCGTAAGCGGCAGGATACGCCTTAGTAGATGTATTATCATTACCTGATGCTGCGACGGTCATTATCCCTCTATCATAGGCTTCATTTATAAGCTGCTGGAAACTGCTGGAATAACGGGGGCCACCGAGGCTCATGCTAATGACATTGACATTTTTTTCCATTGCTATGGAAAAAGCCTCTTCTACTGCAGACATGGAAAATCCGCTGCTTGTGTTAAACGCTTTCACGGAGTAGATCTCTGCATCCGGAGCGACCCCGAAACCTCCAAGGGAATTTCCTTTTTTTTCATGGATTATGCCGGTGCAGTGTATGCCATGTCCCACAGTTGTATCTGTACCTGATGAAAAAGAGTCTATGTAGAGGGAATGCTCATCATCAAAGGCGGAATCCTCGTGATCCGGGGTACATCCCGAATCAATGACCGCGATCTTTGCACCCTCTCCGGTTGTGGTCTCATGAGCTTTAAGGGTATTTATCTTGTCATGAAAGTACTGGTAATGTGGATCGGCACTATTTGCGTAAGGGTCATTTGTCAGTGTGCTGTCCAAATGACCCATGGAAAAAATATTAGAGTCACTCACACTGACATCACTTTTTACATCCATCGTTTGATATATATAATTGGGATTGACTGGAACCTCCGGAGAACCACCATGAGCAGCTGCCATAAAGGCATCAACAGTGCTTTCCTTAAACTGTACCACGGCTATCCTGTGGTTATAGCTCTTTAAGGTTCCGTTATACTGTGCAGCGATCCTTTCTGCATCTTCTCTTGTATCTGCGATAAAGACACCTTCTTTATCCACATAATCGGTACCGGGCTCAAGGGAATCAAGCTCTGCGGCAACTGATTCAAGCTCTGCGGCAACTGAATCATCGAATAAAGCCGTTCCTTCTTCCGCTGATACCGGCATTGAAAATGTAACTGTCAGGGCTGCGGCCAGAAACAGCGACAGCAGTTTTTTACTGTGTTTTTTCATTAATATTACTCCTTTGATTCCAAGTATATTTGATTTATTATAATCCCTTTCGCTTCTGCTTTTCAAGTCAGATTAGAGCGGTTATTCAGCCGGTTATTTGGAACAATTGACGAAAAAACAGGCCGGACAATGGGTTCCCCCATCATCCGGCCCGTGGACCAATTGGAACTGCTCTTCTTATTTCTTTTTGTTAATCTTAACTTTCACCGTGGCATTATATTTTCTGCCGTTTATAAGTGCTGTTACCTTCACATTGCCGTTCTTTAATTTTTCATCTCCGGAATGTGAGATCGTAAGCGTTCTGTAATCCTTTGAAAGCCATACTTTCAGTTTCTTCTTTGACAGAACGGGCTTTGTGGGATCGGTTGTGGTAACTGCGATCTTATTATCGACAGTCCAGTCTGCAGAGAGGAATTCAGAATCATTTCCGGCTTTCTTTCCGACAAATTCCACGAGATTAACTGAAACTGTCGATCCGTCTCCGGAATATGCGGAAATGACATTCTTTTTAATGGCATTCTTATTAAAATCAATATTCACTACAGTAAGATGGAGTATGCAGTTTTCAACCGGTATCGTTAATACGTATGATGCGTACTTTTTATCCTTTTTAACCTGAACAACTCCCTTTTTATTGATCTTAAGGTGTTTCTTTACTTCTTTAACCCTTGCCTTTTCATCCTTTGCATCACTTGCCTTTACAGTACCGTCGGCATTGTTGTAGGAAAGGGTTACTTTACTGAGATCAAGACCTTTAAGCTCTTCTGCAGTGAATTTAGCCTCTGCGTTTACAGTGAGCTTCACCACTCCCGTTTCCTTTTTAAGACCGGTTATGGAGTAAGTTGTCTTCTTCTTGTTTGTTTCACCGATCATCTTGATGGTGTCGCCAAAGGCCTGTGTTCTTTCGGTCTTTGTGGCGGTGTCGTTCTTTCTGTCCGCAGTAGCAGTTTCTTCCTTCTTATCCTGATCAGACTTTCCGTCAAAATCGATGACCCAGAGCATGCCGTCACCGTCATCGTCGCCGTCCTCTTCCTGGTAGATCTCATATTCAACACCGGGATTCTTCTTTATCTCGACGATCTTTAAGAGATCATCAACTGTCCTTACGGAAGAGAACTGATGATCGGCACTGAGGTACACTGACGTTTCGTCAGGTCTTCCGTTCACAGGGTTTGTAACGTCTATAAGGATATGGTCATTATCGTTCAGTCTGCGGATATTATCACGGTGAGGTTTTTCATATTTATCAAATACAATGAAATTAAGCTCCCTTGAGTCGGTTGTACCGGTGATCACCGTGTCTACGTTCCTGCCATCAGCAACAGGACTTGTAACATATCCCTGACATAGATAATCGTTATCATCATTTTCCCAGCCAATTACATTGCTGGAAAGTGTTCCCGCAACATTTCTGTCGGTTATCGTCCATCCGCCGGTAACTGCAGTTTTCCAGTAATCACGGCTGGCGAATTCATAAACAATATAGTAACCCTCATCATCGCTGTCCCAGTATCTATCCACGATCGTGTCCGTATGAGGAGTGACACTTATTGTGCTGTTATCATCCAGACTCTGATAAAACTGGTTCCAACGAGCGTCACCCCAGTTATTAGGATCTTCATTAGTAAACAGATCCATTTTAAAATATATGCAGGCCGGAGCATCAAGACCCCAGTCATCGCAGTCCACATCAAGCGTGATCCGGTCGCTGGCAATATCGATCGAACGCGATGAAGTCTTAAACAGAGTAAGATCCTCTTCAGGGTAATCTCCAGTGATCGTGACATCCCCCCAGTTGGTACCGGTACCGTCAGTCATGGTCGCAGAGGATAAGTAGTCTCCGTCATCATTTTCATCCAGTAAAATTTTCGCCTTGTGATACTCGTCAGGATCGATGGTCCAGCTGCCGTTGATAGTTACAGCATCTCCGGGATCCTGACTTTCATCCCACATGGGATCGGCCATAGCAGGGACAGCGGTCATGTTAAATAACAGCGCTGCACTTAAAACTGCCGCCCAGAACTTTCTTTTCCTAATTTTCATAACTCAATCTCCTTATTATTCTGACCGGGTCCGTTCCAATGGCATTAAGTTAGTGTCATTCTGAGCGAAGCGAAGAATCTCTTATAGCTGTAAGAGAGATCCTTCGCTGACGCTCAGGAAGGAAAAACGTCCGGTGGACGTTTCCCGCACAAGGAGCTTAACTAAACGCCATCGGGTCCGTTCCGGTCTGATATAGTGAAAACACTAAGATCAATTATAGTACCCCCCCCCGCGAAAAATCAAGTAAAATCTCGCTTTAGACGGCGTAAATTGAATTTTCATTCAAATAAAATTTCTTATTGACTTTTAATTTAGAAGATGATATTATTGCAAGCGTGCTGTGAATAAACAGTACGGACGCGGAAGTGTCGGAACTGGCAGACGAGCAAGACTAAGGATCTTGTGAGCGCAAGCTTGTGTGGGTTCAAGTCCCATCTTCCGCATAAAAATACCCCTAAGGTTTCCTTAGGGGTATTTTTTTGCGGAACAGACTTGACAGGCTTTGCCTGTCAAGTCTGCGGGGTGCAGGCGCACTCAGTGCGCCTAAACGCACCCGAAAAAGCCCCACTGGGGCTTTTTCCATCTTCCGCATAAAAAAGACTTGGATCCACATTATAATACAAAACGGCCCGGAAATGATTTCCGAGCCATAAATCTTATGATTCTTTATTACCTGTGTTTCCAGTACTTTTCTTCCTCTGAATCATTTTCATCTTCGTCTATTCCGTATTCTTTACAATGATTCACATGCGAATAGTCAGCGAGGACCACTACGGTGTAGCCGTCACTCTGAAGCACAGGATCATACCAGCCTCTGAAATGATGGTGGTGATCCGTATGATCATGGATCGAGGGTTTATATCTCTCAACATCATCGCCCTCTCTTATGAGCACATCTCCCATGGGCTCATTGCAGACCTCACATACATAGATAACCTTGTAGTTCTTGTAGAAGCTTCCTACAATGTTCCTGTCCTCGGTTATATTGGTCCAGCTTCCCTGCCATCCGGTAAACTCAAGTCCGTTAATACAAGGGTCAGCGGGCTGTGGAAGTGATGACCCATAAGTAACCACATCAGCACCCCAAAGCTCTCCGGTGGATCCGTTATACCACTTCACCACACAGGTTTTACCCGGGATCCCGACGGGATTAAGGGCTATAACCTCCGCTGCTGTTAAATGGCCTGTCTTATTCATCGGTGTCGCAGGGTTCTTTAAATCTGTAGTAGTCTTCGGAAGCGTTGCGCTTGTAACATTTGAATAGCTTAAAACGCCTGAAGGAAGATTCTGCCATGTCTGGCAGATAGCAGAAGTCTCGCTTGTTCCTCCCTTGGGGAGATAAACCGCTCTTGCTATAGTATCCTGCTGCACATTTGCGAGGGAAACATCCCATCCACAGAAAGCATAGCCGTCTACATTAAGGTCTGTAGGCCCCATCCAGGTCATATTAGTGCCCTGAGGTGCCGTAACTGTCGAAGTACCCTTGGCCGTAACATAAGTCACGTGAACATCCGCAGCGAAAACAGTACTCGCGAAAACCAATGCGGACATAGACAGCATACAGAAAAATCCATACAGTTTCTTCATAACACGCTCTCCTTTCCGGGTAAAATAAAAGCCTGCGTTACTCGTCTGAGGACTCTCCGAAATTCATGAGACCTTCCATCTCATCTGTAACCACTTCTTCATCCTGCAGTTCCTCATCGGAAGGAACAGGAATAAATTCTGACATATAGGCATCACTGGGAAGTCCTGCCATAAGCGCCGGGAGATTGATGATAATGCCGTCCATATTATAGGGTAACGGCAGCCCGACCTTCATCTTCTGGGCATTCCCTTCTTTTTCCTCTTTTACAAGGAGCTCCATACTGAAGTTCTGTCCCATGGTATTGGCCATACCACGGTCTCCATCCTTAAGTTTTGCGACTTTTTCGCCGTTTACCAGGACTTCGATGCTGTACTTCGTGCCATATGTCTTACCGTTATATTCGATCTCCTTATTGTCAAAGTAGACCGTATGTCCTCTTCCTATTATAAACATTACTACAGCGAGGGCAATTATGGCAAGTATAGCTACGAGGCGTACTACAAGCCTCTTCTTATCAATCTTTTTTGTCATTGTCACCCTCCTGCTCTAAAGCCAGCTGTTTACCGGCATTTGCCTTATTTCTCCTCTTATTTGTCTCATACATGATGAGGGCAACCGTAATAACCGCATATGAAACGAACACACGGAAGTATTCACCGATCATGGAGTCTCCGGTGATGACCGTTCCGGCCTTGGGAGCCACGATGAACATTGTGTGGAATAAGACTATACCAAGGAATACGTTACCTATGGAAGCCTTATCAACCGATGCTCCGCCCACGAGAAGCGCTGCTATACAGAACATTCCGATCTGGGAATGTGAACTGTAGGTAGCGATATTACCCATGTTCTGAAGGTAGATGATCATTCCGATTCCCGCAAATACTGTCGAGATCACCATGGAGATGATTCTGGTGCCCTCCACATCGATACCTGCGTCCCTTGCCACTTCCAGATCCTGTCCGACAGCACGCATATCCTGTCCGAGCTTTGTCTTCCTAAACCAGATAATGATAAGGCACAGGATAAATACGATAATGAAGGTGGCTACCGGTATCTTAACTCCCTCTATCGTAAGGGGGATAAGGTTATCCAGCTTTTGTCTCATAGACAGGAGTGACACCGTGTTTCTGATGCCATAACCTCTGGGAAGCTTGACGTTTCCATGTTTAATGGGGATAACAGGTCCCATGAGATAGAGTACCACCAGCTGGTAGATACCGTTTATAAAGAAACTGATGATATAGCTCGTGATCATCTCGCGGCCCTTAGCCATATTAAGCACCTTACCGCAGAATACACCGAGAAGAGCGGAAATAGGAACTGAGATTATAGCCGCCAGCACCATGCCGGGGATCCCTACTATCTGCCAGTCGGAAACAAGGATAAGGCCTATCTCTCCTGCCATGGCTCCCAGGGTCATACTGAAATTAAGTCCCATTCCGGCCATGATAGGTATCAAAAGACTCAGGATAAGGAAAGCATTCCTTCCCATTCTCGTGACTATCTCATTTATGAGGTAGCTGGGAGACAATCCTGAAATAGGCGCACATATTGCGCATATAAGTACAAACATAAGAGGGACTGAAAACCTTCTTATCATTTCTGACGGTTTCATCTTGCTCATTTTGCGCCCTCCGTTTTTCTCGTAAGTGCATAGAGGATCATTCCGTTACTTACTATGATCCTTATAACCTCACTCATATCGAGATGTATGAGGTTATTCATGACGGTGGGTGTCATAGTTACAATTCCCTGGAAGAGAATGGTTCCTATTATAACGTTCATAATAGATGCCTTATTAACGGAAGCTCCACCGATAAGTATCGCTGAAACCGCAGGAAGGGCCATATAGAAAGGCGCCATATAAAGCTGTACGAAACCGAATCCCTGCTCATACACAAGGATACCGATAGCTGCAAGCCATGTGGACATCACCACTGAGATAAGTCTTATCTTATCCACATTTATACCTGCTGATCTGGCAAAACTGGGATTGGATCCCACCGCTGTCATGGCTGTTCCTGTCTTTGTATGAAGGAATGCCCACATTGCAAATGCAAGGAGCGCAAAGAAAAGGATCGCCCCTGTGGGTATCATGAGATTTCCAATATTGATCTGAAGGATATCGGCAAGAGCCTGTGTATAATAACCCTCCAGACTGATGGTGGTCCTGAGTCCCTTTCCTGCCATACCCCATACCATGTTAGGGCTGTGATAGGGAAGGAGGAGCCACATCATACACATAAGTGAAACAGATGAAAAACCAACATATGTTGCGATCATCATCTCTCCGCCTTTGATCTTGTTCAACAGCCATCCGTATCCCATTCCGAATACAAGGGCAAAAGGAGTGGCTAAAAGTGCTGCCATCAGGAAGGACATGGGACCCGTGAATCCAAGCTCTATGGAAAGGGTAGCCCCTAACAGTCCTGATATGATACCGAGAGGTAGTCCGAAATTCAGACCGCATCCGGAATGTACCATGGGCACCATGGCAAGCACCAGAACTCCGTTCCAGCTGAAACGGTTGATGATATTGGATAACTGGGTCGGAAGATCTGCACCTACAAAGGGAGATACAACGATCAACAGTACCAGGAATCCGGTTATTATAAGCCTCGGAAGTCCGAAATCATTAAGGACATCCTTTATCCGTTCATTTAATGTCACTTTGTTTTCTTCCATTTTCTTTTCTTACACCCCACTTATCATCAATGTACCAAATGATTCCGAGGATGCTTTGGCAGGAAGTATGCCTGCCACCTTCCCGCCGGAAATTATCGCAATACGGTCACAGGTAGATCTGAGCTCGGCAAGCTCTGATGATATCATTACTACTGTGACTCCGCTTTCCCTGTTAAAGCGCTTAAGCGCATCAAGGACCAGTGCTTTCGCTCCCACGTCGATACCTCGTGTGGGCTCAGACACGAATAAGAAACTGGGTTCCAGCGCGAACGCTTTTGCAAGACAGATCTTCTGCTGGTTACCACCTGAAAGCTCTTTTGCCTTCTGCGTTGTACTCGTGCACTTGATCTGAAGCTCATCTATATATTTCTCGGTGATCTTTCTGATCTCCTTGTCATCACGCCACTTGATAAGGCCACCCAGATACTTCTTCAGGTATTTATCCTGTACCTGCATGGCAGGGAAAGACACATTCCATTCCAAAGTCTCATCCAGGAGCAGTCCCACTCCTCTTCTGTCCTCCGACACAAAGGCAAGGGATGCATCCAGACACTTTCTCGGGGAATTAAGTGGTATCTCCTGACCGTTGAAAACAACCTTTCCTCCGGCCTGATAAAGACCCATGATACCGTTCGGAATACCGAGCTTACCCTGTCCGGCAAGCCCTCCGATACCGAGGATCTCTCCCTTTCTGACGTCGAGATTGACATCACGAACAGTTTCTCCCGGCATATCCACCCAGAGATTCTTTATGGACATGATAGTCTCGAAGTCGTCTTTGTCCTGCTCCTTCACAATTTCTCTAAGGTCACTGGGAGTATCGGATCCCTTCACTTCCCTTCCCACCATAAGATGGGTTATCTCAGCTTCTGATGTGTTTTTGGCAGCAAGATCACTTATTAAAAGGCCGTCACGCATTACGACAACCCTGTTACAAACTTCCAGTATTTCATGAAGTCTGTGTGTGATAAAGATCACGGCGATGCCGCGTTTGGACATTCCCCTGATGGATTCGAGAAGCGCTTCAGCTTCTTTTTCCGTAAGAACAGCCGTAGGCTCATCCAGAATAAGTATCTTCAGCTGCTTTTTTGACAGCTCCCTGGCTATCTCGGTAAACTGCTTATGTCCCACAGGCATATCGCTTATAAGCATATCCTGTTCTATATTAACGCCCATCTGTTGTATAGCTTCACGGGCGCGATTGTCCATATCCTTGCGGTCAAGCGTATCCATTCTGTCGCTGAACAACTGTGACAGCACGCTTTTCTTTTTTGATTCCCTGTTGAGCAAAATATTTTCTGTGGCAGTAAATCCGGGTATCAGTGAAAACTCCTGATGAACCATCCCAATACCTGATGCAATGGCATCAAAGGGTGATTCGAAATTCACTTTTTCGGAATTAATGATGATATCTCCGCCGTAACCACCTGTTTCCCTGATGACATCCGCACCGAAGAGGATCTTCATCAGAGTGGATTTTCCTGCACCGTTTTCTCCTACAAGACCGATCACTTCCCCCTCTTCAAGAGTTAAGTTTATATCTGTAAGAACCTGATTCCCGAAAAAATCCTTTTTTATATTTCGCATTTCAAGAAGAGGTGCTTTTTCCATGTCTTCTGAAACCTTTCTATAATTGTAATAGTAAACGGCAAAAATCTTTTTTGTCGTTTACTGCGCTGGATTTTGGCCGCCGTAGGCGGCTTATTTCCTTACAAAATCCATGCGCATCCTGCCGGAGGCAGTTATAGTGAGCGAAATTTTATATTTCGCTTACTATAACAGCTTAAATGTGGGGAGACCGTGGTCTCCCCACACAGCATAAATCTTATTTACCGACTCAGATCATTAATGATGATAAGTCCGTTTTTTGAAATACTTACTTTGTTGTGAAATACTTCTCAGGAACTTCGATCTCTGTTGAGCCCATGTACTTACCGGGATCACCCATGATATATGTATCCTGATAGATAAGGAAGGTGTTGTCAGCCTTTACGCCGGTGTCAGCATTTGTGTAGTTGGAACCGTTCCATGCTGCTCCGGGTGAGAATACCTCATAAGCTGCAGAAATGTCTTCTATATCTGTAAGATCGCTCTTTCCGTCGATAACATTCATAGCGTGCTGTGCAAGACCTGCTGAAACAGTATATCCATATGAATATGCCCATGTTCCGAATCTGCCTGCGCCGCCCTTTTCAACAACTGCGCTCTCAACCTTTGCAAGGATCTTCTCGAAATCTCCTGCTTCTTCTGTAAGGTCAAGTCCGAGAGCTCCGGGATAACCCATAAGAGGTGAAGGAAGGTCAGCTTCGATGAAGTAACCGCCATTCTCCAGAAGTCCTCTTAAAAGAGGCTCGGTGTGAGCGTCATTAGTACAGAAGTATGCCGAATTCTGACCATACTTCTCTACCCACTCAGGAACGTGCTCAGCGATGTAAGCCTGTGCTCCGGGTACACCTACGTCAGTTGTGGGATCGGGAGCGGATTCCATAACGAACTCCATTCCGAACTCTTCACAAGCAGCCTTCATGATAGCTACACGACGGCTCATTGTCTCGTATGAAAGGTGACGGGGGAATGAGATGTGCACGAAAGTATCGCATCCGAGCTCATGCGCTGTACGGATGATAAGATATCCTCTTGCAACGAAGTCATTATTACATACAAGATCTGCTGCACTTCCGATCTCAGGAAGGTCCTCGTGAGACTCACCTGCGATGCAGAGGATGTCAGGTCTTCTCTCCTTGATCTGACGGAAAGCCTCGGTTGTTCCGGGAATTGCCTGGTTAACGATGATGGCTTTCATCTTCTCGTCATCAGAGAGGTTAACGATGGTCTGAATGGTTGTCTCAAGCTCTTCTGTGAAGTTATCAGGATATGTAGCGAGCATAACCCTGTCTTCGCCATACTTTGCCTGGAATGCCTCTGCTCCACGTCTGTCATCCTCTGACTGTGAAACAGAACCTGTAACGATACCGATATGGTAGTCAGAATCAGCTGATCCATCTGCACTGTCAGCTGCAGGAGCGCTGTCAGCTGCGGCATCAGCTGCTGTATCAGCTGCCTCTGCAACCTCAGAAGCTGCTTCCGTTACAGTCTCGATCGTAGCACTTCCGCCTGAATTGCCGCATCCTGCGAACATAGACGTTACAAAAGCGGTAGCTACAAGTACACTAACTATCTTTCTTTTCATAACAATTCTCCCTTTCTTGAAAAATGTTGCTATAAGAAACAGCACGGATGATCAACTCATCCGTGCTGACTCTCCAAAAATAAATTATATCAAATTTTAAACATTGTGTCACTATAAAAATGATCAATAATCCAAACTGATTATACTCTTTTTATACCAGGCCCTGTGCCATCATGGCGTCAGCGACCTTCTCGAAACCGGCGATGTTTGCGCCTGTTACGAAGTCTGTCTCATAGCTGTATTTCTTTGCTGCCTCAGCAACCTTCTCATAGATACCGACCATGATGTTCTTAAGTTTGGAATCAACCTCTTCGAAGCTCCAGGAAAGTCTCTCTGAGTTCTGGCTCATCTCAAGGGCAGATGTAGCAACTCCGCCTGCATTTGCTGCCTTTCCGGGCATGTAGAGGATCTTAGCCTTAAGGTAAGCATCAATGGCATCAGCATCACTGGGCATGTTAGCACCCTCTGCTACGCACCAGCAGCCATTGTCGATAAGCTTCTTCGCATCTTCTCCGTTGATCTCATTCTGAGTAGCGCAGGGAAGAGCAATATCACACTTAACGCCCCAGGGTCTCTCACCTTCAAAATACTTTGCGGAAGGAACCTGATCCACATACTCACGGATCCTGCCTCTCTTTACATTCTTGATCTCCATAACGATGTCAAGCTTAATGCCATCGGGATCGTAGATATATCCGTTTGAATCAGAAAGGGTAACAACCTTTGCTCCAAGCTGTGTAGCCTTCTGTGTAGCATACTGTGCCACGTTTCCGGATCCGGAGATGACAACTGTCTTACCCTTCAGATCCTTTCCTGCTGCACGTACCATCTCATCTGTGATGTATACGAGTCCATATCCTGTAGCTTCGGGTCTTGCAAGGGATCCTCCGAATGAAAGTCCTTTACCTGTGAGAACTCCCTCATACAGATTGGTGATCCTCTTATACTGACCGTAGAGATATCCTACTTCTCTTCCGCCAACACCGATATCACCGGCAGGAACGTCCTCATCTGCTCCGATATATTTATAAAGCTCTGTCATAAAGCTCTGACAGAATCTCATAACCTCTGCATCGCTCTTTCCCTTGGGATCGAAGTCAGCTCCTCCCTTACCACCGCCGATAGGAAGTCCTGTAAGAGAATTTTTGAAGATCTGCTCGAATCCGAGGAACTTAAGAATAGACTGGTTTACTGAAGGATGGAAACGAAGTCCTCCCTTGTAAGGTCCTATTGCTGAATTAAACTGTACCCTGTAGCCTAAATTCACATGATTGACACCTTTGTCATCTGTCCAGGGAACACGGAAAGTGATGATCCTCTCGGGCTCAACAAGTCTCTCTAAAAGACCTGCCTTTCTGTACTTCTCCTCATTGGCTTCAACCGCCGGTCTGATGGTATCAAGGACCCTCTCTGCGGCCTCCAGGAATTCATCCTCTGTGGGATGCTTAACCTTCAGAGCTTCAAACACTTCATCAACATAAGACATGATTTCTTTCCTCCTTTGGAAAAATCTTGGACCTCAGGGATCCGTTTATAACTCTAAAACACAATAAAGGCGCACGAATCAATGCAGACTGATCCTGCATGTCATCGGCGCCTTTGCCGCTAAATAAAATACACCCGATAATTAAATCTGTCAATCATCACTTATTTCTTAGTACAATATTCAGCCTTAATATAAGCTGTCTGACCCTTGTAATTTATCTTGTACCAGTCATCAACTTCTCCGGTAAGTTCGAAGGTGTCTCCCTTATATGCACTGCCTACCTTATTGGAATCCGTGCTGGCTCCGCTTCTGATAGATACAGCCTCGTTTGCCACTACCTTTCCGCTTGCAGGAGTCTCTACCGCATTATTATTCTCTGCGGGAGCTTCCTCTCCGCCTTCTTCGCCGCCATCATCATTCTGGACTTCTCCGCCCACAACTGTGTCGCCTTCGGCAGTTGTCAGGAATTCGGATTTGATGTAGGCTTCTCCGTCCTTATACTTGATCTTGCTCCACTCGCCGTCTTCGCTGATACGTACAAAAGTATCTCCTGCCGCAGCCTGTCCGATAACGTTATCTTCTTCAGTGGTAGCTCCGGAACGGATACGAACTGCATCTGTGGTCTTGACTCTTACTTCAGCTCCGTTCTCTGTGGTATTCTCCTCAGCAACTTCTTCAGCGGTACCGCCGTTCTCACGAACCTTGGCTGCTGCAGACTCTGACTTGGTCTGGAGTGAATCCATGAATGCTGCCAGTGTGGGATCTGAGCTGGTATTTGTGGCATAAAGCTTATCAACCTCTGCAAGGAGATTCTGTACATCGCTCTGATTAGCCACCTCAGTAATGTAATCCTTCATATTCTGAGGAAGGGAACCTATGTCCTTAAGATAATATGATCCATCCGCATTTGTGCAGAGATAGAAGGTTGAAAGTCCTGGTGCCAGAGAATCAATGTTCTTATACTTGATCTCATAGTATACAAATACGATATAGGAATTTGGCTCGGGTCCGGGCTTTGTATAACAGGACATATTCTCATAGTCCTCTGTATATCCGGCCTTTACCTGAAGCTTTGCCTTATCCTCTTCATCCAGAGTATTACCCATCTCTGCCATCTTGTCGGTATCACCTTCAGCTACGGCAGCATAATACTCATTAAAGAAGGAGTTGATGTCCTCGTATGCATTCTGCTCGAGTTTTGCACCTTCCGGTACGGGAATAGGCTCTGTCCCGAGGGTATCCTGAGCTGCTTCGGTAGCCTGCTCTGTAGATCCCTTATCGGAATCCTTCTTCTTATTAATACTGAAAACAGCAAGCACTATGATAAGTACAACAAAAAGCACCCCCACTGCAAAATACTGGTAATGCTCTGTTATAAAAGTCTTTACATCTTCTATCCCGATCTTATTCTTCATTTCATCCTCACATTTCAAATATAATAAACTGTAAAAGCAGTCCAAGTGCGTTTGGAGGGATTCGAACCCTTGACACCAGGCGTCGGAGGCCTGTGCTCTATCCAGCTGAGCTACAAACGCTTACGACAGCATGAAAAAACGTGGTTTTAGCCTGACGCAAAAAAGATAATAACACAGCTTGTAAATATAATCAATGTTTCCCTTTTTTTGAAACGCATCCGGCGCACCTAAAGAAAGCGCGCCGAACGCTTAAATTTAGTGGTTTTTATCCTGTGAGATACAGGTTTGACAGATGGTCATTTTACCATCCTTAAAAACATAGACATTGTCAGACAGGAAATCTTCTTTCCCTACAGATGTACGGTTAACACTTTTTACCATTTCGGACAGTTCTTCCTCATTTGTGTTCCCCAGGGCCGGTACCGCTATGAATTCATGTACCGATGAGGGCAGCAGATAGAATTCCGGCCCTATCTTTTCACACAGGTCCTTTAACAGATCCGGATATAGTATAACTGCATCTCCATAGAACTTATCGGAGTTCGTGAGTACGTACATACTGATATCACTGCCTTCCTTAAGGACCTTTTCCATATCTTCCCTGGAACTTTCCTGGCTGTCTAATATCGATAAAAGCATATCAGACAGATCCTTTATAACCGGTTCTTTTATCCTGGGGGTATTTTCAGCTGCGAGAGAAAACAGTGTCTCTTCATCCGTTCCCCAGGCTTTCATAAGATCGTTCCTCACAAGTATATTTCCGGCTCCCGAAAAAACATCCGCCACATAAACAGTGTAGACTATCGCCATATCCAGATACATCCTGTGGGGAACCTTTTTTAACAGTTCCGTATTTCTGCCGGCATTTATAAGCCTGAATGTAAGCATATCCCTTATCTTTTCAAAGTCGGAAAGATCCGACAGATCTATATCAGGCTTATGCTTCTCTTTTGAATAGATCTTTAATATTTCATTTTCTGCCTCCTTAACATTCATAGTACCCCTTACGTATTCATTAAACAGGGGTTCCATATAAATTGTCGGGGCGATATTCTCCCCCGGACCCATGATCGAGATACCATAGAGCAGGACTCCGTTATTCTTTTCAACGTCTCTCTCCTCCACAGTAAATTCAGGGCCGCACAGTTCCTTTAAGCCGCACAATACTTCATCCCTGAAGTCCCTGACATCTCTTATAAGTGATCCCGGGCCCCTCTCGCTATATTCCAGTTGTATACCCATAAACACTCCTTTCCCGGCACATGCGCCGTATAAAATATTTATTTATGTAAAAAATGGGATACCAAAAAAAGATCTGCGAAGATGCAGATATTGAAAAATATGATAGAAAACAGGAATAATGATAGAAATTAAGAAATTACTAACCTCATCCGTCAGCGCTTCGCGCTGACACCTTCCCCTAGAAGGGGAAGGCTCGATCACCCGCCTTCTCCCTCTGGGAGAAGGTGGCACGCCGCAGGCGTGACGGATGAGGGTTATAGACCTATTTTAAGCTCTTGAAGAATATTCGCCGGTTCTGGTGTCGATCTTGATCCTGTCACCCTGGTTAACAAAAAGGGGAACCATGACAGTTGCACCGGTTTCAACAGTGGCAGGCTTTGTAGCACCTGTAGCTGTATCTCCCTTGAATCCGGGCTCGGTCTCTGTTACTTCAAGCTCTACAGAGATAGGCGGCTCGATAGCGAATACAGATCCGTTATAGGAATTGACCTTACATACCTCGTTCTCCTTAACGAACTTCATTGCATCTCCGACCACATCTTTTCCGATGGCGATCTGCTCATAAGATTCGGGATCCATAAAGTTGTAAAGATCTCCGTCTGCATAGAGATACTGCATATCCTTCCTGTCGATCCTGGCAGTAGGGAATTTTTCTGTAGGTCTGAAAGTCTTTTCTACGACTCCGCCGTTGATGATGTCCTTTATCTTTGTGCGCACGAATGCTGCTCCCTTACCGGGCTTAACGTGCTGAAATTCAATGATCTGATAAACTGTTCCTTCGATCTCAAGTGTAAGACCGTTTCTGAAATCTCCTGCTGATACCATTAAAAACCTCCTGATAATTCCATAAAAACAAACAAAGACATTCTACATTATGACTCTGAATATTTCAACAAAAAAATCAAAAAATACAATGAATGCCCTAAAGCCCTTTATTTACAGTATTTTTAATATGATCCATTCCCATGAGGTATCCTTTTAACCCCTGTCCCACTATCTGCTTATCACAGACGGGGGCTGTCACCGAGATCTTACGGAATTCATCCCGGGCATTGATATCTGAAATATGGACTTCCACCTTGGGAAATGTATGATATGAGTCCAGTGCATCCCTGATTGCGTAGCTGTAATGGGTGTATGCTCCGGGATTTATGACTATTCCCTCCGTGCCGTCGGAATAAGCTTCCTGTATCCTGTCGATTATGGCTCCCTCATGATTTGACTGGAAGCACTCCACTTCAATACCGTTTTTCTCAGCATGTTCCTCTATCATCTTTATAAGGTATGCATAATCTTCTTTTCCGTATATATTTACATCCCTTATTCCAAGAAAATTTAAGTTCGGCCCGTTTATTACCAGTATCTTCATATTATTCCTTTCGAGCGGAAGCGTCCTGAAATGGATCACTCATTCTCCACAACATATCATCTTACGCACTTATTATAAATTCTCTTCAGCTCGTTAACCACCTGATAGATCTCTTTCCCGTCTGTTTCTAAAATGTGGTCCGCGATCTCCATATAGATATCTTCCCGTTCGGATAGAAGCCTGTCCACCTTTTCATCGATATTACTGTCTTTAAGCATCGGTCTCTTTGCGCTTCTCTTTCTTAAGCGTTCTTTCAGAAGATCCGCAGATGCTTTGATATAAACTACGGTTCCGCATTTTTTGATAAGTGCCCTGTTCTCTTCCCTGACAGGCATACCACCCCCAAGGGAGACCACGCCTCCTAAGAACCTGCTGTTTTCAGAAAGCTTACGTAAAAGCCCTGTCTCCAGATCCCTGAAGTACTCTTCACCGTTCTCATTAAATATCTGATTTATGGAGCGCTTCTCAGATTCCTCTATCATTTTGTCTGTGTCGGCAAAGGGAATGAGAAAATCATTTGACAGTACCTTCCCGCAGGTACTCTTTCCGCATCCCATGAATCCCTCAAGTATAAGTCTTTTCATACAGTGCTCTTTCCGCTAGTTTCAGAGCTTCCTCACCGGGTTCATGTCCTGTAAAAAGCTTAAAGCTTATCAACGCCTGGTAAAGAAGCATATACATGCCGTTTTCCGCTCTTCCACCTTTTTCCCTCACCTTTTTCATAAAGAGAGTTTCGGCTGGATTATAAATAATATCTATAGCCCTGTTTATCTTTTTGTAAAAGTCCTCATCCTCTATTGGTGCCCTGTCTGTATCCGGCGAAAGACCCACACTGGTACACTGCAGGCAAAAAAGTCCTTCTCCCGGAATATTCCCAAAGCCGTCAAGAGGCAGAACCTCTACCCTGTTGTCACTTCCGAATTTTTCCTTTGCTTTCTCTATGGAGCGGTTCAGTATATATACCTTTGAAGCCCCGAGCTCAAACAGCGCAGCAAGGCAGGCATTTGCAGCTCCTCCTGCTCCTATCATGATCACATTCTGATCCATGATATCAAAGCCGCACTTCCTGATCTGCCTCATTATTCCGAGGTAATCGGTATTATAGCCTTTATATCCGCTTTCCGTTCTGACAAGAGTGTTTACTGCTCCTATCTTTTCTGCAGCAGGATCGATCCCTGATAAAAAAGGGATCACATCCTCCTTATGGGGAACAGTCACATTAAACCCCTGAATCCCTAAAGAGAATCCACCCTTTACTGCATTTTCCGTATCACCCTTTTTAACATTAAATGCCTCGTAGACAGCATTTATACCGCAAGCTTCCGCAAACGTATTGTGAATGACCGGAGAGAGGGTATGTTCCACCGGGTCTCCCATAAGCCCGAGGATTGTCGTCTTTCCATTAATTGTCATAAACACCTCATCCGTCACGGCTTCGCCGTGCCACCTTCTCCTCTGGGAGAAGGCTTTAACTTGCTCTTGAAATAAAAGTACAGCACCACTTTCTCCAACAGCCGTTTCAACACTATCTGTATCTCTTCCTTTTTATCGATCTGTCCCACGAGAATGCTTCGGATGCCGGTGCGCTTTGCACCCCATATGTCCGTAAACAGCTGGTCTCCGATAAACACTGTATTCCCCCTGTCAGTCCCAAGTTTCTCCATAGCTCTTATGTATCCGGATCTCATTGGTTTATCCGCTTTATATATATAGTCGGTAAACCTTACCTCCAGAGCAAAACTGCTGACCCTTCTTTCCCTGTTATTGGAAAGCAGCATACACCTGAAACCCAGACCGTTAAGCCTTGAAAAGAGTTCTTCCGCCCGCCTGTCCGCATGGGCACCGTGTGGAACCAGGGTATTGTCAATATCGAAGATCAATCCCCTTGCTCCCTCATCATAAAGCTTCTTAAAATCAATATCATAGGTGGAATTATAATACTGGTCCGGATAGAAAATATCTAAGATCATAACAGAAAAATATTCCTAAAAAAGGTACTGCTACTGCAGTACCTTCTTAAGTTCCTCCATAAATGAATTTATATCCTTGAATTCACGATACACCGACGCGAATCTGACATAGGCTACGGCTTCCAGATCTTTAAGCTTCTTCATCACCAGCTCGCCGATAACGGAAGACTGTATCTCCCTTTCGCCTATATTAAAGATCTCTGTCTCAACTTCATCCACAAGACTTGTGATCCGCTCTGCAGGTATCGGCCTCTTGTGACATGCCAGAAGCACACCGTGTTCTATTTTTGTCCTGTCATAAGTCTCCCTGTTATTATCTTTTTTGATAACCATCAGAGGAATGGTCTCCACCTTTTCGTAGGTGGTAAAACGCTTCCCGCATTCGTCACATATCCTTCTCCGTCTGATGGAGTTATTTTCATCTGCCGGTCTGGAATCAATGACCCTGGTATTTTCATGAGAACAAAACGGACATTTCATATTCTTTTATTACCTCAGCTCTTCTTTTTTGAACGATTGAGAAAATCAGGAACGTCATAGGATCTTCTCGTGGAGCCGAGATTCAGTCCTCCGGTCCTTGACAGTGTGTCATACCCCTGAACCGGAGCTGCACCCGTTCCCGGTCTGGGTGCCGTAGGAGCCGTAAATCCTCCTGCAGGAGCCTGCGTAACCGGTCTCGGGGGTACCGGATTAAACTGTCCCGGTGCTCTGTTCACTGCAGTCTGGGTAACAGCGCCGCCTGCGAAAGGAGCCTTTATCTGAGGCTGCGGAATATTCCCGGGTTCTTTCATACCTGTAGCAATAACGGTAACCTGTAAGAGGTCGCCCTTGGAATCATCATTTAAGATACCGTAGATAACGTTTACATCCTCGCCTGTAAGCTCCTGGATATAATCTCCTACGATCTCCGTATCCTTCATCGTAACGTGACCGGATACGTTCAGAACTACGTCGGTCGCGCCCTTAATGGTAGTCTCAAGGAGCGGGCTTTCTACAGCCTGCTGAACAGCCTTCTTCGCTCTCTCTTCACCGTCTGCCGCACCGATTCCGATATGAGCCACACCCTTGTCCTTCATAGCGGTCTGGAGATCCGCAAAGTCAAGGTTGATGTCTCCGGCATTTACGATCAGGTCTGTGATACCCTGAACAGCCTGCTGGAGAACCTCATCGGCCTTCTTCATTCCCTCTTTGAAATCCAGTTCGTCATTATTGGGAAGGCTTCTCAGCTTCTCATTCGGAATAACGATCATCGTATCTACGCCCTCGGACATTCTCTCGATGCCTCCGATGGCGTTATCCATTCTCTTCTTACCCTCGAATTTGAAAGGCTTAGTAACCACGCCTACTGTAAGGATACCCATATCCTTTGCGATCTTAGCGATAACAGGCGCAGCTCCTGTTCCGGTTCCGCCGCCCATTCCGCAGGTAACGAACACCATATCAACTTCCTTAAGTGCATCTGCTATCTCGTCCTGTGAGTCCTCTGCAGCTTTCTGTCCCTTTGCGGGAACAGCACCGGCACCAAGTCCATCCTTTCCGATCTGCAGGATCCTGGGAGACTTACTTAACTGTAAGGCCTGGGAATCCGTATTAACAGCGAGAAAATCAACTCCCCCGATCTTCTCGTCTATCATTCTGTTTACTGCGTTATTTCCTGCGCCGCCGACACCGATAACAAGCAGCCGGCATGCGGTTGTCTGGCCGTTATTCTTAATTTCAAGCACGGAATAATCCTCCCCTGTCGCTTTTAAACTTCAATCCTAATAATATATTTTATTTAAATATAAATCAACAGAAAATTTTTAAATTGTTTCAATAATCAACATCTTCAAATGTCACAATGGGATTATCCGAGTTTTCGGAGTAATTTTCAAGATGCAGTATCCCCTTTCTTCCGTTAAGACTCGGTTCTATTTTCTTTAGCCTCATCATCTTCTCGTCTATATAATCCATGGTACCTATTATCGCCCTTGTTTCCCCGAAAAACAGGATTATGCTGCCGTCAGTTCCAAAATATATACCGTCTGTATTTATGTCGTATTTATTCAGAAGCTGTGTGATCGACAGTATCTCGTTAAAGATACCCGGGTCCTCCACAGGAAGCGGCTTCCCAACTATGCAATGGTCGAATTCAAGCCCCGTGACCTCCGGGATCCCTTCTATCTTTTCATCCGTACTCTCTACAACTATCCCCTCTCTGTCAAAATACATGTATTTGCCCAGGAATTCCACATATCCGGCTACAGCCTTTTCGAAAACATCAATGGTGATCGCATTCCTGGAATCGAATTTAACATCCATCCTTTCGATAAAAGGTATATCGGTGATAGGTTTATTCCTGTACTTTAACTGCAGTATAACGGAGTTTTTGCCGAGAAGGGAGTCAGAAAACACCATATTCCTGATCTCATCATCAGAATAATGTGAATTTCCGACGACATGGGCTTCGGACACGTTAAAGGCTTCCAGGAAATAGTAAAACCCGCCCATCAGCACTGCCACAACTGTCAGGATGACGAGGATTATCTTAACAGCCTTTTCTCCTCTCATACCTCAATGCTCCTTGAAACACTTAAGCACAGGCCTATCTCATAAAGGAGAAACAGGATCGAGGTCCCTCCGTACGAAATAAAGGGAAGCGTGATACCCGTATTCGGTATGGTATTTGTAACAACAGCAATATTCAGGATGACCTGGATGGCTATATGGGCCATGACACCCGTGACTATAAAAGCTCCGAACTGGTCTGAAGCATTATTGGCCACGATCACGAATCTCCAGATCAGTATCACGAACATCAAAAGTATTGCTATGGCCCCGAAAAGTCCCAGTTCCTCACAGATAATGGAAAAGATCATGTCATTCTGGGCTTCCGGTACAAACCCCAGTTTCTGGGTACTCTGTCCCAGCCCTTTACCGAATATGCCGCCTGCTCCTATAGAATATAAGGACTGCAGCGTCTGATAACCTGTTCCCGAAGCGTATGCCTCCGGCTGAAGCCATGCTCTTATCCTCGCAGTGCGGTAGCTTAATGTCTCCGGGATGATGCCGTGCATTACCATATACACTATGAGGGCTGCTCCTCCGGTGATAGCACCGCCTATCAGCATAAATGGCAGCGTCTTCTGGGAACACACGAATACCATTACCGTGGCTATCCCGAAAATGATGATGGCGGAACTCATGTTACTGGTGATGGTAAGCACCATTACCGCAGGAATCCCGGCCAGCACCGTACAGATAAATATCCCTTTTAGCGTGGAAGATAACTGCTTGCCGTATCTGGAAAGGATCGATGCGAATAAAAGTATCACTCCCACCTTTGCCACCTCTGCAGGCTGTACGGAAATACCCACATCCAGCCATCTCCTCGCTCCGTTCCTCACAACTCCGAGAGGTGTAAGCACCAGAAATACCAGAAACAGGGATCCAAGGTATATCAAAAATGCAGGTCCCTTCCAGATGTGATAGTCTATCCTGGAGATAATGAGCATTGCAATAAAGCCCAGTGCCGTGGCACGGGCCTGATTCTTTAGGTAAAATGCCGAGTCATTGAATTTAAGGCTGGCCTCATATGAACTGGCCGAATAGACCATTATCAGCCCGAACAGCAGTAGAAATATTACCGCAAAGAACAGGCTGTAATCCATATGACGCCTCTTCACTTTACCGTGGCTCATAGTGCGCGGACGTACTCCTTAAACAGATTTCCTCTTTCCTCGTAGTTCTTAAACTGATCCCAGCTTGCACAGGCAGGTGACAGCAGCACTGCATCTCCGGCCACTGCATTGTCGTGGCATAACCTGACTGCTTCCTTTAAGTCTGATGCCATCAGTACCTTTTCAAAGCCCTTTTTAAAAGCTGTATCTCTGATAAGCTCCGCAGTTTCCCCGATAAGGACCAAAAGCTTCACCTTTCCGTCAAAAGAATCGATGAGTTCATCAAAAGAGCTCTTCTTGTCATAACCCCCGCCTATAAGAATGGTGGGACGTATCATGGCTTCCACGGCTTTTATGGAAGCATCGGGATTGGTGCCCTTTGAATCATTATAGTAATCCACCCCGTTAACGTTTTCCACGAATTCTATACGGTGTTCCACTGCATTGAAGTTCCTGACGGTATCTGTGATGACTTCGGTATCCACACCATAATTTACCGCCATTGCTATCGCTGCCATTATGTTCTCATAATTATGGGTTCCGAGAAGCTTTGTCTCATCGGTACTTATGATCTTTTTATCATTATAGAAAATGTCCTTACCCTTTAATACCACCACATCACCATCGCATTTTGATGCAGCATCCGCATCCTTCGTAAAGAAGACCACTTTTCCCTTCTGTCCTTCAGCCATCTTTACGGTATAGGGATCGTCGAGGTTCAGGACCACAACGCAGTCTTCGTCCTGATTTTCCGTGATCCTCTTTTTAACAGCTACGTAATTCTCCATTGTATGGTGTCTGTTAAGGTGGTCCGGAGTGATATTTAAGACAGCGGACACCTTCGGCTTAAATGCCTTTATGGTCTCCAGCTGGAATGAACTGATCTCAGCAACGGTAATAGTGTCATCATCCATATCGTTTGCATAAAGAGTATAGGGGTCACCGATATTTCCTACAACAAATACTTTCCTGCCCTTCCCCTCTTTTTCTGCGTAGTTCTTCATGATCTCACCGAGAAGGGTAGTAGTGGTTGTCTTTCCGTTGGTACCGGTTATCGCCAGGACATCTCCCTTTCCGCAGCAGAATGCGAGCTCCACTTCTCCTATTATCTCAGTGTCCTTTTCGTCAAAATATCTCACAAGGGGATTTGACAACGGTACTCCGGGGCTTAATACCACGAGATCTATGGAATTCTTCACTTCATAGGGAAGATTTCCCTTTATCACGCGGATCCTCTCGTCCTTTCCGAAAGAAGCACGGATACTGTCGGTATCCACGTTTTCATTTTCATCAAAAAGGATGACAACGGCTCCGATCGAAAGTAAAAGCTTTGCAGCTCCCTTTCCGCTCACACCCGTACCTATTACAAGACATCTTAAGTTTTCAAACGCTTCCTTCATGATCTCACCCTTTTACATCAATATAATAGCTATAAAACATCCAACGACGGTAACAATGGTAAATATATTAACAACCTTTGTCTCACTCCATCCCATCAGTTCAAAGTGATGGTGTATGGGAGCCATTTTGAAAAATCTCTTTCCATGGGTAGCTTTGAAATAAAGAACCTGAATTATCACAGATATGACTTCCACGAGATAGATAATACCTACAAATACGATATGTATCGGCATTTTCATCACAAGCATGCAGGCAGCCGTGAATCCTCCCAGAGCAAGGGATCCCGTATCCCCCATAAATACTTTGGCGGGATGGTGATTGTAAAACAGGAAACCAAGGAGCGCACCTGCCATAACATATGAGGCAGATGTGATATTAACTGCAAGTGCCGACGAAATATGTGCGATAAAGAGCGCTATGACAATGGTCACACTGCTTAAGAGTCCGTCAAGTCCGTCGGTAAAATTGGATCCGTTGGTGGTTCCGAGGAATACAAAAATAAGAAAGGGCACTGTAAATACCCCGAGATTCACGTACAATCCGGCTCCGTTCGCGGTAAACAGCGATGAGAAGGGAATGAGCACGTCAAAATTCACTTCCGTGAACTGTTTTACAGACCATATCACTGCAGCCGAAACAACGATCTGGAGGACAAGCTTCTGCCAGGCACGTAAGCCCAGATTCCTCTTCATTACCACCTTGATATAGTCATCGATCAGTCCGACAGCCCCGAAACCGAGTGTTGCTACTATAACCGGAATGGCCGCCCTGTACTTTCCCGCCTCCGGTATGGTCAGAGCCGCGAAGGTCAGAAGGAACATTATACCGCCCATTGTGGGGGTACCTGTCTTCTTTTTATGGGACTCGGGCCCCTCTTCTCTTTCAACCTGCCTTGCCTTTAGTTTCTTTAATTCCGGTATCAGAAACTTACCGATCAAAACGGTTAGGACAAAGGCAACCACCAGATGTAATATGTGATTTAAAAACATATGTCCTCTCCTTAATTTTCAATCAAACTAAATAAGTATAACTTAGGATCAAAAGAGAATCAAATCGGAGCTCTCCCTCTTACTCTCCTTCTTCAGGAGCATACTGTTCTTCCTTAGGTTTGGGGGAGATCGGCAAAAGGGTCACCGGATCCAGAACCTCACCTGTAGCCGGGTCCAGAGGATAGCCTGTCTCAGGATCATACTGTATCACATTGTTCACAATAGGATTTCCGGCACTGTCTTTGGGCGGTTCTGCCTCTTCTACCGGTATCTCTATCACTTCTTCGTTATTATCCTCAGCTTCTTCAGAAGTCTCATCTTCATTTTCCGGAAGCAGTTCATTTGCGGATATTGTCCAGTAAGAACTGTTCTCTGAGAATTCATCCTGCTTTGCCCGAAGCTCCTCTGCTTCTTCCTCTGTTATCTCTTCTGTAGGGAAGATATTGAGATATGGAAGCACTTCCGTCATAATATCACGGTTAAGTCTGGTTGCGAGTCTTGTGGACTCGGACTGTATCTCCGTATTAGGCGTATCTATTACCACATAACAGAGAACTTCAGGGTTTTCAGCAGGTACGTATCCCATAAATGAGATGAGATAGTCGTTCTTGGTTCTCGGAGCTTTTTCCGCTGTACCTGTCTTTCCGCCTTCCGTATAGCCTATGGGCCGGGCCGACCATCCGGTACATTCCTTAGGATCACTCATTACTACGGTCCTTAAGTAATCTCTCATCTTTGCACTGGTGTCTTCACTTATTACCTGCTTATATATCCTGGGCTGTATCTTCTCAACCACCGCCCCCTCGGAATTTCTGATCTCTGAAACCATTTGGGGCCTGTAATAATATCCGCCGTTAATAAGGGCAGAAAAACCGGCAGCCATCTGCATCATGGTCACGTTAAATCCCTGTCCGAAAGACGCGACTGCAAGATCCGTAATACCCATCTTCTCGTTAAAGGTAAGCTCGCTTGCGTTTGTCTCACCTGCAAGATCGATATTCGTTTTATATCCGAAATTAAATATCTTGTTGTACCTGAGCCACTCTTCTTTTCCCATGGCAAATGCTATATCCATGAGTACCACGTTACAGGACTTCGCTATTCCCTGCTGGACAGTAAGTAGCCCGTCACCGAGCCTGTTATGGCAGTGGATCTGGTAATCAGCCACGTCCAGATAACCGTTACACTGGTACGTCTCATTTCCGGTGATCTTTCCGGAATCGATAGCTCCCGCCACCGTAAATGGCTTCATGACGGATCCGGGTTCAAAGGAATCGGATATGCAGTAATTTCTCCATATTTTATTCCTTGCCACTGTCATAGGATCCTCGGGTGCATTGTTTCCCGAAACCTCTTCCTCTGCTTCGGTATCAACGGCAGTATTTTCCGATACGCTTTCCGGCAGGAACTGGGTAAGATCAACGTTATCCATATTTGAGGGATCATTAAGGTCAAATACCGGATACCCGGCCATTGCGTATACTTCTCCGTCATTCGGATTCATGACGATAACGCCGATATTTTTCGCTGCTGCACCCTGCCTGTATGCATTCCTGTGCTCATTCATGAATTTAGCTATATGTTTTTCCACTATGGACTGGATATTAGTGTCTATGGTGGAAACAATGGTGTATCCGTCAACAGCAGGTTTAATGGATTCCTCCATAACGGAATCCTCGTTCATGAATCCGTACTCTCTTCCGTCGGTGCCGTTCAGGGTATCGTTATAAAATTCCTCAAGTCCGAAAAATCCTGTGTTGTCTCCCTGCACAAATCCTATTACATCACAGGCGAGGGAGCTTCCCGGGTACTTTCTCTCATAATCATCTTCAAACCAGATACCGTCCATCATTTCAGGTTCCGTTTCATTGTCCGATACCTTTTTCCCCTTTACTTCCACGCCGTTTTTCTGCATTTCCTTAAAGGGCTCTATCTCATTGAAGGGCAGGTGTTTTGCAAATATCTTATACCTGCTCCCCGGATTTTTATTTACGTATTCCCTGATCTCTGTCGTATCTACTTCCGGAAAACACTTCTGAAGCGCCTGCATTGTGGGCTCCAGATGTACTCCCTCATCCGAAAGGAGCATCTTTGCATCCACCACCAGATTGTATACCTTTTCCGAATAGGCGAGCTTAGTACCCTTTCTGTCTACAATGTCCCCCCGCCTGAAAGGGATGACGCGGGATGAGCTCATCTGCTGCCTCATCACCTGTCTCTTGTAGTCATCTCCTTTTTCCCTGTTTATCTTTAAAAGTCTTAAAGATAACGCAACGAAAGCCAGCAGTACTATGATGAACAGCACTACCAGCTTTCTCTGCATCTTTCCGCTGAATCCGGAATTAGAAGCCTCTTGTGTGACTATTTTTCGTTTTTGTTTTCTGGACATCTTCATTGCTTTCCAGGTATGGCTCCGTATTGACGTACATAGTCGTCACCTGCCAGAGACACATTTACTACCTGGCTTTCATCCGGATATTTCATATGGAGATCAGTCATGGCGATCCGTTTTATCTCTTCCATGTCAACGGAGCCCATGATCCTCTCGTATTCTTCGTTATTGGAAGTCTGAAGCTGTGACAGGGTGCCTTCAAGCGAAGCGACCCTCTTCTGACTGGCGGTTATCTCCGAATGGATCCTTACGTACCCTAAGCATACGAACGCACACAACGCAAGGGCAAGGAAGAAAAATGCGTAGTAACCGAATGATACCTGGGGTGTGCTTAAGGCATCACCGGATTCCCTTTCGGCTCTCTCCCTTCTTCTTTCCCTTTCATCAAATCTGGGCTGGATCCTTCGAACGGTATTTCCGTCAATATATATGCTGTTATTTGATCTTCCGTATACGGCAGATCTTCTTCTGGATACAGATCTTTTCCCCATGATTCTCTCCTCGAGCAGACACTATCTACTACCTGGCTTAGACCAGTCGTACCCGATCCCGTAACTTTTAATGACCGAAAATATACCTGTTTTCGGTCTTGCGCTGCTTCGCAGCTTCGAACGGTATCTGGCTCCAAAATATCCTCTCCTATGCCCTTTCAAATACCCGTAGCTTTGCGCTTTTCGACCTCGGATTTGTCTCCATCTCCTCCGTGGTCGGGATGATCGGTTTCCGGGTTATTACCCGGCCCTTAGACTTCTTTCCGCACACACACACCGGAAAGTCCGGCGGGCACGTGCATGGATCTTCATTTCTCTTAAAATTGGTCTTTACTATCCTGTCCTCCAGGGAGTGGAAAGTGATTATACATAATCTCCCTCCCGGAGCTAAAATATCTATCATCGTATCCAGCGTATCTTCCAGCACATCCAGTTCGTGATTCACTTCTATCCTGATAGCCTGAAAGGTTCTTTTCGCCGGATGTCCTCCGGTCTTTTTTACCTTCATCGGAATGGAGGCGCTTATTATATCCCGGAGTTCAAAAGTGGTCTTTATCGGTCCTTCTTCCCTTTTCTTCACGATATTCTTCGCGATGTTCTGTGCGAATCTGTCTTCTCCGTAATCCTTTATTATCCGGAACAGATCATGCTCGGAATATCCGTTTACCACTTCATAAGCAGATAGTGTATTTCTCCTGTCCATCCTCATATCGAGTGGGGCGTCATCCATGTAGGAGAAGCCTCTCTCTGCTTCATCCAGCTGATGAGATGACACCCCGAGGTCCAGGAGGATACCATCTGCAAAATCCACATTTAATTCTCTGAGAACTGCTTTTATATTGCTGTAGTTACTTCTGACGACGGTGAGGAGGCTTTGATAGGGCGCTAGTTTATTTTTGGAGGATTCAATTGCTGCTTCGTCCTGATCAAGTCCGATGAGCTTCGCACCCATTTCGGGTCTGAGGAGTTTTGCGATTTCAAAGGAGTGTCCGCCTCCCCCGATCGTACCGTCTATATATATGCCATTTTCTTTTACATTGAGGCTTTTGATCGTCTCCTGTAAAAGAACGGGAACATGCTTAAATTCCATTTTGCGTCCTCTGTCAGAGACTGAAACCGAGTTCACTCAAGTTCTCTGCGAGATCGTCGATACTTTCAGGTTCAGTATCCTTCCACTTCTCGCTGTCCCAGATCTCTACTCTGGAGCCGCTTCCTACGAGTATCACATCTTTTTTAAGATCCGCATACTCTCTGAGCTTTGCGGGAATCAATATTCTTCCCTGTTTGTCTATCTCTTCTTCCACAGCTCCCGCCAGGAAGAATCTTGTAATGGCTCTTGTCTCTTTTTTGAACTGGGGCAGTTCCTTTAGTTTTTCTTCTATCCCTGCCCAGGTTTCCGGATCATAGGCATTGAGGCAGCCATCGAAGCCCTTGGACACCACAAACTTCTCCCCGAGTCCCTCGCGGAACTTTGCCGGGATTATAAGACGTCCTTTAGCATCGATTGTATGGTTGTATTCGCCCATAAACATAAGCGCTCACCACTTTCCACCACTTTGTGCCACTTTTCACCACTACGCCCCATATTTTAATCCAAATCCCCACTTCCTGCAATATGCCCCTTGTGTTCATTGCATCAAAAAAACGCCTTTTTCAAGGCGTTTTTCGTAATTATATCCATATATGGAATTGTCTGTTGAATTTCACCACTATATCTTGTGGGTGGAGGAAAATGTCATAAAATTGTATTTTTTTTAATGCACTTATGTTTTTTGTCATCCTGAGCGCTAGCGAAGGATCTAAAAGAGATTCTTCGCTTTGCTCAGAATGACATCTGTTTAAGCCACCGGACGGGAAATCATACTATTTAAAGTACTCTACTCCCGCTTCGAATATCTTCATATCCTGCTCGCCGTAAATATTAATGTTCACTCCGTCAGCACGGCGTTCGGCATGGGCCATCTTTCCGAATATCCGTCCGGTCTCGTCAGTGATACCCTCTATTGCTCTGAAGGAACCGTTGATATTGTACTCCTCATCCATTGACACGTTTCCGTCGGGATCTGAGTACTGGGTAGCCACCTGACCGTTTCTGAAAAGCTTGTCCAGCCACTTATCGGAAGCCACAAATCTGCCTTCTCCGTGGGAAGCAGGACTTACATATACCTTTCCGATCTCTGCATTCTTAAGCCAGGGCGACTTATCGGAAACAACTCTGGTATATGCCATCTTGCTGATATGACGGTTTATGGTATTAAAGGTAAGTGTCGGAGAATCTGCTTTCTGGGCATCGATTATCTCTCCATAAGGCACCAGTCCCAGCTTTATAAGCGCCTGGAATCCGTTACAGATACCGAGCACAAGCCCGTCTCTGTTTAAGAGATCATCCACTGCTTCTCTTATCTTCTCATTTCTGAATGCCGTAGCAAAGAACTTCGCAGATCCGTCAGGCTCATCACCGGCTGAAAATCCTCCGGGGAACATGATCATCTGGGAATCCTTTATGGCTTTCTTAAATTCCTCAACGGATGAGAGGATAGCTTCCTCCGTAAGATTCTTAAACACCTTTATCTCAGTCCTGGCTCCCGCTCTCTCAAAAGCTTTTGCGGCATCATATTCACAGTTGGTACCCGGGAATACCGGGATAAATACCTTCGGCTTTGCAACCCTGTTCTTTGCGATATGTACATTTTCCGCATGGAATAAGGGTGAAACAGTCTTTGTACAGATCTTGGATGATCTTATGGGAAACACCTTACTTAAAGGTTTCTCATAGGCTTCAAGAGCATCTTTAAGGCTTAACTTCATCTTAAAGTGGGATAGTTCAGGCTCCTTGGTAACCTCTCCTATCAGCCTGTAGGGCACTTTAATGGAATCAAGCTTCCTTATATCATTTATCTCCGCGATGATATTTCCTGTTTCCGCAAGGAACATCTCATCCTTTGTAACCGTGTCCGATATCTTCACGCCAAGCCTGTTACCGAACGCCATCTTTGAAACCGCAGGAGCGATCCCGTATTCATCAAGAGCATAGGCTGACTCTACTATTCCGGCCTTCATGGCTTTCCTGATGCCGTCATACAGTTCCAGCACTTTGGCATACCTTGGAAGCTCGCGCTCATCGATCTCTATCGTAAACTTTACAAGCTTGTTTCCGGCTTTCTTAAGCTCCGGAGTGATGACATCATGTACATTCCCCGTATCAACCGCAAATGATACAAGAGTGGGAGGAACATCTATATCTTCAAATGTTCCGGACATGGAGTCCTTTCCTCCGATACTCGGAAGGCCGTAATTCATCTGAGCGTCAAAAGCTCCGAGCAGAGCCGCTGCAGGCTCACTCCACCTCTTCTTATCCCCGGTCATTCTCTTAAAGTATTCCTGGAAAGTGAATCTTATCTTATGCACATCACCGCCGGCCGCCACTATCTTTGCCATGGATCCGGTTATGGCATAAACCGCACCGTGATACGGACTCCATGATGAGAGATAGGGATCGAATCCGTAGCTCATCATCGTGACTGTTTCCGATGATCCGTTCCTGACAGGAAGAAGAGCTGTCATAGTCTGTATCGGGGTCTTCTGATACTTTCCGCCAAAAGGCATGGTGACGGTAGCTGCTCCTATCGAAGAATCAAACCTCTCAGAAAGCCCCTGTTTTGAACACTGGTTAAGGGAAGAAAGTGAATCGATCCAGGCTTTCTTCTCATCCTTTATATCCACTGTTTCCCTCATGTAATTCTTTACTTCAGAGGGCACTTCTATCTCAACATCTGCTTCCTGGTGGGCTCCGTTGGTATCCAGGAAATCTCTGGAAATATCCACAATGTTCTTTCCTCTCCAGGAAAGCACGAGCCTCGGCTCCTTAGTGACTGTTGCCACCACTGTAGCTTCCAGATTCTCTTCTGCAGCATAGCTTAAGAACTTCTTTTCGTCCTTAGAAGCCACCACAACCGCCATCCTCTCCTGGGACTCGGAAATAGCGAGCTCCGTTCCGTTAAGTCCGGCATACTTCTTTGGAACCTTATCGAGATCGATCTTAAGTCCCCTCGCCAGTTCACCTATAGCCACCGATACCCCGCCGGCGCCAAAATCATTGCAGACCTTTATGAGAAGAGACACTTCCTTCCTCCTGAAGAGTCTCTGAAGCTTTCTCTCTGTAGGAGCATTTCCCTTCTGCACTTCCGCTCCGCATGTATCTATGGAATTTAATGTATGTACCTTGGACGATCCTGTGGCTCCGCCGATACCGTCTCTTCCAGTCCTTCCCCCGAGAAGGATAACGATATCCCCGGGTTCTGCATTCTTCCTTATGACATTCTTCTCAGGAGCAGCCGCCATGACAGCGCCTATCTCCATCCTCTTAGCCACATATCCCGGGTGGTAGATCTCATCCACAAGCCCGGTTGCGAGGCCTATCTGGTTCCCGTAGGATGAATAACCTGCTGCAGCCTCTCTTACAAGCTTTTTCTGTGGAAGCTTCCCCTTAAGAGTCTCCGAAACCGGGACCGTGGGATCGGCAGCCCCTGTTACCCTCATTGCCTGATATACATAGGATCTTCCGGAAAGGGGATCCCTTATGGCTCCGCCGAGACAGGTGGCAGCTCCTCCGAAAGGCTCTATTTCCGTGGGATGATTATGGGTCTCGTTCTTAAACATAACGAGCCAGTTTTCTTTTTTCTTCTTACCCTTTTCATCCGTGAGCTCGACCGGAACCACGATTGAGCATGCATTTATCTCATCAGACTTCTCTTCATCCTCGAGCTTTCCGGCTTTCTTTAAGGCCCTGGCCCCCATGGTCGCTATATCCATGAGGCACACGAACTTGTCTCCGCCCTTTTCATTTACGCGGTTTCCGTATATCTCACTTCTGGTCTTTAAATATTTAAGCCATGCCTTTTTAATGGGCATGCTGTAAAAACCCTTGCCTATCTTCACTTCCTTAAGTTCTGTAAGGAAGGTGGTGTGGCGGCAGTGATCAGACCAGTACGTATCAAGGACCCTTATCTCAGTCTCGGTGGGATCTCTCTTCTCATCCCTGTTGAAATAGTTCCTGATATGCCTGAAATCATTGTATGTCATGGCAAGGGACAGGGAACTGTATAACTTCCTGAATTCCTTCTCCCCCATTGTCCTGAAGCCGTTAAATACTTCTATATCTCCGGGTTCCGGATAGTCCTGCTTTAATGTGGATGGTTTATCCTCTCCCGCTATTCTCGAATCCACGGGATTCATCACATAATCCCTGATCCTGTCAAGCTCCTCTTCTGAATTTATCCCGGACAGCACATAAACTTCCGCTGTACGAACAATGGGTTCCTCACTTTCATGGAGGAACCTGATACACTGGACTGCCGAATCAGCTCTTTGGTCAAACTGTCCCGGAAGGGACTCAACCGTTATGACTCTGTCCTTTTTTTCTGTCTTAAGCTTTTCCTCATAGAGATCATCCACCGGAGGCTCTGAAAAGACTGACAGTTCTGCCTTCTTAAATGTTTCATCGCTGACATTTTCCACATCATAGCGGATAAGGTATCTGACACCCACATCCTTTAATCCCAGAAACTCGTGTATCTCGTGTTCCAGATCATGGGCATGAACTGCGTATGCTTCCTTTTTTTCAACAAAAATGCGTCTTACCATTTTTTCTTCCTTACTTAGGCTTCTTGTAAAAATCGATAAGTTCCTTGAATTTCAGTAATACCCCCAGATAGATCCCTTCCCTGGCTCCTTCGGCCCAGGCAGGCCCTCTGTGCATTCCCTCCAGCACATACTTGGAAAGGAAACCCCTGAGAATATCCACGTCCCTGATGGTGCATCTCTCTATACACTTTCTCTCATCTTCATGGGTCCTTATGCGGTTTCTGGAGTAGATATAGGGATAATTCCTGTCCATAAGCTTCGTTTTAGATGCCTTCTTCACAAAATCCAAAAGGACGGAGTCAAATACGGGAAAGTTAAGCTTGGACTCTCCCTGAGCTCCGTCATAATTCTTTGCGAATGTATTGCTTTTTTCCGAAAAATACGGAATAAAACCAAAGAGCATCTCCAGTTCCCTTCCGTATGTTGTGATCATCTGGTCCGCCAGAGTGTTTTCAGATTCCAAAATAATCCTCCTTACGACTGCAGATATTCAAGCTGCTTAGTGATAACCTCGGGTACCTCTTCTTCCATCTTCTTTATCTTCTGCATCATCACCTGTATCAGCCGCACCTTACCTGCCAGCTTGATATTATACTTCTCGATAAGATCCGCGTACAGCGGATTGGCCTTCATAGACTCTCTCTTGGCTGTCCTGAAAGGACAGTATCTGAAGACGATGCCTCTGGCCACCTTATTAAGCCTTGCTGATCCGACAGCTTCGTTCCTGATATAGATGATATAGTCTGATACAAAGACGTTCCTGTAGTTATTTCTGGATTTCTGCAGAGAAAGCTTGATCTTCTCCCTGTTCTCAGGAGAGATATCGTGGTTCTTCTTGTAGAACTGCAGATAATCGCAGTACTCACTGGTAAGGCTGGGATCAGTTACATCATTCCAGTGCACGCCCTGTACACGCCTGCACATCTCCCATCTGAATTCTCCGCAGAGTTTCACCATTGCCTCATCCAGATCCTCGGTGAAGAGAATGGACATCATCATTCTGGCCGGTGTATCTCTTCTCTTACCGTCGATCTCCTGCCACATGGATGTCCTCGATCCCATGTTGGGCATAAGGATCACAAAAGGAAGCACTTCCCTGGACTCCACGAACTGATTGATCTCCAGCTTTTCAAAAGCCGTAACAGCATCCCTGTAGAACAGAGAGAAATCGATCTCCCTGATGGCATCCAGACTGTTCTTTATCTTCTCGGGTGTGATAAGGGCAGTCCTTAAAGGCCTTACCACCGCATCATCAGTGAATACAGGAATGAATGTGGTCACGCGTCCGAAAGTAAGCCTGTTACCCATGGTAAAGAAGTTCTCGATCTCAAACCTGAGTCTCTTATTTCTGTCATTTCTATAGGAAGCTTCCTGCTCCTTCGTTATATATCCGCCCTGAACCTGCTCTCTCAGGAACTCGATATAGTCGCTGTCGAACTCGTTCTTGGAGGGATTAACCTTCATTTCATATACGTATCTCAGCCAATCCCTGATGGTAACCACATGTCCCGTGGGATCTCCCCTCCAGTTCCTGGCAAAACCCGCAAGGATATTGGTATTCTCCTCTCCCGCAAGTCTCTCATCCATAAATCCGAAGAGAAGGAACATCTTCACTTCCAGAGGCGGATTCTTATCCTCCAGAGTCTTCATGAAGATAGCATAATATATATCATAGAATATCCTGGAGATCTCCTTACGGAGTTTTCTCATCTCATCAGTGGTCTCGGTCTTATCAGGAGACTTGATGTATTCATCTATAAGTCCCGTAAATGCCTGGGCGGTAGATGCAGGTGCCTCTGAATATCCCAGGATAAGATGCAGGGCATCTTTTATCTCATGCACGCCCTCTTCCCCGTCTTCACTGCTCTGAAGCTGGGCCATGGCATACTTGTAATCCATTTTGAACGCAGACGTAACTTCGTTTAAGTACTCCTTATAACGGGATATCCTGATGATCTCTTCGAATATGGTCTTCATGAAATCACTGTTATGAAGGATAACTCCCGTACATATACCGATATTAAGGCTGTAGAAAGATTTTCTTATGCTGGCATCATTCTCCACGAGGGATCCCAGATAATCCAGTCTCCATTCTTCCAGTCCGTCGGCTTCACTGGGTTCCATAAGACTCTCTATCTCGGGATATTCTTCGGGCTTTTCTCCGAGTTCCGTCTTAAGTCCCCGGTAGTCTTCCAGATCCCTCTTAACACCCTTATATGAGTTGATACTGTCCGCCCTGACCTTCTCATACCAGGAATAAGCATCTATGGCGGCCTTTGCGCTGGATGACGCGAGAACCGGCGCGATCTTCTGATTCAGTTTGATGACTTTCACGATATCATCAATACTGGAATAGTCATAAGAATAGACCGTGGCATCGGTTTCTGCCTCATACGTAAAAGAATAAGTGTCCTCTGCCTTCTCGGCTCCTCCGATCAGACATCCGGTTTTAAGGACCATGCCCCCGTATGGATTGGACGCACGGATAGCCCCTTTAAGGACTATCTCCAGTTCCTTAACACTATCACTTGAACTATGCAGCACATCGCCTTTTTTAAGTTCCTTAATACCCAAGTATTAATCACCTACGCATTCTTTTTTCTTAAAACCTCAAGTACCACGATGGTGATGATGAGTCCCACAGAAAGTGAAATGATCCAGTTCTGAGTCATTCCTGCAATGATATATCCTATTATACAGCTTATGAACGGTACTATTGCGTACTGCATCTGTGTGGATACATGATTCATGTGGTAGCACTGTGCTCCTGCACTCGACATTATGGTTGTGTCGGAAATAGGTGAGATATGGTCACCGCATACAGAACCTGCCAGTACTGCAGAAACGGAAATGATCATCATCTGAAGACTCTCAGCTCCGAATATACTTGTAACGATAGGAACGAGGATCGCAAATGTTCCCCAGGATGTTCCGGTGGAAAAAGCAATGAATATTGCTATTATGAACATAATAACAGGTACAAAATTCATTCCGTATGTACCGTGCCCCACAACGCTGTTAACGAAATCGCCGATACCGAGAGCCTGTGAAACACCCTTCAGTGTCCATGCAAAGGTAAGGATCGCAATAGCGGGGATCATGAGCTGGAATCCCTTTACAAAGCTGTCCATAAACTCCCTGAAGGTCACAACCTTCCTGGGTATATAAAGGATGAACAGGAATAATACGGTGACAAATGTGGCAAAGATAAGAGATATCTCTGAATCACAGTTGGCAAATGCCTCCTGGATATTTGCCGCTCCCTCCATGGAACCGGTATAGATCATGGCTCCTACTGCAGATGTGATCAGCATGATGGTGGGAAGGATAAGATCAAATACCTTTCCGTTGGGATTTTCGCTGACTTCATCCGCTGCCTCGAAATCATCCTTGTGATCGGTGAAAAGATCTCCCTTTGTCTCGGCATTGGTTTCGTGGATCTTCATCGATGCAAAGTCTATTCCTCTTGCACTGATATAGATCACCATGAAAAGAGTGAGAAGCGCATAGAGGTTAAAAGGGATGGTGCTGATGAAAAGCTGAAGTCCGTTGATCCCTGCATCTTCAGGCACATAGGAATTAACAGCTGCAGCCCAGCTGGAAATAGGTGCGATGATACATACCGGGGCAGCTGTCGCATCAATGATGTAGGCGAGCTTTGCCCTGGAAACCTTGTATTTATCAGTTACCGGTCTCATAACACTTCCGACGGTAAGGCAGTTGAAGTAGTCATCCACGAATATCAGGATACCGAGAAAAGTGGTGGCAAGAAGCGCCATCTTCTTGTTCTTGATCTTTGTGCTTGCCCATCTCCCGTAAGCTGCACTTCCTCCTGATTTCTGCATAAGTTTTACTATCATTCCGAGCATTACGAGGAAGATAAGTATATTAAGATCAATATTGTCCTTCATGACAGTAAATATAGCTTCAAAACTGATCCAGGGGTTAAACTGTCCGTATAACAGCGCTCCCGAGATAATGCCAATAAAAAGGGCTGAATAAACTTCCTTGGTAACGAAAGCCAGAACAATTGCAATGATTGGCGGCAAAAGTGACCATGCCGTTCCGATAAATACTGAATTCTCCATATTTTCTCCCTTACTCTAATCAAATTTTATGAATCTGAACATACATCATACAGTATACTCCATTGTCAGGTAATAAGACAATAATAAATAACAGAAAAAACGTGTCATCACCAACATAACTAAAAGACGTCCGAAAACTCCGGACGTCTTTTAAGTCTATACAGGGGAAGAGAGATTCGAACTCCCGTGAACGGTTTTGGAGACCGTCATACTGCCACTGTATGATTCCCCTATGAAGTCGCTTGGAAAAGCGACTTGTTACTTATATCACACCCCAATTTATTTGTCAAATCCCGGCGGCTTCCAATGCTTCCGCCACGTTTTTCACTCCTTTAAGCTCGATATTACCGGGTTTTTTAATGTTCTTAAGGGACGAATACGGAAGGATCACCGTTTCAAATCCGAGCCTAGAGGCTTCATTTACCCTCTGCTGTGTCTGGCTCACAGCCCTGACTTCACCGGAGAGCCCCACTTCTCCAAAAGCCACGGTCTTATCTCCCACGGGCGAATTTCTGAAGGATGACGCGATGGCCAGGACAAGGCTCAGGTCAAGGGACGGTTCATTTACCTTCATGCCTCCTGCAATATTTACATAGGCATCATGGGATGATAGGTGCATCCCCACTCTCTTTTCAAGGACTGCCATAAGAAGGTTCATCCTGTTCACGTCTGTTCCGTTGGCCTGACGCCTCGGAAAACCAAATGCAGTCTCGCACACCAATCCCTGGATCTCGATAAGAATAGGCCTTGTACCCTCCATACAGCAGGTCACAAGGGATCCTGCGGAATTCTCCGGCCTCCCTGAAAGCATGAATTCAGAAGGGTTCTCCACTTCCATGAGGCCTGTCTCACCCATTTCAAATACACCGATCTCATCCGTGGAACCGAACCTGTTCTTTACTCCCCGTAAGATCCTGTAGGCACCCTTCATGTCTCCTTCAAAATAAAGGACCGTATCCACCATGTGCTCCAAAACCCTGGGGCCTGCCACTGCCCCTTCCTTGGTCACATGGCCTATGATAAAGACAGTGATACCAAGACTCTTTGCAAGCCTTAAAAGCACAGCAGTGGTCTCTCTTATCTGGGAAACCGAGCCCGGAGCCGAAGAAACACTTTCATTAAACATGGTCTGAATGGAGTCTATTACCACCAGCTCCGGCTTTGTATCTTCGATGACAGCGGTAATATCATCAAGATCGGTTTCTGCCATGATCTTTAGATTCCCGCTGAAAGATCCGAGCCTGTCAGCCCTCATCTTTATCTGTCTTAAGGATTCCTCCCCTGAAACATAGAGGAGCTCATGCCCTGAACCGGACATATTGTGACATACCTGAAGGAGGAGGGTGGACTTACCTATGCCCGGATCTCCTCCCACAAGCACCATGGAACCTTTTACAACACCTCCCCCGAGGACCCGGTCCATCTCACTTATTCCCGATGTGATCCTGTTTTCCTCACCGGATTCTATCTCGTTTATGGGGCGCGGTGTCTTATTTTTATTTCTCTTAGCGATGGCCGCTGACGGTGCATTGGTCTTTGCCTCCGGACGCACCGTTTCCTCCACCATGGTATTCCATTCATGGCAGGAGGGACAGTTTCCTACCCACTTTGCGGATTCATACCCGCAGTTCTGGCAGAAAAAAACCGTTTTTTCCTTTTTTCCTGCCATATCAGGCTTTCTTTACCTCTACCTTTACTGCGCCTGCTCCTGATAGTTCAACGCTTACGGAGAGTTTTCCTCCGAGATTGGTCTTCATCTTTCCTGCGTTCTCGCCGTTTACCGTAACTTCATACTCGGTGTCATCCGCAAGGCCCAGGGTTATCTGTGCATCATCATTACCCTCAGCCTCAAATACCACTCCATCCTCTGTTTCACGGAAATTCCTAACGCTTGTTCCCGGTACGGATTCGTAAACGAAGATACCGTTTCTCTCAAGCTTAGTGATCTCATTATAGGTCTTTACCTTGTAGAGATCTCCCTTGTGAGGGAAGTCCTCTTTTTTAGCCTTGGCAGCCAGTGTATGATCACCAAAACTGAGACTCCCGTCTGCTCCGCTGAGAATAAGTTCCTTTTCCGTATTCATCTCTGCTTTCCTCCGTGTCCTTTGTTGATAAATACTATTTCTCCGTTCTTTATTTCGGCATTCACAGTGTCACCTGCACTGCACCTGCCTGAAAGAAGCTCCTCCGACAGAGGATCCTCTATCATATTCTGTATTGCCCGCTTTAATGGTCTGGCACCGAACTTCTTATCCGATCCCTTTTCGATCACATGGTCTTTAACTCTAGACGTGATCTTAAGGTCGATATCCATGTTCTTCTTTGCCCTGTCCACGAGATCTTTTGACAGAAGGGTCACTATATCCTTCATATCCTTATCACTGAGCTTCTTAAAGACTATTATATCATCTATACGGTTGATGAATTCAGGCTTAAATATCTTTTTCACCTCATCCATCACGCCGCTCTTCATATCCTTAAAGAGCTCTTCTTCACTGGAACCGGCCCCGAATCCCAGCTTCTTCGGTTCCACTATGGACTGTGCTCCGGCGTTACTGGTCATTATGATGACAGCATTCTTGAAGCTCACTCTCCTGCCCTTGGAATCGGTGATATGTCCGTCATCCAGAACCTGCAATAAAACGTTGAATACATCGGGGTGGGCCTTTTCTATCTCGTCAAACAGCACTACCGAGAAAGGATGACGCCTTATCTTCTCCGCAAACTGTCCTCCCTCGTCATGTCCCACATATCCGGGAGGGGAACCTATCATCTTCGCAACAGAATGAGGCTCCATGAATTCGGACATATCCACTCTTATCATGTCTTTTTCAGAACCGAAAAGAGTCTCTGCCAGAGCCTTGCTGAGCTCGGTCTTTCCCACACCGGTGGGTCCGAGGAACAGGAACGATCCGATAGGACGGTTCGGATCCTTAAGTCCTACCCTGCCGCGCCTTACAGCTTTAGCGATCTTCGTCACCGCTTCATCCTGGCCTATAATCCTCTTATGAAGCGTCTTTTCGAGATTCATAAGCCTTACATTTTCTTTTTCTGTAAGCTTAGTAACAGGGATCTTTGTCCACATATGTACGATCTCTGCCACGTCATTTTCAGTAAGCACGGGCTTATTTTCAGCTTCCTTCTTTTCCTTCCTCTTCATGAGAGAAGAAAGCTTCTTTTCTATGGCATCCTCTTCTTTCTTTATTTCGGATGCTTTCTTAAAATCACCGTTACGTATGGCCTCTTCTTTTTCCTTATAGAGTTCCTTTTTCTCTGTAAGGAGCTTTTCTTCTCTGGGTGAAGCTTTTACGCTTTCCAGCATGAGATGGCTTCCGGCTTCGTCAATAACGTCTATCGCCTTATCCGGCTGGAATCTGTCATTTATATATCTCGTGGTAAGGGAAACTGCAGCTCTTACCGTTTCTTCCGGTATTTCTATGCCATGATGTTCCTCATACTTATTCCTGATGCCCATAAGTATGGATACTGTCTCTTCTTCGGTGGGTTCTTCCACAGTGACCGGAAGGAACCTGCGTTCCAGCGCAGCATCCTTTTCAATGTATTTCCTGTATTCGTCAAGGGTCGTAGCTCCGATAAGCTGTATCTCTCCCCTTGCCATGGAAGGCTTTAATATATTTGAGGCATCGAGAGTACCCTCTGCACTTCCCGCACCGATAAGGGTATGTATCTCATCCATGAAGATAATGATGTTCCCGGAGCTTTTAACCTCCGCGATGACTCTCTTTATCCTCTCTTCGAATTCGCCCCTGTATTTACTACCGGCTACCATACCGGACATATCAAGGGATACGACCCTTTTCTCTTTAAGTGTAAGGGGCACGTCTCCCCTGGCGATCCTTACAGCCAGTCCCTCCGCTATAGCGGTCTTTCCCACACCGGGTTCACCCACAAGGCAGGGATTATTCTTGGTTCTGCGGCTTAAAATCTGGATAACTCTCATGATCTCATTTTCCCTGCCGATAACGGGATCCAGTCCATCTTCAGCGGCAAGAGCCGTTAAGTCTCTGGAATACTGGTCCAGCATTGGAGTCGAAGAACCCTTGCTGTTACCTGCTCCCTTTAGATCCTCTCTCATTATCTGGGGATCCACTCCGATTGCATCCAGCGTCTCTGCATATATCTTCGGAAGCTGTGCTCCCAGAGTATTTAAGAGACGTACTGCGATATTATCCCCTTCCCTGATAAGGCTTAGAAGAATGTGCTCGGTTCCCACTTCCGGGTGCTTGAATCTGGCAGCGGTCTCCTCGCTCATCTTAAGGACCTTTTTCGCTCTGGGCGTCATACCGTCACGCTCCATAAGAGCCGTGTCCTCACCCGGAGCCACCAGCTGGTCGATAAGCTCCACTATCTGCTTTTCCTGTACCTTATTTGAGTTAAGTACGAAGAAAGCCACGCCCCCTCCCTCTCTTAAAAGGCCAAGGAGCAGATGCTCAGTACCTATATAATTTACTTTGAGTTCCTTTGATGCTTCTTCCGCAAGCGCAAGAACCCTTTCAGCTTTTTTAGTATATTTCATGTTTCAGATCACTTCTTGATATTTATAAATTCAAACTCAAAGTCTTCGTCCAGGTCGAAGTCTGCAGCACTCTTTTTCGGAATAGTCCTCTTTGGAGCAGCATCCATGACTGCCTTGGTCTTCCTCGGATTAAGTCCCGCAGTGATCTCCATATTCTCCCAGTCCACCTCGGTCTCAGCCCTGTTTCTCTCCACAGGTACCTCAGCCATGGCTCTCTTCTGCGGAAGTTCCTTTCCCTTGGTCACGCTGCGTCTTTTGATGATGGACTCTTTCTTTTCTTCATACTCATCTTCGTCCTCATCATCCTCGTCATCGTCGTCTTCGTAGTCATCCTCGAATTCATCGTCATCTTCATCCTCTTCCGGTTCTTCATCCAGAAGATATGCTCTCTCACGTTTTCCAATGCCTTTACGTTCTTTGGCCTTGGCCCTCTGTCTCATGGCCTCTTCCTCGGGGTCTTCCTCATCATCTTCATAATCATTGTCTCCCTTTCTGTTCACAAGGGTATTGATGAATATGAATACGAGGATCACCATGATGATAGCCATGATGATTATTATGAAAAGCCTGGTTCTGGATAACTTCTTGTATTTTACAAGAGTTGCGGACTCCCCTTTGGGGATGTCCACATATCTCTGATAAGTACCCCTCTCTATGTCATATAGATAAAATCCCAGGTTTGCACTCTCATCAATAGCATATAAAAGACAGAATTCCTTTGGCTGTGCCTGTATAAGACCGGATGCGTTAGTATGGGCAATGGCATCAAGAGCTATCATTGCGTCTTCATCCGCCTTATTCTCTTCGCCACCGTCACCACTGTCTAAGGGATCATCGGTCACACCGCCGGTTACTTCATCATTACCGGCTCCTGCGGAAATAGGATCTGCTGCAGCCTCTCCCGCCGTAAGTCCCAGTTCATCGGCATATACCTTTTGAACGAAGAGAGAAGCCACCTTGTCGACTTCCGACGCTTCCGTGGAACTCTTATCATCTTCTTCCACCGTTTCTTCAGGTAATGACCAGGCCACAGCTGTCTTACTTCCCCACTGGAGTTTATGCTGGGTAAATCCGGGAGGTCCCACCACATTGTCGCCGGGATCCAGCACGATGATATATTTGTCATCGGCACCGTTTATCATGATCATATCTGACATTCTGGCATTCTCTGTGGTGTCACAGATATAGAATTCCCCGTTATTTCCGCTTTCATCGGTAAGATAGGCAAGTGTCACCGTAAGGCCGGGAGCACCAAGGGTGGCGCTCTTACTGGTCATCTGCGCCAGCATGACTTTTTCTCCCTGATAGTCCACGGTAAATGCCGAAAATCCTTCGGGAACAGAGCTTGCCGGGAATGCAAGAGCAAGATATTTTCCGTCAATATTGGTCTCGATAGAGCTGGGTTTAACCACTTCAAGAGCAGCCTGCATCTCTTCAGGCGACATCTCTCCCTCGCCTTCGGCTCCCTCTTCTCCTTCAGTTTCCCCGCCTTCCTCTGCGTTTTCTCCTGCAGCTTCTTCACCTTCTCCGGCTTCTCCGGCTTCCTCGGCAAATGCTGTTCCTGCAGGCACACAGGTCATAATCACGGTTGAGGCAAGTAACATCACTATGAACCTCTTCCACATCTCCTTTAATCTCATTTTTAGCATCCTTTCATATTTTAGAGATTCTTCGCTTCGCTCAGAATGACATCAAATATTATCATTCTGAGGACTTTAGCCCGATAATTGTCATTCTGAGGGCTTTAGCCCGATAATTATCATTCTGAGGGCTTCAGCCCGATAATTGTCATTCTGAGGGCTTTAGCCCGATAATTGTCATTCTGAGGGCTTTAGCCCGAAGAATCTATTTAATAATGTGTTCTACACACTCAGTTGATCGAACTTGGCGTTTCCGGCATATCTTTGTATACGGGTATCAAAAATACCCCTGCTGAGTCTGCTCCATCGGATTTAAACCCTTCAGCCACATGCTTTGCTTCATTATGGGGAGCATACAGGCTCGTCATATACTGATGATAGTAGCTTCCGTTTTTGAAGAAGAATCTCTGCTTATATAATGTATCCTGGGTGTGTAAAGAGCTGAAGAAATAATTGGCGGCAAGGTAGTCTATACCTCCCTCAATGGATTTAACCCTGGTATTCCACCCCTGATCCTTGGCATACTGTAATCCGTTCCTCACCACGTCATTTCCGTTAGCCTGGATATTAAAATAATTATAATATCCCTCATATCCGCTCTCGGTACCGTTTATCAGTCTGTCTCCTGTGGCACTTCCGTGTTCCTGTCTCATCCTTGCTGCAATAAGATACGGGTTTATGCCTTTTGACGTAGACTTATTGAATACCGTTGCGGAATATGTGGTATTTTCATTCGGGATAGTTCCCTTCATGGAAGTGGTTGAAAGGATCGCTGCCACTCCTGATTCCTTTGTACCCTTGGTGTCCGTTCCGGAAAGGAACATGTAGAACGAATTATTAAGCCCTCCGCTGCTGTTCACCATAAAATTTCTGGGATCCATGTAATAGGCCACATAGTTTCTGGGAGCCTGGCTCCAGAATATCGAACCCTCATAAAGCCCCTGGATCGCAATAATGTGGTTACCCTGTATGGGGCCGTTAAGCAGCGTCTCAAATCCTGTTAATACCGAACCCGATCTCACGCTGTCAAGACCTGTGACTGATCCCGCAGTACATGAAGAAGTCCCCATAACACTTATAGGAGTCTCTGCATCCACACAGGCCTGGAATGTCATACCCGGAGCCGGATCATAAGGCTTAAAGCTCCATCCGGGATACAGGGAATGAATGGTGCATAAAGGAGTGATATAGCTTTCGGGGAATCCGAGGGAACGAAGTTCATCCGCGAAATCGTCCAGATCCAGATAGTCATACCTGATATACCCTTCTCCCACATTATCCACCGGGTTAAAGCTCACGTTAAACCAGTAGTACCCGCTGTCCTCATCATAGACTACGCTATTTATCTTACAGACAGTTCCTGCCGGTACCACGCACAGGGTATTCCCCTTATTACCCGGATTCTCCTTTATCTTTACACCATCATAAGCCACGGAATAGGAGTTTCCTATCTTTAATTCCGTAGCTGCAACACCGTTTTTATTTACAAAGTCAGATCTTAAAAATCCGCTGAAAGACGGTTCCGTACACGATACCTTATACCATGTGAGCCCGTCTTTTCCCTGACTCTCGCTCTCGATCTTCACCCTGATACCGGAATTCAGCCTTTTCGTGATCTTTCCGTTTACCGCTTTCTCACGGAGCTGTATGCCTGTTCCGGATGTCACTCCGGTATTGTCATCCTTTGCATCGTCATCTGCAAAAGCCGTCCCCGGTGTGATCACCAATATCAGTATTAATAATAATGCAAATAATGCTCTCTTACTTTTCATGATTTCCCAAAAAACGTTTTTTACCTGACTCGCCAATGACGTAGTCAGCAACAACTCCGTGAACCTCACGTTTCTTTTCTTCCATTGCCTCCTGCTCTTTCTTTCTCCTGGCTGCTGCTACTGCAAGTTTGGAGCAGGCCTCGCAGTATATCCCGGAAGTAATGGGTTTACCACAGGCTTCGCACTGTATAAAGGTTCTGGAATCATCCCTGATCTCCAGTTTTTCCTCCCGGAGCATGTGTTTGATCTCTCTTTCGTTAACTCCTGTTGCACGCGCCACCATTCCGGCTGTAGCTCCGGGGTTGACCTCCAGATAATTTCTTACAACTCCGTAGTCATCATACATAAGGTAGCCGCACAGTTCACACTCGTATTCTCCGATCCCCTTATATTTTATGGGTCCTTTGCATTTTTCGCATCTCTCCGGAGGGTTATATTCTGATTTCAGTAATAGCCTTTCACGAGTTGTCATGTCTCATCTATTGCCTTTCCAATGTCTCTCCTGCAGTACTTATTTTCAAAATCAACCCAGGTGACAGCTTCATAGGCATTGGACCTCGCTCTGTGAAGATCACTTCCCGTAGCTGTGATACCGAGGACTCTTCCTCCTGCTGTGACTATACCCTTTGAGGATCTCTTTGTCCCTGCATGGAAGCAGTAATAGCCCTCTTTATCATTAAATTTCTCAAGTCCGGATATCGCATGTCCCTTTGTGTATTTTACGGGATATCCATCCGATGCCAGGACTACGCAGACTGCTGCATTGTCTTCGAACTCCAGCTTTATCTTTCCGAGTTTCCCGTCGATACATGCTTCCATCACGTCTATGATGTCATTTTTCATCCTGGGAAGCACTACCTGGGCTTCTGGATCACCGAATCTCGCATTGTATTCCAGCACCTTCGGACCGTCCTCTGTCAGCATGAGACCGAAGAAGATAACACCCTTAAACGGCCTGCCTTCTGCTTTCATGGCATCCACTGTAGGCTGGAAGATATTCTTTTTACAATAATCGTTTATCTTCTTTGTATAAAAAGGTGAGGGTGAAAAAGTACCCATCCCGCCGGTATTAAGTCCGGTATCATTATCTCCTGCCCTCTTATGGTCCTGTGCGGAGGACATGATCTTTATGGTCTTTCCGTCACAGAAAGTGAGGACTGATACTTCACGGCCCGTCATGAATTCCTCTATGACGATCTTATTTCCGGCGGTTCCGAACTTTTTGTCAAGCATTATCTCCTTGACACCGTTCCTGGCTTCCTTAAGGGTCTCACAGATCAGGACTCCCTTTCCGAGGGCCAGTCCGTCAGCCTTTAATACGATGGGGAACTTCGCACTGTCAAGATAAGACAGAGCTTTTGCCGCATCTGTAAATACCTCATACCCGGCTGTAGGGATCTTGTACTTCTTCATAAGATCCTTGCTGAAAGCCTTTGATCCCTCCAGTATTGCCGCATTTTTCCTGGGACCGAAAGCCCTGATGCCTGCTTCTTCAAAAGCATCCACAAGTCCTCCAACCAGAGGGTCATCCGGCCCTACTATCGCCAGATCTATCTCCTTCTTCTTTGCAAACTTCACAAGGCGGTCAAATTCCATGACCTTGATGTCCGCGCATTCAGCTATCTCTTCTATACCAGCATTTCCCGGTGCACAATATATCTTATCCGCTTTAGGGCTTTTTTTAACAGCCCGGGCTATAGCATGTTCTCTGCCGCCGCCTCCAACGATAAGTATATTCATTTCTCCTCCGCCTTTCCTATCAGTACTTTTCCGTTATCCACCCTCACTCTGCCTCCTGCAATAAGGTTGATGGCTTCAGGAAGTATTTTCCATTCAGCTTCTTCCATTACCCTGTGCTGCAGGATCTCCGGAGTATCTCCCGGCAGGACGTTCACTGCCTTCTGCAGTATTATGGGACCGCTGTCGCAGCCCTCATCCACAAAGTGAACTGTGGCTCCGGTTATCCTTACGCCCCTCCTAAGTGCTTCCTCATGTACCTTCAGTCCGTAAAACCCCACTCCACAGAATGACGGAATGAGGGACGGATGGATATTGATTATCCGGTTCTCGTATTTCCTTACGAGTTCCGGAGGAAGTACCGTTAAAAATCCTGCCAGTACTATAAGATCGGTACCCGGCTCATCTATTGCGCTGATAAGCGCCCTGTTAAAATCCTCTGTCAGATCAAAGGATCTTTTTGATATCACTCTGGTCTCTATCCCGGCATTATGAGCCCGGTCCAGCGCTTTCACGTTATCCTTGCTGCTGATGACCCTGACGATCCCTGCATTCTGTATCCGCCCGTCATTCACGGCATCTATAATGGCCTGCAGGTTCGTACCGCCGCCGCTTACAAGGACTGTGAGCTTCAGCATAGTCTTACTCCCTTTGCCTCGCCCTCTTCTGTCTCTCCGACGATGTATGCCTTTTCTCCGGCATCCTCTATGGCCTTAACGGTTCTGTCAGCATCTGCGCTGTCAACAGCCAGCACCATTCCGAGTCCCATATTGTAAGTATTATACATCATCTGCTCTTCTATACCGCCATCTGTTGCCAGCATAGCGAATACGGGCGGGATCGGATATGAATCCTTCTTTACCGCTGCCACTGTTTTCTCAGGCAGCATCCTGGGGATATTCTCATAGAATCCTCCGCCTGTGATATGGCTGCATCCTTTGATGTTCACTCCCGCATCCTTTACCGAGCGGATAGCTTTTACATATATCTTAGTAGGCTGGATAAGCGCTTCTCCAAGGGATGACCCCAGAGATTCAAAGTATCTGTTAAGACTTTTTTCATTCATGGGGAATACCTTGCGCACAAGTGAAAATCCGTTTGAATGAACCCCGCTTGAAGCTATTCCTATAAGGACGTCCCCGCTTTTGATGGCAGAGCCGTCTATCATGTTTTCCTTATCAACGATCCCCACTGCGAACCCTGCAAGATCGTACTCATCCTCCGGGTAAAATCCCGGCATCTCGGCAGTCTCTCCGCCGATCAGGGCAGCCCCGCTCATCTTACAGCCTTCAGCCACTCCCTTTACTATGGTCGCGATCTTTTCAGGATAATTCTTTCCGCATGCAATATAGTCCAAAAAGAAGAGGGGCTCGCCGCAGGCACAGGCAATGTCATTTACACACATGGCCACACAGTCTATCCCCACTGTGTCATGTTTATCCAGTATAAATGCGAGTTTCAGCTTTGTACCCACTCCGTCTGTTCCGGAAACCAGCGTGGGCTCCTTCATTCCCATGAAATTCTTTATGGAGAATGCTCCGGAGAATCCTCCGAGACCACCCAGTACTTCGGGTCTCATCGTCTCTTTCACATACTTTTTCATCAATTCTACAGACCGGTACCCCGCCTCAATATCTACTCCGGCTTGTTTATAGTCTGTCATTTTCAATAATCCTTTCTTCCGGCCTTTTTCAGCCTCTCGTCTTTTGCGATGACTTCATTCTTCATCTTCTCTGAATAATCTTTAAGCTTATTTAGAAGCCCGTCATCATTTACCGCCAGGATCCTGGCCGCTAAAAGCGCGGCATTTTTCGCTCCGTCAATAGCAACTGTGGCTACCGGTATTCCCGGAGGCATCTGCAGAATGGAATAGAGTGCGTCATTTCCGTTAAGGCTCTTACTGTACATAGGTATGCCTATTACTGGAAGGGGAAATATAGCAGCGCACATTCCGGGAAGATGGGCTGCCATCCCGGCTCCGGCTATTATCACCTTTATACCGTTTTTCTCTGCATTTGCCGCCCATTCAAAAAATATATCCGGTTCCCTGTGAGCTGATATGATATTCATTTCATAATCGATATTGAGCTCATCGAGGACATCTGCTGCTTTATTCATTACCGGAAGATCCGAATCGGACCCCATAACTATTCCTACTTTTGCCATCGCTCCTCCTAATTACCGCATACGTATCATAAGTATAAAGATTCACATTATATAAGTCAATCTAAACGATCTTATCCCATATCTTGTGTGTCAAGCGGCTCGTTCAGTTCCTCCGCCCCCGGCACCACAAATCTTCCCTCCTGTATCACCGGGTATTCATTTCCTTCATCATCTATGGAAACTATGGAATCCAGTTCATCATAGGGAATGGTCACATCTGTATGGCACTCAAAGTAATTAAAGCTGTTCCCGGTCTTTCTCTTTTCCGTATACTCATTATCCCTTGCGATTATCTCCCTGCCGTCAGGATTATAAACCTTTATATCCTCTTCCCTGCTGTAGCATGTGTCCCCGAAAGCAAAGTGGGGACCGGTCTTCTCCGCGATCAGGATCTCGAGCTTTGAAAAGATATTGTATTTCTTCGCCACACTGTATGCCAGTGTATTGGTGCCTATGGCAAACTCTCCGACAGGAAGGGTCTCGTGATTATGGAGGATATTCTCCTTGATATAATCCTTATTCTCCTTTTCTGTTTCAAAGTTTGAACAGCTGTATTCCTTTACATACCCCTCTTCCACTTCAAACATCAGATCCTCGTATCTGAGCCCGTTTAAGTACACCTCAGAAACATGGAGTACACCCTTTGTATCGGGAAGTGAAGGGCTTGTGAATACTTCTCCCACCGGGATATTTACGTCAGCAACACAGTTTTCAAACACAGTCTCTTTTTCCCTGTCATTCATCTTGTGTAGGGAAACCGTGATATCTGTTTTATTATCTCCCTTTCCTTTCACCCTTACACGGGTTCCCTTTTCAAGGGTAAGGATCAGCTTCTGCTGTATATCCCTGTATTTATCGTATTCCAGTGTATTTATCCTGATAGTTTCTTCGAATATCTTCTTGAAGTCAGGACCTATCTTCGGAACCGGATAGGAAATTATCGTATAGGACCTTTCTTCACTGGGAATGAATCTGTTGGTGATCTTTCCCATATTTCCCGAGAGTTCCAACATTATCTTCTGCTGGGAAGCTGTCATTCTCAATGCTTCTTTCTTAAACACGGGCGAAAAAGGATCGTCACCGAAAGTCTCCATCACCGCAGGTCCCGCAAATGATGCGGCAAGGGCTCTGTAATCCTCATAGGTGCGCTCGATCACCTCGAGCTTCCTCTCCATAAAAGCCTTGTCCACAAATATGGCCTTGTCATCCCTGTGGTCAAAATCCATCTGACGGTTAACGTATGCCCCGGAATATCCTACTCTCACCACGGAATTCCTGTTTGCAGCATAGAGCGCCCTTCTCATTATGGTGCTCTTTAACCCCATTTTCTCAAAATTCCTGACCGCAGCTCTTATGACCCTTTCAAAGCCCAGCTCGTATCTGATATTTACGATACTCTTCTTTGAAAGATCCTTTCCGGTAGCAATAAAACCCTTCCTGTATCCTTCCGTGAAAGTCTCAGCCATGGCATCTATTTCTGTTTCGGGAAGGGATGCAAGAAATGCAGATACCTTTCTCACGTCATCATCCACGTATTCTCCAAATTTCTCGAGATAAGACAGATCCGAAAGATCTTCTTCCATGATTATCCTTGTAGCAAAATCAAGGGACGGATCTATCTGTTCTCTGATCCTCAGTGAAACAGAGTGATCCATATAATCATATACAAAGCTCTTTATAACGTCCTTAACACTCTGAAGCTCAGGCTTTTTACCCTTTTCTGCTGAAAGATAGAGGCAGTACAGCTCAATAAAAGTTTCCAGAAGGATGACCTCGTCAAAAAGCTTCTTTTCTGCCCTGAAAGGAATGATATTTAAGGATTCATAAGAAAGGAATGAAAGGAGTTGCCCGTATCCGTCCCCCAGTTTTTTCACTGCATAGGAAGGGTTTCTGAAGCTCTCCTCATACTTTTCCGGAAGAGCATCTTCATACGAAGGTGACAGGAAGAATTCTGCACCAAGCCTGAAATACTCCTCTTCTCCGCCTTCAAGCGCCTTTTCAGACCGTATATCTTTTATCCTGCCGAAAGCCAGCTCATGCCGGAGCAGAAGATCCTCATCAAATAAACCCTCACCACGGTAATCCGGCAAATCCCACATATATTACTCCTCCCCAGAGAATCACAGTTAAGAATGATACTATCGTTCCCAGCCACGGGAAAAACCTGAATGTCTCTTTTTCCGTGAGGCTAAGGATTCCTGTTACAACGCCTGCGATACTGAAAAGACAGGAAATAAAGCCCACTGCACCCTGACGTGCATCAGCTTTACCCCCTGCCTTCAATACAAAAGAAAGAACCGCGCAGAAAGACACCAGGGAAATAAGCCCCGAGATAAATGAAGCAATGCCCTTATATGATGTCTTTTTACTGGTAAAAAGATATTTTCTGGTGAACATTTTCAGAAGATCACCTTTGATTTTCCGGCCATCAGCTTACCGCCTGAAATGAGGAGCAGTACTCCGCTGATGATACCGATGACAAGCATCAATATACCGAGAGTAATGCTTACTGCTCCGGAAAATCTCATATTTCTGTAGATCAGTTCGTTATTATCCATGTTGTCTCCTTTGTCTTGTTGTCATCCTGATGGCTTGCCCGAAGGACCTGTATAGATTCTTCGCTTCGCTCAGAATGACACCGGGTACTCTATTTCGCGCCGTATTTTTCGTAGTAATCGTCAATGGCTTTTTTGAGGGTGTCGTCGATCACTTTCTTTCCCTTTACCTCATTATTCATAAGGTATTCTATGACTTCCGACATCTTTACGATCGAAACTGTCTTAAATCCGTACTTTTCCTCTATCTCGGAAAGGGCCGACTTTTCTCCCTCTCCCCTCTCTTCCCTGTCAACGGAAACACAGAGTCCAAGGATCTCCACATTTCCCTGTGCCTGTAATATGGGAAGAGTCTCTCTTATGGAGGTTCCTGCGGTCGTCACGTCTTCGATGATCACAACCTTATCTCCGTCCCCGATGGGTCCGCCGAGAAGTATCCCCTTATCTCCGTGGTCCTTTATCTCCTTACGGTTACTGGCATATCTTATCTCTTTACCGTAATCTCCGCTGATCGCTATCACCGTCGCAGTGGAGAGGGGGATCCCTTTATAGGCCGGTCCGAAGAGTACATCAAAATCATCCCCGAAAGCGTCATGAATAGCCCTCGCGTAATAGTGTCCAAGCTTTTCTAACTGTGCTCCGGTCCTGTAAAATCCCGTGTTCACAAAGAAAGGCGTGTTTCTTCCGCTCTTTGTAACGAAGTCTCCGAACTTCAGCACTTCCGAATCCAGCATGAATTCGATAAATTCTTCTTTATATCTTTCCATTATCCGTGTCCTTTCTTTTAAAGCCTTCTCCCTCTGGAAATTGGTGTCATTCTGAGATCCTTCGTGCTAAAGCCCTCAGGATGACAACGGGGTGTCATTCTGAGTTTCTCAGTGTCATTCTGAGCGAAGCGAAGAATCTCTAAATATAGATCCTTCGGGCTGAAGCCCTCAGGATGACATCTTTAAGCTGGTGTCATTCTGAGCGAAGCGAAGAATCTCTGAGATCTTCTATCATATCAACAACCGCTTCCCTGGCGGCATCTGCGTAAGTCTCTCCGTCAAATCTGTCCTTATAAGGTTCCTTCGTATAGGCTGCTATTATCCCTCTCGAAGAGTTGACTATCGCTCCCAGGCCGTCCTTATTGAAGTAATCCCTGATATCCTCAGCAGTCCCTCCCTGGGCACCGTATCCCGGCACCAGGATATAGGTGTGCGGCATGAGTTTTCTCAAAGCTCTTCCGATTTCAGGGTATGTGGCTCCCACAACGGCCCCCACATTGGAGTAGCCATCTTCCATGGAACTGCTTCCCCACTTGTCAACATACTCCGCCATCACTTCATAAACCGGTTTTCCGTCGGTTTCTCTGTCCTGTAGTTCTCCGCTTGACTTATTACTGGTCTTTACCAGTACAAAGATGCCTCTGTCACTCTCTTTACAGACATTTATAAAAGGCTCAACTCCGTCACTTCCGAGATAAGGATTCACAGTGCAGAAGTTTTCATTGAACGGACTGAACTTTCTGCTTCCGATCTCGATCTCACCTATATGCGCCTTTGCATATGACGCGGAAGTGTTTCCTATATCACCTCTTTTGATGTCTCCGATAACCAGAAGTCCCTTTTCATGGCAGTAGTCTACAGTATCCTTAAATGCCTTAAGTCCCGGAATACCGAACTGCTCATACATGGCTATCTGGGGTTTTACAGCAGGGATCAGGTCATATGTCGCATCCACTATTCCTTTATTGAATTCAAATATAGCCTTTCCCGCTCCCTCGGGAGTCTCTCCCAGTTCATCAAAGGCCCTTTTCTTTATGCCTTCCGGCACGAATGAAAGATTTGGATCCAGTCCCACACATATGGGGGCTCCGGTCTTCTGTATCTTTTTAATTAGTTTTCCGATCATGCGAATTCTCTCTTTCTCAATGTCTTTAAGCTAGTGTCATTCTGAGCGAAGCGAAGAATCTCTAAATATAGATCTTTCGGGCTGAAGCCCTCAGGATGATGTCTTTAAGCTAGTGTCATTCTGAGCGAAGCGAAGAATCTCTAAATATAGATCCTTCGGGCTGAAGCCCTCAGGATGACATCGCTCTTATTTTATCTCGTCCTCAAAAATTTATACTCTCTCTGTGCTGCCTCGTCATCAGGGTACTTCTTCAGATAAGCTTCCATCAGCACTGCCGCCTTCTTAAAATCAGAAAGATGCTCGTAAGCCACTATCTGGTTAAAAAGAAGTGACTGCTCAATCTCGCTGTCGCCAAGGCTTAATCCCGTTTCAAATGCCTCAAGGGCAGCCTCGTAGTCCCCCGTATCCATTTCGCAGATACCAAGCTGGTTATATATATCCACATTTCCCTGATTGTCTTCCAGATATGTCTTATAAAGAGAAGCTGCGTAGGACTTGTCTCCCAGTGCCTCATAGGTCTTTCCGAGCCAGAGTATCAGAGCAGGGTTCGATCCGTCACCCCTCGCAGATTCCAGGTTTGTCTTAGCTTCATCATATTCACCCATGAAGTAATATAACTTGCCCTTCTGGAAATCATTTATCTTCGTTAGCTCCATGGCTTTCTTCAGGAAAACATCTCCCTCATCCGAGAGTCCGGCGTTAACCACACATTCATAGATATCGATATAGAGATCCGGATCATCCTTCTTTAAGGCAATGGCAGAATTAAAATCCCTTATGGCTTCATCATTCTCTCCGAGAGCGAGCTCTGCCTTTCCTCTCAGGAAATATGCATCCGGGTTTTCACTTTTTAAATTTATGATCGCGGTACAGGTGTCTTTACTGGACTCAGGATTTCCATTCCTGAATTCCGCCACTGCGAGATAAAACGCTGTGTCCAGTTCCAGCTCGTCAATCCTGCCGTCGGAACTCTGAAGTGAAGACTGGAGCGCTTCCTCCGCTTCAGCGTAGTCAGCCATACCCATGTATGCAATACCCTCTCCACGGTAAATATCCTGGGGATCAAGCTTATTTTCACTTGCTGTATTAAAGAATTCCAGTGCCTTGGTATAATCCTTTTCCTCAATGGCTTTATATCCGAGGGCCAGGGAATCTTCCTCCGGTGTAACTGCACACCCGGCAAGAACGCCGATCATAACCGCTGCCAATAAAGTATTTAATGATTTTTTCAAAAGATCTGTTTTCATATAGAGTGATTATAGAATAAAACCCTAAAAAAAGTAACTACGAGTTTTCTTCAAGCGAAGCCAGCTTTTCCGCCATGTCCGCACCTGTCAGAGGTTCCACCACCTGGTCTAAGTCCCCTTCCAGTACCTTTTCAAGGGAGTAGAGTGTAAGCCCTATCCTGTGATCCGTTATCCTGGACTGGGGGAAATTATAGGTTCTGATCTTTTCAGACCTGTCTCCGGTTCCCACCTGGGACTTACGAAGTGATGCTTCTTCCTCGTGGGCCTTTTCCTTATTTAAGTCATATAGCTTTGCCCGGAGTACTTTAAATGCCTTTGCCTTATTCTTTATCTGGGATTTCTCATCCTGGCAGGATATCACTATCCCTGTGGGAATGTGGGTAAGCCTTACCGCGGAATCTGTGGTATTTACACACTGTCCGCCATTTCCGGATGCCCTGAACACATCTATACGGCAGTCCTTCGGATCTATCTCCACTTCCACCTCGGTTTTTTCAGGCATGATGGCAACTGTCACCGTAGAAGTATGGATCCTTCCGCCCGACTCGGTTTCCGGAACCCTCTGCACCCTGTGGACTCCGCTCTCATACTTAAATCTGGAATAGGCACCCTTTCCGTTTATCATAAAGCTCACATATTTAAAACCTCCGATCCCCGTGTCTTCAAGATCGGTGGTCTCGACTGAGAACCTGTTCTTTTCTGCGTATTTCACATACATGCGGTAGAGATCCGATGCGAACAGTGCAGCCTCGTCGCCTCCGGCTCCCGCTCTTATCTCCACGATCACGTTTCTTTCATCATCCGCATCTTTGGGGATCAGCATGAGCTTAAGCTCTTTTTCAAGCTCAGGTCTCTTCTTTAATGCTTCGTTGTACTCTTCTTTTGCAAGGCTCTTTAATTCGGGATCATCTTCTGTCTTCATCATCTCTCCCGATTCTTCGATAGCCTTCTCATTGTCTTCATATGCCTTATAAGCTTCCACAATGGGTAAGAGCCGGCCCTGTTCCTTTAAGAGTTCCATATACTGCCCGGAATCGTCCGCTGTTCCCGGATTATTAAGTCTCTCTGTTATCTCTTCGTACTTGAGTACGGTTTCTTTCAGCTTTTCAAACATTTCACTACTCTTTCATTACCTGAATAATCTTTAAGGACCCTGATATGTCCGTATCCTTCTTCTTTCAGGATCCGGGAGACATCTTCTCCCTGGTCATATCCGATCTCCAGTATCAGCGCTCCTCCGTATACAAGGTGTTCCTTTGCGCCTTCCGCTATCTTTCTGTAAAAGAAAAGGCCGTCCTCCCCGCCGTCAAGGGCGGCATGAGGCTCATGAAGCCTCACTTCCTCCATCAGACCGTCTATTTCCCCGCTTCTTATATACGGCGGGTTGCAGAGGATAAAATCGTACTTTTCCTGTATCTCAGTAAACAGATCACTATGTACGAATCTCGCATTACTGATGCCGAGGTTTTCTGCATTCTTCCCTGCGAGCTCCAGCGCATGATCTGAAATATCCGCTCCGACTCCGTTGATATCATTCTTATATTTCATAATAGAAAGCAGTATACAACCGCTTCCCGTACACATGTCCAGGACATCAGCCCCGTCATTTATATCTATAAGAGCTTCCTCCACCAGAAATTCCGTATCTATTCTGGGGATCAGCACCTTATCGGATACCAGGAACTCCAGTCCCATGAAATCCGCTTTTCCCGTAAGCAGTTGAAGCGGTATATGGGATACCCTTTTTTTGATGAGTGACAGATATTCCTCCTCATCGCCAGTGTTCAATTCCTCGCTGTCTCCATGTGTATAAAAAAAAGTTCTGTCTTTTTTCGTCACATGTGAAATAAGCAGGAATGCATCTGTCTTCCCATCTTTTATTCCGTTGTTTACCAGAATATCCTGCCCTTTATTTAATGCTTCATTATATTTCATAGCCTGTATTATTCTCAAACATTTACCCGAAAATTGCAAGCCCAACTTATCAATGCGGTATGTCGGTTATACTTATCCGCTTCATTTCCCTTACCTTTGTGGACGGCATCACATGGGCATATAGATCCATGGTTATCCCGTAGCTGCTGTGGCCGAGTATTTCCTGCAGTGTTTTGGGATTCATTCCGGATTCAATGGCACGTGTGGCAAAAGTATCCCTGAAAGCATGGGACGTAAAAGGTTCTATTCCTGCAATTTTACATATTTTTCTGATATCCGTATCCACATTGGAAGGAATTATCAGCTTACCCTTAGGTGAACAGAACAGTGGGACGGATCTTCCGCAATACTCCACGCTTTCTGTTAAAGCTGGTCTTTGACGCATGATTATAGCCTTAAGAGCGTCAGTACAGGGAATATCCCTGATCCCGGCAGTCGTTTTCGCATCATCTCCTATCCTGTACCCCGAAGAAGTACGGGTGACACTCCGGCGTACCCTGATAAAACCACCTGCAACATCATCAGTATACAGTGCCGCTGCTTCACCACACCGCATCCCGCTGTTGATCAGAAACTGATACAGGTCATAGTAATGAGATTTCCCGGCATACCTGAAAAAGATCCTGGTCTCTTTCTTTGTAAGTGCTCTGTGTGAGGTGTCTCTTGCCTGAGGCTCTATCCTTTTAAGTGCTTTGATCCTGACACACGGATTCTGTACAAGAATACCGTCAGTTACCGCATCATCGCAGATCCTCTTCAAAAGTGAAACAGAATTATTCACAGAAGCTGATGAAACCTTTGCTGCCAGCTGTTTCTGTGCCTTTAAGATCATTGTCTTATCAATGAATCTGAGCAGGGTTTTCCCAAGTGTTTTGCCTTCTCCGGTCTCGCATAGGGCAATACGCTTAAAATTCATAAATACCGTCCGTTCCGTGGATTGTTTGACAGTTCCTGTCCGTGTCTGTTCCCATTGGCGGAAGTATCCCTCAAGCGTGATCCTGCTGTTATTGATCCATTCTCCGTCATTCTTTATGAACAATTTCTGACGGAGCATTTTTTCACATGCTTCGGACATGGTCCGGCCATAGAAGTAATAACGCTTTCTCCTGTAAGTAAATGTGACGCATTTTTTCCTTTTATTATCCATAATTCACGTATAATCCAATTATCAGTTGATGATTGGATTTTTCCCTTTCTCCCAGGTTCTTCTGGGTAATCTAATCTCTATCTGATATATTTATTAAGGCGC